>UBTA01000098.1 GCA_900468065.1 Hyphomicrobiales bacterium | reverse complement strand
GTCGCCGTCGACGGCGGCCTGGCTCAACTCTGACCCCGGCGCGGTTCCGTGCCTAATTCACACCCAACGAAGGACAAAAGATTATGAAAGCACTCGAAGGTAAAATCGCAGTCATCACGGGCGGAAGCAGCGGGATCGGCTTGGCCACAGCCAAGCGTTTCGTGGAAGAAGGCGCGCAGGTCGTGATCATTGGGCGACGCGAGAAAGCCTTACAAGAGGCCGCAGCGCTTATCGGGAAAAACGTGACAACAGTCGTGGGCGACGTCTCGCGCTTGGAAGATCTGGACCGGCTCTACGACAACGTGAAGGAGAAACATGGTCACATCGACATTCTCTTCGCAAACGCGGGCGCAGGTACAGTCGCGCCGCTCGCGTCAGCTACTGAGGCCCATTTCGACCAGACCTTCGATGTGAACGTGAAGGGCCTGTTCTTCACGGTGCAGAAGGCCCTTCCCATCTTCAAAGACGGCGGATCGATCATTCTGAACTCTTCGGTCTCGAATGTGATGGGGCTGCCAGCGTTCAGCGCGTACGCTGCAAGCAAGGCGGCTGTTCGCAGCTTCTCGCGGTCTTGGACCCAAGAGCTGAAGGGCCGCAATATCCGCGTCAATACGATGAGCCCCGGCGCGATCGAGACCCCAGCCTTGGCGACAACGACCGGCCTCACCGCTGAGCAAGCCGAGGAGGCGGTCGCCCAGTTTGCGTCACAGATCCCGATGGGTCGCAGGGGTAAGGCAGAGGAAATCGCGTCTGCCCTCACCTTCCTCGCCTCCAATGAAAGCTCATACATCACCGGCATAGATCTAGCCGTCGATGGTGGTTGGGCGCAGGTCTGACCCAGCATCAACACAGGATAAGAGAAACATTATGAGCTACGCAATCATCGGCTTCGGCAATATCGGCCGAGCTCTGGCCCAGGCGTTTTCCCGCAAGGGCATCGAGGTGTCCGTGGCAACCACGCGTGATCCGGAAAGTTTCGCAGCCGACGCGGCTGCGATCGGGCCCAAGGTCGTTGCCAAAACGCTGGCTGAAGCCGTCAAGGCGGACCTCATCTTCTTGGCCGTCCGTTTCGAGGCACATCCGGATGTCGCAAAGGCGCTGCCCACATGGCAGGGCAAGACGATCATTGATGTGACAAATGCCTACGGCGTGCCTCCTGAGCAACTGGCAAAACAACCGTCTTCCAGGGCCGTCGCACAAGTTTTCTCTGGCACAACGCTGGTTAAGGGTTTCAACCACTTGGGCGCCGCCGTTCTAGCCCAAGATCCTGCCCTGCAGGGCGGCAGGAGAGTCGTCTTCCTGGCGAGCGACGATGACGCTGCGGCAGACAAGGTTGGCGAACTTGCGGAACATCTCGGCTTCGCGCCAATCAAGCTTGGCGGGCTGTCGGAAGGCGGGCTGCTGGTCCAGGCGCGCGGAAAGAGCTGGGGTCATCTGATCTTCAAGGATCTGGTCAAGTTCGACGGATAAAACGACAACCGCACCGACAGGACCATGATGTACCGATCGGATCGAACGCGATCCGACCAAGCGAAATGGAGATATTCCCATGAGTATTGAAAAAAACATTCAGACCGTGAAGGACTTCTTCGCCGCGATAGGCCGCGGCGACAGACGGGCTCTGTTGGCGCTGGTTGCCGAAGACATTAAGTGGATCATTCCGGGCATGGACTGGCCGCTGGCCGGTACCTACCGGGGGCACGCGGGACTGGCAGATTTGCTGGATACGGCATCCAGGTCGATGGAAACCTCCACAGAACCCCGGGAGTTTGTCGCACAAGGAGACCGGGTTTTCGTCGTCGGCTTCGCCAGCGGGAAGGTCAAAGCCACGAACAAGCCGTTCGAGGACGACTGGATCTTCGCCATCACGGTTCGGGACGGCAGACTGACCAGCATTCAGGAATACATTGACACACAAGCTTTGGCACGCGCCGCCGACGCGCCCGGGGCCGTATAGCGCAGGCCTTTTGCAACCCACGGCTTTTGCTGAAGATGAATGAGACGCGGATCGCCGTCTCGCGTGCCGCGCGCTTGTCGCATACCCAACCGTAAAGGAAATTCTGATGTACGACCAATCCAAACTATCTGAGTTGACCCGTTTCGCACGCATTGATGCGGGTGCCACCGTCATCGACGTTTATCCAGGCGACGGCGACTGGACGCGCCTGTTCTCCGACATCGTCGGACCCGAAGGTCGAGTCACCAGCTTCGTGCCGGCCGAAGTCGCGCACTTCAAGAACGATCCGGTCGGCCTCATGCGAGCTATCGCGCAAGAGGCAGGCCGGGAAAACATCGAAGCCGTCTCAGCGGACCTCGTGGCAATGCCGCAGGTCACGCAGCCAGCGGATGTCCTGTGGCTGCACCTGTTCTACCACGATCTCCACACGGCGCTGATGCAGGCTAAGGGCGCGTCGGCGGCCGACTTCAATCGAGCTGTCTACGAGCGGCTGAAGCCTGGTGGGTCCTACGTCATCATCGATCACGCCGCCGCCGCCGGAGCCGGCACAGGTGATGCCCAGTCATTGCATCGCATCGACCCTGCCTTCGTGCGCGAGGAGGTGGAGGCTGCCGGTTTCGTACTGGATGCGGAAAGCACGCTGCTCGCGAACAGGAACGATCCACATGGGATCAAGGTCTTCGATCCCTTGATCAAGGGTGAAACCGATCGCTTCGCATATCGGTTCGTGAAGCCCTGACAGAGGCCGGCGCCAACCTCAAGTCCACCTCCCAAGGATGCAGGAAACTGCACAACTGCGCCAGCCTGCAGCAACGTCGACTATCGGAACTCGCTGGAGAGCCTGCAAAGGTCAAGCTTGAAGGCGCATTGCCGCCCGGCGGTATTGGCAATCGGTCGGTGGTGCCTCTGATCGCATTTCTGCTAAAACTAGGGAAAATCGCCCGCGATGTCATCAACTGGCAAAGTGTGAAAGGCGCAACGGGTTGATGGCCCTCTCGCGCATCAAGCCTCTTGTCTTAAAGGAGGAGGGCGAACATGAGCACTGACCGGGATACCGTGCAGTCTTATGATGCGGTCGCGGCGGAGTACGCTGCCGAGGCCGCGGCAATGCCCAAATGGGTCGCGACAGAGATCGATGCGTTCGTGACCGAGCTGGCTGGCTCGGGCAAGGTGCTGGAGATCGGAAGCGGTGGCGGGCGAGACGCTCTTGAGCTCAGAAGCGGGGGATTCCGGCGCACCGACATTTCGAAGGGTTTCGTGGAACTGCTTCGCAAGTGTGGCTTCGAGGCCATTGGCACGGTCAGTGAACTCTTGCCCCATCAATAATGGATGACAGACCGGATGGACTTGCCCTCATGCATGAGGTCGAAGGCGTCGTTGATGGCCTCGATACCCATAGTGTGAGTGACGAATGCGGCCAATTCGATGTCGCCTCTCATCGCGTCCTCCACCATTCCAGGCAACTGGGTACGACCCTTCACCCCGCCAAATGCCGTCCCTTTCCAGGTCCGACCAGTCACAAGCTGGAATGGTCGGGTCGAGATCTCCTGACCGGCGCCAGCAACACCAACGACGATCGACTGGCCCCAACCCCGATGGGTGCATTCCAGCGCGGCTCGCATGACGCCAACATTGCCGATGCATTCGAAAGAATGATCAACACCCCATCCGGTCATATCGACGATGACTTCCTGGATCGGTTTGGCATGATCCTTAGGGTTGATGCATTCGGTCGCGCCAAAAGTCTGTGCCAGCTCGAACTTCGAAGGGTTGGTATCGATCGCAATGATACGTCCTGCCTTGGCCTGTCTCGCGCCTTGAATGACAGCTAGGCCAATGCCTCCCAGACCGAACACCGCGACACTGTCCCCCTCCTGCACCTTGGCAGTGTTATGAACGGCACCAATTCCGGTAGTGACGCCACACCCTAGGAGGCAGACATGTTCGGGATTTGCCTCAGGGTTGATTTTCGCAAGCGAAACCTCGGCGACCACCGTATACTCGCTAAAGGTCGAGCATCCCATGTAGTGGTAGATCGGCTGGCCGTTGTAGGAAAATCGCGTTGTGCCGTCTGGCATCAGGCCTTTCCCCTGAGTTGCGCGTACTGCAACACAAAGGTTGGTTTTCCCCGACTTGCAAAATAGGCACTCGCGGCACTCGGCCGTGTATAGGGGTATCACGTGATCGCCGGCCTGGACGCTCGTCACGCCCTGACCGACCTCGACCACGATGCCAGCACCCTCGTGGCCGAGTACAATGGGAAAGATGCCTTCTGGATCCGCCCCGGAAAGCGTGAAAGCATCGGTGTGGCAAACCCCCGTGTGGGTAATCCTGATGAGGACCTCACCCTTTTCCGGGGGGGCAACATCCAGTTCGACAATTTGCAGAGGCTCTCCAGGAGCGAAGGCAACAGCGGCGCGTGATTTCATGATATTACCCATTCCATTCGCGAAGAGATTGGACGCTTCGCAGGTCATTGTTCGTATTTTAAAGTGGTGCCGTGCTTGCCCATAGCTTGTGGATCATGTCCTTAAGCTGAAGCGCCTCGGACCACCGATCCGTTGAATCGTTGCCGTCCCTGCCCGTAATTGCATACGGTTTGGGACCGAGCTCACAGGTAAAAACCAATTCTGCGTTCCCCCTGGCGCGGGAGCGCCAGATCCGGAAGCCTTCTTCCCACCAGCAGAGGAACAGATCGACCCAAGGGCGGTGATGTGGAAATGACAATTCGATCTGCACCTGTTCGCGAGATGCAACTCGACCATGAAAGGAACGCGCATTTTGCAGAATACGGCGGATGAACCCGTGATTTTCTTCATCGACTGGAAATGAAAATTCTCGTCCGACTAGGAAATGCGAAAGGTCGGCTAGCAGCGGAAGATCGGGGCGTTGATCGATCAGATCGAGCGTGAACAAGAGATCGGTAGTCATGCGATCGCGGTGAGTTTCAATGAACACTGGCACGCCGGCATCATCAGCTAGTCGCATCCACCCGTCGAGCAGCGGCAGGCAGTCCTCAGCGCGACGCAACCGGATATCTGGTTGCAGATTGATATGGCTGACGGGATACTCGGCTGCCAATTCCAGAGGAAGGATCAGGTCTTCCACCTTTCGCGGGAAGCACACGCCCTCGATCTTCAAGGCGGTTCCGGCAATAGTCTGGTTCAATATCCCAACGTCTTTTCGGTTAGTGTAATGGGCACTGACCCCGTCAAATCCGGCTTTCGCGATCATGGCGATGTTCTCGTCAAGACTGCGTTCAAAGCCGTCGGTATGGCGTCGTTCCATGGCCCAGAGCGACTGGAAAACGTTCAGTTTCTGCATCATGCAGCTTTCGCGGTTTTGAGCATGGTTTTCAGATTGACCCCAGGATCGGCCAGAGCGGCCGGGTCTGGGTTGACGCCAGCAGCAATCAACATCTCCGAGAGCTTGATCTCCTTCGCAACGCTGTTTCCTATCCCGAGACCGGCGGCCGCTACCAACGTTCCCTCATCGAGATAAAACTCAAGCTCTCCCATCGGCAGAGCGCGCACCACACTTTGATGATGAGGCTGCGGTAACCCAGCGACCTGAAGACCCAGATCATATTGATCTGTCCAGAACCAAGGGATGGCCGAAAATGCTTCACTGGCCCCAGCCATGTTTCGTGCAGCGGTCTGCGCCTGGCTCCTGGCATTGCGCCAGCTCTCGAACCGAACATAACCACCGCCATGCTGTTCGACCGCGGCGCAGTCTCCAGCAGCGAAGATATGGCGATCGCTCGTCTGGAGGAATGGATTGGTCAGGATCCCGTTTCCGGTCGCGAGGCCCGCTTTTTCAGCCAAAGAAATCTCCGGCTGGACGCCGATAGCGGCAACAACAACATCTGCAGGCACTTCCGCACCGTTGGTTAGAAGAACGGTCTTATGAAGAATTTCGGAAATGCCGACGCCGAGATGAAAGTCGACGCCTTCGTCAACATGACGCGTGTGCATTTTTGCGGCAAAACGCGGGGGCACTGCTCGGCCGAGCGGTTTCAGCGCAGCTTCGATAACACTGACCATTACGTCTTTGCCACGCAGCATCGCTGCGAGCTCCATCCCGATCAAACCGCCTCCGATTATCGCGACACTCCGGCTGGCATAGACGCTGTCGAAAATGACCTTCGCATCATCATAGGTGCGGAAGTCCAGCGCTCGTCCGGCGCCAGGGCATGACAAATTCCGGGGACGTGCACCGGTGGCTAAGAGAAGTTTGTCATAAGCCAACGACCGGCCATCGCTCAGGATTATAGCCTGCCCCGCAACATCGAGCTCCGCTACTTCCGCGCCGGAAAGGTAGGTAATACCCGCATTCAAGAGAGCTTCGTCAGAACAAATCACCTTCATCGCTACGGCGCCGTTGTCCGGCTTTGAAAGAGGTGGGCGCTCATAAGGCAAGTGAGTTTCCGCCCCGATCAGCTTTATGGGCCCGTAATAACCCGCTTCCCGAAGCGTGAAAGCCGCTCTGGTTCCCGCTTCTCCAGCTCCGACAATAATGAAACCGCCCATAGTTTGCTCCTCTCCCGAAGGGACTGGCGCGCAAAACGCGCCAGTCAGTAATGGTTAGTTGCGGTGAGCGTACTCGTTCATGTTTGCGGGCGCGACGAGCTCAAATGGCACCATCACCTGCTTCTCCAACGGCTTTCCGCTGATGAGAGCTACCGCCGCATCAATTGCGCTCGCAGACTGGGCTTTCGCATTCTGGAACACCGTTGCATCCAGATCGCCGGCCGTCATGGCTGCCAGAGCGTCCTGTGTTGCGTCGATGCCGATGACGATGACATCGTCCATCAACACACCCGAAGATTTGAGCGCCTGGATCGCGCCAAGGGCCATTTCATCGTTATTGGCGTAAACCACATCGATCGGCCGGCCGGCCGTGATCCAGTTCGTGGTCATGTCCATTGCGTTGGTCCGTGTCCAGGCGGCCGATTGTTCATCGGCGATGGTTACACCCTTGCAGTCTCCGGCGGCCAGTGTCTCCTTGAAAGACGACGTGCGGTCGCGCGAGGCTTGATGAGCGAGATCGCCCATCAGGATATAGACCTGGGCTGTGCTCTCCTTGCCATTCTTCTTCAGAAGGTCGCACGCGGCTTGTGCTGCCTGTGTGCCAGCGTCCGTTTCCTTCGAGCCGACATAGGCTTGCTTGTCAGGAAGCTGGCCGACATTGCCAGGTTCGAGATTGAGGTAGACCAGGGGAATGTTGGCTTTCTGAGCGGCTTCACTAATCCCCGGCGCTGCAGACGCGTCTGCAAGGGTGAGAATGATTCCGTCCACGCCGGCAGCAATGAAATTGTTGATCTGGTTGAGCTGCTTGGAAATGTCGGTCTGGGCGTCTTCGAACTGAACATTTGTGCCCTTCACTTCGGAAGCTCGCGCCTGCAGGCCCTCCCGGAGCAACGTTTGAAAATTGTTATCAAAACTCTGCATAGAAATGCCGAGGGTCTCGGCCGAGGCGGTACCCGTCATAAGTCCGGCCATTCCGGCCGCTGCTAAAGCTAATTTCATGTCTTCCTCCCAAATGGGCGCCGGATCACCCAGGTACGTTCCGGAGGCCCACGGGGCCCTGATGTTTCGGTGGCCTTAGTTCAAAGCCACACGAACTTCTCCATCGACCACCTCGGCGGGAAACGTTTTCAGGTTCACACAGGCAGGCAGGCGAATGGCTTCGCCAGTGCGATAGTCGAAGGCGCCGGAATGCTTGGGACATTCCACTTCGAAATCCATCACCAAGCCGTCGGCAAGGTGGACAGCTTCATGAGTGCAAAGACCGGCGGTGCAGTAAACGCTGTCATCCGGGCCACGGTAGATCGCATAGGAGCGTCCGCCGTGATCGAAGCGAATGGCACCCTCTTGTTCGATGTCTTCGAGTTGGCACGCGGAAACCCAGTTCATTCTGCAGCCTCCCCGGCGGCAACCCGGGCCTTGCGCGCCAACTTCTCTTTGCGCTTGCGGTAACGATCCTGCATCTGTGCCTCACCTTCCGGCGAGCCGTCATGCCAGGTGCCAAACCACTTATCGAGCGGGATCAGGGCGTCCCCGTAGTTCACCTCGAAATATTTGTGGTGGAGGTAATGCGCGTAGGCATGGCTATCGACCAGTTTGTCCTCGCCAACTTCAACCTTGTCGAAGCCGACGTGACCCGGAATGGCGCCAAAGCCCGCGTAATGAAGCTGATACAGCATCAGGATGGGGTTCGATGGCAGTATCAGGTGATAAAATGCCGTCCCGAAGTAGAGCAAGTGCTCGACCGGATGCATGGACAGGGACGACCATGGCGACGGATTGACCGAGTTATGATGGACTGAATGGACCCACTTATAGAGCAGCGGGGTGTGGATCAGCCTGTGCACGCAAAAAAAGTGAAACTCGTGAATGATCGGGACGACGAGCGCGACAAGAGCCAACGTCCAGGGGTTTTCGGCAAAACTCAGCCAAGGCGCGTAACCGTTTGCGTAGGCCCAGAGCATTCCGGCTTCAATCGCCGTCCAGATCGTTACACCAGACAAGAAGGTGCGCAGAATGTTGTCTTTGTTCTGATTTTCGAACCAGAACGCCTGGCTTTTCTGCTCGGAGGGAAATTTCCCGTTATATTTGAAGCGGTTTTCCTGCCGCTTCAGCACATACAGATGTAGCTCGAATGCTCCGTAAAACAGGAAGACGCAGACGGCGTTGACGGCATACAGCCAGCCGATCCAGCCGAACGCGAGCGTGCGCGTGGTTTCCACTGAAGGAATAATCCAGGCCCAGTATGCGACTGCTGAAGCTGCGAAAATCGCGTTCCATGGAAGGAAATAATGGGGCAACCATTTCAGGATCGTCATGATCCGGGTTGGGAACTGAAACAGGGGTGCATATTGAACTGGCTGCGTCGGTGCCCAGTCGCCGCGCTTGTTCCGCCTTCCATACTTGAGATCATCCATTAGCTTCTCCCTGAGGCGAAATCACGTTTCCCGTGCCCGCACAAAGTTTCAATTGGAGGAGAGCGAATGACGCCTTTTGCAGTTGTTCAGATGAACTTCCTGCCCTCCTCCCTTGCGCCGTAATTAGCAGCAGGAGGGCCAAACGCCGAAGACTTCGTTGATCAGATTAGATCAAAGCCCTTCGGCCGTGATGGTGATGAAGCGGATCGGTTTTTCGTCCGGGTGGATCTTCGTCAGGCCAATTCGGAAGAGTATCCAGTCAAGCGCACGTTGCGCCTGGGCTTCAGGTGCTTGATCAAGAACGACGTCAACGAGCCCATTGCGGAGGGCGGAGCGGGTATAGTCCGTTAATTCGTGGGCGACGAAGAGTATGTCGCGGCCGCGCTGATTTCGTCCCAATACGTCAATCAGAGCAGAATTGGCGCCGCCCGCGTTATAGATCCCGACCAAATCTGGATACTGTTTGAGGGCATAAGACAGCGACTCTTTGCCGTACCGCTCTTCGTCCCTGCTGAAACCGATCCACTCGAAGCTAACGCCAGTAGGATACTCGCGAAAGTAATCAGAGAACCCCCGCATACGTTCCCGATGGACCTGATAAATCGGATGGCAAAGTCCGATGACCGGCCCAGACTGCCGTGCCATCCGCGTTATAAAATACGCTGCCGTCCGTCCGGCCGCGTAGTTGTCGATCCCGACAAATTCTCCGATCGTTTCCGACGCTCTTGTCACCACATGGACGATCGGCACGCCTCGGTTTGCAACCGTTTCCACGGCAGCGCTGATCTGGGGACTGTTCGGAACGGCAAGAATGAGGCCGGCACGCGAGCTGTCAACGGAGAGAATTCGTTTCGCAATCTCCTTAGGATTCATCTCGTCTGTAAAACTTCGATGCACGAGTACGAAAGGATCTAGCGTTGCTGCGATTGCCTCGAATGCATGGGACAGGCGCCGATAAAATGTCGTCTCCGGACGCACCATGAGTACCTCGATGCGCAATATCTTGTGGTAGGCGTCAGGGATTATCCGTGGGTAATTCAACGCCCGCGCGGCCAGCGTGACTTTTTCGATGAGCTCCGATCGGACACCGCCTCTTCCATTCAAAACCCGTTCGACTGTCGCCGTGCCTACGCCGGCCAACGCAGCGATATCCTGATAATTCGGTCTGCCCATGCATACTCTCACGAAACATTCAGGTGGTACCCACATCACGCGGCGCCTAGCTTGTGTTAAAACTTAGCTCGTGGTGGCGGTAATAACCAGCCGCACGTCTTTCCTCGGCAACTCCCCCAGGCGCGTGTCCGGGACAAGGCCCCATTGCAGACCGGCTTCTTCAAGGTTTCACAACATTTAGCGTGAACGGCCTGAATGCGGGCGCAAAGCTGCCATAGCTGTGCGCATCTTCGGTCGTGTTGGGGTACGAACCGCTGTCCCCCATTTTTCTGGACTCGACTCAAACCTCCCGGAATGCTTCATAGCGCTCGGAGGGCTGAGCATGGCTTACGAGTGGGACGAAGACCGCGCACGAAAAATGCGCCTGATCAAGTTGGCATCTGTATGGGCATTGACTGCGTCGGCGCTCAGTGTTCCTGTCGCCTTGCTTTTAACCGCGTCTCCTCTGTAGCTGCCCACCGTACTCACTGAAAATTCCGGCTTTTCACCTTCAGCGTGTCGATGTGCAGGTCGGGTATATAGATTTCGCGCGCCTTGACCCCCATTGGTGGCCGCTCGCGACTGTCCGGACTGCCCGGTGATCCGTGCGCGAACTCGTCGCCACGCCCTGTCGGCACCCTGAAAATGTCCCGCTCGCCAAGGCTTGCCAGATCGGTGGTCAGATCGAACATCCGTTGCGCCACCAGATGCACGACGCCGCCTTCGCGCTGGATCTTGCCGTTGATCGCCATCATTGCGGATCCGAGCACGATGCGGCGCTGCTTTTCGAACAGGCTTGGCCAGACCACGACATTGGCGACGCCCGTTTCATCCTCGATGGTCATGAACATGACGCCCTTGGCACTACCGGGCTTCTGCCGGACGAGGACAAGGCCGGCCGTCATCAGCCAGCGACCATCGCGGGCCGATGTAGCCTCGGCGCAGGTGACGATGTTTCGCCGAGTGAGATCATCGCGCAGGAAGCTGACCGGATGGGCCCGCAGCGTCACACCGGTGTGGCCGTAATCCTCGACGACATTGGCACCCTCCGTCATCTGCCGAAGCGCCACTTCCGGTTCCTGCTGCTCGGCGATCACCGCCCGCTCGCGATCGGCAGCCGCAACAAACAACGGAAGGGGTTCGTCGCGCAATGCTTTGATCGCCCAGAGCGCATCGCGTCTTTCAAGTTTGAGAGCCGGCCGGAATGCATCAGCTTCGGCAAGCTTTACGAGAAAGGCCGACGACACGCCGGCGCGCCGCCACATGTCGTCGATGGAGACGAAGGGCTCGTCGCCCCGCGCCACTGCGATTTTTGCCGCATCCTGTTCGGGTAGGCCCTTGACCAGGCGCATTCCGAGACGCACGGCATGGCGCGCGGTCCCCTCGATCTCTTCGAGCGTGCAGTCCCACCGCGAACGATTGATGCAGACTGGCCGGATCGCCACCCCGTGGGCGCGGGCGTCGGTGACGATTTGCGCCGGCGCGTAAAATCCCATCGGTTGTGCGTTGATGAGAGCGGCACAGAACACATCTGGGTAATGGCATTTCAGATAGGAGGAGGCGTAGGCGATGAGCGCAAAGGAAGCGGCATGGCTTTCCGGAAAGCCATAGGAGCCAAAACCCTCGAGCTGCGAGAAGGTCTTCTCGGCAAATTCTTCGGTGTAGCCGTTCTTCACCATCCCCTGGACGAGCTTGCCCTTGAACTTGCTCACCCCGCCGGTGAACTTGAATGTCGCCATCGAACGCCTCAGCGCATCGGCCTCGCCGGCCGTAAAGCCCGCGCAGACGATCGCCACTTTCATCGCGCTCTCCTGAAACAATGGCACCCCCAGAGTCTTGCCGAGAACAGCTTCCAGTTCCGGCTTCGGATAGACGACCGCCTCCTTGCCCTCGCGCCGCCGCAGATAAGGGTGCACCATGTCGCCCTGGATTGGCCCGGGGCGAACGATCGCCACCTGGATGACCAGGTCATAATAGGTCTGGGGTTTCAGCCGTGGCAGCATGGACATCTGGGCGCGGGATTCGATCTGGAACGTGCCGAGCGTATCGGCATTGCGGATCATCGCATAGGTCGGCTGATCTTCCGGCTCTAAGGTAGCGAGATCGAGCTTTATGCCCTTGTGCTCCTGTAGAAGGGCAAAGCTCTTGGCCATGCAGGTGAGCATTCCAAGCGCCAGCACATCCACCTTCATGAACTTGAGCGCCTCGATATCGTCCTTGTCCCATTCGATCGTTTGCCGATCCTCCATCCGGGCCTGCTCGATCGGCACCAGTTCGTCGAGCCGGTCATTGGTCAGGACAAATCCTCCCGGATGCTGGCCCAGATGCCGCGGAGCCCCCATCAACTGCTGCGCCAGCTCCAATGTCAGCCGCAGGCGGCGGTCGGACATATTCAGGTTCAACTCGTTGACCTGCTTTTCTCCAACGCCCTCCTCGCTCCAGCCCCAGACGCCGGCCGACAGCGCCGTGATCATGTCATCGGGCAGGCCGAGCACCTTGCCGACATCGCGAAGCGCACCTTTGGCCCGGTATCGCGTGACGGTGGCGCAAAGGGCAGCTTTCTGCCGGCCGTAGGTCTTGTAGATCCACTGGATCACCTCTTCGCGCCGGGCATGTTCGAAATCGACATCGATATCGGGCGGCTCGTTGCGCTCAGCTGAGATGAACCGCTCGAACAGCAGATCGTTTCCGGCAGGATCGATCGCCGTGATCCCAAGCACATAGCAGACGGCGGAATTGGCAGCACTTCCGCGACCCTGGCAAAGAATGCCCTGAGATCGCGCAAAGCGGACGATGCTATAGACAGTCAGAAAGTAGGGCGCGTAGTCGAGTTTGCGGATCAGATCGAGTTCGTGATTGAGGGTCTTCACCACATCATCCGGAACGCCTTCTGGGTACCGATCGCGCACGCCCTCCCAGGTGAATTTTTCCAGCGACTGCTGCGCCGTCATTCCGGGGATGATCGCTTCCTCTGGATATTGGTATGTCAGCTCGCTCATGTCGAAGCGGCAGCGATCGACAATCTCGCGGGTACGTGCGAGTGCTTCCGGATAGCGGCTGAACAGCCGGTACATTTCCTCTGGCGGCTTTAAAAAACGATCGGCGTGCCGTTCGCGCAAGAATCCGGCCTGATCGATGGTGGTGCGATGGCGAATGCAGGTGACGACATCCTGCAATTGTCGCCTGCCCGGCTCGTGAAACAGCACGTCATTGGTGACCACCAGCCGGACCTTGTGCCGGATCGCCAGCGCGTTGAGCTCATGCAGGCGCAACTGGTCGTTCGGTCGCCGGCGCAGCGTCAGTGCCATATAGGAGCGGTCGCCAAACAACTCCTTCACCTTGCGCAACTGGACGGCACACGCGTCATCCGCCTCGTCGGGGATCAGGATGCCGAGCAGTCCCTCGGCATAAAGCGCCACATCCGACAGATCGAGGATGCACTTGCCTTTGCCGCCCCGCTCCTTGCCGAGCGACAGAAGCCTGCACAGCCGCGAATAGGCCGCCCGGTCCGTCGGGTAAACCAGTATCGACATGCCGTCCGCCAGATCGAGCCTGCAGCCAACGACCAGCCGGAGGCCGGTTTCCTTGGCCGCCTCCCAGGCACGCACGATGCCGGCAAGGCTGTTGCGATCGACAATGCCAAGCGCCTCGATGCCCAGTGCCTGGGCAGTAGCGAACAGCTCATCGCAGCCTGACGCGCCGCGCAGGAAGGAGAAATGACTGGTGACCTGAAGCTCGGCGTAGCGCATCAGCCATAGATCCCGTGCAAAAACCATTTGGCCGTTCCGGTCGCAGGATCCACACCGTCGCCGGAGCGGTAGACCCAGAAGCGATTTCCGTCCTCGTCCTCGACGGAATAATAGTCCCTGACGGCCTCCATCTCGGATGAACGAACCCACCATTCACCAAACACCCGTTCCGGCCCGTCACCGCGCGTGATGCGCCGGCGTTTGCCGCGCCAGGTCATGGATGCCGGCGGATGGTCGGGTGTGAGCGCAATCACCTCGATCCGCTCAGGGTGTTTCAGAATCCGGCTCGGCCGCGGCCAGCGGGTCGGCCAGGCTTGATCCATTTTTGCGGAAACGGGGGAGACGCGTCCAACATTGCGCTCGGGAACGTCGCTTTCGACCGGCGCCAGCCGGTACATACGTTGGCCGCGATTTCCAAAGCTGTCGAGTAGGGGCGTGACGTCGACGACGGTTTCTTCGACCAGCGAGGAGATAGACTGCTTCTCTTCAAACGGTTCGATCATGGTCGCGGCAAGGGACAGTTTTTCGATGCCGAAGCCGGGATCGATCTTTTCGATGCTGGAACAGAGAAGCTTTGTCAGGTGGGGAATATCACGCACCGGCTTGGCCGTGCCTGCACGCAATGACTGCAGGGTGTTGTCGACGCGGTAGATGATCAGGTCGGCGCGGCGAACCCCCTGCCCGCGCGTTTCCAGCGCGGCGCAGAGTTCCACCACCAACTGGCCGATATATTTGGCGATGGTCTCGGCTGCACCGATCGGCTCGGAGAACGAACGCACCACTTCGATCACGTCCGCGGTCCGCATGGGGTCGATCGGTTCAGCCACGCGTCCGAACATCTGGTCGAGCCTGCGCCCCACCTCCGGCCCGAAACGCAGTGTCAATGGTGACCGTGGCGTTGCCGAAAGTTCGCCGACAGTATGAAAGCCGAGCACGGTCAAGCCGCTGATGATGTCAGGAGGCAGTCGAAGGCTGGAAATGGGCAGATTGATGGAGGCCCTGGCCGTTTCACCAACCGGAACGATGATCGCCTCGCGCCGGGTAGTACGGGCAATGGCATGGGCGGCTCCCCAGGTGTCGGCGATGGCGCCGCGGGCCTGAAGGCCGCGGCCTGTGAGAGCGTTGACAAGGCCAGTGAGCATTAGCAACTCGCCGCCGCGCAGATGATCGGCGCCCTCGGTATCCATGACGATGCCAGCGGGACTGTCCATCGCCACCACCGGTGTATACTGGCGCAGCATCCATAGCGCCAGTCGCTCGATTGCCGATGCATCGCCGCTCGGGTCGGCATCGACCAGATGCAGGCCGGATATCATGGCCTGGACTTTGGCGGCGGGCATGCCGATCCGCGCCCCGGCCTTGAAGGCCGCAGCGTCGAGGGCGGCGACGGTGCGTTTCGATCCACTGCGCGCAACGACCACGACGGGTGTTTCAGCCGAAATTCCGGGCTCGGCGCGCCTGATCCTGTCCGTCGCGAGCGTGGGGAGAAAGACTGATACGACCCGTGGCATCGCAGGCACCTATTTCAAATTCTGCGGCTTCTCCCGCTCTTGCTCTGATCAACTCCGCCAGCCACCGTGCCCGCCCGATGCCGGGCACGGGCAGCGGCTCGGAAGGCAGTACGCTGATGCGCCATCGTGTCGTGGCGGCTGTCGGCTGCCCGAAATCAGCTGCCTCCGTCGGGCGACGCCATCGTCGAAGCGCGATGCCAATCGTTCCTGAAGCCTCGGCCGCCAGTTGCAGGCGTCGTGAGGCGGTCATGGGCAGGCGCACCAGCTCGGCAACGACGGCGCCAAGTCCACCAAAACGCAGGCCCTCTTCGAAATTCGTCAGAACGTCCTCTTCCCGGTCTGCCTCGACATAGATCACTCGATCCTGATGGAGCCCAGCCTGCGCTAAGGCAGGCGCAAACAGGTCGGGTCGCGCCAGGCACCAGAGAATGTCGCCCTTGGTTCGCGCGACGATGCCGGCGACAAACAGAGCGGCGGCCGCGCCATGCACGGCATCGGCGCCACCACCAGCCACCTCATGCAGCGCGCCAAAAGCAAGCCCGCCGCCCGGAAGCCTGTCATCGATAGGGGTGAGACCGAATGAAAGAACCTCGCCCTTGCGCACAGCCGTCCCTTGGAGGCGTTGGATACGCTCTCGGAGATCGGCAACGGTCGGGTTGTCGGCGGAGTTAAGCATAGGCTGCGGATATCTTTCTAATGCTGTTCAGGGCTTTCCAGTGGGGCTCGCGGCTGATATGTTCATTATTTGTTCCTATCCTCCAAATGAGTCAATGCTGATTCTGGCGGTGGCTAAGGGGGGATGGCGAACCACGCCCACAACCGACAGGCATCCAACTCAAAATGGCCAGAACAGACAGGCACTTATCGGGGATCACGGAATGACGGTTGCCTATCTGGAAAAACTGAACGCGCAGCAGCGGCAGGCTGTGGAACACGGCGTTGGACTGGCGGAGGGAAAGACGGCTGGGCCGCTGCTGATCATAGCCGGTGCCGGATCGGGCAAGACCAATACCTTGGCGCACCGGGTCGCGCATCTGATCGTTAACGGCGCCGATCCACGGCGAATTCTGCTGATGACATTTTCGAGACGGGCCGCGTCAGAAATGTCGCGCCGCGTCGAGCGGATCTGCAAACAGGTGCTCGGCACCAATTCCGGGATTTTGACCGATGCGCTGGCCTGGGCCGGAACGTTTCACGGGATCGGCGCGCGGTTGCTGCGGATGTATGCGGAGCAGATCGGGTTGAATCTGGACTTCACCATCCACGATCGCGAGGACAGTGCCGACCTGATAAACCTTGCCCGGCACGAGCTCGGATTTTCCAGGACCGAAAACCGATTTCCCACCAAGGGCACGTGCCTGTCGATCTATTCGCGTGCAGTCAATTCGCAAACGCCATTGAACGAGATCCTGCGCCAGCACTATCCATGGGTGGCGAGCTGGGAAGAACAGCTGAAGCAGCTGTTTGCCGCCTATGTCGAGGCCAAACAGGCCCAGAACGTGCTCGATTACGACGATCTTCTGCTCTATTGGGCCCAGATGGTCAGCGACCCCGAACTTGCCGTCGATATCGGCAATCGGTTCGACCATGTGATGGTCGATGAATACCAGGATACCAACACGCTGCAGGCGTCGGTGCTGATGGCGCTCAAACCCGGCGGCGGGGGGCTGACCGTGGTCGGCGATGACGCGCAGTCGATCTATTCGTTCCGCGCAGCGACGGTTCGCAACATCCTCGATTTTCCCTCCTCCTTCAGCCCGGCTGCCAACATCATCACGCTTGACCGCAATTACCGCTCGACGCAGCCGATCCTGGCCGCGGCCAATGGCGTCATCGATCTGGCCCGCGAGCGCTTCACCAAAAACCTGTGGACCGACCGGCAATCGCTTGAGCGGCCGAAACTCGTGACTGTCAAGGACGAGACCGAACAGGCGAACTATATCGTCGACCAGGTGCTCGCCAATCGCGAGACCGGCATGACGCTGAAGAACCAGGCGGTGCTGTTTCGCACGTCCAGTCACAGCGGTCCGCTCGAGGTCGAGCTCACGCGCCGCAACATTCCTTTCGTCAAGTTCGGCGGCCTGAAGTTTCTCGACAGTGCCCATGTCAAAGACATGCTGGCCGTGCTGCGGTTTGCGCAGAACCCGCGCGACCGCGTCGCCGGATTCCGGCTTTTGCAGATGCTGCCGGGGATCGGGCCAAAGACGGCCGGCAACATTCTCGAGACAATCGCCGCAGACCCCGAACCACTGCTTGCCCTTGCCGAAATCCCGCCCCCAGCCAAAACTGGTGAGGATTGGACATCCTTCGTTCAGCTGCTTGCGAGCTTGCGAAAGAACCAAGATGGTTGGCCTTCGGATATCGGGCAGGCACGCGTCTGGTACGAGCCGCATCTCGACCGCATCCATGAGGATGCCGACACCCGTAAGGCCGACCTGCTGCAGCTCGAACAGATCGCCAGCGGTTATCCGTCGCGTGAGCGCTTCCTGACCGAACTGACGCTTGATCCGCCTGATGCCACCAGCGATCAGGCCGGCGTGCCCCTACTCGACGAGGACTATCTGATCCTGTCGACCATTCATTCGGCAAAAGGCCAGGAATGGCGCGCGGTGTTCATGCTCAATGTGGTCGATGGCTGCATACCGTCGGATCTTGGAGCCGGGACAAGCCAGGAGCTCGAGGAAGAGCGCCGACTGCTCTATGTTGCTATGACGCGTGCCAGGGACAGCTTGGCGCTGATCACGCCCCAGCGGTTTTTTACCCATGGGCAGAACGTGCAGGGCGACCGGCACATTTATGCCGCACGAAGCCGGTTCATACCGGCAAAGCTGCTGCAATTCTTCGAGATGACGAGCTGGTCTAAGGTTTCGGTCGCTGCGTCTGAGCGAAGCGCCCAGCAGATCCGTATCGATGTCGGCGCGCGTATGCGGAGCATGTGGAAATAGGGAGAGGATCGATGTGCAATCTTTACAACGTGACCACCACCCGTGACGCGGTTCTCCAATTCACGAAAGCCTTTAGGGATCGCGCCGGCTGGAACGAAGCGAGCTTTGACGTTTACCCGGGCTATCAGGCACCGATTGTCCGCGTCGCAGAGGACGGTCAGCCGGAGATCGCGCGGGCCACCTGGGGCATGCCGTCGCCACCGGCTTATGTGAAGAATTACGACCCCGGCGTCACCAATATCCGCAATGTGGCCTCCCCCCACTGGCGCCGCTGGCTTGGCCCAACCAGCCGCTGCGTCGTGCCGTTCACCTCCTTTGCGGAACCGGATCCAGCCAACAAGATTGAGGGCGGACGGGTGCCGAACGTCTGGTTTGCCGGCAATGGAGATCGGCCGCTGATGTTTTTTGCTGGCTTCTGGACGCCATGGAAGGGCGTGCGCAAAGTCAGGGATGGCGAGCAGGAATATGAACTCTTCGGTTTTTTGACGACATCGCCGAACGAAATCGTCTCTCCCATTCATCAGAAGGCCATGCCGGCAATTCTCACCACGCCGGAAGAAGTGGATGCGTGGCTGACGGCGCCCTGGGATGAGGCCCGCCATCTGCAACGCCCGCTTCCCGCGAATATGCTGGTGATCGTGCCGCCCCAGCCCAAGCCGAACTTGGACGATGAAGGCCTGTTGTTGTGATCATCGGCCACAATCACTACCAACATGACCAAGAGCCCAAAAGCGGTGCGCCGACTTGGCCGGACCACTGTGTGAGCCGAAGAGATGATAGCGCATCTGTGCGCAAAATCATCCATGTCGACATGGATGCCTTTTATGCCTCGGTCGAGCAGCGCGACAATCCGCAGCTTCGCGGGCGACCGCTGGCCGTCGGCGGATCGGCCGCCCGCGGCGTCGTGGCGGCCGCAAGTTACGAGGCAAGAGCCTTCGGCGTGCATTCGGCCATGCCATCGGTGACCGCCCAGCGGAAATGCCCTGATTTGATTTTTGTGCCGCCGCGCTTCGACGTTTACCGTCAGGTCTCGCAGCAGATCCGCGAGATCTTTGCCGAATACACGCCGTTGATCGAGCCGTTGTCGCTGGACGAAGCCTATCTCGATGTTACCGAGAACTTGAAAGGCATGGAGATTGCCACCGAAATTGCACTCGAGATTCGCGCAAAAATCAAGGCGGTCACCGGCCTCAATGCGTCGGCCGGCATTTCCTACAATAAGTTCCTGGCCAAGATGGCGAGCGATCTGAACAAGCCGAACGGACAGGCTGTCATCACGCCGAAGAATGGCCCGGGTTTTGTCGAAGCCCTCCCCGTCAAGAAATTCCATGGCGTTGGGCCGGCCACCGCCGAGCGAATGAAACAGCATGGGATCGAGACCGGGCTTGATCTCAAGTCGAAGTCTCTCGCTTTCCTTCAGCAGCATTTTGGAAAGTCCGGTCCATATTTCTACGGCATCGCACGCGGCATCGATGAACGCCGGGTCAGACCTGATCGCATCCGCAAGTCCGTCGGCGCGGAAGACACATTTACTGACGACATTGATGATCTCGATCTGGCGAAAGCCGAGCTGCGACCCCTGGCCGAGAAAGTCTGGCGCTATTGCGAGGCGCACGACATCACTGGGAAAACGATCACCGTCAAAATTAAATATTCCGATTTCAGCCAGGCGACCCGCAGCAAGACGGTGTCGGGATTCGTTTCGGACATCGACATGATCCTGGGGATCGCAGAGACCCTGCTCGACTCGGTGTTTCCGTTCAAACGTCCGGTGCGGCTCTTGGGGATCACCCTTTCATCGCTCAACACGAAAGAAAGCGGGCAAGAACCGCAGCTGGCTCTCGGGCTCTAATCTGCCAGTCCGCAAAACCAAAAAGACTGCCGCGGGAAGAGGTGCGGCAGGCTTTTCGAAAAAGACCGAACAGCTGCTGGGACGAGGAGTGCCCTGTTCCGACAAACGCGCCCTGGTGGGAGGAGTGGGCTGTCTGAAATCGAAGCTCTGCGGGAGGAGGTGCATCGCTTCGATGAAAATTAGGACACCGCCGCACATCAAATAGACCTTGCTGCAGTGCAGCCATGCGAAAAATGCATGGTCCCGTTCTGAGGCGAGAAATCTCCAGCACCGCGCTTCGCGGCGGCCAGACCCAAAAACGCCCGCGTCATGAGCGGGCGTAGTCAATCAGGATGGGCAGGAAAAAGTCGCTTAGCGAGCGACCGCCTGGCGGGCAACGCTGTGGATGTCGGCGCGATTGATGCCGAGGTCCTGCAGTTTGCGCGAAAGAATAGAATCCACGCCGTGTCGTACTCGCCACTCTGAGAAATACAGACCGTCCTGTCGCATTGGCCGCGGTGGGTCAAATGGAAAAACTGGGTGGCAGGCTGAGGGATTGAGCAGCCATATCACCAGCCGTTTCGCCACAGTCCTGAACGGCCTGCAAAAACGGGGCCTGGCCCGCTTCGAAATCTTCGAGGACGACAGCAACCGACGTCGTTGGGAGATCGCTAGTTCAGACTATTGTGTCGATGCCAACGAGATAGCGTTTCGTCTTGATAATTGGCCTGGACATTTCACCTCTCCTCTTCCTAACGCAATGGTGCCTGTCGGCTCCGTGCCGTCGCCTTTTATCCCAGAGCACTCCGTATCGCCTTGAACGGATTTGAACCAGTGTCTTTGTGCCCGAACAGAGTTGTTGCCACCCAAGGCCCCGCAGAGATAAGTGAGCATGGCGGCCTGATCATCAGCTACCATGCTCGTAACTGGCAGCCAATGCCCACTAAGTCTTAATGAATGCCAACAGGTCCGGATTGATTACGTCGGCATGGGTGGTCAGCATCCCGTGGGGGAAGCCCTTGTAGATTTTGAGAATGCTGTTCTTCAGCAGCTTGGCCTGGACTTCCACTGCGTCCTTATAGGGAACGATCTGATCGTCATCGCCCTGTATGACCAGCATCGGTACGGTTATCGCTTTGAGATCTTCGGTCTGGTCAGTCTCCGAGAAGGCCGTGATGCCATCATAGTGAGCTTTGGCGCTGCCCATCATGCCCTGGCGCCACCAATTGTCGATTACGCCTTGAGAGACCTTCGCGCCTTCGCGGTTGAATCCGTAGAATGGGCCAGAGGCAACGTCGAGGAAGAACTGTGAGCGATTGTCGGTGAGAGCGTTACGGAAACCATCGAAGACTTCGATCGGCGTGCCATCAGGATTGCCTGCGGTCTTGACCATCAGCGGCGGAACGGCACTGACGAGAATGGCCTTGACGACACGTCCCTGCGGCTGACCATATTTGGCGACGTAGCGAGCCACTTCGCCGCCGCCCGTCGAATGGCCGATATGGACCGCGTTGCGCAGGTCGAGGTGCTCAGCCACGGCGGAGGCATCGGCGGCGTAATGATCCATGTCATGGCCGTCGCTCACCTGTGACGATCGGCCATGGCCGCGGCGATCATGTGCAACGACGCGGTAGCCCTTGCTGACGAAAAACAGCATCTGGGCATCCCAGTCGTCGGAGGACAATGGCCAGCCATGGTGGAACATGATCGGTTGGGCGTCATTCGGACCCCAGTCCTTGTAGAAGATTTCAACGCCGTCCTTTGTGGTCACGTAACTATAAACCATCGGTTCAAGTCCTTGCTGATGAGGGGAAAATTTCTTTTCAGAAGCCAAAGCCGGAATGCCCAAAGCCGGAGGAACGTGGTGCCGGTTAGCAGAACCTACCGACGGGAAGGGAAAATTCGCTGGTCATGAGATGTCTCCGGGTCTCGAGCCGGCCAAATCCGTACCAACCGGTATGGCCGTTGGCGGGCCGATATGCTTACTCGGCGCCCCGGGTGCTTTCGAACAGGAACCAGGCCCGGCGCTCGGCCTCGTCCACCCAGTTTTCGATCAGGCTGGCAGTAGCGATATCGCCGTGCTCGTCACAGAGATTGTGGGTTTCCTTCATCAACGACACTAGTGTGAGATTGTTTTCGCGAAGTTCAGCCAGCATGTCGGCTGGAGTCACGAAATCAGCATCGTTGTCGAGCAGGCGCTGCACCTTGGAGATATGACCGATCGAACGGATCGTCGTGCCGCCGATCTTACGAGCCCGCTCGGCGATATCGTCCGTCATCGCAAAAATCTGCTCGCCCTGCTCGTCGAGCATCAGGTGATAGTCGCGGAAGTGCGGCCCGCTCATGTGCCAATGGAAATTTTTGGTCTTGAGGTAGAGGGCGAAGACATCGGCCAGAAGGGCCGTCAGTGCGCCGGATATATCGGCGGTCGCGTTTGTGCCAAGCGTTGTCGGTGTTGCAAGCGGTGACTTGCGGTGTTTTTCAGCGAGTGTGCGGTCCATGATGGTCTCCATTGGGTTGAGCGGGTTGCTGGAGACTTTTTAGACCGGGGTCTGCGCACGCAATATCCAATGCTTGGCTAGTCGAACCCACACTTTGGTATAGTTTCGCAGCGCTCCGGCTGAGGTTAGATATCGAATGCCTCCGGCCTCCTCCCAAGAAGACATGCTGGGCACCAGGCCCTGACGTACAGGCGTCCGCTCCCCCTGAACCAGCGGATGTCGCGATCCAAATCGAGGCCATCCCAGCCGCTCTGGGATGGCTTTTCTTTATTACCGCCTATCAGATTGAGTTCACACGCGAATAGCGGATTTTGGAATTGCGTTTTTTCCAACGGGATGGCTTGATGCCAAGATCGATATGCGGGTGGGAAACGGCATGCCATCGCTTGTACTTGTGAACCCGAAACGACGGTTATCGGCACGCTACGAAACCGGTATTCTCTCGGTCGCGGTCACTCTTGCAACGACAGTCTTCTATCTCGACACATTCACCGACATTCACAGCGCGCTCGCAACGCTCTATGTCATCACGTTGCTTCTGTCGGCGGAAACGCTGACAGAAAAGGGAACGCTGCTGCTAACGGTAGTCTGTGTCGGTCTGTCGATACTCTCCTATGCCGCGGCCCATGGTACAGACGCCGACCTGGCCGCAACATTGCGCCTGGCGGTCGCCGTCGCTGCCATATTGATCACCTGTGCGCTGATTATACGGAACCACCGGGCGCGTTTAGACCTGATAAAATTCAATGTCGCCCTGCAAAGCAGTGAGGAACGCTACCGGACGATATTCGAGCAGAGCCGCGTCGCCCTATGGGAGCGTGATTATTCCGAGGTGCGCGCGTTGTTGATGGTCCTAAAGGCGCAGGGCGTCATCGATTTACGTGCTTATGCGCGAGACAATCCTAACTTAATCGGCGACTGCATTTCGCGCATACCGACAGTCGCCGCCAATGCTGCGGCGCTGGAGCTTCTCGGTAATGCCAGTGCAAAGAATGCTGGCTCAATGCGACGCCATATCGCGCAGGATGACGAGACCTTTCTCAATCTCATGGTGGCGATCTTCGATAACCAAAGCTATTTCGAGGGCAAGGGCACGATCATCACCAGTGATGGCACCACCAAGCTGGTTTTGCTGACGGTGGGGTTCCCAGTGGACGGCGCCGATTTCAACCGCATCATCGTCGGCATGTTCGATATCACCGAGCGCGAACTGGCCCAAAAGGCGTTGTTCGAGGCTCAAGCCGAACTTGCGCGGGCCTCACGCGCCGCCACTGTCGGCGCCTTGTCGGCATCGCTCGCTCATGAACTCAACCAGCCGCTCGGCGCCCTCGTCGTCAATGCACAGACCCTGTTGCGCTGGCTCGATCGCGATCCACCGGATCTGGCGGCTGTTTCGCGCTCGGCCGAGCGCATCGTGCGCGATAGTCAGCGGGCTAGTGACATCATTCAGAGCACCCGCTTGATGTTGAGCGAGCGCGCACCGGTTCTCGAGGCGGTTTCACTGGCCGATCTCGTCAGCGAAACACAAGCGCTGATGGAGAGCGAGCTATCCAGGAATAGGATTACATTCGAAACGAGCGAGGCTCCTGGTATCATTAGCGTCAGTGCTGTTCGCGTCGAGTTGCAGCAGGTGCTGATTAATTTGATTACCAATGCCATTCAGGCTATGGCCGCGACGCCGGAAGAACTCCGCCGGATATCGGTGTCTATTACCCTGGCAGAACGCCAAGGCGTGCGGGTCAGCGTTCGTGACAGCGGCCCCGGTTTGAGGGCCGAAATTCTCGAAAAGCTGTTCAAGCCGTTCTGCACTACCAAGGAAACCGGCCTTGGCATGGGCCTTGCCATCTGCCGCGGTATGCTGGAAGCCCGGGGTGGCTCCCTAACCGCGGGTAATCACGTTGAAGGCGGCGCGCTGTTCGAAATGATCGTACCGATTGAGGCTATCCATGAATGATGCCAGAAGGCCCGCCAAAACCAGCAGTGACACGCCTGTCGTCTATGTCGTCGACGACGACCCCTCGATCCGCGAGGCACTGGTTGATCTTTTCCTGTCTGTCCAAACGGAAGCGCAAGCCTTCGAAAGCGCTCAGGCCCTTCTGGACAACTCCGATCTCAAGCGACCGGGCTGTATACTGCTCGACGTAAGACTGCCGGGCGCCAATGGCCTGGACTTCCAACTTCATCTAGAAAAACTCGGCAACCAGATGCCGGTGATCTTCATGACGGGGCATGGCGACATACCCATGACCGTGCGGGCGATGAAAGCCGGCGCGGTGGATTTTCTGGCAAAACCGTTCCGGGATCAGGATATCCTCGATGCTGTCGCGGTAGCTTTTCAGAAAGACCGGGACCTGCGCCAACAGTCTGCTGCAAATGGCGCCGTCACAGAACTGGCCAAGACATTGACCCGTCGCGAACACGAAGTCATGGCCGCTGTCGTGCAAGGACTGATGAACAAGCAGATCGCCTTCAATCTTGGCATCAGCGAGATCACCGTCAAGCTCCATCGCGGCAATGTCATGCGTAAGATGGAGGCGCGCTCGGTAGCAGATCTGGTCCGCAAAGCCGAGCTGCTGGGTCTGTAGTTGAAAAACCTAGACCCTTGTATGGTACAAGGACCGGTCTCAAAGGCGCATAAACCCGGCTGTTGATCGAACACGGCAAGGCCAGAGAAATTGCACAAGACGCCAGTCATAGCCATCGTCGATGATGATCGGTCGATCCGCGAAGCGCTTGACGATCTCATCTTGTCCTGCGGCTATCAGAGCCGGCTGTTCACGTCCGCGGAAGAGTATCTTGCTGCCGAGGATCGCGCTTCAATCGACTGCATGCTCGTGGATGTCAAAATGCCCGGTCTCACGGGGCTCGAGCTGCAGGCTGTGCTGAACGAACACGATACGCTAAAGCCGCCGATGATCTTCATGACGTCCTATAGCGACAGCAAAACAAGGGCGGCGGCATTGTGCGGCGGCGCTTTCGCCTTTCTCGGCAAGCCCGTGAATTTCGGCCAATTGGTCCAGTGTCTCGAACGGGCGCTGAAGCCCTGATCCATGCCAACGAGGAGTAAACCCATGTCGCACGGCTGCTCTCACACATCGACGATCCGAACGGTTCGACCCAAAACGCTCGGCTGCGAGGAATGCCTTGAAACCGGACAAGCCTGGTTTCATCTCAGGCTATGCCGCGAATGTGGCCATGTCGGGTGCTGCGACCAGTCCCCCGGTCGCCACGCCACCGCACATTTCCATGCCACGCAGCATCCGATTATAGAAGGATACGATCCGCCGGAAGGTTGGGGATGGTGTTTCGTCGACGAGACGATGGTCGAGCTGCCGGACCAGACTCCGCAGCGTGGCCCCATACCTCGCTATTACTAGACCATCTCGAATCGGCAACGCCATTTTCGACACGTATCAGGCCAGGAGAAAAATTAATGGCGGATCTCAGTGCAAGACAGCACCAGATGTTTCCGGAGCTGAGTCCTCGTCAGGTCGAGACGGCCAAACGTTTTGCAAGTGGCGAGCCGCGGCATTTCAAAGCCGGCGAGTTCCTCTACAAGGTCGGCGATCACGCGGCACCTGCCTGGCTGGTGCTTGACGGCTCTATGGATGTCTTTCGCCATGAAGGTCTGTCGCATGAGGCGCCGATCACCACCCATGGTGCCGGTCAGTTGTCGGGCGAAGTCAATCAACTTTCGGGCCGTCCGACACTGGCCGGTGCGCGGGCTGGTTTGAACGGTTGCACCGCAGTAGCGTTTGATGCAGCCCATCTTCGCGCCTTGGTAATTGGCTCCGCGGATGTCGGCGAGATTATCATGCGCGCCTTTATCCTGCGTCGTGTCGGTTTGATCGATGCCGGGGCGGGCTCGGTTCTGATTGGTGCTCCCGGCAATGTCGCACTTTCACGATTGCAGGGGTTTCTCGCCCGCAGTGCCTTTCCCTACATCGTGCTCGATTCTGCCAGCGAAGGCGAAGGCCGTGCTCTGATCGAACGCTTGGGCATCCTCGCATCCGAACTGCCGCTGATGGTTTGCCCCAATGGCACCGTGCTGAAAAACCCGACAGATGCGGAAGCCGCAGCGTGCCTGGGCATGACGCCTGAACTCACGCCCGGCAGGCTTTATGACGTTGCCGTCGTTGGCGCCGGGCCTGCTGGCCTGGCCACCGCCGTTTATGCCGCCTCCGAAGGGCTCGACGTCATCGTCATCGACGAACGTTCAGTAGGAGGACAGGCAGGCGCTTCCTCACGCATCGAAAACTATCTCGGCTTCCCAACCGGCATATCCGGCCAGGCTCTGGCCGGCCGCGCCTATAACCAGGCGCTCAAATTCGGCGCCGAAATGGTCTTGCCAGTCGCGGTCAACCGCCTGATCGCGCCCGAGCGCGATGCAGGAGTTCTGACTCTGGAGTTAGCAGGTGGAAAGGCCGTGACGTCGCGAGCGATCGTCATCGCCTCCGGTGCGCACTACCGGCGTCCGAATATCGCCAACATCGAAAGGTTTGAGGGCAATGGCATCTCCTATTGGGCTTCTCCGATAGAGGCAAGACTCTGTGCCGGCGAAGAAATCGCGCTGGTAGGCGGCGGCAACTCGGCCGGCCAGGCCATCGCTTTTCTTGCGCCTCAGGTCAAGAAAATGCATCTCGTCGTCCGGCGCGCGCTCGAAGAGACGATGTCGCAATATCTGATCGACCGCATCAAGGCTTTCCCCAATGTCGAACTGCACATGCATTGCGAAGTGGACGCGATCGAAGGCGAACCCACGGGCGGCTTAAAATCCGCCACCCTGCGCAATCGGCTGGATGGCAGCGAAAGACAACTGTCACTTCATCACCTTTTTCTCTTCATTGGCGCTGATCCGAACGCCGGCTGGATAAGCGACCGCGTCCATACCGATGAGAGAGGCTTTATCGTTACCGGTCAATCCTTCGATGCGCTTTGCAGCTTTTCCCGCAAGCCCCTGCCGCTGGAGACCAGCCTGCCGAATGTCTTCGCCATCGGCGATGTCAGGGCCGGATCGACCAAGCGGGTGGCCGCCGCAGTCGGGGAAGGTGCCGCCGTCGTTTCCCAGATCCACGCTGCGATCAGCCTGATGAAGTCCCCGCACTGAAGTATCCGACATTTCTCTAAAGCAAACGACCCGATGGTAAATGCCGGCGGGTCGAAATGTCAGTCGCTAACGTGATAGTCGATCGGTCGGCGCTCAAATTGCCGATGTACCAAGCTGCCGGCCGTAAGCAACGATTTCCCGGCCAACGGAGATGCGATCAACCTCGAACCGCTGCAGGGCGGCATGAAGGTCAACCGCGGACGCCAGGCAGTTGATCAACGCCATGACATCGCCGGCTGCCTTCGACACGCCCATCGCAGTGTGCGGCCGCGCGACGAAGGCGGCGTCACCGATTATGACGATTGATCGGCCGGCCATACGGGGTGCCTCGTAGTCGAAAATACCTTGTATCGACGGGCTTGGCTCGACAGCAACCGCCAGCGCGAATTGCGGCGGAAGCGTTTGTGCGGCATCGGTGCGCAACGCCTGCAGACGGTCGTTTGACAGACCGCCCCGCGGTAGCGAAAACGGATGCACCCGCTGATCGAGATCGGTGAACGTGAAGGCAAGGTCGCTTGGCGCCACCTTGCGGTACCAGACCCAGTTGTACCGGCGGCTGCCCCGACTTATCTCGCCTTTCGACCCGGGAACAAGATAGCCCAGAGAATGGACGCCAGGCCGGACATGGAAGGCAAACCGGTCGAGAAGCAGTGCGGCGGCCATCGGAAGGCTCGCTTCTGGGATCAACCCGCGCCACGCGACATAGCCGGAATAGCGATTCTCAGTGTGCTTTGGATTGACCGCACCACGCACCACGGAACCGAGACCATCGGCGCCGATCACGAGATCGGCTGTCTCCCGCGTACCGTCACCAAATATCAGGGTTGCACCGCTATCGCCGTCTCGCACGTCGACGACTTCCCGGCCCAAGAAATAGGTTTCGGGCGCTATACGTGACTCCACGGTTTCAAACAGGACATCCCAGGAGATTTGTGTCTGGGGCATGTTAACGGTCTGGGCGATACTGCCGTCATGATTGAGATAGATGCGTTCCGTTGCCACCACGCCAACACGGGCAACATGTTCGCACCCGATCAGCCGGAGAATATGCAGCAGATCGCTTTGACCGACCAAGCCCGCTCCCCGACCGGCGAGACCGTTCTTCGATCGCTCGTAGATGCAAACATCGTGGCCGGCCTGCTGTAGCATGATGCCTGCAAAGAGACCGGCAAGTGACCCGCCAACAATTCTGATCCGAAGCTGTTTCATGTCCACAACCTCACCTCCCGATCACGGTTGCGGCACGACCGCGATGGTGGACGAGCTTGACCGCGAAGGCGGCGATGCCGAGCGCCGCGCCGAGCAGGCTGACGACGTTCCAGCCGCCCTCATCCCAAGCAAACGTCGCCATCGCCGAACCCGCAGCGCCGCCGAGAAACATGCCGGTCATGAACACTGTATTGAGCCGGCTGCGTGCATCCGCCTCGAGCGCATAGATGATGTGCTGGTTGGAAATCAACGCACTCTGTATGCCGAAATCGAGCAGGATGACCCCGATAACCAAGGAGGCAATCGATGCCCAGACTCCGAAGATTAGCCAGGCTACAATCGTCAGTGCAGCTCCGAGCCAGACAACGAAGTGAGGTCACCGCTTGTCGGCAACCCGGCCTGCGAGCGGCGCTGCAAAGATGCCAACTGCACCGATGATACCGAACAGGCCCGCGACATCGGCCCCAAGCTGGAAGTTCGACCCGGCGAGATAGAGCGCCAGGATGGTCCAGAAGGCCGTGAATGACGCAAACAGGAATGCCTGAATGATCGTTGCAGCCCTCAATGCCGGATGGCGCTGCCACAGGTGACCGAGTGACCGAAGCGCCTCATGATAGCGTAAAGTCGATATCGGCCGGTGACGCGGCAAGACTGCAAACATAAGTCCTGCGGCAAGCAGCGCCAGCGGCACCCCGATCCAGAACATCTCCCGCCAGCCGGCATGTTCGCCGACAAAACCCGAAAGGGTGCGGCTGAACAAGATACCCGACAGGACGCCTGCCATGACCGTACCGATCGTTGCGCCGCGTTTTTCTGGCGCTGCCAGAGACGCGGCAAACGGTACAATCTGCTGGGCGACCGTGGAACACGCGCCGACGATGACGGAGGCTACGACCAGCATCCAGGCGGTCGGCGCAAGTGCCGCGAGTGCCAGCGCCACCGCCAGTACCAGAAACTGACCGATGATCATGCGGCGGCGATTGACGAGGTCGCCGAGCGGCAGCAGCAGGAACAATCCGAGTGAATAGCCGAGTTGCGTCGCCGTGGGCACCATGCCGGTGACCGGCTGATGGCTGAAATCCGTCTCGATAAGGCCGAGCATCGGCTGATTGTAGTAGATGTTCGCGACGGCAATGCCGCCGGCGACGGCCATGGCCAGCAACGCTACGTGTCCGATCGCATCATTGTGGGCGGCGCTTGCCACCCCGACCTGTTTCTGTCCTGTATTTTCCATCATCCTGCTCCGTCGCCAATTGATCTGAGCAAGGTATGTCCAACGGCGTTGCAGGCACATCCAATGGACGTCTACCCGGACCTATACATCGGTCTAGGTCCGCATCGACGGGTTCGATGCTAGACTTATCCAATACCGTGAAGGGAAATTGCGATGAACGAGAAGCGGCCGGATGGGATCGCAGGTTACACGGCGCCAGCTGGTGGCTGGGGCGCACTGAAGGCCGTTGCCAAAACGCTTGCCCACCAACAGATCATCGCCGAGGGCGCGGCGACACTTTTAAAGGCCAACCAGCCCGATGGTTTCGACTGTCCCGGCTGCGCCTGGCCCGATCCGAAGCACACAAGTTCTTTCGAATTCTGCGAGAATGGCGCCAAGGCGATCACCTGGGAATCGACCGCCAAGCGGGTCGGTCCGGATTTCTTTGCTGCTCATACCGTTACCGACCTCTGGCAGTGGACAGACCACACGCTTGAAGACCAGGGCCGGCTGACCCATCCGCTGATCTACGATCCCACCAGCGATCGTTATGTCGCAATCGAATGGGAAACCGCATTCGCCCGTATCGCCTCAGAACTGAACAGCTTGGCCAGCCCCGACATGGCCGAATTTTACACATCCGGCAGGGCCTCGAACGAGGCGGCATTCCTGTTCCAGCTGTTCGTGCGCGCCTATGGCACCAATAACTTCCCCGACTGTTCGAACATGTGCCATGAAGCTACCAGCGTCGGCCTGCCCCTGTCGATCGGCGTCGGCAAAGGCACGGTGACGCTGGAGGATTTCGATCATGCCGACGCGATCTTCTCGTTTGGTCATAATCCCGGCACCAACCATCCGCGCATGATGACCACACTGCACGAGGCGGCGCGCCGGGGCGTGCCCATCATCGTTTTCAATCCGCTCAAGGAGCGCGCGCTGGAGCGGTTTGCAGCGCCGCAGGATCCGATCGAGATGACAACGATGTCGTCGACGAAGATTGCGTCGGCCTATCACCAGGTACGCACCGGCGGGGATCTGGCCGCACTGAAGGGCCTGATGAAGCGGATTTTCGAGCGGGACGCGGCCGACATGGGCGCCGGCGGACCCGGCGTCCTCGATCGCGACTTCATTGCGGCCCATACGGTCGGCCTCAACGCGCTGCGGGCCGATATCGGCCGGACGCAATGGTCAGAAATCATCGAAAAATCAGGCCTGTCGATGGCCGGTCTCGATAGCGCCGTAGATGTCTACCTCAAGGCAAAAAACGTCATTCTTTGTTACGGCATGGGCATCACCCAGCATGCCCATGGCACGGCCAGTGTGCAGCAACTTGCCAATTTTCTGATGCTGCGCGGCAATATCGGCCGGCCGGGTGCCGGCATCTGTCCCTTGCGCGGCCATTCCAACGACCAGGGTGACCGGACCGTCGGGATCACTGAAATTCCCAATGCGGCTCTTCTTGGCGGCATGGAAAAAGCCTTCGGTTTTCGACCGCCTTCGAAAAAGGGCCATAATGCCGTGGAGGCGATCGAAGCCATTATCGAGGGCAGGTCAAAAGCGCTTGTGTGTCTGGGCGGCAATCTCGCGGTTGCCATGTCGGATCCGCAAAGGACCTTCGCGGGCATGCGCACGCTCGATCTTGCCGTCCATCTTGCGACCAAACTCAATCGCTCGCATCTGCTCCTGGCTAAGACATCGATCATCCTGCCGGTTCTGGGCCGGACGGATCTGGACATGCAGGCGACAGGCCGCCAATCCGTCACGGTGGAGGATTCCATGTCGATGGTGCATGCGTCGCGCGGTTTTCTCAAGCCGCCAAGCGACCAGCTGCGCTCGGAACCCTGGATCGTTGCAAGCATGGCCAAAGCAACGCTTGGTGACCGGTACGGCATCGATTGGGAGAGGATGGCGGGTGATTATGACCTCATCCGCGACAAGATCGAGATCGTCTTTCCCGATTTCCATGATTTCAACAGACGCGTGAAGACGCCTGGCGGCTTCCGCCTCACGGTCGCAGCATCGGATCGCATCTGGAATACGCCGTCCGGCAAGGCCGAGTTTCTCGTGGCACCTGGCCTGGATGAGGACGCACGCTTGCGCGACCCCGATGCCCTCGTGCTGACCACCTTGCGCAGCCACGACCAGTACAACACTACCATCTACGGCCTCGACGACCGTTATCGAGGCGTCTTCGGTCGCCGCGATGTGATATTCATGAACCGCAAGGACCTGGAAACGCGCGGTCTTGCCGACGGCGATCTGATCGACATCGAAGCGATTTCGGAAACTGGTGCAAAAACCGTGACCAGATTAACTGCTGTTGCCTATGACATCCCGCCCGGCTCGGTCGCCGGATATTACCCCGAAATGAACCAGATCATTGCGCTTGCCGACTATGACAGGAGAAGCGGGACGCCTGCCTACAAGGGTGTTCCTGTAAAGATCCGCGGATCCGTGTGACGGTCCTTGCCCCCTGGTCAGGCCCCAGGCTGTCGCAGAAAAAACACGGCGGGCCACTTCGGCTGCATTACGTGCTGTCGAAGTTTAGTCGCCTTGATAGGACTCGAACTCTCGGCACCCTATTTGTCTTCGCCACTTCGAAATAAATTAACTACTTGGCTTCTGGAGAG
>UBTA01000127.1 GCA_900468065.1 Hyphomicrobiales bacterium | reverse complement strand
AGAAAAGTCGTCATCACCGATATCAATCCGGTGCGGCTGGCGCTGGCCGAGAAGATGGGCATCGACTACGTCGTCGATGCGTCGAAGGAAAACCTGTCGGATGTGATGAAGCGCATCGGCATGACCGAAGGGTTCGATGTCGGGCTGGAAATGTCGGGCGCTGCCCCTGCCTTCCGCGACATGATCGACAAGATGAACAATGGCGGCAAGATCGCCATCCTCGGCATTGCGCCGACCGGCTTCGAGATCGACTGGAACAAGGTGATCTTCAAGATGCTCAACCTCAAGGGCATCTATGGCCGCGAGATGTTCGAGACCTGGTACAAGATGATCGCCTTCGTGCAGGGCGGCCTCGATCTCTCGCCGATCATCACCCATCGCATCGGCATCGATGATTTCCGCGACGGCTTCGAGGCGATGCGCTCGAGCAATTCCGGCAAAGTCGTCATGGACTGGTAGGCGCGATGAGGGCGTGCAGGCAGGGCTAGCTTAACATGAACAAGCGGTGGGGAGATCGGAATGAAAATTCAATCTTGTCAGAACCCCTCCCCTTCGAGGCAGTTTGAATTATGAATATTTCGCCGTCTGCAGAACCACAGGAAAACTGGAATCGCCGGATGGTGACCCTGGCGTTGCCGATCATTCTGGCCAATCTGGCCCAGCCGATCTTGTCGCTGGTCGATACGATGGTGGCGGGGCATCTTCCAGGCTCCTCCTATCTCGGCGGCGTCGCGCTTGCCGGCGTGCTGTTCAATTTCCTGTTCTGGAGTTTTAGCTTCTTGCGGATGGCAACGACAGGTCTGGTCTCCCAGGCATGGGGCGCCAACGATAGCGTGCTAATGCGCCTGCACCTGCTCAGAGCACTTCTCATTGCCGCTGCCGGCGGGGCGACCGTCATCATCCTGCAAAAGCCGATTATCGAACTTGGTTTGGGATTTCTCGGCGGCAGCGAGGCGGTCTATAAAAGCGCCTCGGCCTATGCGTTCGCCCGCATCTGGTCAGCCCCTGCTACTCTTGGAAATTTCGTCCTGCTCGGTTATCTCCTGGGTCGCCAGCGGGTGATGATTTCGCTCGCCCTGCAGGTCGCTCTGAATGTCATCAATCTCGTTGCAACGCTGGCGCTGGTCTTTGTTTTCGACTGGGGTGTCGCTGGCATCGGCGCTGGCACCGCGCTGGCAGAGTGGATCGCCTTTATAGCGGGTATTGTGATCGTCAAACCTTTTGGGGCGCGCCTTGCGCTGGCACTAAAGGATCTGTTGGACAGACCGGCGTTCCAGCGATTGATTATAGTCAACCGCGACATTTTTCTGCGCAGCCTGTTCCTGCTGATCTGCTTCGGTTGGTTTGCCCGCAGTGGTGCTGCAGAAGGTGATGCAATTCTGGCTGCCAATGCAATCCTTCTCAATCTCCACGGCATCACCTCCTACGGGCTAGATGGATTCGCCCACGCCACCGAAACACTTGTAGGTTCCGTCATCGGCGCACGGCGCAAGGAGGCGCTTGCCCGCGTGATCAAAGCGGCTTTCTTGTGGTCAGGCCTGGTTGCGCTTCTGTTTTCACTTTGTTATGCGCTCGCCGGTCCATCGATCATTGCGCTTCTCACCAACCAGGAGGATGTGCGTGCGGTTGCCGTCGCTTTCCTTCCTTACCTCGTCGTCTTGCCGCTTGTCTCCGTGACCGGCTACATGCTCGACGGAGTATTCATTGGGGCAATGTTTACCCGGGAATTGCGCAATAGCATGTTCATTTCGACCGTTATCTTCCTGGTTACGGGATTTCTATTGCAGCAAATCTGGAGCAATCATGGATTGTGGATCGCGATGATGGTCCTTATGATTGTTCGTGCAGTGACCTTGGCGTTGAATGTAGGGCGCTTATTTGTGAAACCATAAACGGATTGGCGCCTCACGCCGATCGATAAGCGTACCAGCAGGGCTTGATCGAACGATTCTGTTACCTATTCTCAAGGCCACATTCCGGGTGAGGCTGCGTTCACCCGTTTCGGAAACCGGACCCGACCCGGTTTTGATCAGGAAGCTTCTAAACGAAAGGCGGCTTTGTGAAGGCAGCACCGAAATCAAACCACCGGCGCCGTAAGTTCGAACGCCAATGGAGGGCTATAACCGGAGGTTGATCTCGGCCGATACTACCGGGCCGAAAGCCGGTATCCATTCTAGACCCCCAGCTTCAGTCTTGTTAATAACTGCAGACCGATGCCGGTACTCGAGGCTTTATCTCAGTCGTGCGGTGTCGGGCGTTGAGTGCTTAGACGTCTTTGTCGACAAGCCTTGCTACCTCACCCAACAAACAAACAGGGCCTCGCAATCCTCACCCTGTCGTGACGGTTTCGAAAAGAAGAACGTGGCCGCCTCACCACCTGTCCTTGACGATGCCAAGAAGGCAAATTACGGTTCTGAAATGCAGCAGCTTGTCTTGAAACGTGCCGTATTCTTCATTGGTGGCTATGAACCAAAAACGCCGAAGGTGTTTTTCAGCCGGCTTTTCAAACAGGTTTCTCGCTTCGATGCGCTTTGGGGCTATCGCTCGGAAGTTTCACGTGTCGAGGCATTGCAAGATAATGAGGTGGGTGTCGTAACAATCTCAACACTCGCAGCCGAGGAAAACTGGTCAACAAGCACTGATTTCAATTTCCTTTGTTTGGATAAGATAGTGCTTCGCGATTTCGCGCGCCCGATGCCCATGAGATTATTTTATTATCTCCGCGCCTTTGCAGATTTTCTGATTTCGGGCGTAGCATTCCAGTTCTTTAGAAAGGCCTGGCGGTTTGGTCTATATTTCATCTATCCATTTCTCGTGCTGACAATGTTTGCCATTTTCGCTGGCATTGTCTCGTTGCTCACGTTCCAATGGTTCGGTCCAGCAAGTGGGCTGGTGGGCTTGTTGATTTTTGCTCTGGCCCTATCGGCGATGGGAGAGCGATTGTCGACAAATCATCTGATGGATTTATGGTCGTTTTCGCTTGATTTCATCCGGGGCAGGCGGGCGGACGCCGAGGCAATATTGCAGCGCTTTGCCGAGACCGTCGTGGCGAGAACGACAGCTGAACGCTACGATGAGGTCATCTTGATCGGCCACAGCACGGGTGGCCTGCTGATGATCGATGTCGCCGCACGGTGCCTTTCAATCGACAAGGAATTTGCAGGGTCCGCGCGGAAAGTGGTTCTTCTCACCTTGGGATCCACGGCACTCAAAGCAGGCTATCATCCCGCTGGTGAGAATTTCCGAAAATCCGTCGAGCAGCTCATCAATAATGACAAGTTGGCGTGGGTGGAAATTCAGTGTTTGACGGACGCCATCAATTTTTACAAGACTGATCCAGTTGCGGAAATGGGGTTTGAACCCAAGGCCGATCAGGCTGTTCCCATCGTTCGAACCATAAAAGTAAGGGATATGCTGCAGCCTGATACGTACGCGCGCATAAAAAGAAACTTCTTTCGTGTGCACTACCAATATATATGCGCGAATACGAAGCTGTATTGGTATGATTTCTTTCAGATCTGTTGCGGTCCGACGTTCCTGTCAGTGAGAGTGGAAGACCGCATTGTTGGCGGGCTTCCAGCGAAAGAGGCACCATTAGCATGACACCGGCGCTTGCTGAACTAGTATGGGCCGTTGGTCTCGTCGCGTGGGTTATTATCCGCGTGCCGCATCAGAGCCGCGCTCGCAAGATGCGGGTGGCAACGAGCGCCAAAACGGTCCAAGATCGCTTGGCGTTGGCTATCGCCGCCGCTGGACTGTCACTCGTGCCGATCATTTTTGTGGCGACAGGCTTTCCAGCCTTTGCCGACTACACGTTTCAACCTTGGCTGGGTTGGTTGGGGGTTCTGATCGAACTGGCATTTCTTTGCCTGTTTTATGCCAGTCACCGACAACTTGGAAAATATTGGTCGGTGACTTTGGAAATTCGCAAGGAACACAGGCTCGTGACCGACGGCCTTTACCGTTACGTCAGACACCCAATGTATTTGTCTTTTTGGTTGTGGGCGATCGCTCAGCTTTGCCTCTTACCAAATGGTATTGCGGGGTCGGCCGGTCTTGTCGGCGTTGCAATACTCTATTTCTCTCGCATTCGCCATGAGGAGGCGATGATGCGAGAGGCGTTTGGAGCATCGTACGACGAATATGCCAGAGACACTGGCCGGATCATTCCCAAACCTTGGTAACGCGATGAAAAAATCTAAAAATCCTCTCGAAAGTTCTCCAAGCCGCCGTTCTTTTTTGGGTTCAATTCTGGCCATCGCCTTCACCGGTTTGCATGTGAACTCGACTTTTGCAGCGGGCAAGGGCGGGCGTAGCGGGCACGCGCAAGTGTATCTGCTGCGCGGATTGGCAAATATTTTTTCAACAGGCCTTGATGAAATTGGCAGGAAGCTGCGTGTGGCGGGCGTCGATGCGCATGTCGATAGCTTTATGGCTTGGCGGTCAGCCTTGAACAAAATCGTCGCTAACCGGCGGAAATTTGGGCCGTCGCCCGTTATTCTCGTCGGGCATTCGCTCGGAGCAAATGCCATAATCTCCTTGGCGCAGGAGTTGGAAAAGCGCGGTATCCGGGTGGATTACATGGCATCGTTTGCTGCGACGAGCCCTAGCCCCTTGCCAGCAAACATCACACGCGTCGTGAATTTTTATTTCTCCAGCCATAGCTGGGGAGCAGCATTGACGAAAGGCAAGGGTTTCAGAGGTCGGCTCGACAACCGTGACCTTTCGGGTGACCAGCATGTCAATCACTTCAATGTCGAGAAGCAAGGCCCGCTCCAGGATGAAGTTGTCAACGGTATCTTGCGCGCCATAAGGTTGCGGAGGTAACAGCCCGACCTTGCGAAAAGGCGCCGTCATGCAGTCGTTCTTCGCGAAGCTTTCCCCTTCCCTGATGTGCGGATTCCGACGTGCAGCCGGCCGTCAATCCGAACCTAGCTGGCGCTTACGATCGTATGTTTCGACCCTAACCATCAACTACGTACTGCTCCCGCGACGGCGGGATGCGGCACTCCTGAAACGGCATCGCAGTGTGCCAAAGGCAATCATCCCATCTACTTTGGCAAATTAGAATTTTCGTGGTGGACGTGAGGTCGACAATGCGGGCATCGGATCTGTGCTGTTGGTAGAGTAAATGCGTCGATGGCGGCCCTTCGCACGGCTGGCAAGGTCGGCTCAGGTGGTCCACCACAAACCCGTCGCTTCCTTTACCCGCTTTGTTGCCTGCAATCTCTGGTGCTGGAGAAAGGCATACCCACGGCGCAGGCCGGTCAGGCGTCGATGTCGCGGATTGAATCGAGCGGGCCCTTGAGGGCGGTACGGGGGTGGACCAGTTCGGGTTGGATCAGGTGGATCTTGACGGCCGGACGGGCTTCTTCGATCAGTTCAAAGGCCTTGGCGAGCATGCTTTCGCTATCCTGGCGGATCATGATCACCGGGAAGGGCAGGAAGGAGCCGAAGGGATCGTAGTCATAACAACCGACGACGAGGTCGGCGAAGGTCTCGTGCGGATGCTGTGCCATGAAGCGCAGCAGGCCTTCAAAGTTGATCGAAGAGTTGATGAACAGCCCGCGCGGTAGCTTTCCCTCGCGCTCGTAAAAAGCCTCGAAGGCTTTTTGGGTCATGTTCGGCGAATAGCCGGTGGGCTGGATGCACGCTACGCTGTTCTGGCCGAGCATCTCGGTCTTGATATCGCGAAAACCCTTTATGCGTTCGCGGCTGGCATGGTCGTTGCGCCCGCCGAACAGGAAAAGCTCTTCCGGCCTTAGCGGAGCAGCGGAATCATCGAACCGCTTGATGATTGCCTGCGTCAGCATCCGGGCACCCTGATAGTTGTCGCTGATCACCGATGGAGCCTTGGTACCGGGAAGGTCGATATTGATATGGCGAATGCCCGCGGCTTCGCACAGGGTGTGGACGCTGTCGGGATCGGTGGCGCCGGCGATGAACAGCTCGTCGATCGAGTAGGAGATCAGCGTTGCGACCGTTGCCAGTTCTTCCTGCGGATCGCGCGAGGCGCTGACGACGACGGGGCATTTGCCGTGGCTACGCACCTGCGCCTCGAAGGTCTGGGCCATCGACGAGAAATAACGGTTGTCATGGACGGGCAGAAGCAGGCCGACAAGGCCGGAGCGGGAATTGCGCAAGCCCCGCGCCTGGAGGTTGGCGGTGTATTGGTGCTGCTCGGCAAGGTTCTGGATGAGCTCGGCTGTGCTTTCCTTAATCCGCCGCTTGCGCCAAGTCCCATTCAGAACGGCGCTGACAGTCGAGGCCGAACTACCGGACAGGACCGAAAGATCGTAGATCGTCGCCTTCTTTTTTCCCTGCTGCTTCATTCGTTCCTCCCTTCGTTTCCTTAGTGCCAATTTCCTCTTGACGAAAGTTTAAATCCAAAACATATTATTTGCACCATCGATTGTGCAAAAAAGAAATATCGATTGTGCAACGAGGTCCGCTTGAGGAGGCGGTAACATGGAGGATGCGCTTTCCCGCGCCGACCTGAGGAACTGACAGCGACCGCCATTTCTACGGCCGGGTCCTGTAGCCTGCGCGGAAACGTTTTGGAGGAGGAAGAGCATGAAAAAGTTTGTGATTGCAGTACTTGCTGCATCGCTGTCGCTTGGTGTCTCGTTTGCGGCACTGGCAGCAGACAAGGTTGGCGTCGTCGTCAAGATCGGCGGTATTCCGTGGTTCAATGCCATGGACGCCGGGATCAAAGAGCAGGGCGCCAAGCTCGGACTCGATGCTTTCATGGTCGGACCGACCAGCGCCGATCCGGCGCTGCAGGTGCGCGCGATCGAGGACCTGATCGCGCAAGGGGTCAAGGTCATCGGCGTCGTCCCGAACGATGCCAAAGTGCTGGAGCCGGTTCTTGCCAAGGCCAAGGAAGCCGGCATTTTCGTCATTACCCATGAATCGCCAAGTCAGAAAGGTGCCGACTGGAATTTTGAGCTGGCGTCGTCGACCGGTTTCGGTGAGGCTCATGCAAAGCTTCTCGCCGAGAAGACGGGCGGCAAGGGCGAATACGCCGTGTTCGTCGGCTCGCTCACTGTTCCGCTTCACAATGCCTGGGCCGATGCGGCGATCGCCTATCTCAAGGCCAACTATCCCGACATGAAGCTGGTTGGCGAACGCTATGGCGTGGCCGAAGATGTCGACAAGAGTCGGTCGACCGCGCTCGACCTGATCTCCGCCCATCCGGATCTGAAGGGCTTCCTTGCCTTCGGTAGCCAGGGTCCGATCGGGGCTGGCCGTGCTGTGGAAGAACGCCGCAAGACCGGTGAAATCTTCGTGCTCGGACCATTCTCGCCCGGCCAGGGCCAGAAACTGATCAAGTCCGGTGCGATTTCCGGCGGCTTCATGTGGAATCCGAAACAGGCCGGCGAGGTTTTCGTCACCATGGCTGATCGCCTGATCAAGGGCGAAAGTGTCAAGGACGGCGACGATATTCCGGGTCTCGGCGTGATCAAGCCGGTTGGCAACGACATCATCGTCGATCAGTTGCTGCCGATCAACAAGGATACCGTGGACGAGCTTGCAGGCATGGGCCTGTAAGTTTTCCTGCGCAAGTTCTCCCGGGCTGCTGGGCTGGCTTCGGCCGGCTCGGCGGTGCCCGGAAGTTCCGCAATATTGCATTCACAGGTTGAAACGATGACTGGACGCGAGAGCGCTAAGGGTGGCCAAAAGCCGCTTCTGTCCCTGCGCAACATCAATATGACGTTCGGTGGCGTCAAAGCCCTGAAGCATGTCAGCTTCGACGTTCTGCCGGGCGACGTGCATTGCCTGGCGGGGGAGAACGGCTCGGGCAAGAGCACGCTGATCAAGATTATCACCGGCGTCTACCGTCCGCAGGATGGCGCGGTGATCGAGTTCGACGGCCAGACCTACTCGCACATGTCGCCGGTTACGGCTCAGAATTCCGGCATTCAGGTGATCTGGCAGGATCTGGCGCTGTTTCCGGAAATGACGGTTGCCGAGAATATTACGTTCCAGACGCTGCTCGGCCGCTGGCCGCGTTTCGTCAATTACAACGGCATGCGCGAGAAGGCAGTCAAGGCCCTGGCGCGGTTGGGCGTGACGCTTGATGTCGACCGACCACTGAAGGATTATGCCATCGCCCAGCGCCAGATCGTGGCGATCGCCCGTGCTCTGGTTGGCGAGGCAAAGCTTGTTTTCATGGACGAGCCGACCGCATCACTGACCCAATCGGAGACCGACCGTCTTCTCGATATCGTTCGTACGCTGTCTGCCTCCGGCGTCGCCGTGGTTTTTGTCAGCCATCGGCTGGCCGAGGTGCTGGAGATTTCCAGCCGACTGACAGTGCTGCGCGATGGTGCGCTGGTCGGCGTCTATTCGACTGAAGGCATGACCCAGTCGCGCATTACCGAACTGATGACCGGCAAGACCTTCGACCAGACCGTTCGCGCCCGCGACGTCAGTGCCAATCCGGTGGTGCTGGAGGTTGAGGGACTGTGCCGGCCCGGCCAGTTCGTGGATATTTCCTTTACCGTGCGGCGGGGGGAAACTCTTGGTATTACGGGATTGTTGGGGGCAGGGCGGACTGAACTGGCGCTGTCGCTGTTCGGCATGTTGAAACCGTGGTCGGGCACCGTCAAACTGGAAGGAAAGCCTGTCCATTTTGCGTCCAACCGCGACGCCATCGCGGCCGGCATCGCCTACCTCTCCGAGGACCGGCTATCGCTTGGACTGATCCAGCCGCAATCGATCGCCGATAATCTGGTGATCGCCTCGCTCGACAAGATCGCGGCTAGCGGACTTTTGTCCGACGGCCGAAAGCGCGATCTCGTCGCACAATGGATCGCTGATCTCGGCGTCAAGGTCGGGAAGCAGGAGGATGCGATCTCGACGCTGTCGGGAGGCAATCAGCAGCGAATTGCCATCGCCAAATGGTTGGCGACCGATCCGAAACTGCTCATTCTCGATGCCCCGACCGTCGGCGTCGATGTCGGGGCGCGAGCGGGCATCTTCGATATCGTCGCGAAGCTCGCTCAGACCGGCCTGGCGATCATCCTGATCTCTGACGAGGTGCCGGAAGTCTACTTCAACGCGGACCGTGTTCTCCATATGGCCAAGGGGCGTGTCGTCAACCAGTTCCTGCCGGCCGACCGCTCGCTCGCCGAAATCGAGGCAGCCGTCTATGCGTAAGGTCGTTCAATCCCATGCGACGGAATTTGCGCTGTTTGTCGTTATCGCGATCATCAGCATCGTCCTGTCCTTCATAACCGACAGGTTCTTCTCGCTCGGCAATGCGTTCGATCTGCTCAACACCAGTTCGGTCAACATCATTTTTGCCGTGGGCCTGCTGGTGGTGCTGATTGCCGGCGGCATCGACATCTCGTTCGCGGTCGCGGCTTCGGTCGTCCAGTATGTCGCGGCCCTCGTGCTCGGCTGGATGGGCGGTGGCGGCTGGATCAGTGGGCTTTTGATCGCCGGTGCACTCGGCGTACTGCTTGGTGCCATCAACGCCTTTTTGATCCACAAATTCCGGATCATCTCGATCGTCGCGACCATCGCCACCTTCAATATCTATTTCGGCCTGTTGATGTTCTTCACGCGCGGGGTGTCGATCTACAACCTGCCCGACTGGCTGACCTCGCGTGTCGTCCTGTTTGAACGCGAAATGGCCGATGGTAGCTGGATCGAGGTCACCCTGCCGGTGTTGGTCATGCTGATCTGCGTTGTCGCCACCTGGGTGTTCATAACCCGCACGACGACGGGGCGGCAGCTCTATGCCTTCGGTGACAATCCGGAAGGGGCGCGCCGGTTCGGCATCAATATCGGCGCGATGCAGTTCATCGCCTTCGGCTGGCTTGGCCTGATGGCGGGGATCGGCGGGCTGATCCAGGCGCATTATGCGCAGGAAGTGGTGCCCAACGCGCTCTATGGCCGCGAACTGGATGTGCTGGCCGCAGTGGTTCTTGGCGGCGCCCGGCTCGGTGGCGGCAAGGGATCTGTGCTTGGCTGCGTGCTCGGCGTTCTGCTGATCTCGATCACCCAGAACGGGCTCAATTTGGCGGGTGTTTCGCCCTATGCCTTCAAGATGATTGTCGGCGCCATTATCCTCGTCGCTATTACCCTGTCCAATACCAGCATTGAAAAACTGCTGCCGTTCATGCGCCAGGTGGAGGGCCGCAAATGACCGCAATCCTCAATCGTATCAGGACGGGGCTGGGGCCGGATATGGCCGGGCCGGGATTTGCGCTGATCGCCGTGCTGGTGGTCTTCAGCCTTGCCTCGCCGCAGTTTTTCAGCCGGGCGACCTTCGGCTCCGTGGCCTTCCAGCTGCCGGAACTCGGGCTTTTGACGCTTGCCATGCTCTTGCCGGTGCTGACCGGTGGGCTCAACCTCGCAATTACCTTTACCGCCAATATTGCCGGGCTCACAGTTGCCTGGGTGCTGCAACAAAATGGCGGCGCAGATGCCGGCCCATTTGCCTTCTTGCTCGGCGCTCTGCTCGGCGTCGGTGTCGGTGCGCTCAGCGGCGTGGTGATGGGGCTGGTAATTGCCTATACCCGCGCCCACCCCATCCTTGTTTCTCTTTCGATGATGATTTTTCTGCGCGGGCTTGGCGAGTTTCTGACGCGCGGCGGCGATGTGTCGGGTTTCCCGGCGTTCCTGCAGCCGCTCGGCCACGGCAGCATCCTCGGATTTCCCATCCCGCTTCTCGTCTTCATCGGCTGCGTGCTGATCTGGCATGTGCTCTTGACGCGCATGAAGCTCGGCTTCAACACCTACATGATCGGCTCGAATATCGAGGCGGCGCGCTATTCCGGCGTCAATACGCGCAAGGTGCTGGTGCTGGTCTATACGCTCTCGGGTGCGATGTGTGCGATTGCCGGCATCATCATGCTGGCCCGCTTCAACTCGGTGCGCGTCGGCCACGGCGAATCCTATCTCCTGATCACGGTGCTTGCCTGCTTCCTCGGCGGCGTCAATCCGTTCGGCGGCTTCGGTCGGGTCATTCCAGTGGCCGTCGCGCTGGTGGTGCTGCAGCTCCTGTCTTCCGGCCTCAACATCCTCGGCGCCAACCAGCATCTGGCCACAGCCGTCTGGGGCATCCTGCTCATCACGGTGATGATCCTGCGTTTTGCCGCAGGCCACTTCAAATCTCTCAAGCGAAAAAAAGGATAAAACCATGGAAGGTTTTGGCGTTCATACCAGCATGTGGACCATGAAATGGGACCATGCAGGGGCGGAGAAGGCGATTGCCGCCGCAGTCAATTACAAGATGGATTTCATCGAGATCGCGCTTCTCGACGCCCCGGCGGTGGATGCCGGGCATAGCCGGAAGCTTTTGGAAAAACACAAGCTGCGCTCGGTCTGCTCACTCGGCCTGCCGGAACATGCCTGGGCTTCGGTGCATCCGGAAGAGGCGGTCGCGCATCTGAAGGTGGCGATCGACAAGACGGCGGATATGGGGGCCGAAGCCTTATCCGGCGTCATCTTCGGCGGCATCGGCGAGCGTACCGGGGTTCCGCCGACCGAAGAGGAATATGACAACATTGCCCGTGCGCTGCAGGCGGCGGCGAAGCACGCGAAGACCCGTGGCATCCAGCTCGGTGTCGAGGCGGTCAACCGCTACGAGAACCATCTGATCAACACGGCGAAGCAGGCCGTTGACATGATCGAGCGCGTCGGCGCCGACAATGTCTTCGTGCATCTCGATACCTATCACATGAACATCGAGGAGAAGGGTGCCGCCAACGGCATTCTCGACGCCCGAGACCACCTCAAGTACATCCACCTCTCTGAAAGCGACAGGGGGACGCCGGGCTATGGCAACGTGCCATGGGACGAAATCTATGCAGCACTTGCCGCCATCGGTTTCAAGGGCGGCCTTGCGATGGAAAGTTTCATCAATATGCCGCCGCAGGTGGCCTACGGGCTCGCTGTCTGGCGCCCAGTGGCCAAGGACGAGGCCGAGGTGATGGGCAATGGCCTGCCTTTCCTGCGCAACAAGGCGCGGCAATACGGTCTGATCTGACGACTACGACTGTTCCCGCACCGGCGCGAACAGCCACACGGCAAGCAAGTGCGGGATACGGACATGGCGGACGGGCAGTGGAACGATCGAAGGGGTGAGGAGCAGCAGGCGACTGTCGCGGTCCTTGATGTCGGCAAGACCAATGTGAAGCTCAACGCCGTCACGGCATCCGGTGCCATCCTCGAAACGTTGTCGGTTCCCAATCCGGTGATCGAGGACGGGCCGTGGCGGCATCATGATCTCGATGCGCTCGGTGACTGGGTATTCGACAATCTCGCAGGTCTGACGAAACGCCACCCGCTATCGACCTTCGTGTCATCGGGCCATGGCTCCGGTGGTGTTCTCGTTGGGCCAGATCCAGACGCTGGCGACGGCACCGCCTTGCCGATGATCGATTACGAGCAGCCTCTGCCGGACGATATCGGTATGCTTTATTCGGCTGTGTCCGGCTCGTTCTTCGACCGGGGCAGCGCCATGATGCATGGGGCGACCCATCATGCCCGCCAGATGTTCTGGATGCAGCAGGCGGAGCCTGATGCTTTTTCCCGTGCGCGCTGGTTTCTCGGCGTGCCGCAATACTGGGCCTGGCGGCTGTCTGGCGTGGCGGTGTCGGAGGCGACCGTCCTGGGTGCGCAGTCGCATCTGTGGAATGTTGCGGAGCGGCATTGGTCTCCGATTGTCGGCTCCCAGGGCTGGCAAAACCTGCTGCCGCCTTTTGCGAAAGCGTGGGAGACAGTCGGCACGATCCGGCCCGTGCTGGTGCAGCGATATGGCCTACCGTCGGACGTGCAGGTTCTCGCGGGCATTCATGACAGTAGTGCCAATTTCTACCGCTATCAGGCGGCAGGCTTTGATGATGCAACCGTGGTTTCCACTGGCACATGGATTGTTGCGCTGAGCGGCAAGACGCCGCTTAACCGGCTGGACGAACACCGGGGCATGACCTGCAACAGCGATGTCAACGGCATGCCGGTAGGCGGTGCGCTGACCATGGGTGGGCGCGAGTTCACCCATGTCGCCGGACGTGACCATGAGCATCTCAATGCCGATGCCACGCTTGTCAGCCGAATGATAGCCCGGGGCACCATGGCGCTGCCGTCCTTTGGCGATGACGATGGCCTATTTCCCGGCAGTGCCGGCAAGGGGCATATCGCTGGACCCCGGCCTGCCGATACGGCCGAGCGCAAGGCGTTGGCCGTTCTCTATACTGCGCTTTTGACGGTCGAGTGCCTTGATGCGCTGGGCAGTACCGGACGGGTGATCCTCGACGGCAGTTTCCTGCGCGATCCGCTTTATGCGGGGCTGGTCGCAGCACTGCGGCCGCAGTGCG
>UBTA01000197.1 GCA_900468065.1 Hyphomicrobiales bacterium | reverse complement strand
GCAGACTGATATTTTCGCGACCATTGACGAGGAACTTGCACGGCTACGTGTCGCGTTGGATCGTGACCCAGACCCAGCGGAAGACCGTGCCGTCGCGGCTCAGGAGCCATCCAACGACTGGCCTCCTGCCGACGGGTAGGTCCGGGCCTCGCAGCACGGTCAATCGTTGCTATCCAATCGCTTTGCTGGGGAAGTCACGTCGCTTAGATTTCGCTTGGTGGACGACGGTCTCTCAACCCGCTGATCGCTGCTTTATATTCGGCTACGTCCTCTTTCTGAACCCAGATTGTTTCTTCAGCGCCTGCGCGGCCGTGTTCGAGTTTATAGGTCGCCACAGCGGCGAAAGTATCGAGATACTGGTGCAACCGTTCAACGGACCGGTCAGGTGGCTGCGCTATGCCTTCCAGCGCTTCGCGTGTGATAACGACCAGCCAGTTGGCGGTCTCGTCTGTCATTGGAATGTGTCCGTTCTCGTCCCGGAGAAACGGAGGCAGACCCGGGCGCATCTTCAGCGTCATTCTATACCTCAGGAAATTGATGATACGACGGGCAACTCCGTCTTCGACGCTACCCTCATACCAGTTGTTGTCTGGCAAGTCGCCGATCGCCGTCAGCACCTGTAATCTTGTCCATCCGGCCGTCAGTCGCTCCTTCTCTGGGTGCCGTCACAAATATCTGGTAACATCCCCGCGGTGCGTTTATCCCCTCTCGTATATCAACGCACGAGCCTGAATGCTTGACCTCGCTATCGCGGTGTCTTTTTTGGCCACAGCGCCATGGACCAGAGGTTAGGGCCGCAACTTTGTTCCTTGGCCCCGATCAAGTAGCAAAGCAATCAGTCAGGAACAATCGGCTCATTGGCCAGTTGCTGAGCGCTGGACGTCACACACCCGTTAATTCACAGACCAGCGTATCAGGCGACTGACCCGCTCCAGAAGGGTCTCTTTCTTAAATGGAGATGTCGTGCCCCATTATTTCTTCCACTTTGAACACCTTCATGCAGCCGAAAGGATACCAGAGCGAGCTTGTCCGAAATGTTGGCGGAGGAATTGACGAAGGGCCATCCTACCTCGCTGAAGGGAATAGACATAACCGATCACCTCGGGACGGTCTTGGCGGAAATCAGTATTGATGAGGCGATCAAGCGATAGAAACGGAGTGGGTCATGCATGAATCACCACCTTCAAGCTGTCAGCGATGCGCCGCGCGAGGAAGAGGGACCCTTCCGTGATATTTGAACGTCGCCACGTGACGATTTCGAGGCACGCTCGGGTCGATGGACGGCTTAATGCTGGCCCTAGCTGTGCACGATTGTTGGCGTCCTATTTCAATCGTCATCGTATCCGGACACCGACACTCCGCGCCGGTGGACCTTCCGTAACGGAGTGTGTTCTATTCCAGACACTACGGCGAGAGTGCCCAAGATGTTGCGCGAGATTGGCGATAACAAAGTGTTCAGATGGGTCGCCGAAAAAAGGTCGCCTCAAAGGCGACCTTTTCAGACGGCAGTTGAATGCTTCAAACGATTTGAGGCTTGATAGTCGGCACTGATTGCCGACCGCCATGTTCGGACACCTCATCCTCACGTTCAGAAGCGATTTGACCATGCGGTGTCAGCCCATCGACAGCCTTGGGCAGATCGCGGCTCAGGCGGCTCAAGATTTCGTGGGGCGACAAACCCGTTCTTGCCGATAGATCCGGCGAGGACTTCGTCCGAGAGCCTCCGATAACTCTGTGTCGTTGATTTCTGCATTCGGCCCGGTTTCGACCCACGACTTGGCCTTTTCACCGTGACCGTTCTGCTGGAACTGTTTCAGGAGGTCGCCGAGACCACCTCCGAGAACGCCGCCGGTTGATGCGCCATCTAGAAGCCCGCCAAGACCTCCCAGACCGCCCTCGCCACCACCGGTCAGGCCGCCAAGCAGGCCGCCCAGCCCGCCCGATTGCTGGCGGGGAGTTCCGTCGCCTTGCGGCTGTTGAAGACTCTTAGAAGTTCGCCGATCTTGTCCCTGTTCTGGAACCCGGCTACCGCCAGGACTGCAAGTAGTGCCTTTAATGCGCTGCTGGCCATTTCAAATCCTCCTATTGCGCCAAGCGGATCAACTGCAAATTCCGAGGCATG
>UBTA01000109.1 GCA_900468065.1 Hyphomicrobiales bacterium | reverse complement strand
CACCTCCCGGGACACGATCCTGCGACCCAAGAGTGTTGATTTCCACTGGACCCGGTAGCACAGGATTGGGGTCAGTTCTCAGTGGAGATCAACACATAGGTTTCACGCTTGGATCGAAGATTGGATTTGCGTACACCTAACGATGCCGGAAGTCGCAATGCGTTACCGTGCCTTGGTCAGCGAACGATCGGCCGCTCGTCGTGCGGGGATATGTCCGCACGCGCCCGAGACACCGCGACAACACAGAAGACCACGGGAATTGAAGCTGAACAGCCCTTTGACCCTGCAAACTGAGATCAACCGCCTGATGGCTGAGGATCAGCAACCCAATAGCTTAACGCGGTATCGGACCAATTTTCCAACGTGGCGATTGCCGACAGACATCGGCACGCTGTATGTGGACGTGTGACAATAAGGCGCCTTGGGGAATGCAGTCGCAGCCGCTTATGTGAACAACTACGATCCCGGCATCACCAGTCTCCGCAATGTGAGCTCCCCAAATTGACGCCGCTGGCGTGGCCTTACCAGCAAAGGCGTCATTCGCTTCGCATTCTTTGCTGAACCGGATCCGGCTAGCAAAATCGAAGGCGGCGTGTGACGAAAGCCTGGTTTTCCGACAGTGAGGACGAACCGCTGGTGTTTTTTGCAGGCGTCTGGACGCTCTGGAAGGGCATGCGCAAAGTCAGAATGGCGCACACCAATACGAACTTTTCGGATTTATGAAGACCTCGCCCAACGTAAATCCTTGGACGCCTCGTCACCGACCAAATCCGCAGGCTTTGTATCCCGATCGAAGGACAATGAGGCCCATTTTCCCCAGTGGCAAACCCCGGACGGCACGACGCCGGCCAACTCACAATGAACATATCGGAGGACCGAGCATAGCGGTGGCAAAGCCACGGTTTGGGAATTCGCGCATGCAACTTCGGTTCCCAGGGCAGCCGCAGGAGATTTAGCACAGCGCCGCCGGCACGGCGGAAATTGGGACCGGCTGCTCGCGAAGTTGCATTCCATCCCGACTAACGAGGATGCATGACATCAGTTGGCACTTGCTTCGACGGCCTGACCAGCGAGCGCGCAATGTCGATGATATCGTCCCGCGAGGTTGTCGAATCCAATCCTCAATATTCCACGCAACCCCCGTGCCGATCTTGAATCCCCCCCTCACATTTCGAAGTTCGAAATTGCGGTTGGGAAATCCCGTGTCCATCGCGGTGCAAAGCCGATGCAGAGGCCGCCCGATACCAGCGAGATCAGCGCAAACGTGTCGTAACGCCTCGGCTGGATCCCGCTGACCGAGTTCGGGAACTCGGCGACGCCAGCGTGCCGTTTGTCTTTGACATTCACGCCATCATCTACAGTGACGATGCGCCAGCGCTAGACAGGGCACTACATCGGGAGTTCGACCCAATACGCATCAACGCTCAAAACTATCGCGAAGAGTTCTTTCGTGCTCGCCTTGAGGATGTGGAAACGGCTGTTGCCCGTTGGCGCCTGACGCACCATTCTTCAGGGATGTTGAAGCGCAAGACTACCGAGAAACTCTCGCAAGGCGGAAGGAATGCGGCTCTTCTCGCTCTTGATGCTGTCCATGATGCACGCCCTCCTGAGGCCATCTAATCTGGATCGCAGTAGGTATTGAGAAGAACTCTTATCGCTACCGATGATATCGTTTCCAAGCTTAGCGCAAGGTTTAAACGATATTGGGTCAATCATGCGCTGCCGGACCCTGCATCGCGATCGATCAAAATGATTTCCTGTCCAAGACGGAAAGGGTTCACCATGCACTCAACTGTGACGTCCAGCCAGTTCCTTGCGCCTGAAGACCTAGCTCTCTTGCAGACCTTTCTGGAGGCATGGTGCGTGGAAAATTCGGTAGATATCAATGACAAGGCGGCTCAGGACGTGGCAGTCGGATTGATCCACTGGTATCAAGACGGTCATTCTGACAAAAGCGGGCTCAAGGCGCACATTACCGACGCCGGTTCACTACCGCCGGCATTGCAGCGGCTCGTAGAAACGCTTTCCTACTCAGAATGAGAGCCGCAGTTGTATGGCAGCCGCACCCACCCAATGGCGTCAGATGGTCACGCATTCGCCCCCCCCTGTGCATATACCGTTCAACCGTCCCGTAGCTTATGCCTGATCGATCCTGGATCCGCGGCAGCCAATGCCCCGGTGGCAGCTGAGATTTGATCGCTATGAGCGTGTTACCGAGGTCAATGGCTCGATCCCTGTTTTGCCGAGCAAAGCGGATCTCGGGCACCTTAGCCTTGATGCTGCTGGGCCATGTTCTTCGATGCAATGCTCTCCAAAAGCTAAGATGTTCAAGATCTTGTCACTACGGCCGTCGAAAACCGTTTCGGCCGTATCAATACCCTTCGTAACCGCATCGGATGGCTGGCCTAAGCCACGGCTGTGGCATTCGCGCATGCAACTTCGGTTCCCGGGGCAGCCGCAGGAGATTTAGCTCGCGCCGCCGTGAGGGTGGAAATCGGGATCGACTGTCCCCGAAGTTGCATCCCATATCCCGGCCTAACGTGGACGCATGAGTTCAGTCGTCACCTGCTTCGGCGGCCTCACCAGCGACGGGCAATGTCGAGGATATCGTCCCGCGAGGCTGTCGGATCCTCCATGTTCCATGGAGCGCCCATGCCGATCTTGAAAAATCTACCCCCCTCACCGTTCGGAGCTCGAAATTGCGGTTGGGGAAATCCCTCGTCCATTGGGGGGCAAAAACCGATGCCGAGGCCAGCCGATACCAACGAGATCAGGGTGAAGTTGTCGTCACAGCAGTAGGCGATATTGCGCTCAATGCCGAGCTGCTCGAGCCCTCTAGGACTGGACACAAGCCGAACTGGCTGATCGTACGGCCATAAGCGCTGTCTCAATCCGGGCCTTTGAACGCTCGGCGAAATGCGCGAAAGTAACTTGAAACTTGTACGCTTCACGTTCGAAGCGGCCGGCATTGTGTTTGAGGACGCAGGTGAAATGATTCAGGGCGGCATCGGCGTGCGCCTCAGGGGAGGTAACGCTTAACCGGTCACCTTTTCGATCCCCGTGTCCAATGACAACATTGCGCATAATGTTCTCGGCGGGCCACTAACGACATCGAGACCCGCTGCGTTGGTCGCCTTGAGCCAATTCGAACCTAAGGCACACCAAACCCGACAACTCCACCCGTCGCGCTAAATTGAAGTACTTGCCCAATCTTCACGCCCATGACGAATTCGCACTACGAAAATTTTCTCATCGTCTTCAACCCGATAGACGATGAGATGTGCTTTGAAGGGATGATTTCTGACGTGCGGTTCGATCTCATTCCGTTCGCGTGCGACGCGTGGATTAGCAGCGATCAGATCAAATATCGCGAAAAGTTCATCGTGGTAGCGTTTCGCCCGATCTACTCCGAACATACGGGTACGCTGCTCGGCTATCGCAATGATGTCTTCTTCCGCCCCAACAGAATTTTAAAACTCATGACTTACTGGCACGAGCCAAGACGCGCCAGGAGGACTGGCGAACGAGCTAGGACAGGGAGGCTACCGCTCGGCAGAAGGGCTTCGCTCCGCGCACGTGCCAAGTATCGGCGTCATCAGCCTTACATGCGTATCGACACGCTCCAGGACCTTCGCCGGAACGACTTTTCGTTCCGGCAGCGACCACCAAAATCCGTTCGCCTGTTCAACTGTATCGACTACCGCTTTAAGCACGGCCGCTTCCGGCAGCCGTGCACGATTGGCTAAGGCTTTCCACCGCTGCACGTTCAGCGCCTTGAAGGACCGCTCGCCGGCCAGCGACAGAGCCATGGCATCCGCGGGGATGTAAGGGATTGTCGAGAGCACGTCGTAGACAGGCGCGAGTTGCGGCTTCTCGCCTGCCTCGCGATAGATCAGTGACCAGTTCTTCAAGTGCCTGTCGCCATTGCCGGTGATGGCAGCGAGAGCCAGCCGGCGGACGAACTCAAGCGCGGCAGCCGACGATACAGCGACGTTCAGAGCCCCCGCAACATCATGATAGGCGGCACCTTCGTATTTCCGCGAAGGATAGACGCCGAATACCTGCGCAAAATCCTCAATATGGACGCGCTCGCCGTTTGCGCCGCGATCGAAGCGTCTGACGAGCAAGACCTTTCCATCTGACAGCGTCTCAAATTCCTTTGGTATACCCTCGAACTCCGATTGCTCCACAAGTTCGCGTTCCGGCACCTCCATCCCGATCGCTTCAGCCAATGCGAGATTGGCATATTCGTTTTCCGACACCCCGGGAAACGAGGGCACGATCTTTCATCACGTCGTTTTCAGCGAAAAATTTTGGAATTTTGCGAGGTGCGTATTGCACCGATATCCGCGAAGCGGGTGCTGGAGAATATCCGCCCTTACCTGACCAGCCTGATCATTTACCGCAAACGGCCGCCAATCCTGAACGGCCACCTCGACTGGACTGCGATCGGAGAGGCCTGCGGTATCGAAGACGACATGACCGCTGAACTCAGGAAGCAATTGCGGCCGGCCCTTGATGCGATCATCCGTTGGCTGAAGGCGCCTCCAGTCGCTGATGACGTTTCTCCAGCAAAGCCGTCTGCCCGGACAGGCAAGGCTGAAGCGGTCAAAAAGACCGCGGCGACTTTCAGTGCTTTTCAGTTTCAATAGGCATCGCCACTAACCCCCTCCGCTTGGTCGAACACACATAATCACACCAACCCGCAGTATGAACACGCGGCGGGAGGAGACTATGCTCTACTCGTTCAGCTACCGTTGAGACACCTAGCGATAACGCAAAGGTCTTGACGGGGATCTGAACCGCCGGCCAGCATCGGCAAAGGGGAAATTATTTCCGCATGTTAGAGCCGACGCAGAACCTGAATCGCGCGGCATGAGCACTCTCATTGAACACTGCAATTGAATTCTGATAAAATGTTACTGAAGGTCTTTGACCTGACCGGCGCGGGTCATCTTCACACCGGACCAAATTGCCATCCCACCCCGTTCAACACGACCACTCGAAGGCTCCAGTTGTCGGCGGGATGATTCCCAAATATCTTCCTGTTGACTTCCAATTATCATGCGCGCCACCTCCAAACCACAAGATGATCGGCTCTCAGTGGAAATCAACAATTCGAGGCCATAGCGTAGCGGCTCCGATGGGCGGTTATTATGATAAATTAGAATAAAACCGCGCAGCTCGTTTTCTGCCTTAAATGACCGATAATGTTGCCTTGTGAGATATGATTGTCATTATAGAGAAATGACGCAAATGATTGATGAAAACAGCGGAGATCATGTCCCGGAAACGTTTGCTCCACCAGGGAGCATCGGGGCCGACGCTGATATTTCGCAGCCGCTGGTCGACAGCGGCCGGCCCCACTCCCCCGTTTCTGACGTCGATCCTCGCGTGCGGGCCCACTTTGAGCAGCTGACAGATCAGGCGCGTGGCTTTGTCGACGCGGCGAGCTCTACCAACACCCGCAAGGCCTATACATCCGACTGGACGCATTTCTCCGCTTGGTGCCGGCGCTCCAGGCTTTCACCCCTTCCCCCGAATCCGCAGACCGTCGGCCTCTACATTACAGCCTGTGCATCCGGGACGATCGAGCGTGGAGCAAAGGCCAATTCTGTTTCGACGATCGAGCGCCGGCTATCATCGCTTTCCTGGAGCTATGCTCAGCGCGGCATGCCGCTGGACCGCAAGGACCGCCATATCGCCAGGGTGATGGCCGGTATCCGTAACTCCCATGCCCGTCCGCCAAAACAGAAGGAAGCCGTATTGGCTGCCGACATTATCGCCATGCTAGAGACCTTGGATCGTGGCAGCCTGCGTGGCATGCGTGACCGCGCCATGCTGTTGATCGGCTATGCTGCCGGTCTTCGCCGCTCTGAAATTGTTGGTCTGGACTTTAAGGCGGATCAGACAGAGGACGGCCGTGGCTGGATCGAGATTTTTGACAAAGGAATTCTGGTGACCTTGCGCGGAAAGACCGGATGGCGCGAGGTCGAAGTCGGGCGTGGCTCCTCAGATGCCACCTGCGCGGTCGTTGCGATGGAAACCTGGATCAAGTTCGCCAAGCTTGTGCGTGGTCCCCTCTTCCGGCGCGTCATCGGGCAGGGAAAGTCAGTCGGTGCGGAAAGGTTGAACGACAAGGAAGTGGCGCGCCTTGTTAAACGGACCGCAATGGCCGCCGGCGTTCGCGGTGATTTGAACGAAGTTGACCGCGCCTTAAAATTCTCCGGGCATTCGCTGCGAGCTCGCCTGGCTTCCTCTGCAGAAGCGGATGAACGATACATCAAGGAGTAACTCGGCCATGCCTCTGTCGAAATGATCCGGCGCTATCAGCGGCGGCGGGCTCGCTTTCGCGTTAAAGTGACCAAGGCTGTGCAGCTCTCTACAAATCCCCCACTTCGAGCCCTTTTGGCGGCTTGCAATCGTCTTGCGATCTCGATATCAGAAACCCGCGCAGGACGACCTGCGCCTCGACAAATTTGGGGACGGCCCCGCATCTCAGCGTGAGAGCAGTCCAGCCGTGAATTCCCCTTCCCCCGTCTTCATCATCAAATTTTGCGATCCCCTCGGTCGTGTCTGCGTGTCCTTCAGTCGGCACGTGGGCCTGTGCACGATCGCGATTTATTCTAAAGGATAAACAATGGCCGGTCCGATTGAACAATTCGAAATCAAGACACTTCTGGAATTGACAGTACGTGGTATCGACCTAAGCTTCACCAACGCCTCCGCCTATATGGTCCTGACCGCGGTACTAGCATCCGGGTTCCTTTTGATCGGCACAGCGAAACGGCGTCTCGTGCCTGGCCGCTGGCAATCGGCTTCAGAACTCCTTTTCGAATTCGTTGCAAAAACTCTGCGGGAGAACGCGGGCCAACGCGGGATGCGGTTCTTTCCGCTGGTATTCTCGCTTTTCATGTTCATCCTCCTGGCCAACTTGATCGGAATGTTTCCCCTTGCGTTCACAGTCACCAGCCACATCATCGTGACCTTCGCGCTGGCAATGATCGTCTTCGGTACGGTCACGCTCTACGGGATATCAAAACACGGGTTTGGCTTTTTCAGGCTGTTCATGCCGGCAGGCATTCCGATGGTTCTCGCCCCGATCATCATTCCCATCGAGGTCATTTCATACATTTCCCGCCCAATCAGTCATTCCGTCCGGTTGTTCGCGGTGATGCTGGCGGGGCACATTACGCTAAAAGTGTTCGCGGGTTTTGTTGCCTCCATGACAGGCCTTGGAACCCTGGGAATTATCGGCGCTGTCCTACCACTTGCGATGACTGTTGCCCTGACAGGGCTGGAGCTACTGATGTCGGTCATTCAAGCCTATGTCTTCACAATGTTGACCTGCATGTATCTGAACGACGCTTTGCACCCGGGGCATTGACGCGGATTTTCTTGGGCGTGCATTGGTATGTCGAGGGATGGCCCGGCATTGGAGACGCTCGATTTCCGCGACAGCGCGGGGGCTGGGCGCGCGGTGCAGTGCGCCCACTCTTGCAATGGTCGACTGGTTCATTTCATCGTTGTCAAATGGGGAACGGAGATCGTGAAACCTGCCGGCAAAACGCCCTGCCTTTACGTTCAAAGCCAATTATCTGAGTCGATGACGCATTCCATTGTTGCACAACTAGTGTCGGCTCCTTCCAGTATCGACGGAAATCGGTGCCATGGCCAATTTCCGTTCATCCGTAATACCAAGGTCGAACAATTCCAAAATCTGCTCTGCGGCAATGTGAGCGGCGCACCCTTCAGGGACGATACTGAGGTGTTCGCAGCGGCTGGCGAGTGCCCGTTTTAACAGTTGTATTTCGTCATCAGAGAGAATTCGGCCCACCATTTTTTCCTCCACTCGATTATGTTGCTGTCGTGTTCTCAGATGTAGTAGCGACGCGGAAGGCGTGGTGTTCATCCCCCTCGTCGGTACGCCCTACTCTTCTCTGAACGCTTTCATCATTTGGTCTGTGAATGGTTTTGCAAGATAGGACCAGGCGGCTCGCTCATCCGTCTGGACGTACACTTCAATGGGCATCCCTGGCATGAGTTTTTTGTTGTCGAGATTGACGTTGTCGAGGTCCATCGTGATCGTTGCGAGATAGTAGGGCTGTCCTGTCGTACGGTCAGTGACTGTGGCACCGGCGACAACCTCGACGCTGCCTTGAACTTCCGGCGTTGTCGCCTGGTTGAAGGAGGTCAGCCGCATGCGGGCGCTTTGGCCAGCGGCAACGCGATCGATATCAGCTGGAGCGATGCGGATTTCGACTTTCATCTCGTCACCCCTGGGCACAATGGACATGACAGTTGCGCCAGGAGCGATAACGCCACCGACCGTGTGGATCTGCATGTCGTAGACGAAACCGTCGACCGGGGCGCGAAACTCCATGCGCGACAGCCGGTCGCGCGCGGCAACTTCCCGCTCACTCAGCTCGGCAAGCTTAGCCTCGATGTTGACGATCTCTTTCTGGGTCTCCGACCTGGTCGTCTGATCGATAGACAGAAGCTTGACGTTGAGCTCACCTATTTGCCCTTGTGCCTCGGCTATGCGAGCGTCGATATCTCCGCGGGTTCCATCAATACGCGCGGCCTGTTTCTGCAGGTCGCGGAATTCGGCCATCTTGATGAGGCCATTTCCCGCCAGCTTCTCCATCACGGCAATTTCCGCTGTAACGATGGCTCCTTCGGCCTCGTTGGCCTTACGTTGCGAGCCAAGGCCGGCAATCTGATCCCGCAGCTGACCGGCCTGCAGTTCTATCTGCTGTTTCTGATTGAGGATCATGCGGCGGTTTTCTTCAAACAGCTTGGTCTCGCTGCGTGCGACATCGGGGGAAAGGCCGGTGCTGAGAAAGTGGATCGCAGCGCTGCCGTCGCGCTCAGCCTCAAGCCGCACCTTCATGGCGCGCAGCTGGGAGAGCTGGCTCTGGATGATCGTCAGCTCGACTTTCGTCTGGGTCTCGTCGAGACGCAAGAGCACATCGCCGGCCATCACCTTGTCACCGTTTGCCACCGGGATCGACGCTACGATGCCGCCGTCACGATGTTGGATGGTCTTCACTTGATCTGGTACGACAAGCTGCCCCTGCGCGATCACGGCGCCGGCGAGCTTGGCCTGCGCTGCCCATCCCCCAATGCCAAACACCAGGCCACCGGCAAGAAGCGCGGAGAAGACAACGCGCGAGGTCAGCCCAAATGAGGCGCTATCCTTGTCCCTTGATACGGCCGCAGCCGCTTGCGGCCTACCTGTTTCGTGGCGTTTCTGGCTCATCATACTCTCCCTACGCGTTGGTCTTCATGGTTGTCATGGCCTGAATGCTTGAGGGCGAACGGCATCGTCAGGCGCGTGCCGCGCTATAATCATCGTCATCGCGGGCGGCGAGGATGAAGTCGTCCTCTGTCAAACCCTGATGGCTGTAGATGATCAACTCCAGATCATCGCGCTCGTCCTCAAGGTCAATGACAGCGCGCACGATCTGCGTCCCACCGTCCTCGAACTCGCTGTAGAGCCGAATGCGCTTCACATCGTCCTGATCGTCAACATTATCCATGATGCGCTCGAACATCAGGCCGCCGATCTGGTCGGCAAGCTCCGACAAGTCGATGCGGTCGCCCACTTTGAAGTCGAGAATGCGGTCGCGGTTTTCATAGCCGCCCGAACTGCCATCGTTGGAATAACCGCCGTTGTGAAGTGCTGCGATCGAGCGAAAAACAAAGACGTCGTTGCCGTCTCCGCCGATGAGAACGTTGACTTGCGAACTCGCGATGAGAACGTCGTCGCCAAGGCCACCGATCGCGGCCTCGAAGCCGTCGACGTCATCGCACCCGATTTCGACACCATGAGCTTCGCCGGTGTTGAGATCGATCACGACGCCGGAAAGCGTCGCAGTCGCATCGTAGGTATCGAAACCGGCGCCGCCCTGGTAGCTGTCGTCACCATCACCATTGGTCACAAGTACAATGACGACCCGGTCATCGCCGTCGCCACCATCAACCACATCGTCACCGGCCCCGCCGGCCAACGTGTCGTCGCCATCTCCGCCGAACAGACGATTGTGCTGCGCATCACCGGTGATCTCGTCGTTGCCCGCCCCGCCGATCACCGCCTCAAAGCCCTGAATACGATCGAGGCCAATCTCAACGCCGCTCGCTCGGTTTTCCTCCAGGTTGATCACCACGTCCTGCACTAGAGCCGAAGCGTCGAGGGTGTCGTAGTCATCGCCACCCTGGTAATTGTCGTTTCCGTCGGAGGTGGCGATCGGGGCAGCAGTAGCGCTGTCCCGAGCATTGCGAACCTCTTCGGGCGAAGGGCCGATGATTACCCGGTCGTTACCGGCTCCGCCCACCACAACATCGACGCCCGTGCCGCCGGTCAGCGTATCGTCGCCCTCGCCGCCATCGAGAAGATCCTGGCCGGCGTCGCCGACCAGGACATCGTTGCCATCCTCGCCGAACAGTTTGTCGTCGCCGCTGCTGCCGCTTGCCGTGTCGTTGCCGGTCCCGGCAATGAGCACGTCATCGCCCGCTTCGCCATGGAGTTGATCGTCGCCATCACCGCCGAACAGTATATCGTTGCCATTTCCGCCAAACAGGCGATCACCACCTGCACCGCCATAGAGAATATCGTTGCCATCGCCGCCCAAGAGCGTGTCGTCGCCACCACCACCGACAATGATGTCGTTGCTCTCGCGGCCGTAGACGATGTCGTCGCCACCGAGCGCATCGATCATATCGTCTTCGGGCGTGCCGAGCAGCGTATCATCGTCACCGGTTCCACGGAGCTCGTGCGGCGGGGCCTTGAGCAGATCAAGCTGCGCCTGCGCCGAGACGGAGCCGGTGCCGTCACCGATGCCATAATTGAAGGTGACGTCTCCGAGATAACCGCGATCCGGCGTATAGATCCACATGCCGGGCCCATAGGCACGCACCATGCCCGACGATACCGTGAGGTTGGAGACCGACAGTGGATCGCCGTCGGGGTCGCTCGCAAAGGCGACAAGTGTATCCAGCAGGATCAGCACGGACAAGTTCATCAGCCCGCTGCCCAGCGCCACCCGGCCAGACACCGTCGGCAAACCATTGCCGCGCGGCGGTGTAACACCGCCATTTCCGCCGCTCCCCGTTCCAGGGCCGGCACCGCCAGGCGTGCCTGTACCGGGCGTTCCATTGGAGCCTCCCGGTGTGCCGCCGGGACCCGTAACAGGAAAATCGTCATCATTCCCGTCGCCATTTGAAGCCTGATTTCCAGACCTGCGACCGCTCCCGAGGGGCAAGAGGGCGGCAAACTCGAAAGTGCCCGGCACAGGATTGTCATTGGCCGGCCGACGTCCGGCATCTGCACCGGCATCGTCACCGTCAGTGTTGACTGCATCGACAACCGGAAAATTCGACAGGACCTTGCGCACACGCGCCGCATCGGGATCATTCTCTTGCGAAATCTGACGCAGATAGGCTGCCACCTGTTGGACGATATCGAGGCCCTGTGGATAGGCAGCGTTGCGTTCCATATCCGCCAAGGGGATATCGAAAACGGGTTCCGCCGGCGGCGGCTCAGCAGTCCCGCCATCCAGTTCCGCGCGCAACTTGCCAAGGAATATCCCGACGGCCGCCACAACGAAAGCAGGCAACAACACGCGCCGCGTTTTCGGCGCCGGCTTGTCCTGTTCGGCAAACCGGTTCATCGGCGCTATCGAGGCTGCCGTGTCGGGCAGTCCAAGGACAAGTTTGTCTTCCATGCCGCTCCCCTTTCCAATCCTCGCCGGCGTCCCTCGATCGCCGGCTCACGCCTCAACCACTCTATTCGGCGGCCACGACCCGCTCCGGCATCTGCCGCACCAGCTGTGGTGCCGGCGGCTTGATCACGTCTTCCTTGGGTCCGAAGGCCACGAGCTTGCCATTCTGCATCACGCCGACCATATCGACAGGCTGCAATGCACTTGGGCGATGCGCAACAATCACGACAATGCCGCCGCGGGCGCGCACCTTGGTGATTGCCAGCATCAGGGCCTCTTCGCCTTCCGAATCCAGATTGGAGTTGGGCTCGTCGAGCACAATCAGGAAGGGGTCGCCGTAAAGCGCACGGGCAAGAGCGATGCGTTGGCGCTGACCGGCCGACAGCGACATGCCGTTCGGACCAAGTTCCGTCTGGTAGCCGTTTGGCAGCCGCACGATCAGTTCGTGAATACCCGCTTGCCGGGCAGCCCGGATGATGCTCCGGGGCTCCGGCGTATCGGTGAACCGGCAGATGTTGTCGGAGATTGTTCCATCCATCAACGCCACGTCCTGCGGCAAATAACCGACATGTTCGCTGAAAAAGCTCGCGGGCCATTGCTTGAGATCGGCGCCATCGACCCGCACCGCCCCGCGCAGTGTTGGCCAGATGCCCAAAAGCGAACGCACCAGTGTCGTCTTGCCGCCACCCGACGGTCCGATCAAAGCCAGGGCCTGTCCCGCCTTCAGCTCGAAACTGACATCGCTGAGCAGTACGGCGCCGGTATGCGGTGCCACGGTTGTGATCGCCTCGACCGTCAGGCTTTCCTGCGGCGCCGGCAATGCTAGCAAGCCGTCATCATCGGTGATCACAGCCAGTGTTTCCTTCAGCCGCGCATGGCTGCGACGTGCTGCTACCATGCCCTTCCACTGGGCAATCGCCTGATCCACCGGCGCCAACGCCCGGGCCGTGACGATTGACGAGGCGATGATGGAACCAGCCGAAAGTTCGCCTTTTATGGTCAGGTAGGCGCCAAGGCCCAGGATCGCTGACTGCAGCATCATCCTCAGAACTTTCGACAGACCCGCGAAAGTTCCCGAAATGTCCGATGTCTTCGTCTGCGTCTCCAGATGACGACGGTTGGCGCGCTCGAACCGGTCAATTGCACGCCCGGTGATCCCCATCGAATGCATGATGTCGCTGTTGCGCGCATTGGAATCAATCACCGCGTTGCGCAGTACGGCAGACCGCAGCATTTCCTTGGCATGCCGCCGGGTCAGAAGTTCAGTGGCAAGCGTCAAAAGACCGAGAACCACCGCACCGCCGATCGTCAGTAAGCCGAGCATCGGATGCAGGAGCCAGACAAAAACCAGATAGATCGGCATAAAGGGAAGATCGAACAGGGCAATCAACCCGGGACTAGCAAGGAAGCCCCGCAGGGTGTCCACGTCGCGGCCCCGCTCCGTTGCCTCCGCCGTCGAATAGCCGTAGCGCGGCATGTCGATCACCACTTTATGGGCCAGCGGCGCAAGTCTCTCGTCCAGTCTTGCACCAAGCCGCACCAGGATCTGAGAGCGAAGGATATCGAATATGCCCTGGAACAGATAAAGCCCGATCGCCAGCGCCGATAACGCCACGAGCGTCGAGATGCTGCCGGACGCCAGTGCCCGATCGTAGATCTGTAGCATGTAGAAGGCACCGGTGAGGGCCAATATGTTGATGATCCCCGACAGACCGAACACATAGGCCATCAATCCGCCCATACCATTGATCTGATGGTCTGGTTTGTTCCTGCTCATAACATTACCCCCAAAGAAGCTTGCCTGAAGACGTCACACAGTCGATTGGCTATATCGCCTCACGAGAAGCAGTTTCGATCTGCCCGGCCATTTGACCGGGCAGACCCTAAGACGAAGCCTCCTCAGGCCACGCCCTGGAAATCGCCACTGGTCAACGTGTGCCTGCCGGCGATTGCAAGCTCGAAGTCTGCGGCGTTATCGGCGTCGGTGTGGCCACGGATGATCGTGAACTCGTCACCGTCGCGGACCTCGTGCGTGATCGCCACACCGCCGATCGCCGTGAGCGACGTTCCGGCATTGAGGACGAAGTTCTGCGTGCCGGTAACGGAGCTGTTGGCATCGATTGCGGAAAAATCGATCGTGTCGCCGGGCCGGAACCCGTAGATCGTATCGCCATCGGCGGCCGCGGCGGAGGTGAAGCGGAACCTGTCGTCCCCCAGCCCGCCGTCTATGACATTGGCAGCGTTTGAAGCCGTGATCACGTCGTGGCCGGAGCCTCCGATGAAATTTTCAAAGCCGAAGAACGTATCATTGCCCGTTGTCCCTCCGGACACCGATCCGCGGCCCATGAAACCATTCCCGAGATCGACGGTCAGATTGCCCGTGGCGACCGAGTAATCCAGCGTATCCATTCCGGCATCCCCCCAATACCGGTCGCTGCCGTCGTTTGCCGTGGCGAGAACAGTGTCGTTGCCGGCACCGCCCCAGGCCTGGTCATCGCTGACACCGCCTTCGATGACGTCGTCACCATCGTCACCGAACAGAAGATCCGAACCCGCATTGCCGAACAGAAGGTCATTACCTGAACCCCCATGCACTTGGTCATCGCCGGCACCGCCCGAAGCAACGTCGTTGCCCGCTCCTGCAGTGATCACGTCGTCGCCATCCTCGGCCCGCAGAATGTCGTGGCCGGCATTGCCCGATAGGATATCCGCACCGCCACCGGCCAGAACCGTATCATCACCCGAGCCGCCTGCCAGAGCCTCCCCGGCTGCCGTCCCGACCAGTGCCAGCGTTGCGACCGGCAGAGGAAGCGTGCCGCCACCGCTGCCGTTTCCGGCACCCGAACCACACCCTTCACCATTATCGTCATCATCGTCGTCGTCATCGTCACTTCCTTCGGATGGAGCGACCACCACATTTGGGGCTCCGTCCGTGAAGAAGCTGACCGAGTGGCCGCTTCCCGGATCGGTCAGCGTCACCATTCCATTTTCGGCATTCGTTCCTGCCACGTAGTTTTCCAGGAGAGATCCCGCCGGAAGTTCGATCACATCCTGCGCCCGCAGCGTTCCGACAATCACGTCCCTGCCACCGTTGGTACGCAGGACGATGCGATGGGCCGATTGCAGCGCGCTAATATCGATCGTGTCGTCACCGGTGCTGCCGTCTATTGTGATGGTGTTCAGCGCCAGGCTTGTTTCCGCGAAGTCTCCGAACACCTGGATCGTATCACCGCCCAACACGACACCGCCGATAGGACCCCCCGGAGGCGAGGCCGTGTTGGCGTTGATGACGATCTCTTCAATGTTATCGAGTTCGGCGATTACGGAGGCGTTGTTTGTCCCATTACGGGTAATGACGATCTCCGTCTCCGCTGCAAGTCCGGTTATCCCCGCCGACGTGGCGGCGGCCCGCGTATAAATCCGGAACGTTTCCGCACCTACGGCACCGGTCAGACTGTAGGTATCGACATCCGCCCCACCGTCGACGATATCGCGGCCACCGGTGTTCGACGTTTGCGAAATCACATCATTGCCTGCACCACCATTGATGTAGTCATTTCCCGCGCCGCCGTTGATCGTATCGGCCCCACCCAGGCCAAACACCGCCTGAACGCCATTCGCTCCGTTGGCGCCATTAAGGTTCGTATTGTTGGCAGCTGTACCGGTGATAATCTCGTGGTTGACACCGTTGAAGCGCAACGTCTCGATACCGGTTAGTGCATCGGTTCCTTCTGCCCCGACACGATCGGTCACCGTCAGAACCGTGCCGTTATGCGCGAGAGCGTAGTTACCGATGCCGCCGCCAAAGACCGCAGTGTCCGTCCCAGCTCCACCATTCAGCGTGTCGTTGCCGGTGCCCCCGGCGAGGATATCATTGCCACCCGCACCGCTGAGGATATCGTTGCCACCATTGCCATTCAGCGTATCGTTACCACTAAGCAGCAGCGGATCGACGCCATCTGCGATGTCGTCCCCTTCGGTGCCGTTGAAGGTGTTGTTGACGAGGATAAACCGGATACCGTCCCAATCGACACCGACGGGTGCTGTTGCAAGCGACGTGATGGTTTCGGCATAGCCGCCAAGATCGGTGAAGTTGACGACTGCGCGCAACCTGAGACCCGCCTGGGCACCGAACGCGTTCAGCGGAAGGTCCTGTGGCGTGAACGTGGCTCCGGTCGCGCCATTGATGTTGGTCCACGTCGTGCCATCAGCCGAGGTTTGCCATTGATAGGCAAAGCTGTTGGGGGCGATGCCGTTGCCGTCCTGGATACCGCTGACGTTGACGGTCAGCTGCTGGCCTTCGGTCGGGGTCTGATCGCTGATCACCGGAACACCGGTCGCCGGTGCATTGATCAGCTGGCCAACCAGGAATTCGCCATCAGCGAACCGCAGTGTCTCGATATTGTAAAGGCGGTCGATACCATCTGATGCGCGCGCACGGCCAGTGGACGGATCGATCACCGCGTTGCCCTGGTTGACGTGCTCGACGGTAATGCTCCCATCGGCATTCGCCGTGAAGCTGTAGTTGTCCTTGACGTCCCAATAGACGGCAGTATCCACATCGCCGGTCTTGCCGCCATCGACGATCTCGCGAACCATATCGAGCTGCCCCGCTGAGATCGTGTGGCTGAACAGCAGTTTGTCAAGCGTCTGCCCGGCGAACTGCGCCACGCTCCCGGCTAACGGCGCGCCGTCGATATAATCGGCCTCACGATAGATCAAACCGCTAAGGCTGTCCGTCGTGTAGCCAACGCCGCCCTGATCGAACCGGATGCGCGCATTCAGCCAACGGTCACCATCGATGATGTCGTTGCCAGCCATCCCTTCGAGGAGGTCGCTGCCGCCACCGCCCAGGAGAATGTCCGATGCATCCGCTGTATCCATGACAATTGTGTTGGGATCAATGGAACCACCTGTGGGCATCAGGTGTCCTACAAGCCCGTTAAGGCCGTTGATAAGGCCCACGTTCTTGTAAAGAAGCGCATTCGAATAGGAATCGAGCGGTGCCCCAGGGGCTGCCTGCGCGGCGTTGCCGTTGGCGTCGTAGGCGCCGGCGACAACTTCCCGGCCTCTCAGCTTGTCATCGAGTTTCCAACCAGACAGGCCTTCGACGAGATCGAAACGGTCGCGCAGGATATTGTTTTGCTGGTTGGTAAAAATCGATACGTTCATATCGCTGTCGGCGGCAATGCTGCTGCCCTTGTGAATAGCCCAGTCGAAGCCGGCCATGCCGTTGTTGCGCTCGATGCCGACGCCCTGAAACATGATGTCGTCGCCAGACTCGGCGTCATAGTCATTGTCATTGCCTCGGCCGTTGAGGATGTCGTGGCCGATGATCGTGGAGTTGAAAAAGAGCTCGGAGTTTTCCCCGGCCAGCGTGTCGAAGCTATCGCCACCTTCAAGCCAGTCATTGCCCTCGTTGCCGGAGATCATGTTGACCCCTGTCCCGCCTCGGACGTAGTCGTTGCCCTCGCCGCCTGCGATTGTCTTCGCCTCGCTGCCGCCGAAGATGAAGTCCTGGCCGTCGCCGCCGAAGACGAGGTCGAGGCCGCTACCGGGATTTATGACATCGTTACCGGCGTCGCCATGAATGACGTCGGCGGCGCCGATGTCCGTGCCGCTGTCGGTAATAATGTCGTCGCCGTCACCACCATGCAAATGATCAACGCCATATCCACCTTCCAGACGGTCGTTACCGGCTCCGCCCCAGAGCGTATCATCCCCCTCACCGCCAATCAGAATGTCATTCTGTCCGGTGCCGCCCAGCACGACATGATCGAGCCCAGAGTACCGCAGAGAGTTGTCATAGCCGCTGGCCGCGCCCGGCGCTGTGCGATCGACCATCGGGTTGATCGCTTGCAGGATGGGGTTGGTGTGGAGCGGGTCGGCCTTGCCGTCGATGCCGAGACCCGTCAGCTGCTTAGACTGATCGACCTCGAGGATATGGGTTGCCGTTTGGAAAGCCGCGCCATTGATGTGGCTTCCGTCCTCGCCAACGGTGGTGTTGCGCTTGATCAATTGAGCGAAGGAATCTGCTTCCAGCTCGTTGAGTAGGTTGAGGCCTTGCGTACGGCTCAGATAATAGAACCGGTCACCGGCCTGCAGAGACTCCATCTGATACTCGAAAACGTAGGTGAAGCTGGACCCGAGCATCGAGCCGAACGACATCTTCTTTTCCGCAAGTCCCCCAATCCAGAAGTCGACGGTGTTGAGCCCGCCGAGCGTGTCGGCGGCATAGGCGCCGCGCCCATTGAGGAAGTCCAGGCGGTCATTGTAAACCGTACCATTGATCGTCACGCCGTCACTATCGTCTCCGTCACCGAGTACAAGGCTGGCAGCAGCGTCCCGTTTCTGTTCGAGGGTCAGCGAGCCAGCCAGCGCCGCGTGGCTACCATAGGCGGCGATGAAGTTGATCAGCGAAGCCGGGTTTTTCATCGACAACGCGAAGTCATACCAGCTTTCATAGGGCTTGACCCGCGTGTCCTGCGTATTCGCATAGAACTGGCTGCGAGCTTCGTTGAGCGATGGCACGCCGGTTTCCCGGGCCCGGGCAATATTGAGGGCGCCGAGATCGAGTGGCAAGCCGACAAGATTGTTGCGCAGTGCATCCGTCAAATGTTCGTCGATCTCATTACCGGCCTGCCGCGTCATTCCCCGCAGGATCGCACCGGCAGCATGCTCGGCATCGCTACCGGCGGCTTCGAAGGCGATGGGATTGAGGAAGGCTTCGATCAAGCCAATCGACTGTTCTTCCGGTCCCCCGGCGGTCATGCCTAAAATATCGATCGTATCGGTCAGCATCGAATGACCGAAGCGATAGACGACATGGGCGAATTCGGCGACGATTGCACCGTCGATATCTGCGGTGTTGGAGAAGATGAACGGATCGACATCAGGCGCTGCCGCACGGGCAAATTCTTCAAAGACCAGATGCTGATAGACCATTTCGGTGGCGAACCGGCCGGCCTGGAACAGGCGCTCTCCATCCCAGATGAGCGAGGCGGGGTTCGCTGGCAACGCTGCCACATCGACAGCGAGCCACTCGTTGATAAAGGCGAGGTCACTTGTGGCAAGGATGGTTGCCTTTGTCTCCGCGACCTGGCGATTGTGCTCGCTGTGGAAGAGGTGGTGAACGGACGTCAGGCCGATATTCTCGTTGCCGCGCCCGTCCCCGACGATAACGTGCTTGTCGAGCAATTCATTGTCGTAGGTGGTGGCGATGCCGAACATGTTGGGGGTGATGGTATTGCCGGCAACGGTGTCTGCGTCAGCAAGGACCGCAATCGGCGCGGTGGCAGGATTGCGGTCATGATCGACGAAGCCGGTCGGCACCGCATTATGGGCGATATCGTTGAGAAACGCCCGCCCGGCAGACATTGCCTGCGAGGCCGGAACCGGGCTTGCAAGGTTGCCTTGAACCGATCCGCCAGGAATAACGAGCTGCGGCAGCCCGTTAGCACCGCGCACGAATTCGCCGTATTGGTCGGTGAGAAGCCCCGGCACACGCAGCACGTCTGCGTCGGTCAGGAGAATGCCCAGTTTCTCAGCCGCCTGCAGTTTGACATCGGCCCAGGTTGCGGGGCCGCCCGTTGCGCTTTCCAGCATGCGGCCTGTCGAGACCGGTTTGCCGTCCACCATTACATATTCGCGCAGAAAAACTTGATGCGACGCGTTCGAGGTATAGACCTGATTGAGGTCGATCCAGGGTGTGGTTTCGTTGTTGTGATCGACCGTATCGTCGGCCGTTCCAAGCTGACCGTCAGTGCCGGCGCCGATGACAGGCGTGGCGCGCGTCAGAACCATGAAATTTGTACGGCTGCCTTCAACATAGAGGGGGTCGTCAGGCTGCAGGGGGATGTAGACCGTTCCCGCGCCACCCTTGCTGACAAGATCCAGGCCGTGGTCGAAGAATTGGCCGAACAATGTGAAGAAGCCGTTGAACGGCGCTGTGTCGCCGAGATCCGGCGCAACATTTTCGATGAAGACGGTATCGCCTTCCATCGTGATACCAATCGTATCTTCAAGCACTTCGTAAGCGCTCAGTTTATCGGCGAGCTTGCCGTCGAAATCCGTTTGCGCTGCTGTGACCCGTGCTTGTGCCGCCGCCGTAACTGCCGATGGCACCGGTGGCCCGAACGAGAGCCCCTGGAGCGCTGCCTTGGCATTGGCAAGTTCCCGCTCTGCCCCATCGGCCGCCTGGAATGCAAGAACGGCAGCAGTATAGGCGCTGTTGTTGGCGGGGGTGGCAAGAATTGCATACGGGTCTGCGTGTCCGAGGCTCGATAGGGCTGCTATGATAACTGCGGGATTTCCGAGCGTCTGGTCCGAGATCAGATTGGAAATGATGCGCGGATCGGCATCGGCGACGTTTTGTCCGATGTTTCCATAATTGGTGTTGGTTACCGCAGACGGACCGGAACCGTAAGTATCGCCATCCTGATCGTTGAGGAAGACCGGGTCGAGCAGGCGCGGCATGATCTGGTCTGCGGAGCCGTTATATTCGCTACCCGGAACGATGTTGTTGTAGCTTCCGTTGACCGTTCTTAAGCCATAGGGAATGAGAGGGTTGTTGACGACGAGCGGGAAGCTCTCATCCGTTGTGGGATTGTCATTCGCGTCGAGACGGACCTGAGTGATCGCAACCGGATTGAGCGAGGCCGCGCCGGACGTCGCTTCCGCAATCTTGATCTGCTTCAGAATGAACTCGAGATCGTGTCTGTTGAGGTCTGCCATGTGTAATCTCCCCTCGGACGCGTTGCGTCTCCTGATCGTTGTGTACGCTGTCAACGAAGCTTCGCCCTGCCGCTCGACAGGGCCGAGCGGGCGAAGCACCTGATTTCTGGATCGAAGTTCCCCTGTGTTGGCACTCTTCCAGCCTGAATTTAAGCAGGTTGCACGCGAGGCGTGAACTTAGGAAAGTCCTACGAATGTTCGGATGTTTGTCGGCAACCGTGGACGGCGTTTCGTCTGAAGAATGCTGGTCTGCGGGTGCAAGTACGGGCGCGGACGAAAGTCCGTTCTATACTAGCCCTAGGTCGTAAGTCTGCGGGGGCCTTCCAAACCGCGGCAAACTCATTCATTTATAGGGGAGAGCATCTTTCGGGAGACAACTAGACTGCAGTTCAAATGATTAAATGAAAAAGATGGTGCCCGAGAACACTTAGACAATGCCCATGGACAACCCCAGGATGATACTAGAGCGTTACACCACAGCAATCGCAAGGCTGCCTATATCCCGGCTGCTAAGCTCGACACTGTCGACGCAGTATCTTGTCGCCGGTGGACTGTTCATGCTGTTGGCCATGGGGATTGTCGGGTGGCTTTTTGGAGAAATCGTTTCTCGCGACGTCATTCGGGGCCGCGCCGTATCATCGGCGCTTTTCATGCAGAGTCTATCCGGGCCGCTCGTGCTCGACCTCAAAACGTCGCCGGTCCTTTCCACCGAGGCGATCCACCAGCTGGATGGTCTGTTATCGGATGAGGCTTCCCGCCAGCGTTTTCCACACATTGAGATCTGGACGCCGGATGGCACGATTGTCTACTCGCGATCCAAGTCGCTGATTGGAAAACGCTTCACGCCACCGCAGGGACTTTCGCGCGCCCTGAACGGGGAGATCGCCGCGCAGTTCGCCGATCTGAGCGCTGGCGAACACGTGACCCGTCAATTCGACACGCCATATCTCGAAGTGTATAGCCCCTTGCGGGCGCCGTCATCCGGCCAGATCATCGCCGTTGTTGAAATCCACGAACAGACGGAACCACTGCTAGAGGAGGTCAATGGTGCCTGGCTGCGAAGCTGGGCGCTTGTCGCGCTCGCCACCGGCATCGTCATGGCCGGGCTGTTCGGTATCGTTCATCGTGGCAGCCGCCTCATCGCAAAGCAGAGTGCAATCCTGAAATCCAGGGCTGAAGAGGCCGAGCTGGCAGCGCGCGAGGTTCTCGGGCTTAAGGATCGAGCACAGCGGGCTTCGGCACGGGTCGCCGAGCTCAACGAACAGTTCATCCGCAATATCGGCGCGGACCTCCACGATGGGCCATCACAGCATCTCAGTTTCATCGCCCTTCAACTGGAGAAATTGCGCAGGGCAGATTCTGCAAGTGCCCGTGAGCGCGTTATCCGGACAATCGCCCGATCCATCGACGACGCCCTGCGAGAACTGCGGGCAATCGCAAAACAGCTGCTGCTGCCCGATATCGAAAACCTGGACCTCGCAGGCATAGTCGAGCGTGTAACGAAGCTTCATCGCGCGCGGACGGGCAAGGTCGCCGCCGTCGAACTGATCGGCGCGGTCCCGCCACTGACGAATGCCGTCAAAATTTGCATATTCCGCTTCCTCCAGGAATGCCTCAACAACGCGCAACGCTATGCGGAAAGCCAAGGGCTGGCGATCCATTGCACTTATAACGGTACAATGCTGGACGTGGCGGCTTCCAACGCCGGGCCAGCGGCCAAGTTTTCCCCTCCCTTGCGCGATCCGGGAGATACGCTTGGCCTTTTCGGGATGCGGGAGCGGATTGAGAGCCTCGGCGGCTCTTTACAGATAAACCCGCTTCACGATGGTGGAATGCGCATTAGCATGCAGCTTGATCTCACAGGAGGTTTAAATTTTGAACACGAAAACGTCAGTTATCGTCATTGATGACCACGCCATTTTCCGAATGGGCGTGGTTCAGGCTCTGGCACTGAGCGATGACATCACGGTTGTCGGGCAAGGCTCCAGCGCACAGGAAGCCCTGACGCTTGCGGAAACGCTAAAGCCCGACGTGGCTTTGATCGATGTGTCCATGCCAGGTGGGGGAATTGCAGCGGCCACGGAAATTGGCAGGCGCTTTCCAGATATCAAGGTCCTGATGCTCACAGTGTCCGAGGAAGATGATGACATCCTTCGCGCACTCGATGCCGGGGTCGCCGGCTATATCCTAAAGGGCGTACCGGCACCGGAGCTGATCGCAATTGTCTCCATGGTCAAAGGCGGAAAGTCATACATCGCCCCTAATCTGGGTCTGCGTTTGTTCAATGTAATGCGAGAAAAATCCGAGCCCGATGCCATATCCGAGAGATTATCTGGGCTCACTCCCAAGCAAAGAAGCACATTTGAGCTACTTGCAAATGGCTACAGCAACCGGCAGATTGCCGAAAAACTGGGTGTTCAGATAAAGACAATAAAATTTCATATGTCTTGTATTTTTTCAAAACTTGGCGTTACTAATCGTGTTGAAGCGGCTCTTCTATCTCAGCAGTACCTAAATCATAAAAGCTGACTTTGTTAGGTGAAATTCGTTATTGAAATAAAACTCATACTTAAATTTATTTTATGATTGTTATTTTTTGATATATTTATCATATAATACTTGACTTTTCTGAATAACTTTGGCTGCGCCATGAAAAATTACAACGTAACTTCGATTTCGCCGCAGAAGGTCGCTCAAACGCGCCTTCGAAAGTATAGCCTGTCTACACAATTCATGATCGTCGCTTCTGGCGCACTCATCGCATTGACGGCTGCATTGACATATTGGACGGCTGACCGTGTCGAACGGGCGACGTTGTCCGGCGCCGGCACTGTCGGTGCGCTTTACTTGCAAACATTTGTTGCACCGCTTATCGACAACGTGGACATCCAAAGCCGTTCCGTGAAGCCCATTCTGGATTCAAAGCTACGCGATCTGCTTGGCGACGGGCCAGTGGGCCAACACGTCAAAGAAATAAAGATCTGGCAGAAGGACGGCAGTCTGCTTTACTCGACATCCGGGAAGACAATTGAAAAGCCGGTTGTTTTTCCTGAGCTTGCTGCCGCATTTTCCGGCGAGATCGTCGTGACGCGAACGGAAGTAGACAGGCACAACTCCACAGGCGAGGAAAAGGCAAGTGTCCTCATCGAGGTGTATGCGCCTTTGTGGAAGGACGATAAGGGCAATATCGCTCTCGTCGGTGAGTTTTATGAAGAACCCGAATATCTGATCGCCACACTTGAAAATGTTCGGTACACGACCTTTCTGGTGGTCGGCGTCGTAACGGTCCCTCTGCTGGCAATCCTTTATCTTGTCGTGAGAACAGGAAGCAGACTGATCGTCAGACAGCGCGCCACGATCGAAGCGAACCTGCAGCACGCGCTCGCGCTGTCGGAGCAAAACAACAGACTAAGATTGTCCGCAGAATATGCCCGGCTGGAAGCGGGCAAACTCAATGAGAAAATTCTTGATCAGATCGGTTGCGACCTGCACGATGGTCCTTTGCAGGTCTTGACCCTCATCAAGCTTCGGCTAAGCGACTGTATTGCCCACTTAGACTTGGATACTCGGAATGACGACGCCGAGATGAACCGTATCCTCGGATATGTATCAGCTGTTATCAGCGACTTGCGGACGATGTCGGCCGGCCTTGTTCTGCCGGAACTCGACGAAATGGCACTAGGCGACGCCATTCGGCTGAGCGTCGAGCGATATAGCGATCTCACCGGTCAGTTCGTTGATCTTAGCGGGTCGGAGCACAATATTAGTGCCGGTGCCGAGCTCAATGTTTGTGCATATCGATTCACCCAGGAGGCTCTGATGAACGCCTTCCGCCATGCGCCGGGGAAGGGACAGAGGGTGCGCTACAAAGTCCGCAGTAACCGGTTGGTGCTTTTCGTCGCCGATCTTGGGCAAGTCCGGGCCCCTCACGATCGTGATATTCAGAGAGTAAAACTAGGGAGGATCAGCCAGAAACGGCGGGTACGCGCTTATGGTGGCAGGATGCGCATCTTTAGACGGAGATCGGGCACGATTGTCGCAGCTGTGCTCCCGATCAACCCGGTTTCTTAGGTGCGCTCCTCCCCCCTCATTGGTAATGAGCACCCGAATGGGCGCTCAACCCACGAAGCACTGCGCCATTGGTCAGTTTAGAAGATCCGGCGCCGAACCTATCTTCTGTGCCGCCAACACCGCTTCCACGCGATTACGCACATCCAATTTCTGCATCAGCACCGTCATATAATGTTTGACGGTCTTTTCACTGATATCAAGACACTGCGCAATTTCGCGGTTTGTCCGTCCGCGCAGCAGATGCTGCACTATCTGCTCTTCACGTGCATTTAGCCTGTTGTTCCTCAATGCCTTTTGCCGCAATTCGGCTGTCTTGATCGACATAATTACTTTGGTGGCAAATCCTGGCGTCATGTAGGTGTCGCCGTTGTAGGCTGCGATAATTGCCTCGTGCAGTTCCATAGTGGTACTGCCTTTTAATACATACCCGGACACGCCAAGATTCAAAGCCTTCACCGCCGTTTCGATACTGGACGTGGCGGTGAAGATGACCACCTTTGTCTTTGTCACAGTCTTGATGATGATATCGATAGCAGCAAGGCTATCGCCCGGCATGCTCAAATCGACAACAATGACATCCGGCTTGTGCTGTTCGACAATCTTTATGGCATCCACGGCATTGTGCCCCTGCGCAACAATCGACAGGTCTTTCTTCAAGGAATACAGACTAACCAGCCCCTCAAGCAATATTGGGTGGTCGTCCACAAATGCGACACAAATGGTCATAGTTAAAAACTTTTCTCTAATGGAACACTTCGTATTTAGCTGAAAGAAACGATTTTTTAAACCTCTTACTTAAGACTTAGTTAAGATCACAATCTTCCTCAACCTGACAAGCAACATCCGAGGGGATAGCGGGAAGCAGATTTCGAATTTGATGAACTTTTGTACAGACATGGAGGACGAGGCTCTGAGAATGGCCGCCTTGTTCATATTGACACCAAAGGAGCGCATTCAACAGCAATCAAAGTGATTGGATAGCGTACTCCTTTTGACTAGTGGCGTACCGCAATCGGAAAGACCGGATGAGCCCCGGCGGTTGCCCTGGAGTACTGTCATGCCTTCCAGCCTCTTAAATGGCCCTGCGGAATTGCGCTGCCCTTCCTCCGCAGAAAGGAGAACCTCCATAAGCATGCCCGGCAGACGCTTGTTCATGCAGAGTTACCCTGAAGGCCTGTCCGGAACTTCCGCCTCTATGAGGTGATGGGTACCGCCGATGGCGAGGCCATTGCTTGAGGCCGACACATAAGTAAAAACGGCGGGATGCTCATGGGGGCGGGTCTTCGCATCTTCACCGGCAAGATCGAGGAGAAAGCAACGTGGTCGCGTGGCCTTTTCATTAGCCATAGCGGCTTCATCGAAGACGTTCCGCAAGTCTTCTCTAAACCCTTCGCCGATCAAGACTTAAAAAACACCGGTACTAGCGCTGTGGTTCACGATTAGGCTAGTCCCGCTCGGCCTCAGCCAAATGATAAGTCTCGACAGGACAGTCGGCCGGAATACCCCAATCTTTATGGAGTCTGTAAATCATCTCAACCGTGAGAGTTCGTTTGTTTTTCAGCACCTCTCAGGCGCGCGGGGGAGAACCGGGGAGTTTTGCCAAATTGTACTGTTTTCGGCCCAGCAGTTCCATATGGGCTTTCAGAAACTCGGTGGGCTCCGGCGCGTCGATGGGGAAGTGCTTATCTTTGTAAGCCTCCATCAGGACAGAGAGGACGTCAAGGCGATCGGCTTCCGCAGTACCCGCTTCCGGCTCTCTGAAACATTACTGTTCGACCTCGCCGATGGCCGATGCGAGGTCGTCATCATTTCGGATGGCTCTGATATTTTCCGTTACACTGACTCCGGATCGATGGCGTGATAGGCGGCATGGGCGCCTATGCAGTTGATAAGAACACGTTTGAAAACGGTGGGAGACATGAACAATCAGGCGGTATGTGTTGCCGGAAATGTTGAAGATGAGGCGATTGCCACCCACAAAATCGACATTGGACCCAAACATCGCCCCAGCATCGGACGCCCTACCCAATCAGGGCCGTGACTGTTGCATACGAAGTTTTCAAAGGAGTTTCGGCTTGGTCATGGAACCTCCTAAAACTTCTTTAATGTGCCAAGTTTCGCGGCGCGATGAGACCGGAGCTTGTCGGTGATCATCACACGGGGCGTACGTCCTTGTCCTTTCACAAGCCGTCTTTATGATCCGCCTGCGGTTCTGGCATTCCGGTGGCTCTGGACCAGAACATCAAGGACGAAATCGCCATAGCCAGAGTCGAATGAAGTCATGCTGGCAGGGCCGCATAGATCGAAGTGCCATCCATTGCCTGTCCGCTGATCGGTTTCGAGTATTGGCAAAGTGCCTGCCGAATTTCGCAGCCAAGAGACTCACCGTCTGGTGAGATACAATGACGCCACGGCCTGCCAGCATACCTTGCCCATGCGCAGACTGGGCGGAAACCGTAAATAGTACCGAACGGCATGGGCAATCACGTCAGCTGGAAATTGATGGCGAGGATAAGGAAGTTTACGGGCAGGTTTGATCATTCGGCGAGATCCCACATCTTTCTGGAAAACCGGGTACGTTTATGATGCCGAGTCGAGTTCTAGTTGTAAACGGACAGGAAGGTCCGACGGAACCGTCTGCGATCGTTGCGCCTGACGCGACGCGTTGTACATGTACAACTGGCCTTTGAATGTGATCACGTCGATCGATATGCGACACTGCGAGACCCGGTGAGATGCGCGCCGCTAGTGCTGGCCTTGATCAAGCCGTTCCGTCGTTCACCGAACAGCGGGCCTAGGACGATCTTTGCTAACTTGAGCCGGATTTTGAGAGTGCTGACCGGGCAGATGGCATCGGAGAGGCCGCGCGCGATCTGTTCCTCAGTGTTTGGGGCATCGCTGAACTATGGCCGCTGCAGACGCGGTTGATCTGCCCTTCGACCGGATTGGTGCTCCAAAGTCCTCCTGGCTTTCACGGCATCGATATCCGTGCGATCCCCACAACAAATGATGCGAGCTCGCTGTGTCTGGCATCTGATATCCACATTTCGCGTTCATCTGTGTCATCAACGCCGCGTGCGAGAGCTGCAAAGGGGCGGGTGAGTTCTGAGGCAATCTTTGGCGCATACTCGTAAAGATGAAGAGGGAATCAAACGGCACGTTCGTGAAGAGATGCGGCACCTTGGCTGAGGGATCAAGCGCATTCGCGGCGCGATGGCGCTCGTCGGCGTGCCCGGGGGCCGAATCCGGCTTTGGATAGCGGCCCAGCCATGATGCTTGCGCGTCGGCATTCAGATCTGGCAACAGATCGAGGTAGTTACGCTCCAGATCGTTCCGAGACCGCGTGGCCTTGTCGGCATGACCAGTCATCTATCCCAAGGACATGCGGCACCGTTATCGGCTCGCATGTCTCCGCCCGTAAAATCCGCAATAGCGTATGACCGCGGACAGGCATCCCGAGCTCTCGCGACAAGCGGGAGCCAGGTTTCGCGCGCGATGAAGCCGATCCATGGTGTTCAGATCACCGCGCGCTGCCACGTGATTTGGCCAAAATCATTTCAGGCATTCGCTCGGTGAAGGTTCTGCGTAGATAGCCCCGATTGACGCACCGGAAACCGCGAGCCTGAGGTTGAATCCCCACCCCCACGATTCATGCCAAGCCAGATCGACCAGCCGACGTTCGTACTGACCGTGGACCCGCCCGGTTCGTGAACGGCATCAGGGGTAAAACACCGCGGACGCCCTACAAGCACAACGCATTCATACTTGGCATGAATCGTGAGGCCCGCACTAAAACTGCGGAAGAACCCCAGATTGTCGGGATGGTGTTGGATTTTCGGTCGCTATTTTCCATGGAACAGAATCGTCGATCCGCAAGCTCGGTGACGTAGAGGCCGACAACCGTGGTTTAGGAAGTGGGTGAGAGATGCGCACAATCGGCCTCGTTGCTTTCTTGGTGACGAGATCTGGAGTGCTTCTTGTCTGTCTCCGTTCGTGAATGGTTCGATGCACACGCTCGCTGCGGTTCCTACTATCCTCCAACAAAGCGTGTTTGGATATATCGGCCGGCCAGCAGGCTTCTCGGATCGGACGGTTGAAAGACTTCTAGACTATGGAGCAGTTTTCCCCCTTGTCTTTACCAAAAAGCGCACCCTTTGAAGTCGGCATAGAATGTCCGATAATCCCTAACATCGTTAGCGATATGGGGTTCCTATGCGAGAGAACCAGGTCAATCTTCAGGTCGCAGAATTTGGCGCGTATTATGCTGCGGTCTGGCTGTCTGTCCCAGACAAACGCAAAAGAGACATCAGCATAGGCCCTAGGGCGAATTCGCCCTTCTGGGTTCGTTGGGTCAGATTTCGGAGATAGCCGCCGGCTGAGTTGATGTGGGACCCCCTCTCTAGAATGCAGGCCGTTACAATGGCAGTGTTTTCAGGGCCCATGGCCTCCACCGCTTCCTCGTAAGCTGACGGGCTGACACCCAGCATCGACCGCACGACAATCGCCGCCGACATCATATCTCGCCAATTTTTGATTTGCCCACCGGGGCCATAATTCGACACGTCTGGGCAAGCTTTAAGAACGAGACCGAGCGGAAACGTTTTTAGATTTTTAACGCCAACGGAATCGGCATCGGGTTGGTTGGTTTCGATGCTCTGGGCGGGTTTGACAGCGATTGTCGGGGTTTTGGACTGCTGTGGTGTCGTTGACGGCAAGTGCCCGTGGAAGTTCGTCCGCTGCGTGTACGGAAGGTCTCGTTCAGATTCAGAGATAGATTCAGAGTCTGAATTCTGTATGTGCCGCTCATTTTGAACGGGATTGCCGCTTACTTGCTGCGTTTTAATCTGCATTTCCAATTGGTTGATAACGTTGTCCTGAATGGCTGCGATCTTTTCGAGCAAGGACTCCAGTTCTTCTATGGATGGTTTGCGTGAAACGCCGTCAATCAAGCAGCGGAAACCGGCATGGATGTCGGACCAGTCGCCGCAGACCTGGCCGGACAGCGCTGCGTCGATCAGTTTGGTTATATCGCGCCGGCAGATGCTGATACGTTCCCGTAGCCTGAGAATGTAAAGCCTTTCCGCAACCACTTTAGTGGCGAGACGTTCAATTTCATCGGCACGAGCAAGCAAGGGAGAAAGTGAGAAGCCGAACGCTTCACTTACCTCGCCTTGCCGTCCCCGATGGGCGTAACGCTTGCCGTTTGGGCTATCTTTACGGGCTATTAGTCCAGCCTCCACGAGTGCGGCGAGGTGACGCCGGATCGTTTGCTCCGCCATCCCGTGTGAGCGCAGGGAAAGCTGTGTATTGGATGGAAATACGACGAGGTTGCTTTCGTTGCTGAGCTCATTCTTGGGATAGAAGCTGAGGAGGGCATTCATCACCGCAAGCGCGCGGTCGGTAATACCCAGCAGCGGCCGGGCTTCACACAGAGCACGGTAGATCTTCCACTTGTCGACAGACTTGGCAGCGTTTACCTCACGGCTCAGAATCTGAGTTGCGAGCATGCCAAACGTCATCGTACGCCGCCCGAAGGGCGTCGTCACATGGCCGTTTTTCATTTTCTTTCACCTTCTCCTAGGCAAAAGAAATCCACTCGCCGAATTGACGCCTAATCTCTTGACAGTGATTCCCGGAAATGCGATTCTCTAGCTGCGAAACATGAAAAGGGCTTCCGTGACGGCAACGTTTCGGGGGCTTTTTTCTTTTGCGGTATTCTCCTGATTGCGACGTTTTGAAACTCAGCTCTTCGAGCGATGCTCTTCGAACAGAGACTGAAGCCGATCGAGCACGAAAGACGCAAACTCCGGCGCCTGCATTCGATCGATGACAATTTCGACGCGTGCGTCGCTTTGCGTAACCTTTGCAAGGCGTTCACCGTGGGGTGTCGACCAGACGTCTGCCTGTGCCTTGCTTGGTCGCGGTTTAAGATGAGCAAGGAGCGCCTTGAAACGCTCCTCTGACGTGAGGCCTTTGACTTCCACACTGTCGAGGTGGGTGAGGGCACGCTCAACGGACTTGGCGTCCGATAAGATATCGGCAAGCTCCATCCAGTTGCGCCGTCCAATGGATGGTGCAGGCCCAATTGCGTCGATCAAGCTGCCGGGTATGCGGGATACCACCGACAGCATATTGGAAAGGTCGCTCTTGTAGAGAGACATCGCGGCCATGATTGTCTCGCGGGCGAAACGCTGCTGAAGACGCTCAGCAAAGCGTGCTTTCTCGATATAGGTGAGATCCTGGCGCTCATTGTTTTCCTGGCCCTGCGCCACGACGAGCTGCTCATCTGTTAGGTCGCGGACGACTGCACTGACCGGCAAGCCAAGTTCGCTGAGCGCGCGCAGCCGGCGATGACCGAAGGCGACTTGAAAACGCCCTGGCATTTGCGGGTGCGGTCGCACGAGAATTGGAACCTGCTGACCCTGCTCGCGGATGGAAGCTACCAATCGTTCATGCGCCTCTGTGGCCCCAGGCATACGATCCTGGATGAACGAGGGATCAATCGCGGCCGTGTCCAGGGCGACGACCGTTAAGCCTTCGGCCAGACGCTTTTCGATATCCTCTGCCCTGCGGTTCCGTTCACTGATCTCACTCAACGATTGGCCAATTGAACCAACCGGGGTGCGTGAAGTGTCGAGTATCAACTCCGGCGAGCCCAGAATTGGCCGTAAGCGGCTCTTGGGAGCACGCACGTCCGCATGGCTGTCGGCCTCGGAGCCTGCCTGCGTGTTAAGACTGGCGAAGACGTCCTTACGGCTCATGCTGCCCTACCCCATGCTTTCTTGATCAACGTCTCGATTTCGGCGTTAACGTTGTTGATCGATTCAAGCGCCCGATCATAGGTTGAGCGCGTGAACTGATTGCGCTCGACTTCAAAGAGCGTTTGATTGGTTAGGCCGGCATCCGAAATCGCTGTGCTTTTCAACTGCGGATGGATGAGCACGTTGTCCCCGAATATCGACCGCAGGAAAGCGACCATCTGGTTTTGGGGTCCGTCGCTAGGCTCAAACCGGGTGACGAGGTATCGCATCCAGTTATAGTCGGAACGAGCGCCGGCTGCCGAGATCTCCTCAAGGAGGTCACCGGTCATTGCGAGAAACTGATTCATCGACATCACATCAAGCATTTGTGGATGAACGGTGACAAGAACAGAGGTCGCGGCGGTCAGGGCCGATAACGTCAGATAGCCGAGTTGCGGCGGGCAATCGATGATGACCACGTCGTAAAGATTCTGCGCCTGCGCAATCGCTTGGCCGATGCGTGCAAAAAACAACGTATCGCCAGCTTGGCGCTTCATCAGCGCGCGCGGCGTGTCGTGCTCGAACTCCATAAGCTCCAAATTGCCGGGTATCAGGTGGAGATCAGGAATGTAAGTCGCCCTTACGATCTCTGCTATCGGTCGTTGCTGCTCGTCATAACGGATTGCGCCGTAGAGTGTTTCATTCTGGCCGACGTCAATTTCCGGCTGATGACCAAATAGTGCTGACAGACTGGCCTGTGGATCAAGATCAATGGCAAGGACACGATACCCGCGCAAGGCGAGGTGCTGAGCCAGATGGGCCGACGTGGTCGTTTTTCCGGAACCACCTTTGAAATTCATAACCGCGATGACTTGCAGCTCTTCTTCGTCCCGGCGGTGCGGAAGATAACGCCGGCCTCCACGTGAGCCTTGATCGAGGTGCTTCCTGATTGCGCTGATGTCATCGACGCCATAGCTGCGCCGCCCGCCATGTTGACTGGCGGACAATGCCGGCATTTCGGCGGCTACCTGACGTAGATATCCTTCACCAATGCCGATGAGCTTGGATGTTTCAGCTGGAGTGAAATTTCGAATGCTCTTTTCGGCGTGGAGGGGGTAGATACTGGCGTGGTGCGCCTGAAGCTGCGCTGATAACGCAGAGGAATGCCGTTGAATCAGGCCTTTGAGGTCCGACGCATTTGGCGCTATGATCTTCTCAGCGGTTTGAGTCATATTGTCTTGCCACTTTTTCCAACTGCGGTTTTAAGCGAAGAATTCGGCTTTTACCGCAGTTACCATGTAAGCTCCGATTCTCAATTTTGGGCAAGGGCTTTTATTTGACGATAGATCGGGTGGTGCATAACCCAGTTAGCCGCGGCTAACTGGGTTATGCACCACCGATGACGATACTTGGAGACGGTCGATCCCTAAGGCAGGCCCGTTTCGCACGATCTCCCCGTGCAGTTAGCCGCGGCTAACTGCACGCAAATCTTGGACAGTACGCCCAGCTCTGGCACTTATCCAGAATGAGCATCCTGTCAGCTCGAACGATTCACCACCTCATTGCCCAGGGAAACACATTTGAAAGAACCATTGATCAGAAATCAAAGCACAGCATCCGTCCATCGCGGCAGGTGCCCATGCTGCCGCTGCCAGGGCCGTGATGTCATTCGTCCCAACTCTATCATCGCAGTGCGGCCCTAAATGTGATCCTGACCCCGTTCCTCCATGTGAGCCTTTCTGTCCAATATTGACACCCCGAACATCCGGGTACCGAGAGTGCGGCCTTTGCAAGCTTATCGGTGAGATTTTTTTCCTCCGGCTCAAAAATCCTTCCGAGGCAGATTGTTTCCGCATGATTGGGCTCGATTGCTATTTCGGCTCGATAAGGATCTGCGCGTCGCAGATGACCCGTACGCGGCCAACGGGTCCGCCCATTCTCGATGATGCCTGGCAGCATCGTGGCGGTTCCAGATTGTCCATCTACGCCCGGATTGCCAAAGATCTTTCTCGACGGAGCGCCAATGATGGTCGGCGGCACGCATTCGGTTGACCGGAGAGGGGTGCAAGGATGGGATACCGAAATTGCGGGGTCTCAATCAAGCGTTTGGACCGGAGATGGGAAGAATATGTTGCGACCGCAAGGAGATAGTCCGCATCGAAAGCTCTGCGTAATCGATACTGTTCGCGGGAATAAAGCGCTGGCAAACTCTTTCCAGGGTCTTAGTCATCGGCGTGTTAGTCACAATGGTCCCGAACGCTTCCATTAAACCGAGCTGATCCGAAGGCGATCGGGTGAACATCAGCACTGTCGGAATAACGCGTTAATGGTGGTTTGGATGCTCCTGTTTTCCGGCAGAATCCAACGTCGCACCGCTTGGCGCTCTACGATGAGATGACTGCGGTGAGGAACTGGGCAATTTTATAGGACGGCCATTTACGAGCGCCGTCGTGTTCCACATCCCAGACACGGCGAAATTTGCCGGTACGACTGCAGCCATGATGAAAAGTTCGGCCCATCTTTATTAAGGCAGAAGAGGAAGTCTCCGCTCCCGTGAATCGGCTGGATACATGTATCCGGGGATCCTGCATTGCACAAACGTGACATGATATTTCCAAACGGCGAATGAGGTCTAGCCTCTGGGACGCGGAATAACGTAGACAATGCCCGTATTCGCGATAATATCTACCGGCTGGCAGCTGTCTTTGACTGCATTTTTGATGCGATATTCCGCTTTTGCCAGATATCCGAGATCCCGCAGGAAATAAAACATTATCGGACGTTATTCAGCGAAGACACGAGGTGCGGTTGTTGGTAGAAAATAGGCGCTAAACGCACAATCAATCGTCCAATATGACGTGTTTCAGATTGTCCTTGGGTCCGGGACGGCGTACCGGGTTGCGCCATGCACCGGTGAGGATGTCGCCGGCAGTGTGATTGTCAAACCCGGCTCAAAAATCTTCGGTGCCAGCAAGCCTTTACTGCGAGTATAGGAGGCCGTCTTGGCTGAATCAGAGCGCCAATCCAGGCATTTACGGTCCAGCGCTCAGTTTGCACTATCGCCGAGACCAAGCGGCAGCCCTTGTCGAGCAAGCTCAACGCGCCGATTGTTCGAAGTTTGCGGCAGGATTTCCATCTCGACGTCGTAAATCCGAGCAGTTCAACCGTTGTTATGATGTCCTGCGTGGGCTTGCCAATGTTCGAGCCATCTTCGAGGCTTCGGCGCCGCCGTATCAACCAGGACGTGGCGGACAAGCGTTTGGCCGGCATCACAGGTGGCGACGACGACGGCCTGCTTGCTAATCCCGCCATCGTTATCGAGACGGTCTTTGAGGACCTTGCCCTCAAACGTGCGGTCTTCAAAAAACGTTCGGCGGTCTGCCGGGCCGATGCTGCGCTGGCTACAAATACCTCCTACCTCGATCCGAACGCAATCAGCCAAGAGTCAGCAATCCCGAGCGCTTTCTGGGCCTGCATTTCTTCAGTCCGGCGCATATCATGAAGCCACTGGATGTGGTGCGACAGAGGCGACGACGCCGGAGGTTCTGGCAACCGGCTTCTCGCTCGACCGGCTGCTGCTTTCCGGCGCAACGCCGTCCGCTGTCGTTGCGCCATGCGCGCTTTAGGCTTGCTGATGGGCCCTTTCGAGGCACAGGTTCTCGGCGGTCTCGATATCGCCGCCTTCAAGCGAAAAGCTGCTCGTGGACGGGTGACACGCCCTTCGCGCCCGTCGCTGTCCGGCTCTGCGCCCTCGAGCGCTTCGGCTAGAAATCCGGCGGCGGCTGGTACGATCACCAGCCGGGCGGGCGTACGCTAAGACCGTCCGAAATCGCGGCGGCGATCATCGCCGAAGACGCAGTAAGCCGGCCTCAGCGGATTTGGGACGGGGCCCATGTACTCATCCTGCCGAGATCAACGAGGCCATGCGCATTCTGGAAGAAAGCGTGGCGTTACGTGCCGCCGATATCGAACTCGTGAAAATCCACGGCTTCGGCTTCCCGCGCTGGCACGGCGGGCTGATGCACTATGCACGAGCGCGCAGCCTTGCGGAGGTGCAGCTGTGCTAGACGGGCTTGCATCCGAAGGCCTTGCCGATCCGCCCGGCCCTTGTACAGACAAAGAATGCGTAAAAAAATGACAGTTGCAAGCATGTTTTATAATCCAAATGCAGCCCGCCAGACGCGAAAAGCCGCATCGGACGAGCATCGCCGTACCCAGAACTAAACCCACTCAGGTGGCTATCTGCGGCCGAAATGCCTGAAAATGAGGAGACCGCAGGGGGAGGGGCATGAAAGCCCGTTTGGGCGAAAAGATGACAGAGCCTGCACCTCGTCGGCTGGCGAGGGCCGATGGGAGCAGCCCCAAAGCAGCGAAGTCTCCGCCGATGGCCGGAAAGCCAAGCGTTGCCAAACGGTACGACTTGATGCCGTTCAAATCGGGGCGACTCGGCACAAGTCTCTTAACTGCATGAACGTGAATGTCTTAGGCTACAAAATACCCCACGCCCGAAAC
>UBTA01000044.1 GCA_900468065.1 Hyphomicrobiales bacterium | reverse complement strand
TTGCAAGATACCATGTTTATTGAGTTCTTTTCGAGTCAGGCTCTTAGATCGTCAGTCCTCTCCGATCTCAGTGTTCCCGAAACATAAAGGAGACTTCGCTCTGACAGATGCCAAACGCGCGTAGCCTCAAGTATGTTACGTCACTCTTGCCTTTGAACCCGCTATTCTTGCCGCCCATAGTGATAACCCACATCGATCAACAGGAAGGTTGTGATGACGGACCGGTCGGGATCTGATCCATGCGACGAAGGACTGGCATCCGCCCTTCGTCGCTTCCCGACACATGATACACAGATCCGTGACCTCATTGCACGTAACGAAACTTTTCGAACGATCTGTGAGGATCTTGCCTGTGCGGAACAAGCTTTGCTCTCGGTTGACAGGCTCGATGATGGCATTCGCGATGCTCGGCGCCGCGAGTTTACCGAGATGGTCGACGACCTTTCGGTGGAAATTGAGCGTCTGCTAACACAGGCGAAAATAATCCCATTGCCCAGAAACCTTCCCAGACGAGTTTAGCCAGCGGCTACCGTGACAAGTCCGGGCGCCGCGAGGCGTCCCCCATGCGAAGGGCATGGAGATTTCTAATTGCGGCTATGGCGAGGTGGCAGGATCGCACTTATGGAGCGGAATGATCAACGGCGGGCAGTTCCCTTCTTACGCACCCGCGCGGCTTTCCGGCCTGGCCCAGGCCCGCCGCGACCCTGTCGGCGGCAATGATCGCCACGGACGCAATCGGGTTGGTTGGTCAAGAAGGCGTCTCGGTTCGTCGCCGTCGCATCTGGCGGTCCGCGCGGCTGCTTCCAGGGTTCGAACATCTCGATGACGATCATTCGTCCGCCGGAGCAGGGGCATCGCGGACGGAAATCATGCTGTTCTGTTGGTACGCCGTCGTCGACTGGTGCGGCGACCGGGAGGAGCTCAGGCGTGAGCGCGCTGGTCTTGCGGGCAGGCCGTAGTGCCGGATACGATGGAAGCCCCGCAGCAACGACGGTGAACTCCTTGTCCGCGAGCGCCATGATGTGCTGCCGGTCGCAGCCGTCGCGGCGGTTGTCATTATAGCGGATGGTGACGTCAATTTCGTCGAAGGTGATCAGGCGGCGGTTCGAGATTGCGACCCGGTGGGATTGCGCGACAAATAAGCAAGAACCGCCACGGGACCCGCGAACGGCGCCCGCGCATATGCCACCAAGCATTTCTTTCCTACCGGCATGAGATGCCGAACAAATGCCTGCAACTCAGGGAGATGAGCAAGTGCGCCAAAAAAATTGAGCTGCTCAGCGTCGTGCAGAGCGACCAGGCGTTGAGGAATAGTCGTCGAAACAGGTTGCTAAGTACGCGTTGGCCTAGGTCGCAATCTTTCATTCGCTGCCGTGGGTGGGGTCCTTCCGGCGAACCGGGCGCTGAGGCGCCTTGACGGTGTGGTTGTGACCATGGTGGATATTTCCATCGGGCGATTGGGGAGCATCCCGTTGCGCCGAAGGCGCGACGACATGGATCTCCTGTCGATCTAGATCAACAATGCGCTGGAGCGCGTTTCGCGGCTGGTGGAATGCATGCGCCAGGTCAGCGCAGATATCGCTCATGATCTCTAGACGCCGCTCTACCGCCTTAAGATGCCGGTTCAGGATGGTATCGATAGCAATAAGTGAGGCGAGCCGATCGAGAATCTTCTCGCCGATGCTCTGCACGAAAGCTATCAAATCTACGCTACCTTAGAGTCGGACTCGAAAAGCTCTCAAAGGTAGCAATACCTTGCGAGACGCCTGGTTATGAGGCGGATGTGGGCGATCATGATCCACGCTTCGGCTGAAGCGATGGAGCGTTCGAGGTCCTTGGCCAATCTACGGCATCTGCAGAGCCATGCGAAGGTCCGCTCGACCACCCATCGACGTGGCAGGACTTCGAAGCCTTTCGTCTTGTCGCTGCGCTTGATGATCTCGACCGTCCAACGCCCGATCTTCTTCAATCGCCGCTTCAACTTGTCGCCCGCATTGCCACCATCGGCAAAGACATGCAGCAACCATGGCCACCTGTGGCGGATGGATTTCAAGAGATCGGGAGCACCGTCGCGATCCTGGACATCGGCACCATGCACAATGAGGCCGACCATCAGACCGAGTGTGTCGACGATGATGTGGCGCTTACGGCCTTTGATTTTTTTGCCCGCGTCATAGCCCCGGATAGCGCCGCTTTCCGTGGTTTTGACGCTCTGGCTATCGATCACACCTGCCGTCGGGCTTGCCTCTTTGCCCTCCAGTTCGCGCGCTTCCATCACGAGATGATGGTTGATGGGTGTCCAAAGTCCAAGCGCCCTCCATTCGTAGAAATAGCGCTGGACGGTTGAGCAGGGCGGAAAAAACCTTCGGCAGCATCCGCCACTGGCAACCGGTCGTGGCGATATAAAGCAGCGCGTTCACGATCTCGCGCAAATCCGTGGTCCGCGGGCGTCCCAGTCGGCGAGGCATTGGCAGAAAAGGCTGAACCAGCCCCCATTCTCGATCCGTCATATCGCTTGCGTAGCGTGCCGTTCGCCGGGCATATTGCCGACGGGTGATTTCGGTCCAGGCCATCGTCAACTCCATCGAATCTTTGCAAATCCGAAGGAATCATAACCTATTGAAATCACCCACCTCTTTTTGAGGCAGCCTCTTAGGCGTTGCGGCGGACTTAACCAGCCACAGGGTTCGTTTCCGCTCTGTGGATCTCCTCGGGCTGTCATGGCAATCTTTAACGATGTCGCCAAAGACATCCGCCAATACTTGACCTTTGCAGCTCTGCCTGCCGGGGCTTGGATGGTATCGGCGATCGCGAAGCTGCGGCTCTTCGTCAATCTGGTCGAGAACGCTCGACCATTGCCGGCCCGCAGGCCAAAGAACGAACAAAGACACCCGTCCGTCGAAACCGGCTCATTGCGCAAACCGCCGTTTCGAAAGTTTGCGATGGCGTGTGTGAAAACTGCGGGTCGTTTAGGCAAATGGAAATGCTCAAAGCTTTGCGTCGACCGTTCCATTATCGCGGTCCGTGAACGCGAGGAATACACGAAACAACGGGGCTGTTGCCAGTCCGAGCGCCATGCTGATTGCGACGGCCGTACCGGCCGAAACGATGATGACAGCCAGGCAATAGGCGATGACCATCAGGGAGATCGAGATCAGGGAGCGGCCGGCCAGCCCCCGCTGGGTGAAATATGCGACGGAGACCGCGGCAAAGATGTACGGCGTTAGGACCAAAAGCACTGAGATATCGGCTAGCGTCATGAATGCGTCGCCGATGCTAGGTGACAAGGTGAAAAACACGATCGCGGTCATGCCGGTTGCAACGATAGTAAGTCCACGAACAGGCACGCCGCGAGAGTCTGTTTTGGAAAAGAGTGCGGGGAACAGGCCGTCCTTCGCCGTCGCAAGCGCAGTTTCTGCGTTGATGAGGGTCCATCCGCCAAGGCAACCGAAGGCCTTCATAATCGCACAAATCGTGATGATAATGGCTCCGGAGGGACCAAAGACCCGCATGGCAGCATCGGCAAACGGGGCGGTGGAGTGGCGCAACTCGTCGTTAGATATGAGCCCCATTATGGCCGTTGTGGTGAGCACATAGACGAGCGCGGCAATCGATACCCCGAGCAATGTTGCCCGCGCGACGTTGCGCGACGGATTTTCGACAACTGCTGCCGCAACGGAGGCGCTTTCGACCCCCATAAACGCCCAGAACATGATGGAGACTGCCGACGACACGGCATGAGCCTCACTGAGACCGGCCGGGTTCCATCCCGCTACAAATATCTTGGGATCGAAGAAGAACCATCCGCAAATACCGACAAGGGCAATCGGTCCAATCCCCAGGATCATCGTGATGGTTTCCATTTTCGTTACGACGCGTGGACCAATCATGTTCATTCCGGCTGCGAGCCAAATGAGTGTGATTGTACTGCAAGCCCCCAGATAGCGGTCCTTTAAAAATGGCAGGAAGACTGTCAGGTAACCGGTGATCGACGTGGCGATAGCAATGTTGGCGATGACATTCGAAAACCAGTACAGCAGATTGCACTGAAAACCCGCGAAATCGCCGAGACCTTCACGCGCATAGGCATAAGGTCCGCCGGCGATGGGGCGGATCTTGCCGAGACGGGCAAAGAGATAGCCGAGCAGGAAGGCGCCGGGTACTGTGATCAACCATCCAAGCGTTGCGATGTTGCCGATGCTGCCCATGATTGTTGGCATCATGAAAATGCCCGCGCCAATCATATTGCCCGCAACCAGCATGGTTGCGGAGAACAACCCAATTTGTCGCACGTCGGATGCCATTTTGAAACCTCCCTGGCGTCGTTAATCGGGAATGGCCTGCGTGAGTATTTCCGTTCTAATGATCGGCGCCTCGCTGCCGAAATATGTCTGAAGAAGCTTAGCAAATTCGTCGGTCCGATAGAATTCCGACAGAATGCGATCAACCCGCAAGCGGAGTTCCGGATTATTGAGTCGCATGGCGATGCCGTAGGATTCATGGGTCAGCAACCGCTGCCCGAGGATCAGGTTCGATGGGGACTGTGCTTTCTTGAGAAGGTCTCCCAACAGAGCACGGTCGGCGAAGTAGGCATCGATCTTGCGTGTTTCAAGGGCAGCTAGTCCTTCCTCGTGCGTGGCAAAATCGATGACCGAAGCGCTATATGCTCCCTCCGCGAGAGCTTTGCGTAATCTGGTTTCCGTCGTTGAGCCGGACCGAACCCCAATCAGACTGTTTGCAAAGGCGCGCATTTGCGGCGAACGGGGCGGGCTTATCGTGCGCTCTCCGAAAAAAAGCTCACGCAGATCCCATGGGGCTTCATCTCGCACCAACCCGCTCGCGCCTGTGAGAAAGATCGGTTGTGAAAAATCCACAAGCGCGCGACGGACGAGATTGATCGTGAACGCGCCGCAGAGGAGATCAATCCGGTTCTCCGCAACCGCATTGAACGCATCGGTCAATGTAGTTTCGACATATTCGGGTAACTGTTCCCGACTGTCATGGCTTAGTCCGGCAACGATCCTGTTGCAGAGATCGATTACATACCCCTTTGGAAAGCCATCTTGGCCGAGGAAAGAAAATGGTGCCTGATCAGCAACATACCCGATCGTCAAGGTTCCACGGGAGACTGTCTGGGCAAGCGCCTGTGGCGCTGCCAGACTACACAGTTTCACGTACTGAACCAACACTGTCCGCATGCGCTTCATGGGTCATTCCGACAAAAAATCCGGCAAGCGAAAGTTTAAACGGTGCTTCCGGCTCCACCAATGATAGGCCCGCTGTTCCGTTCGGCGCTCACCATCCGTCAAGTTCGCGTGGCGAAGCGGGCAAGCATCTAGCAATCGCATTGGCGGAATAATGTTACAACGGATGTTACAGTAACATACTTGCTACGCTCTAATAATTAGACAAAAATATTCAACCAAAGGCCGCAATACTTGAGGAATCCATATGAGCCCCAGGGAGGTTTTGCCTTGCCCTTTCCGCCTTTTCTTTCGAAGTATCACAATCCATCGCCGCTGACGCGATCGCCGCAGTAAAACCTGAGCCTTTGGACTATGATAGGGTCTGCGGCCGCTGCATCGTGATTGACGAGTTCGAGTCTATATCGAGGATTCACATTTGAAGGGGGATTTGATGCATAAGCACGCCCGGCACTCATCTGTAACAGCGACATATTCCATTTTTTTGGTTGCGATTAGTTTGGTTCCAGAAGCGCGGGCAAACGATCCGCCGATTAACCCGCTACCGTCTGTATCTGTTGTCAGGGTAATCATGAGGGAGTTAAAGCCCGCAATTGCCTTTAGCGGACGCGTCGAAGCTAAAGACAGTGTCCAGTTGCGTGCGCGTGTAGTCGGTTTTCTAAAACAGAAACACTTCACCGACGGGCAGGACGTTAAAACAGGCGACGTGCTTTTCACGATGGAGGAAAGACCGTACGAAGCGGCCATTGACCAGGCAAATGGCGCTATCGAATCAGGAAAATCCACGCTGGCCTTAGCCGATATCGAGATGAAGCGGCAAGGGGCTCTAGTCTCAAAAGGTGCAGCACCTCAATCCCAATTGGACGTAGCGCTTGCAAACCAGCGAGAGGCGAGAGGGAATCTCACACGGCTTCAAGCCGATTTGGTAATAGCCAAGTTGAACCTGGGGTACACGCAGATCCGTGCTCCAATCGGTGGACGCATTGGCCGTTCTCAGTATTCCGCCGGTAATTACATCGGCTCGTCGGGCGAAGTGCTAGCAAGCATCGTTACGCAGGATCCAATCTATGTGACCTTCTCGGTGTCCCAGCGTGAATTAATTGCCGTGCGCGAAAGCTTGGATAATGCCGGGAGGTTGGGCACAAAATTCGATGATGCTGTTGTTCATGTTCGCTTGGCCAATGGGAAACATTACGGTTATGTTGGCAAGGTGGATCTCGTTGATGTGAGCACGAACCAGGGCACCGATACGGTAGCAGTCCGGGCGGTCTTTCCCAATCCAAACAACATCCTGAGCAACGGACAGCTTGTTAGTGTCATTGTTGAGAAGGCAAGTACAGAAACTGCGGTATTTGTCCCGCAATCTGCAATCCAGATCGACCAATCTGGTCCTTACGCACTTGTGGTCAACAAGGAGAATAAGATCGAAGTCCGCAGGCTCGAACCTGGCCCGATGGTGGGTGCGGAGCTTTCGGTCACCAAGGGTTTGGCACAAGGTGACAGGATTGTCACCGAAGGAATTCAAAAAGTCCGCCCCGGCCAGCTGGTAGAGCCTATCGAGATAAAGCCTGCTCTATGAAATGGAAGGTGTAGAAAAGCGCCAACGGGGCGTTAGCTGGGGCAGTTGTAGCGCTCTGCCAAGGACGGCTCTGTATTCTTGGTCAGGACAATGAACAATGTCTTCACATACTAGGCTGAGGTGGCAAGGCAGGTGATCCAACGGAAGGTTCAGACAATGCGGTTCCATACCTTGCAGATGGATGGAAGTGGTGAGCAAAATGAAAATCATTCTGATGGTCATAGCTGCGTTCTCGGTGACGACGGTCGTGTCGGCTACGCGTTTGGAGGCGTGGCAGCGAGAGACTTTGGCTTTAATCAAACACAGGAAAGGCGTGATTGAGGCCCGATGGCGATCTCCAGAGAAAAACGCTCTTTGGGTAAGCGTTGAGTTAGGCACCTATTATGCGGAAAGCATTACGTACGATATCTGCAAACTGCTTAAAGATGCTGGATCGCCGGAGGAAGGGACCACGAACGTCTTCATTTTTGATCCTCTTTCCTATCACGGTTCGGGTTGGCCTAGGTTGACATTCCAGTGCCCTTAGTTTTACGCTCTAGGTGTGGAGCCTCAATAGGTTGTACGCCGACCGAGGCGATTGCTGGTGTCTTTGAGTTTAGGCTCCCGTGCGGACGGGGCATTTGTACATATTGTTCCATTCGGTAGATGCGATATGCGGTGGTCTGATGCTAAATATGAGCAAGCATGGGCCCATTCACGATGTTGCCGTCACGTTGTGACCGACGCTGTCGAAGCGGCCGAGGCGCTTGATTTCGAGAGGGATCAGGCCACCTGGCTCGGCATAATCGTAACGCACGACAAACGATGGGCGACGCAAGATCCTTGATTCACGACAGGCCAGCGCGTTTGAGAACACGGTTGACGATGGCAGACGAAACGCCAGTCTGGATGGCAATATTCTTGCCGGTCAGGCGTTGCCTGCGAAAAACCGGCAATGCGTGCGACCAGAGCGCTGTCTGTCTGCCGGGGACCGGTTTTCCGCGACGACTGGATCGCCATGCCGTCGTCCCGCGGTTTTGAACCATGCAGTCAAGCGCGAGAAGGTCTTGGGTAAAACACCATCGAGATGCGCAGCTTGTGCTAGATACATCTGGCCGTTCGTCACCGCCAAAGCCATTTCTTCTCGACGCCAGGGCGTCAGTCGGGCACTCATGTGAATTTTCATTCGGAGCGATCCTGGAAAATTGAGGGGTGGTAACTCCATTGTCCATAGTCCGCTCCGCATGGACAACCTGCTTAAGGAGAACGGCGAGTTAAGGTCACGAGTAATGAAAACCTCTGTGCAAATACCCCGTCCCCGTGATTACTCTGGTGCCTGTTTCATGTGCCGTGTAATGGAAATGACTTTTACCTGACTCAATTTGCGCTCGATCTCAACGGCCAAGCTATCGACAAGTTCCGTGAATTCGCGGCGGCGATCCTCGCGGATCTCGCTGGGCAATTTGTCGACGGAAAGAAGAGCTTGCTCGACGCATGCGAGGTCATCGCACATGGCCCGAAAGCTCTCGTTTCGCTGAATTAAGGTACGCATCTGGGCCGCGTGCGTTGGAAACCGCCGAAGCGCTGCAGCCAACCCCTCATCTGCCAATTCGAAGCCAGTTCGCTCCGTCACGGCCAACCTCCAGCGTTGTCATCCCATCGTAACAAGTTTCTAGCGTATATTGGAGCTGGCTAAATTTGAGGTAACATACTTGAAACTACACGCGTGCAAATCTGCTAGCCTATCCCCGAACGCCGGCACCCAACGCGGGCCGGTTGCCAAGGCAGGAATTTTTTGGCAGGTCCCCAGACCGTACACCGGTTCAACCGATAGAGGATACGTGATGCTACGGGATCCTTCTTCGGATCTAAGTTAACATCAATCGTTGGTAGCAGTCAGTTTGGTAAGTTGAAGGAAACTTGTCTTGGGCCGGAGGTGTGATCATGTTCCTAGACTATTTCGCACTGGGTTTTCTTTCCTTTGTGGCTTTCACGCTGCTTCTCGGCGTCGTGGCTACTCACGACAGTCCTCACCTTCATGCCAAGAAGCAGAACCAGCCGCGTCAGGATGCCATCCACGTCGCCGGTTCGGTCAGGCTTTTCACTCTGCATGGAAGTTCGCCGTGTCTCTTCATCTGGAACAAGATCTACCGCGAGGACCGAGCTACCGAGGACCAAGGCAGGGCCGCGCAGCTCCGCATACCAGTTAATCAATGGAGTGTTTCAGCGGCTGTGAGTGTTTCAGCGGCTGTGTTGGGGTGGCACGCTCGCGGCCCCGGTGTCCTAGAAGACACAAGCGCTTACCAGATTTAGGACGGTGTTGTGCGGGATGTAGCTGTCTGCACCAAATGGGCATCAAGTTTCAATCCTTAGGAAAGTCCTCCTGCGCTGAGTGCATAGTTGAATAAGTGTTCCTTGAGCACTGACAGCCGGGCGAGTTCATCAAGCCCTGCATGCTGTGTCATGGGTTTGCTCAAGCAGGGAAACCTATCTGTCAATTCGAGTAGCGATTGGATACCGAGACGATCAACGTTCCTGGGTTGCAGCTCTTCAGAGGGTTCGCCGGTTACATTCCTGGGTGGGGCAGGAACGACATATCGGCGGGGCTCTCAATAGCAGCTGTCGGCAGGTGGAATTTGCCTTCGCCCTGATCGCAATGTACAGCGCGATCAGCTTTGGTGTGCTCAATGGTGTTGTCGTCGCAATCGCGGCTACGTTGGTTTACTTGCTGCGCGGAATGATGTTTCCGCGCGATGCATTTCTGGGACGGATCAACGCACACGAAGGATTTTACAAATTGCTTCGCGTTACCGAGGCACGGGCGATACCACGTGGAGTGGTTTGGACTGTCCAGGAGAGCCTTTTTGTTTTTCAGGGCGGACTATGTGCGCGAGCGTCGGCGGGAAATTGCCAGTGCCTTGCCTGCCGATACCCGCTGGGTTGTTGTCGACGCGGGTGCGAGCGCCCAGATGGACAGCGCGGCCGCTGCCATGCTGAAGGAGGTGCCGAATTCGAGGCGCGGGGAGTTCAGCTATGTTTGGCTGAGCAGCACGCGGAGGCACGATCGCTGCTCGAAAGGGCCGGGCTGATCGAACGTATTGGGGCAGCGCATATCTATGAGAATTTGGATGACGCCCTGCAGGCTTTCCATGCCTTGGGCGCTGGGAAGTCGGACAAATTCGAAACAACCGACGGAAAATCCTAAACTGGGAGAAATTGCAATGAGTAAAAAACAGAACGGGATACGTAAATCGACACCAACTGAGGGAAGTGTCCGCGATTACGATGACCAGATGGAGAAGCTCGTTATCGAGCTGGCTCATCTGCAGGCGTGGGTAAAAACGGAAGGGGCGCGTATCGCCATTATCTTCGAGGGCCGCGATGCCGCAGGCAAAGGCGGCATCATCAAGCGTATCACAGAGCGGGTAAGTCCGCGCGTCTTTCGCGTCGCGGCCCTACCGGCGCCCAGCGATCGCGAGAAGACCCAGATGTACATGCAGCGCTATATTGCCCACCTGCCGGCAGGCGGTGAGGTCGTGATTTTCGATCGCAGTTGGTATAATCGGGCCGGTGTCGATCGTGTCATGGGGTTTTGCAGCGAAAAGAAGGCCCGTCGTTTTTTGGAGCTCGCGCCGCGCTTTGAGGCAGCGATCGTTGAAAGCGGCACCGTCCTTCTTAAGTATTTCCTAACCGTGAGTGAGGATGAACAAGAGCGCCGCTTTCGCCGTCGTATCGATGATCCGGTGCGCCAGTGGAAGCTGAGCCCCATGGACGTTTTATCCTACCAAAAGTGGTGGGAGTATTCCCGCGCCTATGATGATATGCTGCGGATGACCGACAGCGAGCATGCGCCTTGGTGGATTGTACCCTCCGACGACAAGAAACGCGCTCGCATCAATTGCATTTCGCACATCCTCCAGTCCATTCCCTATGAACGTGTCAAATTCGAGCCTCCGGAACTGGGGAAACGGCAGAAGCGTCCAAGTGACTACGTGGAGGAGACAGGTCTGCGCCGGACTGTGCCGGACGTAGCATGAACACGATTGCAGCGTCCGTGGGTGTCACGGGTTCGAACTGAGCGGCGCCTCGGCCGACTGAATGTTGGGGTTACGCACGCGAAGTTACATGTATCTACAGGTGGAATACTACCTTTTGCAGAGCTGGAAGCGCAAGATAGGTGCGCGGGCCCGCCGTTCTGACCACCGTGTCCTGGTCGCTGGTTTCGATGCTGGTCCGTTACGTTGCTGCCGTTCAATTCTCTCCCTAGATGCGCTGTTTCATCGTTGCCGCGAAAGTGAGGATTCAAGTGATGAAATTCCACGGACAGTCGACCTATCTTTCCTCCTTAGCTGCCACGCTTCTGGCGGTGACGATTGGTCTCGGGGTTACAGGTGTCCCCGCGGGGGCGCAGCAGCAGGCTTCTGCGGCGGCTGCTGGCGACCAGGCTGATGAGACACCAGGCCTACTCTCCGAGAGAGAACTCGAGGTACTGGTTGCACGGATCGCACTCTATCCGGATGAACTTGTGGCGTTGGTCTCCTCAGCGTCGCTCTATCCGTTGCAAATCATCGAGGCGCAGCGTTTCCTCGACCAGAAAAAAAAGGATAAGGACGCAAAGCCCAAGGAGAGCTGGGACGACAGCATCATTTCGGTTCTCAACTATCCCGAAATCGTCGCGATGATGAGCGACGACCTCGACTGGACGCAGGCGCTTGGCAGCGCCCTTGCCTACCAGCAGAAGGATGTCCTGATAGCCATCCAGAACCTTCGCGATAAAGCCGTGGCCAATGGTGTCATCAAGACGGACGAGAGAGTGAAGGTTGAAAACCAGGGCGAAAATGTCATCATTCAGTCGACGGACCCGGAGAAGATCTACGTTCCGAAATACGAACCGGAAATGCTCTATGAGCCAGGTTACGTGCAGGCGCCGATTACATATTACGAGGAGCCCTATCCGAGCTACTATTATCCCTCGGCACCGTATTTCGCCGCGGCCATCACCGGTGCTGCGATTTGGGCATCCGTGATTGATTGGGACGATTGGGGTGTCTGGGGCGGCCGCTGGAATGGTGATGTCGATATCGACTGCGACAAGTGCTTCAACAACATCGACATCGACCGCGACAAGTTCAAGATGGGCGATGTTGACTGGAAAAATATCGACCGTTCGAAGATCAAATTCGACATTAACCAGATCGCCAATATCGATCGCAGCAAGTTCAAGAGCGACTTCAAGGCAAACCGCAGCAATAACATCGCCAATCGCGCCAGGGATTCACGCGGTGCCGGAGGGGACCGCTTGACCAACAGGCCGAAGGTGACAGTTGACGACGTGCGCAAGAGCAAGGTCGACGCCAACCGCCAACGCGCTGACCGCGACCGGGCGGCTAAAGCCAGCAGTAACGCCAGCAATAAGGTTGGTCAGGGAGCAGCGGCGCGAAAGAATGGCGGCAAGGCAGCCGTCAATCGACCCGCAGCGAGCAACAAAAAAACGTCCAACAAGCCGAGCAACGCAAACCGCAAGATAAACAAGCCGAAGCCGGGAGGCCAGGTCAACAGGAAGTCCGGCAATCGCTCCGCGGTCGGAAACGTCAGCAATAAACGCCAGACCCAGATGTCATCGAACCGGGGCCGCCATTCAATGAACGGTGGCGGATACCGCCGGCCTCAGTCGATGGGGGGGCATCGCGGCGGCGGTGGGCGGCAGATTCACCGTGGTGGCGGTCGTGGTGGTGGACGTGGTGGTGGACGAGGCCGGTAACACAAAAATCCTGAGAGGTGTCGACAATGCGATTAGCGAATGAAGGACTAACGCTTATCATTTGCGGGGCGGTGTTTCTCAATGGAACACTGTTGTCGGGACTTGTTTTGGCAGTGGATCAAGACGTCGACCCGCCGCTCGAAGAATATATGGCAGCTCAGAGATCGCCTGAATTTGACACACCGGAACAGGCCGTCGAGGCGTTCAAATCGACTATGAGTGGCGGCGATTTTAACAAACTGGCACAACTCCTCGGATTGGACGCGCACAAAGCCAAATCAAGTGATGGCGCGACTGACAACTACGCTGCGATCCAATCCGGTGTGAAGGAAAAACTCGTCATTGAGGATCGGGATGGTGGCAAGGTTCTGGAAATCGGAAACCAGCTTTGGCCATTGCCATTCCCGCTCGTCAAGTCGCAAGACGGAAAATGGGCGTTCGACACCTATGCAGGACTTGAAGAAATCGCCAACCGCCGCGTTGGCGAAAACGAAATTTCTACCGTCGATACAGTGCGGGATTATGTTGGTGCCCAGGAAGACTATGCATCCGAAGATCGCGATGGCGACGGTGTGCTCGAATATGCGCAAAAGCTGATCAGTAGCGATGGTCAGCATGACGGGCTTTATTGGCCTTCCGAGCAGGGCGGTGATGAAAGTCCCGCCGGGCCGGCCCTAGTCGACGGCAATGCTCTTGAAAAGGCCAAAGCTGGTCTTGGTTACAATGGTTACCGCTACCGGGTACTTACCGGACAGGGTGGAAATGTTGCCGGTGGAATTTATGACTACATCATCAACGGCAACATGATCGCGGGCTTCGGGTTGGTAGCATGGCCAGTTAAATACGGCATCACCGGCGTCAAAACGTTTGTCGTTAACAAAAGCGGTATCATTTACGAGGCGGATTTGGGAGATGACACCACCATGGTCGCCGAAAAGATCCGTGCGTTTAACCCTGGAGATAAATGGGACATAGTGAGTGAGTAACGAATGGAGAACTGTAATATAAATTACAATGATTGCCGCCTTATTGTTGCGTAGTCTTTCCAAGTTTTACCTTGCCGTGCTAAAATAATCATCTGCGGGGCGCTTGAGAGGGCTGATGATGAGTTTATCACGTTCGGGCACGGTTCCAGAGGAAGATTTCTCTCCTCCGTTGGACAGCGAGATACGGGATCAACTTGGGAAAATCCGCGCCAGTCACGCATTTGACGCCCCTGATCGTGCTCAAAAATTCTTGTGTTACGTGGTTGAGGAGGCGCTACAGGGGCGCTCTGATCGGATCAAGGCTTATTCAATTGCACTTGAAGTATTTGGCCGGAATGCATCCTTCGATGCCCAGAACGATCCTGTCGTCCGCATTGAAGCCGGTAGGGTCCGGCGTGCACTTGAACACTACTATCTGCTTGCCGGCCAGAGAGATCCCGTTCTCATCACGATACCGAAAGGCGGATATGTTCCGGCCTTCACGCGCTTCAACGAGACGGCGCCAAAAGCTGACAGCCCACCTCCACAAAACTATGCACCCTGGCTCAAGAGCAAACGCCGTGCGCTGGGCCTGTTTTCCGCTCTCGTCATGCTTCTTGCTGCCGGTATCTGGACAGTAGATCAATCAGTGTTCCAGCGGTTTCAACCAACAAAGTCGAGGGGCGGGGCTGATTCCATACCCAAACTGCCAAGGGTTATTATTGCTCCATTCGAAGACATCACAGGTGTACCAAGCTCGGCGCTTCTCGCGCGTGGTCTCACCGATGAGGTGACCTCTCAGATGGCCCGATTCAAGGAGATAGTGGTTGTTGCAGGAAAGTCACCGGTGACGTCGCCAGCTGCTTTAGCCGCCAGCTCCGATCTGCCGGTTTACGGTCTCGAAGGGTCGATCAGATTGGACCAGGATCGGCTGCGACTGTCTGCACGGTTGATAAACCGGGCCGATGGCGCGATTGTCTGGACGAAGGCTTACAATGCGAAACTTGGCCAGCGCGAGATTCTCGACATCGAAACGGTGTTAGCCGGCGAAATAGCGACAGCGCTTGCGCAACCCTATGGGGTGATCTTTCGTGCGAATGCATCAGAGGCTGTTGAAGCGTCATCAAAGGACTCTAGAGCCTATGTCTGTACATTGTCATATTATAGCTATCGCGCAACCTTGAACAGGCAGACACACGCTGCAGTTCAAAATTGCCTCAAGGAGGTTGTTTCTGATTTTCCAACTTACTCAACAGCATGGGCATTGTTATCATTCACTTATCTGGACGAGGTTCGCTTCCGCTATCGGCTGAAATCGCCGGGGCGGCCACCCCTCGACCTCGCCGTTGAGGCTGCTGAAAAGGCAGTTGAGCTCGACCCCAGCAACGTGCGGGCCCTTCAGGCCGCCATGCTCGCACATTACTTCAGTGGCGATGTCAACACTGCCTTGATTGTCGGTGAGCGGGCATTCGCGATCAATCCCAACGATACAGAATTTGCCGGTGAATATGGTTTCCGTCTTGCTCTATCGGGCCAGTGGGACCGCGGCTGCGCGTTGATCTCGAAGAGTATCGCGCACACCGTTGGTCCGACCGAGTATTTTCAGTCGGCGATGGCGATCTGCTCCTATATGCGGAAAGACTATCCCGGTGCAGAGTACTGGGCCCGGGCTTCAAACCTCCGCGATAATCCAGTCTACCACCTCATTTTGCTTGCCATTTATGGGCAAATGGGAAAGCTAATGGATACAAAGGTTGAACGCGAGTGGCTCATGCTCAACGCCCCGGAATTCCTTGAGGACACCCGCAAAGAGGTGGTTATTCGCATCCTGCGCTCCGAGGACCAAGAGCAATTTATAGACGGCTTGCGAAAGGCAGGTCTCGACATACCGCGAGACAAATGCATCCCTACAACAGGAAACTGTCGCATCCTGGGAGATGAAAGTCGGCAAAACGCAAAAACCGGAGCGTTTGAAGTTGCTGTACCCCTGCGTTGACTGCTGATGACACAGACCATTGTGTCCTGCCATGCGAAGCTGGTTTTGCCTAGCGCAAACAACGTCACGGGCTTGCGAACTCAACTAAACAAGGTGTGCAAAGTCGCCTAATTGGGCGGCGCATGGCCGCGTACCCATGCGACCAAGAGATCATAGAAAACGCTGAGTACAATCGGGCCCAGAAAAAGGCCTATCAATCCGTAAGCGATCGTGCCCCCAATCACCCCCATGAAGATGACCAGCATGGGTGTTGAGAGGCCACGAGAGACTAGTATCGGCTTCACAATGTTGTCGATAATCGCAACCGGCACAAGCAGCAAGGTGAGTGACAAAGCATAGTTAAAGTCTTGCGTTGTCCAAGCCCAAATGACGACCGGCAGCAGCACGAGGGCAGGCCCAATCTGCACAATGCACAGAATCAGTATAACAAAAGTTAGACCTCCAGATGCCGGAACGGCGAAAAAACGCAGCACCAGCCCTGCCAAAAACGTCTGCAGGACGGCAACGCCAATAACTCCGCTGGCGACGTTTCTGATAGTAACGCCGGCAAGGCGAACAAACCCGAGCCCTCTTTCACCAGCGATACGCTTGGCGAAACGATCGCCGCCTGAAGCGAGCTTAGGTCCGTGCCCGAGGCAGAAACCCGTAATGATGATTGAGCTCATGAAGCTGAGCAAACCCAACCCAATGACGGCGCTTTGGGCGAGCACAAACCTCCCTGCCTGTACAAGCGCGGGCTGCAGGCGGTCGAGCGTTTCGGCAAGATTTGAGGATGCCAGATTCCAGGCTAAGAAAATTCGTTCGCCGACGAGTGGCCACTCGCGCAAAGATTTAGGGGGATCAGGAAAATGCACTGCCCCTGTTGAAAGCCTTGCGATTAGCCACCGCGTGGCTTCCACGAAATTAAGAGCAATGGCGGTGAGCGGGCCAATGATGATCCCGAGGCACAGAATTGTGATGAGGAATGCCGCGATGCGACGATGGCCGCCTAAAAGTCCCTGTAGGCGATTGTAGAGCGGATAAAGAGCTACGGTGAGGATTGCTGCCCAGATTACAATCAATATGAAGGGAGCGATGAGCGTGTAGGAACAGTAAGCGAACAAAACGATCACGCCTACGCGAACGTAATCGGTGATGCGTGTTTCAATGCTGGAACGTCCGCTGATCTCCGGTTCGGCGGACGAAATCGGTTTTTCGTCCATGGGCAATTTCTTTCGGTGAAAAACTGCGGCAACGTTGACTATCGAGGCCGCGCTGCGGCCGGGCTCATATCGGTAGGACAAAGTTGGAGCAGACCACGCCGCGTTAGGCGACCGGTGGCTCCCAGTTGAGATAGAACCCGATGTCGCCAGGCACGCCGTTGGGGAAATTGATCACCATAGCCCTCAGTCGGTAACCCTGTGGTTGTGCCACTTCCTTGAAGCGGTCGAAGAGTTCCTTGGCCTTGCCTTGCAGGGTCTGAGGCCAATCGGGATCGGCGTTGTTGATCGCCCGGCCGCTATCGGTACAGAACTCAGAGGGGAAGCTGTAGACTAGAGCTTCCATCTTGCCATCTTTTACTGCCCGCGAAACGACGTTTCGAATGATCGACCGTTCCTGGTCGCCAACATGCTTGTTAAAGAACTCATCGGTGAATTTCGAGAGTTGTTCTCGTTTCAGGTCTCTGATTTTGTCCTGACGTTCCATCTCGACAAGTTGCTTCTCAAGCAGCTCCTTGCGCAGATCGTCCGCGCTCGGAATTGGCGCGTTCGGATCGAGTGGGTTCTGTGGCATGTCAGCAGCTCCACATTGTTCTTCGTTCGTTGCCTGACCATTTATCGTAGGCTGAGAATATGCTTTGGCGCGGCCCGCCTGAAGTAACATACGGGAACATCCCTAGTACTGATTATCGGCGCTCATGGGTGGTAACTGCAAAGCGCAAGCAGCTATGTCCGCCAGTGCGGTCCAGTATCGGGTCTTGACTGATCAGCCCAGTCTACCAACGTATTCTACCCCGGGCTACAACGTAACCTACTTCCATCTCCGCTCCATTCAACCGATCGTCCTGCCAAATCGAGGGGCACAACGCGTCCAAACATGCGATTGGAACGCGCTTTGTTGCAAGGAGGAAGGTCATGACAAACGCCGGTATTTACGCCAAATACGAAGACCTCAGCCCATTTGAAATCAAGGACGAGCTTATCCGCCTGGCGCAGGCTGACAAAGCAGGACGAACGTATCTGAACGCGGGGCGCGGCAATCCGAACTGGGTCGCAACGAGGGCACGCGAGGCCTTCTTTCTGCTGGGGCAATTCGCGCTAACCGAGTCGAAACGAGTTTTTCATGATGAAACAGCGGGCCTTGCCGGGATGCCTCCGTTGGATGGGTGCTACAGCCGGCTGAAAACCTGGGTGCGGAAGCGGCAAGGCGATCCCGAGACGCCCGGCGCCGATACACTGGAAGCTATTGTCGATTTCGCAATACAGAAATTTTCCTTCCAGCCCGACAGTTTTGTCAATGAGCTAACTGATTCAATTATCGGGGACCACTACCCCGTACCTGACCGTTCCCTGGTTCATAACGAAGCCATTACCCATGAGTATCTCATGTGGGCCATGTGCGCGGGCCATCGTCCCACCGCAAAATTCGACCTGTATCCCGTCGAGGGTGGCACTGCCGCCATGTGCTACATCTTCAAGGCTCTGAAGAACGCCCGGCTTTTAAACTCCGGCGATACCATTGCGATGGTCACGCCGATTTTTACACCCTATCTGGAGATGCCCCATCTTGAAGATTATGCGCTGAAGCAGATTCACATTTCGGCCGATGCCGAAGATCGTTTCCAGCTCACTGATGATGATCTCAAGCCCCTTGAAGACAAGACGGTCAAGGCTCTGTTTATCGTTAATCCGGGTAATCCATCCGCTGTGGCCATGGATCCCGAGACGATGAATCGTCTTGTCAAGTTCGTAAAGACAAAACGCCCAGACCTGATGGTCTTGACGGATGACGTTTATGGTACTTTTGTGCCAAATTTCGAGTCTGTGATGGGCCATCTTCCACACAACACCATCGGGGTCTATTCCTATTCCAAATATTTTGGCTGCACCGGTTGGCGTCTCGGGGTCGTCGCCGTGGCCCAGGATAACATCTTCGACAAGATGATCCGCAATCATCCTGAAGCCACACAGAAGCTCCTGGACAAGCGCTATCAGGCGCTGACGCTGACGCCGCGCGAAGTAAAGTTCATAGATCGTATTGTTGCCGATAGTCGCGATGTGGCACTCAACCACACCGCGGGCCTTTCGCTTCCGCAGCAGGTGATGATGTCGCTGTTCGGCCTTGTGGAGATGATGGACGTCGACAAGATTTATCAGAAGGCATGCATGGCCATATGCCAGCGCCGCTTCGACAAACTGATGAATGGGATGGGGATCGAGTTCCAGGCCCGACCTTACTTCGATCGATATTACGGCATCATCGACTATGAATTCTGGGCACGGAAGTATGTCGGCGATGAAGTCACCGACTGGGTCAAGGAGAACATCCACCCGCTGGACATCGCCTTCAAGCTCGCCGAAGACCACGGGATCGTGGTTCTTAATGGATCCGGCTTCCAGGCAGCGAACTGGTCGGTACGTGTCTCTTTCGCCAACCTGCCTGACGAAGCATATGACGCTATCGGACGCGCAATACGGGCGGTAGCGCGCGGCTATCTGCAGGCCTATCGAGCCTCAAAAGGCGAGATGGCGCAGCCTTGATAAAGGAAGCCCGCTCACTCGTCGTATACCCCTGTTCAGGAGATCATGCGCCATGTTCGAATGGTTCGCCGCGACACTTCAGAAATACCCAGAAATTGCCCTTTTCCTGTCACTAGCGATTGGATACTTCGTTGGCAAGTTTACCTTCAAAGGGCTCGGTCTTGGAGCTGTAACCTCGACGTTGCTTGCGGCCGTCATCATCGGCCAGCTTGGAATAGTCATTTCACCGAATGTTAAGTCCGTTTTTTTCCTGATGTTTTTGTTTGCTGTCGGTTATGGGGTCGGCCCACAATTTGTCCGCGGCATCGCTTCCGACGGCTTGCCCCAAGCCGCCTTTGCTGTAGTCGTCTGCATTTACTGCTTGGCGGTCCCGGTCATCATCGCCCTGTTGGCTGGCTATGACGTTGGCTCGGCGGCCGGTCTTTACGCCGGAACTCAAACGATCTCTGCCTCGATGGGCCTTGCCACGGATGCGATCAATCGCCTCGGTGTGCCCCCGGATCAAGCCACTGCAACGCTGAACGCGATGCCGATTGCATATGCGGTAACCTACATATTCGGCACCGCCGGCTCTGCCGTCATTCTCGCTCTCATTGGTCCCAGACTTCTCGGAATCGATCTCGCCGCCGCGTGCAAGGATTATGAAACCCGCCACAATGCCGCAGCAGAACTGGGCGGGGCCGGATCAGCCTGGCATCGCTTCGAGCTGCGGGCATATCGGGTCAGGCCCGACGGTCCCGTCGTCGGCTTAACCGCAACACAGGCTGAGGCACTCGTACCCAACGCACGCGTCTTCATAGAGCGATTCCGTCGAAATGGTTCCATTCAGGAAGCCACCGCCGACACAACCTTGCAGGCCGGAGACGTCGTAGCCTTGGTCGGCCCGCGGGAAGTTTTGGTCGATGTGTTGGGCCGCGATGCCGAAGAAATCAATGACGCAGAACTGCTAAACGTTCCTGCCGAAGGCGTGGATGTGTATGTCACAAGCAAGGAACTTGATGGCAAAGAGCTTTCCGCGATCGCAAAACTACCGCTCGCCCGCGGCATCTTCCTGCGAAAAATCGTTCGAGGCGCGACCGCTGCAGTCATACCAATCCTCCCAAACACGACGATCCATCGAGGAGACATTCTTACTCTAGTCGGCCGGTCAAAAGATATTGCGGCGGCGACAACTAGCATCGGCTATGCCGACCGCGCCACGGATGTTGCCGATGTCGCGTTCATCGGCGCCGCGATCGCCTTGGGCGCGCTGATTGGCTCCCTCGTCCTTAATGTCGCCGGTGTGCCCCTGACGCTCTCGACAGCAGGCGGAGCGTTGATCGCCGGTCTGGTCTTCGGCTGGTTGCGATCCGTGCATCCGACGTTTGGTCGGATACCCTCTTCGACCGTGTGGTTTATGAACTCGGTCGGACTGAACATCTTCATCGCTGTCGTTGGCATCAGCGCCGGACCCGGGTTCGTAGCTGGGCTCAAGGAACTCGGCGTCAGCCTGTTCTTATGGGGCGTGCTCGCGACTACGATCCCCCTGATACTGGCTATGTACACCGGCAAATATCTGTTCAAATTCGATCCGGCCATCTTGTTCGGGGCCTGCGCAGGTGCCCGTACTACAACGGCAGCTCTGGGCATGATCACAGATTCTGCGAAAAGTCAGGTGCCCGCTTTGGGCTACACGGTGACATACGCCATCGGTAACACGCTCCTGACCATCTGGGGAATGGTGATTGTAATGCTCATTGCTTAGCAGCCAGACTGCCGCCGTTACACTGGTTGTATCGGCGACAGCTCATCCGAGCAAACTGGCACAAACGGCCAGCGAATCCGCACATGTTGGGAGCATTCCGATGGCAAACGATACCAAACAAATCGATCAATTTCTGCTCATCCATTCCGTGCGTAACGACAACTGGCGTGACATAACGACATTGGCAGATGCATGGGCGGCCGGTCGCGGCGAGCGTGCGGCCCTGGAGACGGCGATTACCGCAGCCGCGGTAGCGGAGGAATACCACGCTTATCCCGGCGCTCGCTTGCTTGCAGCCCTGACGGAACGCATCGCCACTAACGATGCGGGTGGAGCGGCAATGCTCGCGCGCCGCGTTTCGAACGGGTTGCTCACGCATTCTTACCGCGGACGTTCCAGCGAGTGGGACGTTCATGAGGAACTCTCGACCACCGAAGTGGCTAATGTCCTGCCCAACGGAACCGCTGAGGCTGGCGGACACAGGCCCTACTTCGAAGTGCTCTTTGTCAATAGTCAACCGGCGGCACGATGGCCGGCGTTCGCGGCGGAGCTGCGCAAGCTGCGCCGGCCAGAGGATCCCTTTGTCTACGAACCTATCCTGGTCGGCTCCTTCGAGGACGCCTTTTGTGCAGCGGCCTTGAACCCGGATATCATTTCCGTGGTTTTGGCCGAGGGGTTTCCGTACCGTTCACGACATGATGCGCCGATACTTCGCTCCGTGCTTGATCCGCTTGCGGAGAAAGATGGGCCAGACCTGTCGGCACTACGCCTCGCACGATCCCTGAAACGTATCCGGCCGGAACTCGACATCTACCTCCTCTCCGACCGCCAAGTGGAAAAGATTGCCGGCGACCCTGCAGCCGATACTGTGCGTCGGATTTTTTACGCGGTTGAAGAACCTCTCGAGATGCATCTCGCCATCCTCGAAGGTGTGCAGGCGCGTTATGAAACACCATTCTTCGACAATCTGAAGAAGTACGCGCAGCGGCCAATCGGCACATTTCATGCGTTGCCAATTGCCCGCGGTAAGTCAGTCTTCAAATCGGACTGGATCCGGGACATGGGTCAGTTTTATGGGCTAAACCTATTCCTGGCAGAAAGCAGTGCAACGACGGGCGGCCTCGATAGCCTCCTCGAGCCAACGGGTACCATCAAGCGCTCACAAGAGATGGCGGCGCGTGCCTTTGGGGCCGACCACGTCTTCTTTGTAACGAACGGCACGTCCACATCCAACAAAATGGCCGTCCAGGCACTTCTGGCGCCTGGCGATATCGCGATTATCGATCGTAACTGCCATAAATCACACCATTACGGCATGGTATTGACCGGAGCGCAGCCCTATTACGTCGAGGCCTTCCCGATGACGGAATATTCGATGTATGGCGCTGTGCCGCTTGCCACGATCAAACGCGCGCTGCTCGCCTTGAAAGCGGAGGGGCGTCTCGATCGGCTGCGGCTGCTTGACCTGACCAACTGTACTTTCGATGGGCACATGTACAACGTCAGGCGGGTGATGCAGGAGTGCCTCGCCATCAAGCCTGACCTTATTTTCCTGTGGGATGAAGCGTGGTCCGGATTCGCCCGGTTCTCCCCGTTTTTGCGGCCGCGCACGGCAATGGGCGCAGCAGCTGATCTGGAGGGATGGCTGCGGGATCCAGGCTCGGTCAAACAGTATGACCAGCAACAAGCGGAACTGGGCGACAATCCGACGGACGATGCCATCATTGCCGCAAATCTAATCCCCGACCCCCGCCTTGTACGTCTTCGCGTTTACCAGACAAACTCAACGCACAAATCCATGTCGGCGATCCGGCAGGGCTCCATGCTGCTGGTGAGAGACGTCGACTTTCACACGGTCGAAGCCCAGTTTCACGAGGCGGTGTTCACGCACGCTTCGACGAGCCCTAACCAGCAACTGATCGCCAGTCTTGACGTTGCCCGTCGGCAGATGGAGCTCGAGGGTTATGGCCTGGTGATGAATGCTCTTGAGATTGCGCTCAAGATCCGTCAGGCGGTTAACGAGCACCCATTGATCTCAAAATACTTCCGCGTCCTGGGCGCGGATGAGATGATACCCGACACATACCGGCAGTCCGGCTTCAAGGACTATCTGGCACCCGAAACGACCTGGGCCACCGTTGTGAAAGCCATGCGCGAAGATGAATTCTATCTAGACCCTACCCGGATGACACTGGTCTGTGGAACAGCCGGTTTTGATGGAACACAGTTCAAGGGATTGCTGGCGAATGAGTACGGCATCCAGCTGAACAAAACGTCCCGCAACAGTGTGTTGCTACAATCGAATATCAACAATACGCGCAGTGATGTCGCACATCTCGTCCGGGTTCTCGTCGAGATATGTCGCGGGATCGAAACACGTATGGCCGACGGCGGCGAGGGGGAACGGGCGGCCTTTTCAAAGCGTGTGAAATCGCTGATGACCGACGTGCCTGATCTTCCCAACTTCAGCCACTTCCATGAGGCCTTCCGCAGCGATGCTGGCCGGACAACGCCAGAAGGCGACATGCGCACTGCCTTCTTCAAAGCATACGATGCCTCCGTTTGCGAATATGTGCCGCTTAACGGCGCCGAATGCGACCGGCGTCTGCGCGACGGTCCGGAGATGGTTTCGGCCAACTTTGTCATTCCTTATCCGCCGGGTTTCCCCATCATGGTCCCGGGCCAAGTCCTGACACAGGAGACGATCGACTTCATGCGCAAGTTGGATGTGAAGGAAATCCACGGATACGAGAAGACACGAGGACTAAAGCTGGTCAAACCCGGTGCCGTGGCGACCAATTCGAAAACATGAGCAATTTTGTTGAGGAGGAAGATAGAAATTGGCTTCCTGTTTCAGTCACGGCACCGGCTGCCAGAAGGGTTTGGGATGGCACCATTGCCAATGGGGCGTGAGACCGCCTCTACAATGACATTTTCCCCGTTTGGCCCGTTTAAACGTTTGGCTTGGCGTCAAGGGTGGCGAGGCTCTGGGATTTCGCGCGGGGGCTAAGGCTGGCTATGGTTTGGGTCGAACAGTTCCTCATCAAGTATCCCGAGCTTGCGGTATTCCTTGCCATTGCCTTCGGCTACTTTATCGGGGCAGTGAAACTCGGCGGATTTGGCCTCGGTCCGGTCACAGGATCGCTGTTTGGCGGTATTCTGATCGGCCAGTTTGCCCATGTGCCGGTTTCCGCCATGGCGAAATCGTTTCTATTCCTCCTGTTCCTCTTCGGAATCGGTTATTCCGTTGGGCCACAGTTCCTGCAAGCCTTGAGGCGAGATGGGATAAAACCGGTTCTGCTCGCAGTTGTAGTGTGCGTCACAGGGTTGCTTACGGCTATCGCGGTCGCCAAAATCCTCGGCCTTGATCCCGGTTTTGCGGCAGGGCTTCTTTCCGGCTCGCTGACCGAAAGTCCGGCCATGGGCACGGCCACGGAGGCCATCAACGCTCTACCGTTGCCGAATGCGGACCGGGCGAGGTTTATCGCGCATATAGCGGTTGCTGACGCTGTTTGTTACGTTTTCGGCGCCGTCGGTGTGATTCTTTTCTGTAGTGTCGCTGGTCCCAGGCTGCTGGGCATCAACCTGGTTGAAGAGGCGTTGAAACTGGAAAAGGAATACGGCATTATCCGCACAGTAACGGGCAGTACCTCTGCCTGGCGCAGGTTTGACCGTCGCGCATACCGAATCCCTGAAAACGCTCCGATCGCGGGCATGTCCATAGCTGATGCGGAGGCGACTTTTCCCCAGCATAGACTTTTCATTCAACGTTTGCGCCGAGGCTGCGAAATCCTCGAAACGACCCCGGAAATGGTGATGTGCGCAGGGGATATCATAGCAGTGTCCGGGGCGCGGGAAGTGCTGGTGGCGATACTTGGAGCGCGGGGAGAGGAGGTCGATGACCGCGAGCTTCTTGATACCCCGGTCGCGATAGCCGATGTGCTACTGACCATCCGCGAGTTAAACGGCAAGAGAATAGAGGACGTCGCGCGTGAGAACTGGACGCGTAGTCTCTACCTGCGTTCCCTTTCACGGGGCGGACAGGACATCCCCCTCGCGCCGGGCATTTCGCTCGAAGTGGGCGATATTTTGCAGGTGGTCGGCCCCGACACTGTCGTGTCGGCTGCAGCCAAGCGGATCGGCGTCGTCGTAGCGCCTGCGACGACGACGGATTTCTTCGTTCTTGGCCTTGCCATATTCCTCGGTGGGCTTGCCGGTGTCCTCGTTACTTTTCCCGTCGGCGACATGCGGATTTCGCTCAGCATCGGTGTCGGCACGCTGCTGGCGGGTCTGCTGGTGGGCCATCTGCGCACGCGCTTTCCCTTGTTCGGCCGCATACCGGATGCCGCCGTATCGTTGATGACCGCTCTCGGTCTTTCAGCCTTCGTTGCGATGACCGGCCTCCATGCCGGCCCCGTCTTCGTCTCCGCCATCACCGACGCCGGGATCGGCCTTCTGTTCGGCGGGATCATCGTCACGATCACACCGATGATCGTCGGGCTTTATTTTGGATACTATGTTCTTAGGATGAACCCCATCCTGCTGCTTGGGGGACTTGCTGGAGCGCAGACCATGACGGCCGGGATGGCGGCGGTCCAGGATCGATCGGGCAGCACGATTGCAGTTCTCGGATACACGCCCGCAGTACCGATCGGCCATATCCTCCTGACGACTTGGGGGACGGTGATCGTTAATGTGATCGCGTGACGCAGATGAACGGGCTATTAGCTATCGGCAATTTTGGAAATGGGGTAGGCTTGTCTATCCGTTACGAGCTCGAAGAGATGTCCTTCTGTTTCGCTTTATCGATGGAAAAGTCGCGAGTGGCTCTCAGCCGGCCGTGCCTGTTATGATCGCCTTCGATTTTGTCAGCCCAGCAGAGCAGACGCATGAATAATACCACCATTTCTGCCTTGGCTACCCTGCCAATACAGCGACTGGAAGCTGTTTAGGGGGCGGACCTCGGACGACGGCGCGTCAACCAGTGGGCACTGCTGGACTGAAGGAGGGCAAGATCATGGTTCCATTGCCGAATGCCGACCAATCGCAGCAATTACCGGCCGGCAGACTGCGCCTGGATATCGTCGCGGGTCTTATCGCTGCTGCCGTTGTGCTGCCGAAGGCGATGGCCTATGCGACTGTCGCTGGCTTGCCCGTCAACGTTGGCCTTTACACAGCCTTCGTGCCGATGATTGTCTATTCGCTGCTGGGCACCTCCCGGGTGCTGAGCGTCAGCTCCACCACAACCCTAGCAATTTTGACCGCAAGCCAACTTTCGCTCGTGGTTCCGGACGGAGAGCCCAGCCGCATGTTGACGGCGACGGCGACGTTAACCGGGCTTACGGGTGTTCTCCTCATCGCGGCGGCTGCTTTACGGCTGGGCTTTGTTGCTAACTTCATATCCTCGTCGGTGTTGACCGGCTTCAAGGCAGGGATCGGACTGGTGATCATTCTCGATCAGCTTCCGAAACTGTTCGGCCTCCACATCGTCAAGCAGGGCTTTTTCCGCGATATCTTGAGCCTCATACATGATTTGCCGCATGCATCAATCATCACGCTGGGGATTGGTGTGACGGCGCTTGCGCTCTTGCTAGTCCTGGAGTGGATGTGGCCCCATTCTCCGGCGGCGCTCGCCGTTCTTGGAGCAGGCATTGCGGTGTCCTGGATGGCTGGTCTCGGGGCCAGCGGCGTGCCGATCGTGGGTCACATTCCCCAGGCACTACCTTCCTTGACCCTGCCTGATGTCGATCTCACTTTGCAATTGCTCCCAGGCGCAAGCGGTATCGCATTGATGAGTTTTACAGAGACAATTGCCGCCGGACGGGTCTTTGCGGTGCCCGCGGACCAGCCAATCCGGCCCAACCGCGAACTGGTAGCCACCGGTCTTGCCAACCTTGGCGGTGGCTTGTTCGGTGCGATGCCGGCCGGTGGCGGGACGTCGCAGACGGCGGTGGTGCGTGCTGTTGGAGGATCTACACAAAAAGCATCGTTGGTGACCGCAGCGGCCTCCGCGGCGACGATGCTAGTTCTCGCACCATTGCTCGGATTGCTGCCTCTAACAGTACTCGCTGCCATTGTGATCGTCTACTCCGTCAGCCTCATCAACCCCGCAGAGTTCATGTCGATCCGCAAGGCTCGCCGCATGGAGTTTCGCTGGGCGTTAGCAGCTTTCTTCGGGGTGCTTTTTTTCGGTACGCTGCAGGGCATTATCGTCGCCATCATCCTTTCGCTCGTCGGCCTCGCAAGCCAAGTGGCAAATCCGCGCCTCCATATCATCGGTCGCAAGCGGGGCGAGGATTTGCTTCGGCCCCATGCTCCAGAACACCAAGACGACGAAACCTTCGAAGGCCTCCTGATCTTGCGGCCAGAGGGGCGCCTCTTCTTTTTGAATGCTCAATTAATCGGCGATCGTATCCGCGAACTGGTCGATCGGGAAAAACCGCGCATTTTGCTGCTGGATCTCAGCCGTGTCGTGGATATCGAGTATTCCGCCCTTCAGATGATCATGGAAGGAGAGCGTAATCTTGCGCGGCGGGGTACTGTGCTTTGGCTCGCGGACCTCAATCCGGAGGTGCTCGATTGTGTTCGTGCATCGGGCTTTGCTGCGCAGTTGGGTGCAACACGTATTTTTTCCAGCACACGATCGGGTATCCACCACTACCAGGGCAGCATCGCGGTGAGGGCGGCGCCGACAGGTGCTGAAGGGAATTCGGCCTAAAGTCTCGCGTTTAAAAAGTTACGCTTTGGGGAAGCCGATCAAGGATGGAGTGCCGGCGGGATCGACGGATCGGAATAGGGTATTGACCAGTGCGGTCGTTTTTTTTCGAAAACGGAACCGCGAGCTTGCACAGTATCGAATTATGAAAGCGGCAAGTGTTGGACGAATATCTGTTCTGGGAGGCACTCCAAGGTCCGGCGAAACGTCACGATATTCAGCGCCAACTGAGACGTGTCTCGGTCTGAGGAAGCAGCATGGCCTGGCAGCTTAAGGCTTGCTTTGAACGCCAATGTCTTAGGCGGGAGTGGCGGGAGAAGGCATTGTTTTTTGCCGTAGCGGCTGCCGTGTCACTGACCGCTGGATATGCGGTGTACCGCTACCGTGAAACGATAGAGGGGGCTGGCTTAAACCTGTGCAGGAATTATCCAAACGGCGACGCACTTTTCCCTGACGACTGCCGTTAGCTTGACGGGGGACGGCACCATTCATTCTCCGCGTTTTCCTTTTTTCTCGCTGGTCATTTTGCCGACCTTAGCGCAGGGCCTGCCATTTCTCTTCGTGAACGACTTGCACCAGGCGATGCGCATCTATAACGGCGTGGCGCTGGTCATGCTGTTCATCATTGGTGCCCAGATCGGATTGTATGCCGGCCGCAATTGGCCCATGGCTTTCGCAATGGCTTCGATAGGGGCGGTGGTGGTGGCAATCACTATCCCGCTGCGAGGATAACAGCTCCGCCTGATCACATCTTTTAACACTGACTGCATTGTCCAAATCGCCTCGAATCAGACCGGACACGGGTAGCTAAAGCTGGACCACCTACAAAGAGGAGGCATCCATGGACGGAAATTGGCACCTGGAGGTCGACAGGCGGAGCATTGAGGATGTGGCCAGGGAGAGCGGGACAGGGAGCCTGTATTTACGCGCCCTTTCGTCGGGGGGCAAAATCCGGCGCAAACGATCGGCGTCGTCGTAACGCCCGCCACTACAAGGGATTTCTTCGTTGTCGGACTTGCAATTTTCTTGACAGGCTTGTTCCAGGTGTTCGTTACTGTTCCGATCGGCGACATACAGATATAACTGAGCACCGGCGTCGGGTCGATGCGGGCGGTATTTATGGTCGGACATCTGCGTACACGCTTTCCTCTATTTGGCTACGCACCGGACGTCGCTATCTCGCTGATGATGACACTAGGAGCCGCCGCCTCGTCGCGATGACCGGTCTGCATGCTGAACCGTCTTTTTCCAGCCGTAACTGAGGTGAACGTCAGTCCGTCGTTCTGTGGCACGATCGTGATCTTTTGCCCATAGTCGTCGGGCGTATTCGGCAGGAATTCGACCCTGCTTGCTTGAACCCAGACCATTATGGCCGAGACGGCGGCAGGGTCGTTGTGATGGGATATACAATACGCCTGCCGTGCCTATGGGCCACCTTCTGCAGACGCGTAGTGAGCTGTGGATCGGCATTGCTGCAGGATTATTTTAACGCCGATCAGCGTATCAGGTGTTGCCCGACGAACGAGCGCCGCTGCGACACCGGGTGCTCATTGTTGCCATACGGTCCGTTTCCGGCCTCAGTCTCTTTTCGGACGACCTTCAGTGGTCTGGCCAAACCAAAGGACGGTGGAAACTTTAAACAGGAATGCTGTCGTCCAGCCGAACAGCAGGATGCCGTTGACGCCTTCAATGGCGCTGGCCAGCCGCCATTTCCCTTCGAGCGTCACGTCACCATAGCCGATGGTGGCGAAGGTGATCGCGGAGAAATATGTGGCCTCCTCCATGTCCTTGAGCTCGCCTGTCAACCAATAGGCAAAGGCCCAGATCATGATCTCGATTAGATGGGCAACGACGAAGCCGACGACGAAAACGTAGCACCATCCGAGTCGCACAAGTGGGCTTAGGCTCCCTGCGTGGCTGAGAGGCTGAATGCCTATGTAGAAAAGCCACAGAACGGCGACCCCATGCACGAGGATGGTGGTAAGCAGGAGGGACGTTCCCGTCACGATAACTAGCAACACGAGCTGTCTCCTGTTGTGTAAGTACTGGGTCTTGGCTAATTCTCTTATTCTCGATAGATTTGGTAAGAGGAGCCTAAGTTCCGGTCGCCTGACTGTTCGTCCCGATCGGTCGCATCTCGGAGGCCTGAGGCGGCAGCAGATAGAGGGTCATTGCAAGGATCAGATAGACCATCAGCAGCAGCACCCCTACGAACCAGCTCGAATGCCCGCCGGACGTCACGAGAACGACGGTCATAGCTGCGAGAAACATCATGACCACGGCGCCGGGCCAGAACTGCAGGTCCATGGGGGCCGGGCCGATCACATAGCTCAGAAGCACCAGGGCGGGCGCCACGAAAAGAGCGATCTGCGCGGCGCTGCCAAGGGCTATCCCGACAGTAAGATCGAGCCGGTTTTTCCGCGCTCCGGAGAATGCCGACGCCATCTCGGCTGCCCCACCGACCAGCGCCACGATGATAAAGCCGACGAAGGCTGGCGTCATGCCAAACGAGGTCGCGGCCTGCTGCACAGATCCGACGAATATTTCGCCGACCAGCGCCACCAGCAGCGTTGTGCCCGCAAGTGTCGCAAGTGCGACGCTCATCGGCGGGCTTGGGCCATGCTCGCCAGGTCCTGGGCTGCTGAAGAGTTCGCGATGCGTCTTTTGCGAAAACAGTAATCCAAGGCAGTAGACGAGGATAAGTAACAGAGAAAGAGCGACGCTCAGCTTGCGGGTAAACTCCGACAAGGTAATGGAATCGGCGGCGGATACGGCCGATGGTATCAGGATCGCGACGGTCGCGACGAAGAGCAGGCTTGATTGGAAGCGTGCATTGATGCGGTTGAATTCCTGCATCCGATACTTCAGTCCTCCGACCAGAAAGGATGCCCCCAGAAGAAACAGGGTGTTGGTGACGATCGCGCCGGCGATGGAAGCCTTGACCAGATCATGCTGCCCGGCATTCAGCGCCGTCAGAGCGATGACCAGTTCGGTGAGGTTGCCCAGCGTGGCGTTGAGCAGGCCGCCGGTTGCATCACCCATTTTTGCCGCCACCCCTTCCGTCGCGTAGCTTAGCAACACGGCCAGGGGAAAAATCGCCAGGATCGACAGTAGAAACAGTGCCGTATGGGCCGTGGGTGCGAAATGTTCTGCGGCCAGCACGATTGGGACGAACACTAGAAGCCAGAGCGCTTGGTTGCGGCGGATTTCCTCAATCAGGCTACCCATGTTCAAATCCGATCCGGTTGGAGGTGACGGAGATGAGTTCAATCTTAGAAGTGGCCGCCGGCAGTCAGTTCTGGCCGCCGCGATGTTTCAATGGCCGCTGAAGACCAGGGTCTGGACCGGAAGCAGCATAGCCTGCATGCGCAGGATAATCGCGTGCACCAGCCCCACCGTGTCGACAACATGCAGAAACGCCCACTTCAAGGTACCGATGTTCGGATCGGCGAGCGCGTCGTGGTTGTTGGTGTAGGCGTTGGCTATACAGCTGCTGCCGGGAGGAACGCCGTCCAGCGCACCCTGATAGAGCGGCTGGAGGTAGACAGTGAGCGTCCCCGGCTGCGCCATCTGCTGAACGTCGACGAGTAGATCCGTTGGACGCAATTGCCCCGCCGCGATCACATCCTGAACCTCCGTCACGACCAGGGGAATGATGGTGAACGGCTTGCCGATGCAGGTCGCCTCGGCGATCATGCCCTTCTTCATCACCTGCGCTTCGATCTGTCCGAAGCCCGCGATCAGGTTGCCGCGCCCCGCCTGTTCGGGCACGAGAATGCCGGCCGGACGGATCATCGTGTTGACAACGTCGCCAACACGCAGGGTGAACTGTTGAACCGTACCGGCGATGCCAGCACGTACCGTCGTCTTGTCGAGATCGACCTGCGCCTGCGCCAATGCGGCTTCGGCGCTTGCTCTCTGAGCCGGCAAAAGGGCGGCGATCTTGGTATCCAGCGTCGCCTTGTTGGCGATGGTCACGGCTACGGCGCTTCTACGGCCCTCGACGGTCGTTTCCAGTCGTTCGACTTCGCGTCTGGCAACCGCGTCGGTCTTCAGAAGCTGAGCCTTCATCTCATATTCCTCAATGGCGGTCTGCAAGGCGCTTTCAGCCTCCGCGATCTGGGCGTCGGCCGTCGCACGCTCGGTCCTGGTGACTGTCATTTCCGCGTCAAGCTCAGCGATCCGACGACGCGACGTCTCGATCGCTGCCTCTTGCTGGGCTGCGTCGAGCCTGAAGAGCGGGTCGCCGGCAGCAACCTTCTGGTTCAAACCAACATAGACGGCGTCGACGCGACCGACCGTTTCCGGCAGGATGGTCACCGTACGGAAGACCGCCGTGACGCTCTTGGTCGATGGATGGAAGTAGAAGATCAGGGTGATCAGCGAAAGCGTCAACAGCAGGCAGGCACTGATGCCCCATCGAAGCTCGTACCACATCGTGTAAAGCGTGATGTCGACGCCGATCCGTTTTCCCTGAGCGTAGCGGCGGAAGAGGTAATCCGGAAATATCGTCAGCATCGAGCAGAGGATTAATTCAAACATGGTCAGGTCCCCTGCCATGGGTGTCGGAGTGGACTTCCGGTTCCGGTTCCCGATGTTCGATCGGTCCCAGATTGTCGATCTCCTCATCGACCGTGGGGCGGCCAGAGAGTTTCGCAAGCGAATCGGCGATCGAATAGAGCGGAGTTGAGAAATCCGGAATGTGGACGAAGGCAAGCAACAAGCCGGCGATCCAAAAAAGATGATTGTGGGTGAAGAGCGAGATCAGCGCCAGAACGGCTACGATCTCCATCTGCACCTTGCTGGTGCGATGCGCCATGCGTTCGGGAACCGCATGCAATTGAAAATACAGATTACCGATTACCAGCACCATGACGAGCAGGAAAATGACGACCCCATTGAAGAGATAATCCGTCTGCCCCGGCACCGTGATGAAGGGGGGCAGATGCTCGATCGCTGCCGGATGTATCGTGTCGGCCATGCAAAAAATCCCCTTCGGTCTGAAACCCAGTCTCCAGATTTAACGTGCTTTCCCAGCGTGGATTTCCACTCCGTCGAAGCGGCTGCGATTGACGCCCGCAATCCGACCACACTGCAGAATTTCCCCGCTTTTGCCCACGAATATACATGTATCTGCTGGTGGTAATACGAACGAGTGCTGGTGTAAAGGAGCAGGATCATACAGATTGTTCGCGTAAAGTCCGCCATCTCCGTTTCCCCTGTCGGTATCGTGGGGCTCCACAACGGCTGTCAGCTCTCTCCATCAAACTGCCGTCTGTGGCTAAGCACAGAACGCTGAACGGTTGGGCTTCATAGGTGCGAGGCCGGATTTGGGATCTTACAAGAATGGCCGCATCGGGCCGATATCGCTGAATGACGCCGACAATGCTTAATCGTTACACTCTCCTTGCTAGATGGATGATTTCACCGGCAAGTGACCGTCGTTGATGGTTTGGAGCTTGGCTTTGGTGGGCCGCCACTGAGGATCCAATCTCCTATAGCCAAGCTCTGTATAGAGCGGGAGCGACGGTGATTAAATGCCTGACCTTCTCGCCCATCGGCAGGCTTCTATTTTCTGCAGCCCAAGCTTCACGAAACCGGCGCACGGTTCAGAGGAGGCGTCGATCACCCGCCTCTCGGGCAGCAGCGACCTGACGCCAGATGCCGCTGCTCGTCTGACGTCAACTCGGTCAAGCGCTTGGTTCTCGAATACTCGCGGGAAAGAGCGCCTGGAAGATCTTGGCTCAGCGCCCAGAGGAGAAAAAAATCGCGTTGTCGGTTGACGCTTGCCCGTTGCGCCAGGTAACGCCGGAGATGGCCTTCTGGCAGCAGGTTAGAGAGGAAGGCTGACGCCGCGCGTTAGGTGGGGCTGATTAGAGTGGTCAGCCCTCCAAGGCTGTCCTTGATTGAAAGAATGAGCATTGGGCGGCACTCGTCTTCGACGTAAACCTGGTTGAAAGCGAAGATCGTACGATGGCCTTTGCAAGTGGGTAAGGGCGCCAATGGTCCACCCATGGAGATGGACATCGAGCACTGAAACGTCAGGCATTCTTATCTCCATCGTCATGTATATGGGCGGTTCACTCGGAACGCCGTGCGCGATCGCGCTGCGCAAGCGCTGCATGTTCTGTGCGACATCACAAATGATGAGGAAGGCGTCCGGCCGATCCTCCTTCCATTCGAACCTAGCAACGAGTCCCGAACAACCTTCATTTGCGGATTGCTCAGATTCACCCGCTGTAAGAAGTGGAGCATGGTGGCGCCGGCGACGCCGACACACGAGGGTGGGGAGCGCGACCTGAATGTCCAAATTCAGATCGCATTTTGGGCACAATAATGTGCGGCATTTCGCATGAAATGGTGCCTACGGAAGGCTCCAACTCGGCGAGGGCAGGGTGCGTGTTGTTTAGCCGCGTCGGATGAATAAGACAGACGAGGCGAAGCAATCGGTCTAACCGCTTTGTTTCATGTCAGATGATATCACGAAGGAGTATTTTCGGTTCCACACCCCGTGCGAGTCGTCAGACGTTCCATGCATCCGATCGGGATGATCGAGCCGAATTAGACGTGCTGAAACTGAACCGCATTTTGGGTCAGCATTCCAATTCAGCCAGCCGCGCATATCGCCGGTCCTGGAGGCGCGGGTCGGGCCTTAACAAATGCAAACCCTTCACCGCATCAGTGTCTGTGGTTTCAAGTCGTCACTCAATGTTTCTTCAGCTGACCGTGCTCTCTTATTTGATTTGAGAGGTTGTCCGATAAGTGCCGCGGGAGCTGATGCAACCGTGCCGATATCTGTCACCGCGCCTCCGATTACGGCGGAAATTCCTTGGCCAAAGGTCACATTCGAATCACTGAGTGTCTGGCCCGTCATTAAGCGTTGGCCAATGAGTTGAACGATTTCCGCGCTCTCAGCGAATTTCGCATGATTGAGGCTGCCATTTGTCTTCACTTTGGTTAGATCGATGGCCGTAATACCCGCCTGTTCGAGCTTTGAGCGATACGGTTCCTCAGCTGGATTGATCGCACCCAGCCGCGAAACACGACCTGTCATGAAGCTCGACAATGCGAGTGCCTTGTCATCTTGCGAAACAAAAATCGTTAATTTTGGACGCGGAGCGCCCATTTCGACAAACTGCTTAGCAAACACTTGGATATCGATATCCGGGGAGGCGAGAATGACATTGTGAATCTTTGAGTCGATTTGACCATCGCGTATGCCCATTTGCCGCAGAGATTCCATTGCCAGCCAGCTTCCCATTGAATGCGCCATGACGGTGATATCCTTGACGTTAGGATCAGCGGCCAGCGTGCGGAGCGCTTGCTCTAGTCCGGTACGCGAGTAATTAGCGCTCTCCTTGTCATACTGGTACGCCGTGATTTCAGCTCTCGACGGCCAAGTAAACAAAAGCGGCGTAGCCTGCATTTTGCTGTCATGCACAATCTGCGCCAAGCGAAAAACCGAGTCCTCATACGAATTGTTAAATCCGTGGATGAAGACCAGTGCATGCCCACCATGTGCGTGGTGCTCGAACCATCTTCGTCCCTGCTCGACAGTGTCGATCTGCTGCACCATGGTGATGGCGAAATCGGTAGCGGGATCGGGAGGCAGGCGCTTAGGCCACTGTACCGTACCGATAGTACGGTTCGGCGGAATTGATATTGTGAGCTGCGTTAGGCGTGGCTTGGAGCCGCGCTCGCCGCTAAAGAGGGTGGCGGGCTCTCCAGAGGGCTCTCGCGTGGTGGCAACAAGCATGTCGACACTCGATGATGTCGCAGGTGATGCATCGATCCTGACGGGCGTCATGACGCCACTGGGATGCCCGCAGCCAGCAAGCGGCAGCAAAATAAAAAGGACGCCGTGTTTAAGCATGCACGTATCACCTACGGCAGATTAAAAAAACGTAGAGCAAGGGACTAGCAGTTGGCGTTAAGCCTGGCATGTAACATCACGTAGACTCGCGAGACACCTATGGAAGATGTTCGCGGTACGCGGCAAGATGCTGCAAGAATTCCAAAAAAGAGGAGCCACCATGAAAAACCTTGTTATAGTGATGACTATTGTTGGAGCGCTTGCCTCCTGCACGCAAACTGAGCGAGGTACCGCAATCGGCGCTGGAAGCGGCGCAATAATTGGTGGCGTAGTCTCCAATAGTTGGGGCGGGGCGGCAATAGGCGCGGTGGCGGGTGGCGTAGTCGGCAACTTGATTGGCCGCTCGCGTGAACGACAGGGTTATTGCATTTACCGGGATCGAAACGGTCGACGCTTCGAGGCCCGGTGCAGGTAGGAGTTGCCAGTGCATGCGCCTCCTCCAAGGAGGATATTTGGGTAATGCACGGCGCTATTGACGAGCAAAATTACGCCATACCTGAGGATACGTTTATGACCGTCCTGGAAAACCCCAATGTCGGAGTTGTATTCCGGCGACTGGGCGATGGTGTGTGCAGGCTTCACGGGAGGGGAGGCGGACCAGCTTCGTAAAAGCATGTGGACCTTCAAGTTCACGGGAGGGATAAGCCGATATAGGGACAAGTCTTATGGGAATGACAAAAATGAACGCTGGCCTCAGAAGAAGGTGAGTGCTGAAATCCCGACGTTCTTGTAAATCCGAGAAAATTGTCAACTGACGGCTGTCTCGCGCGCGGTTTCGAATACTGGGCACGGCCGTTGCTGACGCTGCCATCGGGAATGCCGAACATGTGATCCGTCTGTCCACTTCGACGCGGCCCACTTTTGCTGCGCTGTTGCTCATGTCCGGCCTGCATCTCGGCCACCACGACCACATGTCATCAAGCCGCTTGTTCTCGATGACTTCCGGCCGATGGACCGACCGCAGCTTGTCAAAGGTTCTGTAGGGTAGGGTAAAACTCTCGTGCATGATCTCGAGGCGACCGTCCGGATAATCGCAAACAATCACCTTTTTGCCCGCCAAGGGCCTGAAAACGTCGGTCGGATCGAGAATGAACAGCACCTTGTCGTAGCGCAGTGTATTGCGACAGCGTGCGCACTTCCTTGCGGCACATGGCGCCATCAAGGTTCTCGTGATCGGCCAACGGCCGGTGCATGTCCTTCGGATTGCGTGGCGGCTTGCCAAAACGACCATTGAAATCCGTAATGAACTCAGGCGCATAGGCGTTGGCTTCCTCAATCGTGTCAATACCGCGAAGCCGCATCTCCTTGACCAACCGATCCTGCAATGTCTGGTTGGCACGTTCCACCCGGCCCTTGGCCTGCGGGGTGTTGGCGCAGATGATGTCGATGTTGAGCTCATAAAGCGCCCGGCCGAATTGCGTCAGGCCGCTCGTGCGGTCCTTCTCCGACGCATGAGTGGTGCGGAAAACCCTATGCTTGTCGCTGTAGAACGCGATCGGCTTGCCCCATTGCTGCAAGTAAGCCTTCGTCGCGTGCAGATAGTCGAAGGTGTTCTCCGAGCCGGCAAAGCGCAGATGCAACAGCTTGCCGGTGACATCGTCGATATAGACGAGCAGGGCGCATTTGGGCCCACGGTTCTCGAACCACCAGTGATGCGAGCCATCGTTCTGCACCAGTTCGCCAAAGCAATCACGTCGGCCGCGTGGCTGGAAAACCCGCTTCTTGCGTTCTCTGCGTGAGACCCAGATTCCGGCTTCGGTCATCCATTGTCGCAGCGTCTCCTTGGCCACTGAGATTTGGTGCAGCTCGATCAGCTTCTTACGCGCCAGCGTCGGACCGAAATCCAGATAACGTTCCCGGAACAGATCCAGTGCCGCATTGCGAAACTCCTCGCTGTGGCGCCGGTTGCTCGGACGCGATCGCTTCCTGGAAACAAGACCAGCCGGACCATCCCGGTCATAGGCTTGCAGCAGCCGATGGACCTGACTTCGACTGAGGTCGAGCCGTTCGGCAGCCTGGACGACGCTCAGGCGTTCGTCACGGATCTTCTGGATAAATTCGAGGCGATGCAATTCTTTCTGCGACATGGTGATCAAACAGGACATGACGACTCCCACCGCTCATGGTCTCGACCAGGCTGAAGATCGTCATCCTTGCTCCCAACGTTGGCTTTGACCAGTGCGTCGAGAGGCGAGACTGTCGCATCTCTAACTGGCCTATATGTCGCATTTCTAAAATGCCGCTACACTCCAGTCGCATAAGGTATATTATGGAACACCCGAGAGGTTTCGTTCCTGTTGCTTTTCGTTTGTAAAAACGAACGCCGAAGTTTCCCAAGAGAAGCCAAAACATCCGCAACGAGAACCCTGAATCGTCCGCAACGCATAAAATTGGGCGTTTTCAGCAGTTTACAACCGGGATTTAAACGCAGTTCGATGGACGAAGAAACCGCGTTTGCTCGGTTCAAAAAAGACTGATTTCTAGCCGTTATCGCAAGACCGTCGCGCTCAGCTTTCGCCCCAATCTGGCTGACCAGAATAATTTAGCTTTCCCCCGCACATGCCGCTGTTGGACAAAAAGGCGTCCTTAAACGGTTCGTTTAGGACGCGTGCTAGGCATTTCTAAACGCATAGATTGTAGGCGTTTCCTACAATACGCTCAGTGAGAAAGTGCAATGCGAACCGAGAATAATTCCACAACCTACGTCATTGGTCGTTGCGACGGCCTCGCCGACACCACAACGCGGAATTCACCCTCTTTGGCCGCTAGGCTTGGAAATAGCACCCAGCGAAACTTTTGGATCGGGGCCTCTGTTGTTCGAATGCCCGTTGCCCCCGGGTTCTGGCCCGGAAAACCGATACGGTTGTGCATCGTCTTGAGGCGGCCGTTCCCAGGCTCCTGATACTGGATGGCAAAGCCTGCAAAGTTCTTTGGCGGCATACCGTTCCGCCAGTCCATGGCCAGCAGCATCATGCCTTCGCCGCGGTGCACCGTAAGCGAAAACGGTGCGGCATCATTGGTTCCAACAACTCGAAATTCGGTCTCCATTTTCACCCCCCCAGGTTGAGAAATGGAGGATATCACCGGGCCACAGTGATTTCTAGTAAAAGTTGCATTCGAGTCGGCCGAGTTCAGTCGTCGGGGAGCATCCTATGGCGTGAGGGGTAAGAGATCGAACTTCGCGGCTCGCCGGACTCGGCACGCGTGTAGTTGTCCGGGATTATGTAGCAAGTGCCACCAGCCGTTTCCCCCAGATGACAGCAGCTTCGCGCCACGAGCGGGCACCGGCTGTCACGGCAAACTTGCTATCGCCAAGCTATAGACCATGATGCGGTCCTCATTGAGGAGACCGCTATGGCCCATATCGACAAAGTGATGCGCTCAATCAATCAATCAGGTGAAAACATCTGTGTCGACGTGTTCGTTCGTCCTGATGGCAGCTTCGGGTTCGAGGAATATCGGCGGGAACCCGAAGATGGGCGGGGCTGGTATCCCGTCGGCTACTACTCCGAACAAAGGTTCCAAGATTACGGGGCTGCGTGGGAGAAAGCACGTAAATCAATCTCGTGGCTTGACGAGGAGTCCGATTGAGTTTCCGCCCAATCTCGTCAACGTCGGCACTACCCCGAAATCCGGCATCCTCTACCAACTCGACACCTATGATTCTCAGTAGACTCTCGGCTACCATTTCGTTGGTCACGGCGAGAAACTGGAAAAATCACCGTTTTAGCCATCCCTGTCGCGTCCAGTTGACACGCACCGCGGCCCTCGGGTTTCAAGCCCCTTTGCGCGAAAGTTCCCTTCCCCAATGGAAAGCTCTTCTTCCTATGTTTTCAGGCGCGACCCAGGGTAGCCAGCGCGTCTTGCAATCTGCGAGCCCGAAAATGAGCGGTAGATTACAAAACGGTTTCAAATGACGGTTGTTTGGCTGCCCTGCCCTTCCGCCAACGCAATAGGGCACTAGATTGCGATTACCCAAACAACGCTCTGGCCGTCCATGCTTGTTTTTCTTGACTTCGAAGCCTCCTCGCTCGGCAAGCAGAGCTACCCCGTCGAAGTCGCTTGGGTATTTGAGGACGGGCGCTCGCGCTCTTTCTTGATCAAGCCTGCTCCTGACTGGACCGACTGGTCTTCGGAAGCGGAAGCCATCCACGGGATATCGAGGGAGCTACTCGAAAAGGAGGGCGTCGCGGTCTCGACCATTGCAGACGAAATGGTCAAGACCCTTTCGGGACATCGTCTCTGTGCGAGCGCACCCGCCTGGGACGGGAAGTGGCTGAGCGCCCTGTTGCGGGCGGCGGGGCGTCCCCGCCACTCACTTCGACTTGGGAAATCCGACGAGGCCTTCTTTGCACTCGCGCAGATCGCTCTACGGGGCGCGATGTCCGAGGAGGAGATGCTGCTTCTCGTCAATGAAGTCATCGAACAAACTGAACCCGCCATCCCGGCTCATCGTGCGCTCCCCGATGCACTTCTCGAACTCGCCCGATGGAAGCGCGTACGTAACGAGACGCAAGCCCGCGCCAGTTATCGAGGCCAACAACCTCAGTGAGGACATATGCCCGGAACGTTTTCTACCGTCTACATCGTAGCGTTCGACTTGGACGACCGAAACCAAGCGGTCGCGGCCTTCGAGCCTCGTGTTGCAGTCGACGAGGCCACCGCGATCCACGAGGCTCGCGACCTAGCAAGCCGCTACGCTGGTGTTGTCGTGTGGCGGCGTGATGGCAATCCGGTTGTTGGTGAGGAAGGCGACCCGATCGTCCTGTTCACGGTAGGGAGGGTTGGGGATTTCAACTGAGCGACCAATTCCCTGAGGCACTTTCAAGTAATAGTCACAACATTTGTTGCTCGGAAGGCGCTCTCCTACGGACTTCGTATTCGTCACACGTTCGAGTAGAGAGCGGGCGGGAGACTGGGGGGCTAAGATGTACACAAGACAGTGGGCGTTGGATCGACGGCTGAAGGTTTTCCAGGAGGCGGTTTCTGATCGCAATATTCACTCTCTTCGCAAGTCGTGGAGCCTCGAAGCCAATCAGCTGTCGCTCTTTTGTCGGCGATCCCAATACCGCACCGAGGAGAGCGATGACCTGAAGTATCGGATTGTAGAGATGCGTATCGGCGATCAGGATCGGACACTGGCCATTGCGTTCTTCCATGAATGGTCATTGACCGGGGGATATTTTCCCGGCCATGAGCACTTCATTGAATTCGCCGACGCCATCACCCAGCAGGACTACGATATGGCCGAGTTCGTCTCGAGTTGCTGGGACGACGACGATCATCCACTCTATTACGGCAACATCGTGCTTTTCGATCGGCTTTCGATCGCCGAACTCAATCCCCTAATCTGGCCACTGTTGCTCAACGGCATTGATCGGCAATTCCGCAAGAACATGGCGCTCCTAGTGCTCAAGGTGTTTCCCTTGGAGTTCGAGGGTCGGATCGGGGATGGGATCGGCGGCGACACGGCTGATACTCCCGAGTTCGACAAGCGTCAGGCGGCAATGAAGCGCCTGTATCGACGGAAGCTCGGAATGAACTATAGCGTGGCAGACAGCGATAAGAATGAATGGATGTGGCGATCGATAAGAGGACCTCAACCCGAGTTTAAGTAGCCGTGTCAGTCGAATGCACACCATGCTCAACCCAGCGACCTCCGATTTCGGTCTCAAGTCGATGATAGTGAAAGACGCCCGCTATACTCGGGACTTTGACTTCAAAGGTTGTGCCCGCCGACAAAGCCACGCCGCGTTTATGTCAGAGCCAGCTTTCGATGCGGGCAGGTAGTTTGAACCGCGGACTATTTCGCGAAGTAAGCGACGCTTACTTGAGGGCAATTGAGAAGTCTGTCGTCGAACATCATCCTGTTGGATTCGAGCCGATTAGGGAGAACGCCACGAGGTGGGGTGGCGGATACGTCGTCCTTAAAGCCGCCGCTGTTCTGACGACCCCTCTCCTTGGCGTCCAAAACGCCATCACCGCGATAGAGAGTTATGACCGATTAGGGGCCGACAGTAGACCGTCTGTTCATGGAGCGACCTGCACTGAAGCGGACATATGCCTCCTCAGTGGGAAGGCCTGTGATCAGTTCCAAACGAGATAAAGAAGGATGAGCAACAGACCTACCACGCTTCTGCCAGCCCAAAAGGCGAGCGAGGAAGCGGCTTTTGCGCAGGTGCAGCTCGACTAGACGATGGTCCGTGCCGGATGTGTCGGACACCGTGCAGCAGTTTATACTGCGTCTTGGTGACGTGGTGAACGCGGTCCGTCCCGCAAGCATACAACAAACACGATACTTTGGCGGGTCCGAACATTGGCACGATGCGATGGGCGTTTCTGCACGCAGTGGACGCGGTCGGCCTTTGTTCATGCGATGATCCTGCGGTTGCAGGCGGTGCTGCGTCCGGTCCAGACGCTCGTGTTTTCGGGCACTGAAATACGAGGTCTGAGCGGCCTCAATCGACGGTAACGCGGCGCTGCCAAGCGCTGCCCGCGGATCGTCGTGAAAGCCCATCGGGTTCCAGCTTTGGAGCTATGAGGGTGTCCACAATGGGCGCGTATGTCAAAACTTCGTCATGTTCGCCGCAGAGGGGTTCGGTGACTGCACGACGGAAGCCTTGTACTCCTCGACGATTTTCAGCAACGGCCCAAGCACCCAGTTATACATTTCGCCTATGTTGTGCTCTTCCTGAGGATCCGACTCGATATTGAACACTTTTGGATAGCCATTCATCGGCGCAGCGCTCGATCCTATCCCACCCATCAAGCTTGCGCCGCCACCACCGCTTCGGCCGGGCGCGACGTCGACAAAATAGGCACGGAACTGCTTCCATCGGACGGCGACCAGATCCGAGCCGACGAAGGTCAGCAAATGCTTCCGTGCTCCGTCTTGATCTTGACCGAGCAGCAGTCCGCTCTGGTCGATGCCGTCGATGGGCCGGTCATCGGGGATTTTTCCGCCGACGAGGCCCGCGAACGTCGGTAGGAAATCCATGATCGAAAACATCGCGTAGGACGTTCCCGGCTTGATGCGGTGCGGCCAGCGAACTATTGCGGGCGTGCGTATCGCGCCCTCGCTGATGTCACCCAGCGCGCCGCGATATGGACCGGAACTTCCTATGTCCGGCATATCCGCGCCAAAACGGCTGGCTCCTGGCCCGTCCGGACCGTTGTCAGAGGCAAAGACCACGATGGTGTCGTCCTCCAGTCCGAGTTTGGTCAGCGCATCAAGGATTGAGCCAACGACTGCGTCGCCTTCCATCAGCGAGTCCCCAAACTGGCCAATACGGGACGCACCTTCGAAGCGTTTCGAGGGAAGATTCGGGAAATGCGTCCGGGAAATGGGTAGATATAGGAAGAACGGACGCCCAGCCGCCTTCTGACGCGTCATGAAATCGACGCCGTGATCGACCAGTTCCCAGTCGATGCCGCGTCGCACCTCCTCTGTGTACGGCTTCACGAACTTCAGGGGCTCTCCGCGTTTGGCTTCGACGATCTGCGGCCCTTTCTCGATTGGGATATCAACAGATTTGGTTTGATGACCCTGGCGGATCATTCCGAAGGCGTCCCACGTGTCGCTTGGCGGAATGCCGTAGAACTCGTCGAAGCCCTGATTTTGCGGCTGGCTATAGGTCTGGCCACCAAGGTGCCACTTGCCGAAGATCGCTGTCGCATAGCCAGCGTCATGCAGCATCTCCGCCATCGTGACTTCATTATCCGGCAGCGAGAAGGGAGTACCAGCGACCGCCACCAACGAAAGTCCGGATCGGATCGAGTAGCGGGCCGTCATCAATGCGGCGCGAGACGGAGTGCAAGAGGGCTCGACCATGAACTGCGTCAGGCGCAAGCCTTCTGCGGCGAGCTGGTCGATGCGCGGCGTCGGCGAACCGCGCAACTCCCCGCCACCATAAACTCCGATGTCCCCGTAGCCTGTATTATCGGCGAGAATGAACAGAATGTTCGGCTTTGTCTGCTGCGCAAATGCCGTGCCCGCGACGAGGGCAAGGTAGCATGACGCGATCGACAGCGCAGTCCAAGCCCTCTCCGCAAATACACGCGACTTCATGTGCGTCTCCCTTCGCTATATGAACCGGCGCGGCGGCATCGAGCGTGCCGTTGGGATTAAAGACAGCCAAACGCCGGTTATGAGGTCCAAACTGCTTAATCGACAAGATCCGGACCAGGATCCAAACCGGTGCTACGATCGCCGCCGACCGCAGCGTCGGGACCCAGGCCTTGAGGCTGGGCATAGGTCGTGTTGTCAGAGGCGGTGCTGGCACAGGATGAAAGCGTCAAGAGGGTGACCGCAAGCGCGGCCAATAGGTTTTTCGAAACCATCGATAATCTCCTGTTACAGGCCTAAGGACGGGCGGACCTGAGAATCAATTGCCGTTCGTGGACTGTTCATTTCAATGGCAGGCTCCTGCCCCACTATCGCACAAGTCCCAGATTGATCAGTTGGACGCGACGATTGTCGGCAGCCTTCGGGTTGGCGGGATCAAGGGGCCATTCCTGTCCGACGCCGACGGCGAAGAGCCGGTCGGGCGCGATCGCGAAGGTCGTGGACAAGGCTTCAGTGATGGCGTTTGCACGCTTCTGGCTGAGTGCGAGGTTATGCTGCGCGTCCCCCGTCGAACTGGAGTGGCCGACGACCAGGAACTTGTACCGCTGCAGGTTTGGGTGATGGAGAGCATCCGCGATCATGCCGACGGTTCGATATGATTTCGGTTCGATGGCGACGGAATCGTTTTCAAAGTCGATCTCGACGATGAGCTGTGAAAGCTTGGACAGGTTCTGCCAGTGCGGCAGGCTGGCGACCCCCTTGCCAGCGCTGGCGGAGGCCTCTTGCACGAGAATGGCGATGTCGATCGCGGGAGCGGCGCCTTCGACACGGCCAAGCGTGCGCACAAGCTGCTTGTCGCTAAGGTCCTGGGCGAGGGAGTGGCCAGTCATCACCGTCAGGCCTGCCAAAAGGGTCGCAGTAAGACGAATGTTCTTCATGTTTGGAATTCCCTTCGATTGGAGGCTCAACGCCATCCAGCGTCTGTGATGACCTGACCGCATTGGCGCTCGTTCACTCGCTTGGCTTTCACGAGGCAGGAAAGCACGTTGCCCTCGCCCTTGACGCCACTGCAAAACTGGGCAGCGTCGTGTTCGCATACCGATGCGAATGACGACTGGGCTGCAAGCCTCTGCTTGATCGAGGCTGTCACGTTCGCTAGCGTTGCTGTGCATGTCGGGGACACTTTCGCGGCGTTCTTCTCGAGGCAGGACTGGATCTTGCCGCTACCGAGGTTTAGGCCGCTGCAGTGCTTCTTGATGTCTTTCCCGCAGTCCGTGGCCAGACTGGTGACGGCGTCCGCGAAGCTGATGGTTTCCGCTCGACTTATCGAAGTTAGGAAAAAAAGAGCGAGAAGCGTGGCTCCTGTAACGGCTGAAAGTCGAGTGGGCATAGGCTTGGATCCGATCCTAAAGGAGTGGGCCGAGGACATTCCTTTGCCGGACGGCAAGTCCGCGCAGGGCTGATCTGTGAGCCAAGATCAAAGGTCCGTCTATTGTCCTTTGGGGAAGGCCGAGCGAATTTATTGAGATTGAGATCAGTCGCGCGGCAACAACACAAGCGCTGCATTCACGGCTGCGATCAGTGACTTTGCGGGGAACGGTTTACGCAGATATGCGACACATCCAGCCTCGGCCGCCGTGCGCTCGAGCGTTTCGTCTTCCAATGCCGTGATGAAGATCACGGGCACGTCGACGCCGCTCTGCCTCAGGTGGTGCCAGAGTTCGACGCCCGACATGCCGCCAAGCTGGATGTCGAAAACCATGCAGCCCAGGCTTTGTAATTGAGCGTGGGTGAGGAAGGTTTCAGCGGAAAGGAAGCCTTCGGTCGGGAACCCATTGGCATTGAGGAGGCGCTCGACGCTTCTCAGCATGCTTGGATCGTCGTCGACTACAGCCACGATGCGGGGGGAGGTTTCCAAAGGACGCCTTTCCGGGATAAGTTCGACGCTGAGCCGATCCCTTTCGCGGGCGATCCTATGTCGAGAGCGAAACGGCCGCTATTGTCCTTTGGTGAAGCATGGTGTCAGGGTTGCGAGCTTTGCTCGGCTGCCGCGACCACCCCATACCGCTCGGCGATCGATACCGCTTCGGCCAGATTCCTTGCACCCATCTTTTCTATGAGGTTGTGTCGATGAGCTTTGATCGTTCGTTCGGAGGTGCCGAGAGCGTAGGCAATCTGCTTGTTGAGCGTTCCGCGCACAAGTAGTCGTAGAACTTCCACTTCGCGTGGTGTCAGGCTGGCCAGCCGTGTCCGGGCGGCATGGTTCCGGTCGTATTCATCTTGTCTTGTGGCGGCGCGCTGCAAGGAACGAGCGATTGCCTCAAGTAAAATCCCGGTCTCCAATGGCTTCTCAATAAAATCTTCAGCACCCGCCTTCATGGCCTGCACGCTCGCCTTGATATCTGCATGTCCGCTCAGAAACACGATGGGAAGCATTGGTGCCTGCTGCGACAGCCGGTCCTGGAGCGCCAGGCCATTCAGTCCAGGCATGTCGAGGTCGAGCAAGACGCAGCATCCAGGTACAAGTTCATGGACGCGAGCGAGCAGTTCTTCCCCCGATCCGTAGAGGGTGACGCGGTATCCCGATGCCGACAGAAGTCGCCCAACCGCCGTCCTGAATGATTGATCGTCGTCGACGATATGGATCATCGGGTTCATGTGGTCTCTGCCTTTGCCAACGGGAATATCACGCGGAACACAGCACCGCCGTCGCGGGCATTGGACGCCAATATCCTGCCCCCGTACGTCTCTACGATCGTGCGAGCGATCGAGAGGCCGAGGCCCGTCCCTGACGCCTTCGTCGTGTAGAAGGGCTCGAAGATAGCAGCTAACTTGCCGTCGGGGATGCCATCACCGGAATCAGAGATCGACAACTCCGCATTGGCGTCTTTCGTTAGCCGCGTTTCAAGCATGAGCTTTTTCTCCCTACCTGCCTTCCCCATCGCATCCATCGCATTGATCGCAATATTGAGTATCACCTGCTGGACGTGAACTTTGTCTGCTCGAACCGGCAAGGCGTCACTAGCGTGTGTTGAACTCACCTCGATACCCCTGCGAACCGCCTCGCCCTTCAGGATCTTGATCGCCGTCGCTGTCAGGTCATTAAGATCAAATTCCTGCCATTCGATTTCCGCTCTCTTCTTGAGAAGGCCCCTCATCCGGGAAATGATGTCATGGGCACGCTGATCATCGTCCTGAATATCGGCGAGGATCTGCTCGATCAGTTTCAGGTCAGGGCACGCCGACCTTAAAACGATCGACGCCGCTTCGGCATTGCTGCGAATTGCCCCAAGCGGCTGGTTCAACTCATGAGCTATGGATGCAGATAGTGCGCCCGCGGTGGCAGACTGGTTCAGGTGGATCACCTCGAGCAAGCGGTGCCGGGACTGAACTTCTGCAGTGCGCCGACGGCGGCGTTCCACCAATAACAGGATGATCGCAATGCTCTGCACAGCGATGACCGCTGATGCAAGTAGCGCGGCAAGCCAGTGTTGTTCCAAGAAGCTTGGCTGCCGGAACATCAGGACAGTGCCGGGTGGAAGGTCCTTTTCCGACATGCCCCAGCGATCCAACTGCCGTGCATCGGCAACGTTGAAGTGAGGGGCCTGGACATGGGTGATGGGCTTGCCTTGGATGGCATCAAACGCAAGATCGGCGACGGTCCTACCCAGTGCCTCGAACGTGACGACGTTCCCACCGACCGACCCGTACTCGATGTAGGTGGAATAAGGACCGAATACGGGGGCGGTCGCCGTGGCAGCAATCTGCTTGACCGCTTCGCGGGGGATGAAATTGCGTCCGCTGCGGTCCTTAAAAATGGTGAGTGCGAGCACGATGCTGTTGGACGGCAGCGCCGCTGTTTTCGCAACGAATTCCTCGATCGTCAGGTCCTCAAGATAGGTGGTTACATAGTCCTTAGAGAACTCCGCCAGTTCGGCTTTCGCCGTTTCCAGCCACCAACGGTCGAATTCCGATGATCCACCGATGACAAAGAGTTTTCGGGCATGGGGCTGAAGCCGTCGTGCAAACTCCGCTGTCTTTATAATATTGAACTCGGTGAATGCGCCGATCACATCCGTCGGAAGGTTCATCTGAAGGCCCGTCGACTTATTAAAGCCCGCGACGATGATGCGCGCGTTTCCGGCAAGTGAAGCGCGATGATCGACGATGAATTTTGCTGACTGTTCGCCCAGTGCGACCACGACGTCCGGACGGCGATCCGCATATTTTATCGCCAGAAATTGCGCCATTCGTTCAATGTGTTCGTGCTCAGGGAATCTGGAGAGATCGAGAAATTCGGAGAACAGATCGATTTTTCCGCCTGTCGCTTCGAGAAGCCGGTTTCTCACCGCCTCCCCCGCGACAGTGGTCGCGGCAACGCGTTCATCGTAAGGATAGATTACCAGGACGCGAGGGGATGGGTCTTGGTTTATGGCTTCGCCAACTGCCGTGGAATGACTTGTCACGAAAAGAAGCAAGCAAAGGCCGCCTCTTGTTAGGCATCTTATCGGCCAGCCCAAGTTACGCAGAACGCCCACCGCTTTTCCCCCGAAAAGGTCAGAGCAAACTAGCGAGTCATAATTGGTAATACAACTGGGGCTTTGTATTTCGTTCGATTTGAAGATTTGCCATTTTGCCCAAAGGGACAATATCGCCCGTCGGAGACCTCGGATAGCGTCTCCGCCTGAGTGGGCTTCTCGTCTTGGCGCTCACCTGTGACGCCTGACACCCTCGAAAAGCGTCACTGTATTGGCTTGCTGATTTTAATATCGATCAATTGAAAAACGGGCATGAGCGGAAGCGTCGACGGGGTCATTTCACGCCTTGTCGGCTCCGGGCCCAAACCTCACTGGAGGATTTCAGGATGAATTTTCGTCTTCTCTACTCGCTTGGAGCCCTGGCAGCTACGACGTTCCTCGTGGGGGCGCTGTCCCCTGCGCTGGCGCAGTCGCCGTCCAAGCCCAACATTCTCTTCATCGTGTCCGACGACACGGGCTATGGCGACCTCGGGCCCTATGGCGGCGGCGAAGGCCGCGGCATGCCGACGCCGAACATCGACAAGCTGGCCGATGAGGGCATGACATTCTTCTCGTTCTATGCCCAACCAAGCTGCACGCCTGGCCGCGCCGCCATGCAGACGGGCCGCATCCCGAACCGCAGCGGCATGACCACGGTGGCCTTCCAGGGTCAGGGCGGCGGCCTGCCTGCTGCCGAATGGACGCTGGCCTCGGTCCTGAAGCGTGGCGGCTACCACACGTACTTCACCGGCAAGTGGCACCTTGGCGAGGCAGACTACGCGTTGCCCATCGCGCAGGGCTATGACGAGATGAGGCATGTCGGCCTCTATCACCTCAATGCCTACACCTATGCCGATCCTACATGGTTCCCCGATATGGATCCGCAATTGCGGGCCATGTTCCAAAAAGTCACGAGGGGTTCGCTGTCCGGCAAAGCTGGTGGCGAGGTCAAGGAAGACTTCAAGGTCAACGGCCAGTACGTCGACACGCCGGTGATCGACGGCAAGGAAGGCGTCGTCGGTATTCCGTTCTTCGACGGCTATGTCGAAAAAGCGGCCATCGAATTCCTGGATGAAGCATCAAAGAAGCCTGATGAGCCGTTCTTCATCAATGTCAACTTCATGAAAGTGCATCAGCCGAACATGCCCGCCCCGGAGTTCGAGCACAAATCTCTGTCGAAAAGCAAGTATGCCGACTCGGTTGTGGAGCTCGACACGCGCATTGGCCGGATCATGGACAAGCTGCGTGAAACCGGCATGGATAAAAACACCTTAGTTTTCTACACAACGGACAACGGGGCTTGGCAGGACGTCTATCCGGATGCCGGATACACGCCGTTCCGCGGTTCTAAGGGTACGCTGCGCGAGGGCGGCAATCGCGTTCCGGCGATCGCCGTTTGGCCGGGCAAGATCAAGCCCGATACCAAGAACCACGACATCGTCGGCGGCCTCGATCTGATGGCAACGTTTGCTGCGACTGGGGGCGTTCCGTTGCCTGAAAACGACCGTGAAAACAAGCCGATCATCTTCGACAGCTACGACATGACGCCGGTCCTGCTCGGCACCGGAAAATCAGCCCGCAAAAGCTGGTTCTACTTCACCGAGAACGAACTTTCGCCCGGTGCAATCCGCGTCAACAACTATAAGTTCGCCTTCAATATCCGCGGCGACAATGGCGCAGCGACCGGTGGACTGGCGGTCGATACCAACCTCGGCTGGAAGGGCGAAGAGAAGTATGTGGCCACGGTACCTCAGGTCTTTGATCTCTGGCAGGACCCGCAGGAGCGCTACGACATCTTCATGAACAACTTCACCGAGCGGACATGGATGGGCGTGGTCATGGGCGAAGAGCTAAAGACGATCATGGCGACCTACGTCAAATACCCGCCACGCAAAATGCAGAGCGTCGGCTACACCGGGCCAATCACCCTTTCGAACTATGAAAAGTTCCAGTGGGTGAGAGATAGCCTAGCGAAGGAAGGCGTGAACTTGACGCTCCCGAGCGGCAACTAATCCGCAACCCGCGGCTCGTGTAAACGAGCCGCGGGTTCAAATTCGTCTGCTTCGGAACAAAACGGAGGCTTAGCGATGACGCCCGTACATAATTTTCTCAAGGTTTCCCGCTGCCTCTTGCTCTGCGCTGCAGCCTGCCTGTTCGCCGCAGCGTCGGCGCTTGCTCAAACCAACACGTTGCCGTCATGGAACGAAACCGCCTCCAAGGCGGCCATCGTCGCCTTCGTCGAGAAGGTGACGAAAGAAGGCTCGCCCGACTTCGTTCCCGAAGTGGAGCGCATCGCCGTCTTCGACAATGACGGCACCCTGTGGACGGAGCATCCGATGTACGTGCAGCTCGCGTTCGCGCTGGACCGTGTCAGGACGATGGCTCGGGAACATCCGGAATGGAAAGACACCCAGCCGTTTAAGGCGGTGCTGGACAACGACATGAAGGCGCTCGCCGCCGCTGGTGAAAAGGGCCTTTTGGAGTTAATCCTCGCGACCCATTCCGGAATGAGCAGTGACGAATTCGAGAAGATCGCTACTGACTGGATCGCCAGTGCCCGCGACCCCAAATTCAAGAAGCCCTATACCGAGCTGGTCTACCAGCCGATGCTTGAACTTCTCGGTTATCTGCGCGCCAACGGCTTCAAGACGTTTATCGTCTCCGGCGGCGGCGTCGAGTTCGTGAGGCCGTGGGCGGAAAAGGTCTACGGTATTCCTCCAGAACAGGTCATCGGGTCCACCATCAAGACGCAGTTCGAAATGCGTGGCGATGTCCCGACGCTTCTGCGTTTGCCGCAGGTGGACTTCATCGACGACAAGGTCGGAAAGCCTGTCGCGATCAACCAGTATATCGGCCGCCGCCCGATCGCCGCGTTCGGCAACTCCGACGGAGATCTCGAAATGCTGCAGTGGACCACGCTCGGAGGGTCCACCCCCAGGTTCGGCCTGATCGTCCATCACACGGATGCAGAACGCGAATATGCCTACGACCGCGACAGTGCGTTCGGCCGGCTCGACAAGGCGCTCGATGTCGCTTCGATAAACGGTTGGACCGTCGTCGACATGAAAGCGGACTGGAAGCAGATTTTCCCGGAGAAATGAAACAGAACGCTCTTCATGCGGCGCGACTATTGAGGAACGAGGAACGAGGATCGACAATGATGAACAGTCATTTTACACATCTGATGGTATTTGTTTTTGGCGTCACTGCGGCGACGACCGGTGCGCTAGCTCAGGATTCAGCCAAGAAGCCACATGTTCCGCTCGAGAAGACTATCGGTTCCGTCAAGGCTACCGGTCCGGTACCCTCGCTTGCTGTCATCAACTCGGCAGGAGCAAAGATCGACGGCGAAAAACTGATCCTGACCGGGGTGTCTGCAAATTCGATCGTCTTTGCCGACCGACCTGTACGAGCGGCGGGCCATGTCGCGACCGAGCAGTTCATCATGCAATGGGACGAAGGCAAGGACAGTTTTGCCGTCGATCCTCCGAACGCTACGGTTTCGGTGCTCGGTGGTAACGGGTCGGACGTAAACGACGCTGTCGTCACGTTGAAGTCCCCGAAACTCGACGGGACCACCCTCACCTTCGACATAGCCCTCCTGGAAGGAAGCCTTGCCGGAGCCTCAGGACCGGCTGCGGTTTTCATTGATAACTTCAGGGGTGGCGGTTTCGGCGGAGGCGGCTTTGGAGGCGGAGGCTTCCATGGCGGATATGCCCGCGTCGGTGACGCAAGCTTCGCTCATGTCGGTGGTGGCTATTGGCACGCGCCAGCATACCACGGGGCATGGTATGGTGCGCCTGTCGCCGCGGGCGTTGCGGCTGGGGCGGTAATCGGCGCTGCCGCCGCGAATTCCTATTATGCCCAGCCGCAGTGTGGATACTATCCGCTTCCCCCGTGCTACTAACGAGGTTGCAAGGCGTGCATAGCGGGAGCGTCTGATTGAAAGTGCTTGTTTCACTCAAAGCCGTTGGTCGGGCTGCCGTCGTGTTGGTCTGGGGCGTGGCGGCGTTCGGACTTTCTGCCGCCGCGGAAGGTTTGACGCCCGTTGGTGCCGACCCGCAGATCGCCAGCCACCCCGCCTACGTCGAAGAGACGGCGTGTTCGTCGTGCCACGCTGATCAGGCGGCGGCTTTTGCTACGTCTCATCATGCCCAGGCGATGGCACTTGCCACCGACAACACCGTGCTCGCAGATTTCAACAACACCAGCTTTGAAGGAAGCGGTGTCAAGGCGGCCTTCTTCCGCAAGGACGGACGGTTCCTTGTCCGCACCGAAGGGCCGGACGGCAAGGAAGCGGAGTTCGAGGTCAAATACACATTTGCCTATGAACCGTTGCAGCAATATTTGATCGATTTAGGCGGAGGTAAGCTCCAGACGCTCGACATCGCCTGGGACACACAGAACAAAAAGTGGTTCTGGCTTGGCACTGGATCGCCAGCAAAACCCGGCTCGACGTTTCACTGGACTGGCCCGTTCTACCGCTGGAACAGGACCTGCATCGACTGTCACTCCACCGACCCTCAGACCAACTTCCGACCGCAGACCAACACGTATGAATCCTCCTATGTTGCCACCAGCATCGGCTGCCAGTCCTGTCACGGCGGCGGTGCAGCCCACGTGAAGTGGGCAACCGCCAAGCACGGTCCTGCTACGGAGCCAGCCGAGCCAACGCTCGGACTGTCGAAGGTCAGCATGGATACCTGTCTTGCCTGCCATTCGCGGCGGACAAGGCTAGTCGGTAACTACCAGCCGGGCGGGTCGTTCCTTGACAATTTCTCCCCGGCAATGCTGCGCAACGACCTCTACTTCCCGGACGGGCAGATCCTCGACGAGGTGTTCGAGTATGGCTCGTTCCAGCAGAGCAAGATGGCGCGCGCGGGCGTGACATGCTTCGACTGCCATCTCCCGCACGAAGGCAACGTCAAAGCCATGGGGAATGCGCTCTGCACCCAATGCCATACCCAGGACGCGCCGGAGCGCTTCGCCGCGAATGATCCCAGCGGGGACTTCGACACTCCGGCCCACACCCACCATCCCGAAGGCTCGACCGGAGCACTTTGCGCCAACTGTCACATGCCCGAGCGAACCTACATGAAGGTGGACCCCCGTCGCGATCATTCGTTCGTTATCCCCCGTCCCGACCTTTCGGAATTGTACGGGACGCCGAATGCCTGCACGAGCTGCCACGATGGTAAGACCAACGTTTGGGCGGCGACGACCCTTGACACATGGTTCGGCAAAGGCTGGCGCGACCGTCAGACTATCGCGCACGCTTTTGGCCGCGCGGTGAAGAGCGACGCCGCTTCACTCGAGGCCCTGCGCGCGCTTGTTGGAGACGGAAAGCAGGCCGGGATCGTCAGGGGAACCGCCATCACCGAGATGAGCAGGCTGGCCGGAGCAGATGCCGCAGCGGATGTGAAGGCGGCGACGGAAGACAACGACCCGCTCGTGCGTTTGGGTGCTGCTGAGGCTGCTTCGAACTTGCCCCCAGAGTTTCGGCTCGACGCCATCGGCCGTCTTTTGGGGGACGAAAAACGCGCGGTTCGGGTAGCGGCGGCCAAGGCGCTTGGAAGCACCCAGTCACTGGATTTCCTCGGCGATCAACGTCGTGACTTCGACAGCGCCGTGGCCGACTTGAAGGCCTATGTTGAAGCGAACGCGGACATCGCCGAAACACAGAGCACTTACGGCACCTTCCTGCTCGAACAGGGTCACCAACAAGAAGCAGAGAAGACGCTTCGCCAGGCCGTTGAGCTCGATCCAAGCCTTTCCGGTGCCCGTATCAATCTCGCCGAACTTTACCGTGCCACTGGCGATGGCGCGAAGTCTCAACAGACTTACGCCGAGGCAGTTTCTGCCAATCCGGACAGAGCCGACCTTCGGTTCGGCCATGGGCTGTCTCTCGTTCGCCAGAAGGCAATGGAAGAAGCGATACACGAACTGGAGATGGCGGTCCGATTGGAACCAGGCAATACACGTTACCGCATGACTGCGGCTGTTGCCCTGGATTCAGTCGGCCACACGGACCAGGCTTTTGCGCTGTTCGATCCTGATCAGGCAGACGCGACCGCCGATGCCAACCTGCTCGGCACTGCCATCCAAATGGGCCTCAAACTTGGCCTCTATCCCGAGACGCTCAGTTTCGCCACGGCGCTGGCTCGTCTGCAGCCCGACAATCAACAAGTCGCCGAACTCGTTCGACAGTTGCAGGCCGCAAGTCAGGACAGCAAATGAACGGCTTTCCCGTGCATACAGGCGACAATGTACATCGCCTCGTCGCGACGTCCCGATGGTTCGCCGTATTCGCGGCGCTCGCCTTGATGTCGGGGTGCGGTGGTCATCCTAAAAACGTGCTTACACCCGTTGCAGACACCGTTCCGACGACCAGCCGTGTCATGATGTTGGTGGCGACCACGCGGGGCCGGTCCGACGATGCCGGGGAGATGTTCACAGGGGAACGCGCCCGTGCTCCTGCTTTCGTAGACATCACGGTATCGATCCCGCAGGATCGCAAGATCGGCGACGTGGCCTGGCCAAAAAAGCTCCCCGCCGATCAGGCAACAGATTTCGCAACTCTGAAGGCTGACGAACTTACAAAAGACGCCGCAAAGTCATGGCTCAATGCGACGGTCAGAAAGAGTCCTGATCGCAGCGTCCTCGTCTTCATTCACGGGTTCAACAACCGGTTTGAAGATTCCGTCTACCGCTTTGCCCAGATCGTGCACGACTCCGGCGTGAGAAGCGCGCCCGTGCTGGTGACCTGGCCGTCGCGTGGCAGCCTTCTGGCGTATGGTTATGATCGGGAGAGCACGAACTACACGCGCAATACGCTTGAGGCGCTGTTCCAATATCTCGCAGCCGATCCGGAGGTGAAAGAGGTGTCTATCCTCGCCCATTCGATGGGCAACTGGCTGGCGCTCGAAGGCTTGCGGCAGATGGCAATCCGCAATGGCGGTCTTCCTTCGAAATTCAAGAACGTAATGCTCGCAGCACCCGACGTCGACGTCGACGTGTTCCGGTCGCAGATCGAGGACATGGGAGCGCGCCGCCCTCGCTTCACACTGTTCGTATCCGCTGATGACCGGGCGCTGGCTTTCTCGCGCAGAATCTGGGGGGACATCCCCCGACTAGGATCGATCGACCCGGAAGCGGCTCCGTACAAGACCGAGATGGAAACCAACAAAATTACAGTCATCGACCTTACGAAAGTGAAGGCCGGAGACAGCCTTCACCACAGCAAGTTCGCCGAATCTCCACAGGTCGTCCAACTCATCGGCGCACGGATTTCCCAAGGTCAGGCTTTGACGGACAGCCGTATGGGTCTGGGCGATCATCTGATTGCAGGAACGACCGGGGTTGCGTTGGCGGCAGGAGGGGCGGCTGGTCTGGTGCTCGCCGCCCCCGCCGCGGCGATCGACGCTGATACCCGAGACCACTACGGTCATCACCTCATTAATCTGACAGGGGTGAAAAAGACAGATCGGAGCAAATGCGGTATGAAGGAAAAGGGGATTCGGGGAACGGCGTGCAAGCCCTCTGATCCATGAGAATAGGGCGACTACACTGGCAACTAAGGAGCAGGGTATGAAGAACTACATCAAACTTGCGCTTACCGCGGCAATCGCGGCGGGGTCCTGGAGCGGCGTTCAGGCGGCCGATGTCTCACCGCTTTTGACCGAAGAACCTCAGATGGCAGAATCTAAGTCGGGCTGGGAATTCAATGTTGCTCCTTACTTTTGGATGGCCGGTCTTTCCGGCGACACCTCGCAGTTCGGGCTGCCAACCGTGCATATGGACGCGGACTTCGGCGATATCCTGAGCAATCTGGATTTTGCGTTCATGGCGGCCGGCGAGGCACGCAACGATCGCTTCAGCGTCATCGGTGATGTGATCTACACGAAACTGTCGGCCGATGGCGAGACGCCTTTCGGTTTCCTGGCCGACGATGTCGATGTGACGACGTCAAGCTTTTCCGGATTGCTGGGGGTGGGGTACGCGGTTTTGGACGGTCCCGAAGGTCACCTGGATGTCGTCGGCGGCATCAAGGTCTGGTCAGTCGAAACGACGATCTCATTCAATGGCGGCCTCCTCGGAGGCATCGAACGAGAAGACAGCGCCACATGGGTCGATGGCATGGTCGGGCTTCGGGGCAAATACTCCCTCACGCCCGAAATCTACCTGACGGGCTGGGGCCTGGTCGGCGCAGGTGGGGCGGACGTCGACTGGGACGTCGCGCTTGGCTTGGGCTACGACTTCAACGACCGGATATCGGCGATCGCCGGATACCGCGCCCTTGGCGTCGACTACAGCGACGACGGATTCCTTTTCGACGCCGTTCAACAGGGGCCGATCCTCGGCGTCTCGATAAAATTCTAACGCGTTTCGACCGGCTCTGGGGGATTTTAATCATGCCACGATACGCATTCAGGACAATATTAAGCTTGATCATGCTCGTCGGAGCAACCAGCCCTCTTCAGGCTCAGGACTCCAGCGCGGATCTGGCAAAGAAGCTTTCCAACCCGATAGCGTCCTTGATCAGCGTGCCGTTTCAGTTCAACTATGATCATGGCTACGGTCCGCTCGACGGCGACAAGACCACTCTCAACATCCAGCCCGTCATCCCGATGTCGTTGAACGAAAACTGGAACCTCATCTCGCGTACGATCCTGCCGGTTACATGGCAGGACGACATCGCAGGCCCGTCCGGAACGCAGTTCGGTCTCGGCGATACCGTACAAAGCTTTTTCCTGTCGCCGGCAAAGCCGACCGAAAGCGGCATCATCTGGGGTGCCGGTCCGGTGTTCCTGATCCCGACCGCCACGGACGACCTTTTAGGTGGCGAGAAATGGGGAGCGGGTCCTACGATCGTGGCCCTCAAGCAGGACGGACCATGGACGGTTGGCGTGCTTGCCAACCACATCTGGTCGTTCGCGGGAAACGAGGATCGGAACGACATCAGCAGCACATTCATGCAGCCGTTCGTGTCGTACACCACTCCCGATGCATGGACATTCGCCTTAAATACCGAGTCCACTTACGACTGGAAGGCGGAGGAATGGTCGGTTCCGATCAACTTCACGGTATCCAAGCTGGTGAAGATCGAAGAGCAGCCAATCAGTTTGACAGCCGGCCTGCGCTATTGGGCGGCTGCACCCGACAACGCCCCGGAGGGTCTCGGGGTCCGGCTGGCGGTGACGTTTCTTTTCCCGAAATAGGGGGCAAGCCTGACAACGACGGCAAGGAGTCACGGCAATTGCACTATTCAAACGATTAGTCTTTTAGAACGCCGATGTGAACCTGCCCGTCGGTGAAATACGGATCGCCACCACCATTCCTACCCGTCTTTGTCTCCCCGATACCCGCGCGCTCGAAGGTCGATGAAACCTGCCCTGCCTTCTCAAGGTCCCCTATGACAAGATCGCGGTCGGCGTCGAGATCCGGTCCAATGTGATGGGTGATTTCACCCGTATCGTGGCTGACGCCGACGCCCCGATCGAAACTCGCCGCCCCCAGCCAAAGAGGCCGCCCATTGGATTCGAGACTTGTCGTCATCCAGAAGCGGACGTGATGCCGCTCAGCCGCACTGCGACCAACTGGCTTTTCGAACGCCAAGTCCTGCTTGCGGCCGTCAAAGAGCAACCCGCTGACCGGGGCATCAAGGTCGGGGCGGTCGAGCACGACGCTCAATCCGATCTCGACCGAAGAGCGCAACGTAATCTTGTCAGCCGGATCCCACTTGGCCGCTGCAAACGCCCGGATGAGCTGCTCCTTGGTTCCCACCAAACCGACATTGATGGGATCCCCTGGAATGTCCTGTTCAGTGGAGGTCACCATCTTACTAGAGTCCGCCATACGACGGCTGTCATGGAATATCCAGAGCTCGGGAATAAGGAAGTAGCAGACCAAAAGGTAAGCCGCGGCGACACAGGCGGCTGCGCCGGCCGCAGTCTTCGTTCTACTTTTTGTGTTTCTGTTCACCGTCGTCGATATGGCCGTGCCCTCCGAGCATCGGAATATTACCATGCGAACTAACCCTCGGTACTTCCCGAAGATGCAAGTTGAAAAGCATGCCGACATGTGCGTTCACGGTTGCGGCCAGGAAGGCATGCATTTCGCGATGTTCCGGCCGGTCCCTTCAACGGCTTCAACCGCGAGGGGGCCCATATCTCCGGAGGCGTGATCCTGAATTCGTGGCGTTAGGGCATGATGGGCGGTGCCAAGGCTCATTACGATGGCATCGGCAGGTTCCGCCACTGGTGCTGCACGGCACGTTCCGCCCACAAGTCGATCAAGCTCCTGAAGAACGCCAATTTGTAGGTTCATCCTTGGTTCTCGAATGTTGTGCTGACCCAACGTCGATGTGCTGAACGCCGATCTGCTCGGCTTCATCCAAGCGTAGGTTCCACTGGCGCCGTGTTCCTGGCGTCTTCGATCTTCCATGCTTTAGGGCCTTCGTCGCCGCCTCTATATGTCTACCCTTGGTGATTAGTCCTCGGCGAAGCGGACCGACGGCTTGCAGGAGCCCGGTAGGTTCGCATGAACGACCGAAATGAAGGCGCAATGCGGACGCCTTGCTAGCGTCCACGCACATGTCAATTGATACGATCCGAAATGTTATTGGGCCAGAATGGCGTATCGGGCAGCCTCGTATCCGCTACCACCGTCTCGGGTTGTGACCCCCTCAAGCCATTGTTTCAACAGGTCGGGCCGCTTGGAAATCAGAGCCTTCGCGGCAGCGTTAGGCTCTTTGCCATCAGTCATGATCGCGTTCATGCCGAAGTTCTCGTAGTCGATATCGTATTTGAGGTTCTCCAGGAGCCTAGCGACGTTCGGGCATTCCTTGGAATAGCCCGGCCTCGTTATAGTCCGTACCGTCGCCCCACCGAAATTCGGACCAAGTTTCTTAGGGCCTGCCCGATCCATCACATCGAGTTGGTGGAGCTGCCGCGTGTCGAGTGGCATCTAGGCCCGGATTTTGCGTTAAGATTGCGCCGAGAGCCTGGCGGTATCGAAGGTCTTTGTTCGCGGGTGTTCAGCAGGGATGAAACTAACTTTGAGCGGTATACCCGTGAACGTCTCGAATGGAGCCTGCCAACGGAACCAAGCTGGCTGGATGACTTTCCTCTACAGGCGGCTGCCCACTTATGCGAGTTTGTCGGAGCCGACATTCAAGACCCCAACCGAGACTGGTCGGCCGCATCGGATAGAGAGCTAGGTTCCGCCGCGAGCGCAGGTTTCGAGCTGCTGCAGGGGGGCGTCCAAGAGTTCGAAACGGCTCTAGCCAACCAGGCGTCAAAGAACTTTCGCTCGAGACGGCGGCACTGCCCGACCACCATCTTTGGAAGCTTTGCAGCTGAAGCTTTGCTGTTCGCCAACTATCCTGGATACACCGAACTCCTGTCGATCATGCATAATGTCGGGGTAAAACATCTCGCGTTGGGACCCGGCGACAAATTCCTTGGTGCCGTCATCGAGCGCCAGTATCACTCCGTATGTTCGGCATCACGCGAATACGGCGTGCACGCCAGCTCTGTCCGAAGAGTGCTTGAGGAACTCGGCAAGCTGAGCCCATGGAACACAATGGCAAGATCCAACATTGAAAACGAGCAAGAGGTATTCGAGGTCCGTCTCATGGAGCACGTCATCGACATGGTGCGGGACGGTCGCATAGGGGGCAGCGATGATCCGGGTTATGTCGCGGCGTTCCAAGCACACTTCGTGGGACACCCGACCGCCCCTTCCGGTAATGTTTCCGCCCGCGATGCTTCGGTCAAACTCCGGGTTGGCGAACATACGGTTTCGGCGCTTGCACATGAAGGGTTTCTTAAAGAGGTATTCCCAAGCCAACCATTCGCCGTTGCTCGGTACGCGACACTCGAATTACACCGATTTTCAGATCGATACTTGCCCGAGCGGGAGCTTCCCGGATTCATGAAAAAGCTGGGTAGTCGGGTGACGAGTGAGTCACTCACATTCGGCTTAAAGCCGCAAATTCCTAAATGGAGAGTAGGGCAGAATTTCTACCTCCGCGACGATGTAAAAATGTTCATCAACTCCCAAAAATGACAAACCGGGCCCAGCCCGGTTTTTTTTGGCCTTGCGATCTGGGAAATTCCAGGGTTCGATCTGGGAAAGGACGGGTTCTCGTTAAATTTTAGGCCCTAATGAATTCAATTACTTGCAGCTGTGTTGAGGCAACTTAGGGTTCGCGTCTACATCGTTCCTAAACCGCTGTTGCGTTTCTGTGGAATTCCTCATTCAAGCATCCCTGTCGTCCGGTCGAAGCTGCTGGACCGGACCATGCTCTATACAGCGATAACTCCCGGCATCGAGACGGTCGTTCTCATCGGCGACAACGATCTCATCAACGAAATAATCGAGGCCGCTCCAGCGAGCCTTCAACGGAATACAACCCTCCAATTCGTTTAGAACCAGCGACGGCTCAGGGGGTGAGTGCGTCCAACATTCGCTCCCTGCGCATGAATGCCCAGTCGATGAGTTCCGCCATGGACGGCCCCAAGGCTTTGCCCATCTCCGTCAGTGCATACTCTACCTTCGGCGGCACTTGGGGATAGACGGTACGTGTCACGATCCCGTCTTTCTCCAGCTCCTTGAGCTGCTGGATGAGCATCTTCTGGTTCACCCCTTCGCACCGCCGTTCGAGTTCCGAAAACCGAAGGGCTTCCTTGGCTCCGAACAGTTGGCAGATGATGACGATCTTCCATTTGCCTTCGAGGACCCGCAGGGCGTCCGTCGTTGCATCCGCCCACTTGCGCTGCTGCTGCGGGTCTCCGCATCTCCACTCTCGTTCCTGCGCCATACTTACCTTTTGGTGGGTAACCCACCTATATGTCGGTTCTTGTTGAAGTCGCAGTATCCATTATCTTGATAGGCAGCATAACAGGAGCATAAACATGAAAATCGGCATCATCGGAGTTGGCTACATCGGCGGCACTCTCGCCCGCAAGCTCGCATCGGCGGGTCACGAGGTCAGAGTGGCGAACTCGAAGGGAGCCGACGCCGTCAGGCCGTTCGCCGACGAAATCGGAGCCACTGCGACGGACGCGAAGGGCGCGATCTCCGGCGCGGACGCAGTCATCCTTTCCATTCCGCTTCTCGCCATCGAAAGCCTGCCAAAGGGCCTCTTCGCGGACCTGCCTGCCAACGTCCCTGTCATCGATACCAGCAACTACTATCCGGGCCTACGCGACCCGCAGATCGCCGACCTCGACGCAGGCGAGGTCGAGAGCGTTTGGGTCTCCAGAAAGATCGGCCGCCCCATCATCAAGGCCTTTAACAACATCCTCGCGTATTCTCTGGCGCACTTGGGTCAGCCCGAAGATACACCGGGTCGTTTGGCCGTGGCGGTCGCGGGAGACGACGCCACCGCGAAGAAGGTCGCCATGGCTATCGTGAATGAGGTCGGGTTCGATTCAGTCGACGGTGGATCGCTCGCCGAATCCTGGAGGCAGCAGCCGCTGACACCCGGATATTGCTGCGACTTCGACGCCCCCACCATGCGCAAAGCGCTTGATGCTGCAGTCGAGGGTGAAGCACCCACGAGATGGCCCGTGTTCAAGAGCAAGATGGCAACGCTAGGACCGAACGCGACCCACGAGGACCGAGTGGCGATGAACCGTTCGTTCGCACCGCTTCAATAAAGCAACAGCGTCCTCTATTCGATGTGCAACATGATGAGATCGTGTTGCAGATCGACGTTCGATGAAAAGCAACAAACCCAGCAAATTGAAGTGTGCAACACGCTTTCCGTCATCCAGTAGCGTACAATGCCTTCTGGACATACCATCTCATCCACTCACTCGCCCAGCTTCAGTGCCGGAACCGCGCTCTTTGGAACTGAAGTTCACTAGCATCTCCCTCACGGCATTGCGATAACTCCCCTCGCCTCATCGGCCGAAAGAAAGCGGCGGAGTATTTCGATATCGGCGGGTCGACCTTCGGCTTGTGGGTGTCTGCTCACAAGATGCAGGCCGCACTGCCCGCGCGGAAATGGGACAAGCGCGCGATCGACAGTGTGATGGTTATTGTCAACGGCTTAGGCGACATCCACACTTTTAAGAAAATGCTGGAATCAGTTCAAACTTGTTTAAGCCATTCAGCCAGCTCGCTTTCGGCTCGTTCCAGGGCGCTGTAGTTAAGGAGCTTGCGCAGCATAGCTACGGTCACCGCCCTTGCTCGAAGATTGAAGCGACTGTCTTCGTGATCGTCTGATGCGGTTTGATAAACATCGAGTTTTTCGTAGAGTTGCTGCAGTCTATTCTGGACGCTGCGAAGGGAGAGGCCGCGCCTTCTCGCAATAGCCCGATCCGTCAGACCCAAGGCGATATCAATTAGAATTTCATATTCCGAGTCACTGAAACCTCTCGTCTGGCCGAGGCTCTTTTGTTGCATCCCGCGCACTTCCCGATCGATGACGCATTGCGCCTCGACGAAAATACTGCGCAAAGCCAATTTCAACCGCTCGTCGGAAGCGGACTTGAGCACGTATCCATAAGCCGCACCGTCCGGAACGATCCGTGAGACCCCTCGCACATAGGCCTCATCGGAATAGTTGGACCAAAAGAGGATACGGGTATCCGGCCGCTCTTTCCAAATCGTACGGGCGGCCTCAATTCCGTTTCGATTGTTCATTTGCAGGTCCATGACGACATGGGCAGAGCGGTGGTCGCGGGCGAGCTTTTCTCCCATGGTGCCGCTTTCAGCCTCGATCACCGTTTCGCATTCCGGCAGCGCCGCGCTGACTGCTTCGTGCAGGTAGGATCGGTGCAAGGGGTCGTCTTCGACGATTAGAACCTTCATTGGTCGTTCCTCGGATTCGGTTGGTGCGGTGTCTGTGCCGCTAGTGGCAGGTGAACACTGATCGCGGTCCCGAGATTGTTTCGACCGGCGCTGATGGAGAATTTGGCGGAAATTAGCCTCGCCCGCGTTTTCATATTGTCGATTCCGCCGCCGTTGCGTCGGCGCTGCTTGGCAATGCCAACACCGTCGTCACAGACTTCAACGGAGAAGCCATCGGTTTGCTCGCCCAGCCGCACCACAATGCGGTTCGCCTGGGCATGGCGCACTGCATTGTTGATTGCCTCCTGGGTGATACGAAACAGTGCAACGCAGACCGTCGGATCCAGGCTATCAACGCCACACTCCGTCTCGTCGATCAACTCGCTGTCGATCGAGAGCCCACTATCGCGCACCGATCGATCCAGATGGTTTTCCACTGCCTGGACGAAGCCAAAGAGTTGCAGGACGGAAGGCTTGGCTTCCTCGATGATCTGCCGGAGATCTTGCATGCAGTGCTGCAGGCTGCGAACCAGCGGCTCCAATGCTTCACCGGCGACATCCGGTTCATAGGTGAGGCGCTCGAGCCGTCGAGACAGGCGGGTCAAGTCGGCCAGCGTCTGGTCGTGCAGATCCATGCCGATACGTTGGCGCTCACGCTCTAGAGCTTCCGTCAGATTTAGTGCACCAAGCCGCAATCCTTCCTCGCGTGCCCGAGCCTCTGCCTCGACGATCGCCGATTGCTGGGCTTGCTCGGCTGCCCGCAGCGCGAAGAAATAGGGTGAAAGCAGATCCGCCAGAGAGCGGGCGTTGACGATGTCTTCCATCGTATAAAGCCCCACTTGATGCGACGAACAGCTCAGTGCGCCGATTACATCCCCTTCAACCTTGAGCGGAACATGGATTCGGCTGCGCAGAGCCTGGTCGAAAATCGGCCGGGTGAAAGCATTTTCAAAATTGAACCGCGGATCTATCCCGGCGTCATCCGTCAGAAAGTACGAAACCTCGCCCCAAAGAAGGGCACGGATCGGGCTACCGGACACAAGCGCCGGCGGGTGGTTGCCCCATGCCGTTTCAAGTCCGGTCTCATAGGCCGTGTGGTATTTGCCGCCATGCATGACGATGCACACGTCTAGATGATCATGCGGGATGATATGGGAGATCTGCGCCGCCACCGCGCGTATGGCGGAGCGGAATTCAAGCTGCCCGGCAAGCAGGCGCGATATTGCCAGATAATGTTCGAGAAGCACCGATGGCGCCATCTTGAGCATGCTTATCTCTCCTCCCCGCCGCTTTCGTTCCGCCTCGACGCCAAAGTCCGGGTTATTTCTTGTCGCCAGTAAGCGCCTGCCAGGCACCGCGCGTCTTGCAGGTTCCCGCATCATCTACAGCAGATTCCGCAAACGCGCTGCCTCAAACTTCCTATACAATCTGCGCGTTCTGTACGATCCTTTCCTTGCTGAGAGGAGGAAGCTCGGTATTTCACTAAAGCGCGTCACCGCTTCGGCGAGGATGAAACGATCCCGCTCTATGAAAGCCGGATCAACAGGGAGAGAGAGAGAAATGAATTTCAAAAAGATGCTTTTGGCATCGGCCGCACTGACGTGCGCCGCGATGCCGATGCAGGCGATGGCCGACACAGCGACCAAGAAGATCGCGCTGTCCAACAACTACGCCGGCAATTCCTGGCGGCAGGCGATGCTGACAAGCTGGGAAAAGGTAACCGGCGAAGCCGTGAAGGCAGGAGTCGTTGCTGCGGCTGATCCTTTCACCACGGCTGAAAATCAGGCGACCGAACAGGCCGCTCAGATCCAGAACATGATCCTGCAGGGCTATGACGCGATCGTCATCAACGCGGCTTCTCCAACCGCGCTCAATGGCGCCGTTAAGGAAGCGTGCGATGCCGGCATCACCGTCGTGTCATTCGATGGCATCGTGACCGAACCGTGCGCTTGGCGCATCGCCGTCGACTTCAAGGAAATGGGCCGCAGCCAGGTTGAATACCTGTCGAAGAAAATCCCGGCCGGTGGCAATCTGCTTGAAATTCGCGGCCTCGCTGGCGTCTTCGTGGATGACGAGATCTCGGCCGGCATCCACGCTGGTGTGACCCAGTTCCCGCAATTCAAGATCGTTGGCTCTGTCCATGGCGACTGGGCGCAGGACGTGGCCCAAAAGGCCGTGGCCGGCATCCTCCCGAGCCTTCCCGAGGTTGCGGCGGTCGTCACCCAAGGCGGTGACGGCTACGGCGCGGCGGAAGCCTTCGCAGCCGCCAAGCGGCCGATACCGACCATCATCATGGGCAACCGGCAGGACGAGTTGAAGTGGTGGAAGGAACAAAAGGATGCCAATGGCTATGAAACCATGTCTGTTTCGATCGCACCGGGCGTCTCAACACTCGCCTTCTGGGTTGCCCAGCAGATTCTCGACGGCAAGGAAGTGAAGAAGGATCTGGTTGTTCCCTTCCTCAGCATCAGCCAGGACACGCTGGAAACCAATCTGGCGAGCACCCAAGAAGGTGGCGTCGCCAATGTCGAATATTCGCAGGCCGATGCACAAAAGGTCATAGCGGAAGCAAAATAATATATCCTCCCCACTTTCGGTTCTGTCTGGTCTCCGGACCGGCCAGAACCGTCTCTTTTTCCGGGAATGCAGAGCATGACGGCAATACCGTTGCGGCACGCGGTCATCGAGGTTGCGGATGCCAAAGTCAGCTTTGGCGCGGTCAAGGCGCTCGATGGCGTGACCCTGAGAATTCTGCCCGGCGAATGCGTTGGCCTCGTCGGACACAACGGTGCGGGCAAATCGACCATCGTTAACGTCATCAATGGCGGGTTGTCGCCCCACCAGGGCACCATCGCATGCGCAGGGGAGCCGATGCACCGTTACGGCATTGCCGCTGCCCGCGCCAATGGCGTCCGTTGCGTCTTCCAGGAATTATCGCTGTGTCCGAACCTTACCGTGATCGAGAACACCCGCGTCATGCATCGCACGCTCACAGGCTGGGGCTGGAGGCGTCGGGCGACGTGTATCATCGGCGGCAAACTCGATGAGATCTTCCCCGGCCACGGGATCGACCCCACCGGCGTCGTCAGCGATCTTTCAATCGCACAGCGCCAGATGGTGGAGATAGCCACGGCTTTCTCACAGGTCGCACAACCGGTGAAACTCGTCATTCTCGATGAACCCACGTCGTCGCTCGATGCGACCCTTGCGACGCAGTTGCTGGACTATGTCCGCAGTTTTGTCGAGGCCGGCGGATCGGTCATCTTCATCTCCCATATTCTGAGCGAAATACTGTCGACCTCCGACCGCATCGTCGTGATGAAGGACGGCAAGGTGGTGAGCGAGCGACCTGCCGACGAGTTCGACGAGCACAGCCTGGTCGCGGCCATGGGAAGCGTGGTCAAGCGGCGCGATCAAGAGAAGCGGATTACGGACACTGCAGGCCTCACGCCGCTCCTGGCGCAGCCTTCGCGTCGCGGTAAGGGCCTTCCCTTCGCGGCCTTTCCCGGGGAAATCATCGGTCTTGCCGGCCTCGGCGGGCACGGCCAGACAGATACGCTCATCGATCTCTATCTGGCGCGCACCGGCAGCTGGTTGCGCAGGCGTGATGCTGAGGTTGCCTTCGTCGCCGGAGATCGCGCGCTGAACGGCGTCTTTCCGCTCTGGAGCATCCTGAAGAACCTGACAATCGCAGATCTTGCAGGCCTGTGCCGGCGAGGACTCGTCAGCGAGAACGCCGAGGCCGATCTCGGGCAGGCTTGGAAACAGCGCATCGAGATCCGGACTCAGGATGTCGGCAATCCTATTCTGTCTTTGTCGGGTGGCAACCAGCAAAAGGTATTGTTTGCCCGTGCTCTTGCCACGCCGGCACCCGCTGTATTGATGGATGATCCCATGCGCGGCGTCGACATCGGCACAAAACAGGAGGTCTATGCCATTCTGCGGGCCGAGGCCGATAAAGGACGAACATTCGTCTGGTACTCGACAGAGATGGACGAAGTCTGCCTTTGTGATCGGGTCTATGTTTTCAACAACGGCGTGATCGTTGCCGAACTCAAGGGAGACGCCGTGACGGAAAAGAATGTCCTGGCCGCCTCCTTCATGGGTGCCGCAGCATGAAGAAAGTCCTGTCCTCCGACACCATCCGGCTTTTGATACCCGCCTTGTCGCTGACCGTTCTTCTGATCTCCGTCTTCTACCTGCAGCCCCGCGCCATGAGTTATGTGGGACTGAATCTTTTGTTCAATCTGGCCGTGCCGATTGCGCTCGCAACCATCGCTCAGATGCTGATCATGACGGTCAACGATCTGGATCTATCGATGGGCACCTTCGTCAGCTTCGTGGCTTGTGTTGCCGCCACCTTCCTGGAAGCCACTCCGGTGATTGGTGTTCTCGTGCTGGCAGCCGCAATCGCAACCTATGCAGCACTTGGCGTGCTGATTCATGTCCGTAATCTCCCCTCCATTGTCGTCACACTTGGCATGAGCTTCGTCTGGGGAGGTCTTGCGGTCCTCATTCTGCCTGCTCCGGGCGGAGAAGCGCCGGGGTGGGTGCGTGCGGTCATGATCTCCCGGCCACCTTTCGTGCCAATGGCGATCATCGCATGTGTCATCATCGCCGTGGTCTCGCATTTTGTCATCATGCGCTCCTCCTTCGGCGTTATCCTTCGTGGCGTTGGTGGCAATGCGCGCTCGGTGGAGCGTGCAGGTTGGTCAATTCTGGGAGCACGGGCCACGACCTATGCGCTTGCGGCGTTTTTTGCCATTCTCGCCGGCATTTCGCTGGTCGGACTGACCACGTCTGCCGACGCCAATATCGCGCTTCGATACACGCTTTTGTCGATTGCCGGTGTCATTCTTGGCGGCGGCGAGTTTACGGGAGGCCGGGTCTCGCCCGTCGGCGCTGTCATTGGCGCCTTGACACTGACGCTTGCCGGCTCGTTTCTCTCCTTCCTGCGCATCTCTCCGGATTGGCAGATTGGCGCGCAGGGTGCGATCCTGATCGTCGTGCTCGGGCTCCGTCTGCTGCTCAATCGCCTTGAAAATCGGGGGAAGCGATCATGAACATCCTTGCCTCCTTGTCGCGCAAGCCGTGGATCTGGTCTTTCGTTGCGGCCTTTGTCGTCTGGATCGCCACGATCCTGTTTACCGGCGGCGCAAGTACGATCGGCCTCAGCCAGGCGGCACTGACTTTCGCGGCCTTTTCCATCCTTGTCGGTATCGGCCAGATGTTCGTGATCACGCTCGGTCCGGGTAATATCGATCTCTGCGTTCCGGCGACGATGACGCTTGCGGGCACTGTTGCGCTGAAATTCATGCAGGTCGACAATTCGTTGATCCTGCCGGGACTTGTCGTCGCCATCGCAATTGGCGTTGCGGTCGGCATGGGCAACTATGCTCTGATCAAGCTCTTGCAGATACCGCCGATCATCGCGACGCTGTCGATGAGTTTCATCGTTCAATCGACAGCGATCTGGACCAATCGCGGCTTGCGCATCAAGCCGCCGGAAGCACTCGCGAAATTCACAACCGAAACGACGGTCGGGATACCGAACGTCGCGCTCGTTGCCCTGATCCTCTCGGTTCTTGCTTTCATCCTGTTGCAAAAGACGATTTACGGCCGCTGGATTGCAGCGATCGGCCAGAGCATCCGAGCGGCCCGAATGGCCGGTATCCCCGTCGATGGCACGCGCTTTATCACCTATGTCCTGTGTTCTGCTCTGGCTGCGATCTGTGGCTATCTGCTTGCCAGCTTCTCCGGTGGGGCCGCGCTCAACATGGGTTCGGAATACCTCCTGATGTCGATCGCCGTTGTCGTCATCGGTGGCACGGCAGTTGCCGGCGGCAACAGCAACGTGGCCGGAATCTGGGGCGCCTCGCTCTTCATGTTTCTTGTCGTCTCCATGCTCAATACCTATGGCGCTGGCGCCGGCATCAGGCTGATCATGACGGGCGTCATCATTATCGCCGTCATCGTGGTCGCAGGCGGCCGCAATCCAAACCAACGATAACCCGGTCCAATCCCATGCCCCAAGCTTCCCTCTATGAAGTCCATGACCCAAGATTCAAGACGCTGTTTATCGGCAGTATCGCCCTTGAAGAGCTTTACACCGGTTGTCGCTGGGCCGAAGGCCCGGTCTGGTACAGCGATGCGCAGCAACTCGTATGGAGCGACATTCCCAACCAGCGGATGATGCGCTGGGTGCCCGACGGCGGGGTCTCCATCTTCCGCGCACCGTCGAACTTCGCCAACGGCAATACCCGGGATAGGCAGGGCCGGCTGATTTCTTGTGAGCACGGCACACGGCGCGTCACGCGTACGGAAACGGATGGTTCGATCACGGTTCTTGCTGACAGCTATCAGGGCAGACGGCTGAATTCGCCCAATGACGTCATCGTCCGCTCGGACGGCACCATCTGGTTTACGGATCCGACATACGGCATTCTTTCGGACTACGAAGGGTATCAGGCAGAGCCGGAGCAGGTCACCCGCAACGTCTACCGGCTCGATCCCGCCACCGGCGACCTTGGCGTGGTTGTTAGCGATTTTCTGCAGCCGAACGGCTTGGCCTTTTCACCGGATGAGACCAGCCTCTATGTCGCCGACAGTGGTGCAAGCCACGACGAAACCGCGGCGCGCCATATTCGGATCTTTGATATCGGGGATGGAGGAACGCTGACGAACGGGCGGGTTTTCTGCGAGATCGATAATGGCATTCCGGATGGAATGCGCGTCGATGTTAGCGGCAATGTCTGGTCGAGCGCTGCCGACGGGGTGCACTGCTTTGCCCCGGACGGTACCCTCATCGGCAAGATCAAGGTCCCCCAGACGGTCGCCAATCTCACATTTGGCGGCCCCCGTCGCAACCGCCTCTTCATCACGGCCACGCAGTCGCTTTACGCCATTTATCTAACGACAACCGGAGCCACTTGGCCCCGGTAACGCACGGCAGATGCAAGCGGCTGCTCTTTGGTTTCAGTGCGCGACAATGCAACACGGCCGCCCATGCAAAGCCTCTTCATCTTTATGGAAAGCTGTACTATAGCTTTCCATAAGATAGAGGACACCTCATGGGCAACACCGCTGTTCCGCTCGTCCCTGGCGATTTTGTCGCAGGAACGATTGCATCGATAACGCGCCTGATACGCGACAAGGAGCTTAAACCGGGCGATTATTTGCCGGCCGAGGCGGCTCTTTCCGAACAGTTTCAGGTATCAAGGACAGTGATCCGCGAAGCACTGCGCTCGCTGGCCGCCTTGCGTCTTGTCGATCTGGGCGTTGGCAAAAGACCGACGATTGCCTCACTTGACGATGCTTCGATGGCGATGATGATCGAACATGGCGTGGTTACTGACCAGATCGACATCCTGCAGATCTACGATGTGCGCCGCACGATCGAGGCACGCACGGCGACGCTGGCCGCACTCCGGCGCACTAAGGCAGAAGCGCAGTTGATCCTTGATCACGCCCAGGCGATGGCACAAGCCATCGCCCATCCCATGGCGATCATGGAGCATGATATCGCCTTTCACGCAGCCATCGCCCGCGCCTCCCGCAACCCGGTCTTCGCCTTGATCATTGGGGCCTTCCAGGGCGTGACCCGCCAGACATGGCCGATCGGCTGGAAAAGCCGTGTCGATGATGACGAGCGTCAGGCGATGAACGCACTGCATGAAGAACTCGCGCTGGCGATCGTCGACGGCAATCCGCAGGCCGCGGCCGTGTTGATGAACCGGCATTTCGATCAAAGCATCAAGGCACTGCTCACCGCAGGCCTGGTTTGAGACGTCCAGGAGAATCCACCCATGAAAATCACCGGCCTTGAAACCGTGCGCGTTGTAGAGCGTGCCAACCTGCTTTGGTTGCTGGTTCATACCGACGAAGGCATAACCGGTCTCGGAGAAACCTTCTTCGGCGCACAGACGGTTGAGGCCTACGTGCATGAGTATATTGCACCAAGGGTGATCGGCCGTGATCCGCTGCAGATTGACCTGTTGGCCGCCGACCTTGTCGGCTATCTTGGGTTTCGGTCATCCGGGGCCGAAGTGCGTGGCAATTCCGCCTTCGACATCGCGCTCTGGGATATTTTCGGCAAGGCGACGGGTATGCCGATCGCACAGTTGCTGGGCGGGTTTACCCGTCAGGAGATCCGCACCTACAATACCTGTGCCGGGACCGAATATATCAAGAAAGCCACCGGACAGACGACGTCCAATTACGGCCTTTCGGACGGCAAGGACTACGACGACCTCAACGGCTTCCTCCATAATGCCGACGAACTTGCCCAATCGCTGCTTGAAGAGGGCATCACGGCGATGAAGATCTGGCCCTTCGATGCGGCGGCAGAAAAGAGCCGCGGGCAATATATCTCGATGCCGGACCTGAAAAAGGCGCTTGAGCCTTTTGAGAAGATCCGCACCGCCGTCGGCGACAGGATGGATATCATGGTCGAGTTTCACTCCATGTGGCAATTGTTGCCGGCCATGCAGATCGCCAAGGAATTGACGCCGTACAAAACGTTCTGGCACGAAGACCCGATCAAGATGGACAGCCTGTCTAGCCTTGCACGTTATGCAGCCGTGTCGCCCGCACCGATTTCGGCGTCGGAGACGCTCGGCTCGCGCTGGGCGTTCCGCGATCTTCTGGAAACCGGCGCGGCCGGGGTGATCATGCTTGACATTTCCTGGTGCGGCGGGCTCTCGGAGGCACGCAAGATCGCCGCGATGGCCGAGGCCTGGCACCTGCCGGTCGCACCCCACGACTGTACCGGACCCGTCGTCCTGTGCGCATCCACCCATCTGTCTCTCAACGCGCCAAACGCGCTGGTCCAAGAAAGCGTGCGCGCATTCTACCGCACCTGGTATCGGGATCTGGTGACGGCGTTGCCGGAGGTGAAAAACGGGATGATCACCGTTCCCCCCGGCGCTGGCCTCGGCATGGAGCTCAACCCAGACCTGGATCGCGCCTTTACGGTGAGCCGTCGTCTTTCGGATGCGACCAGCTTGTAAAGCGTCCTACGCCTAAAACAATAAGATTGGGAGTTTTTTGCGTGACTACTCTGGAAACCCGTGCCGGGATGACAATTTCGCCATATGCAGGTCCGCTGATCATGCTCCTGGGCATGCTGATGTTTGCGCTGAACGATGCGATGGGAAAATGGCTGGTGGCGAGCTACGGGCTCGGACAAGTTATCCTCATCCGCAGTCTGGCGGCGCTTGTCATTCTGGCGCCATTCCTCTGGCAGGCCGGGCTTAAATCGATCACCTCGGCCGACAAGCCACGGATGCAGTTCACCCGTGTGGTGTTTTCCACCTTGGAGGTTTTCTGCTTCTACTATGCAGTGATTTATCTGCCGCTTGCCGATGTCATGACCTACTGGCTGGCAGCACCTATCTATGTTGCGGCGGCGTCCCCCCTTTTGCTGGGGGAGACCGTCGGCTGGCGGCGCTGGTGTGCGATCGCCGCCGGATTTGTCGGCGTTATCATCACGCTCGAACCATCGAGAGCCATGTTCACCCTGCCTGCCCTCATTTCGATCGTCGGCAGCGCGGCGTTTGCCTTCATGCTGCTGTCAGGTCGCGGCCTGCGCAACACGCCGGACAAGACGCTGGTATTCTTCCAGGTGGCCGGGGCAGCCCTTGCTGGCTTAGCCTTCGCGCCTTTCGACTGGGCACCGATTTCCTCCGGTATTGATCTGGCGCTGCTCGGTCTCCTCGGTATCGTCGCCATGGCTGCCCATATGCTGGTTAACCGTGCCCTGAAGATTTCGGATGCAGCAACGGTGGCACCGCTTCAATATACGCTGCTGCTTTGGGCGGTGGTGTTCGGCTGGATTTTCTTCGGCGATGTGCCCCGGTTGGGCATGCTGGCAGGCGCAGGCCTGATCGTCGCCTCCGGACTTTTCATCTTCTTCAGGGAGCGGCAATTGAAGACGCGCGCAACGGTTCTGCCTGCTGCGCCGGAGTGACGGTCACATCCACCAGCCGATATAGGCTGGACTTGGAGAATGGGGACCAGGGATTGATGCCCTGTCCCCATTCTCAGATCTTTACTCAGTCAAAGATTACTTGCGTGTCTCAGCAAGCTCCGCAAGGATCGCGTCGACAACATCGGCGCCGATTTCGGCCTTGTGCTTTTCATAAACGATCATTGACTTTTCGCGAATACGGGCCTGCTCTTCAGCAGACAGAACATTCACTTTCAGGCCGGCGGCCTTAATTTTATCAAGTGACGTCTTGTTCAGTGCCTGGATGACTTTTCGCTCCTCGTCACGGCCAACGACTGCGCACTCCCGCAGCGCCGACTGCTCCTCCGGTGTATAGGTGTCGAAGATCGCTTTCGAGAACAGCAGCAGGAACGGCGTGTAGGCGTGGTTCGTTTCTGTGATGTACTTCTGTACCTCGAAGAACTTTGAGGTATCGATCGTCACATAGGGATTTTCTTGGGCGTCAATCGCATTGGTTTCCAAAGCCGAGAAGACTTCGCCGAATGCCATTGGGGTGGCGTTTGCGCCGAGATTCTGGAACGTGTCAAGGAAGATGTTGTTCTGCATGACACGAACCTTCATTCCCTCGAAGTCTTCCCATTTGGTAACCGGACGCACAGAGTTCGACAGGTTACGGAAGCCATTTTCCCAGTAGGCAAGATTGACGAGGCCGGCAGCTTCCAGCTTCTCGTTCATCATATCGCCGAACTTGCCGTCAAGAACCTTATAGGCTTCCTGCGGCGTGGCGAACAGGAAGGGCAGGTCGAAGACGCCCAACGCCGGAATGATGCCGACAAGCGGGGAGGACGAGGTGACAACGCCTTCCTGCACGCCCGAGCGCAGGGCTTGGGTTGCCTGCAGGTCACCGCCAAGCGCACTGCCCCAGAAAGCAGTGATCTTAAGCTTTCCGCCGGACTTTTCATCCAGGCAGGCCTGCATGGCCTTGATGCCGTTGCCAACCGGGTGGTCGGCGTTGATGCCGTTCGAAATGCGGATGTTGCGGTCGTTAAACTCGGCAAATGCCGGGGCGGCGCCCGACAGGCCGAATGCGATCGCGGTGGTGGCTAGAAGCAGTTTTCTCATAATATCCTCCCTGGATGGTTGAGTGAGACTGTGGTTCGCTGGCGGCTAATGCAGCCACCGGGCAGGCACGAGAACGAGGTCCGGAAACAGAACCAAGAGAAAGAGAACGATCGTTTGCGCCAGAAGGAACGGCCAGACCCCAATCGTCACCTTGCCGAGCGGGACCCGACCGACGCCGCTGACGACGTTCAGTACGACGCCGACGGGTGGGGTTATCAGGCCAATGCAGTTGTTCATGATGAACATCACGCCGAAATAAACCGGGTCGATGCCCGCCTGCTTGATGATCGGCATCAGGACGGGCGTCAGGATCAGGATGGTCGGCGTGAGGTCGAGCGCCGTTCCGACCACCAGAACTAGGATCATGATCACAAACATCAACAGCATCGGGCGGTCGATCAGCGGCTCGATGTAGCCGGCGATTTCCGCCGGGATATTGGCGGCGGTAATCAGCCATGCAGAGACGAGTGCTGCGCAAACGAGGAACATGATGACCGATGTCGTCTTAGCCGCCTGCAGGATGACGCGCGGCAGGTCCCTCGGCTTAAGCTCGCGGTAGATGACCATGCCGACGAACATCGCATAGGCGGCTGCGATCACCGCAGCCTCGGTTGGCGTCATGATGCCGGCCTTGATGCCGCCGAGGATGATGACCGGCATGCCGAGTGCCCACAGCGCCCGGCCGGTGGCTGTCAGTCGTTCCGACATCGGCGCCTTGGGCAGCGGCTCCACCTTGTCCTTGCGCACGACAAACAGCCAGGCGATCACCAGAGCCAAGCCCATCATGATGCCCGGCACGATGCCGGCCATGAACAGTTGGGTGATGGAAACGTTTGCGGCAACACCAAAGACGATGAAGGCCATCGAAGGCGGGATGACCGGCGCAATGATGCCGCCGGCGGCGATCAGTCCTGCCGATCGAGGCACGTTGTAGCCGGCCTTGGCCATCATGGGGAGCAGAATGGCTGCAAGCGCCGCTGTATCGGCCGCGGCCGACCCGGAAATGCTGGCCATGATAATCGCCGCCAGAATGGCGACAAGGCCCAGACCGCCGCGAATGTGGCCAACGCAGGCAATCGCGAACTCGATGATGCGACGCGACAGGCCGCCGGAGTTCATCAACTCGCCTGCAAGGATAAAGAAGGGAATGGCCAGAAGCGTGAAGGTATCGGCCCCGGCGATCATGTTCTGCGCGATGATCTGCGTGTTGAACATGCCCATGAACCACATGAGAATGACGCCGCAGAACATCAGCGCGAAAGCGACGGGCACGCCGATCGCCATGGCGCCAAGCAACGACCCGATAAAAACAAGAAGGGTCATCAGGTACGCTCCGCCAATTGTTCGATGGTCAGATTTTCACCTGCGAATGCCGCGATTTCCTCATCTGTCACGCGTCCGGTCACCAACCTAAACAGTCGCTCAATCGCGATGATCGCCATGCCGGCACCTGTGAACAGACCGACGCCATAGACCCAGATCATCGACATGCCCGTCACCGGCGCTGCCATACTGGCATTGATCGGAAACTGCTTCCACGTTCCCCAGAAGAAGATGGCCGAGCATATGATGATCACCAGATTTGACAGAGACATGCAGATGATCCGGCCGCGGCGTGACAGAAACATCACCAAGGTCTCGATGCCGAGATGACTATGCTCACGAAAGGCGACGACTGCGCCGATGAATGTCAGCCAGACGAAGAAATAGCGGGACAATTCCTCGGAAACGTTGATGCCCGAATTGAAACCGTAGCGCATGATCACATTGACGAAGACCATGATCGCCATGCCCGAAAGAAGCAGGATAAGCAGCAATTCAAGAAAACGGAAAAATAGATCGGTCGCCTTCTGCATGACTTATGCCTTATCCAAAAGACCGCGGTCGGCCAGGTTGCGGATGAGTGCTCCAACGCCAAATGTCCATTCCGGACACACGTCGCTGTGTTCCACCCAGTTTACCAGGCGGCCAAGCCGAGATGTCGAAATTTCCACGCGGTCGCCGATTTCATGGGTAAACCCCTGCCCGGTCCCGCGCCGATCCTTCACGGGAGCGAACATCGTTCCAAGGAACAGGACTGCGCCATCCGGATACTGGTGATTTCGGTTCCTGAGCTGTGAGGCAAGGTTTTCCGGTGAGCGGCTGATGGCCTCCATGGGGCTTTCACCCGTCATCTCGAAACCATCCTCGCCGTGGACCACGAGCTTGACCCTGACACGGCTCAGGTCTTCCATCGTGAAACTGTCGTCAAACAGCCGAATGAACGGACCGATCGAGCAGGACGCGTTATTGTCTTTTGCCTTGCCAAGCAGCAGGGCCGAGCGTCCCTCGACGTCCCGCAGGTTGACGTCATTGCCCAGGCTCGCCCCGACAATCGTGCCATCGGAACGCAGCACCAGCACCACTTCCGGCTCCGGATTGTTCCATTGCGAGATCGGATGAATGCCAACAAGCGCGCCACACCCAACCGAGGACATCGGCTGGGCCTTTGTGAAGATTTCAGCGTCCGGACCGATGCCGACTTCCAGATACTGCGACCAGAGATCCATATCCTCAAGCAGTGACTTGACCTTGGATGCCTGCTCTGAGCCCGCAACCAGACCGCGAAGACTGTCGCCGAGAACAGGCGCAAGCTTTCCGCGGATCGCCTGGGCCCGCAAAGGATCGCCCTTGGCCTGCTCCTCGATGACACGTTCCAGCATGCTGTCGGCAAAGGTTACGCCAGCGGCCTTGACAGCCTGCAAGTCGACCGGGGCAAGAACCGTTCCCTTGTCCCCGGACAGGAAACTGTCGAGGGTACCGAGATCTGTCAGACCGGATGCAGCGCGCAGAACATCAACGAGGTTTTCCACTTCGAGAAGGGCCGACATGGTGGCTGCAAGGCTCGTCAGGTCCACCACGCGACCACCCGAGATCATCACCGGGCATGGGCCAGCGTTTACCTTCGACCAGACGCGTCCGACCAGAAAAGCGTCGGCGGCGTCATCCGGCAAAATAGACTCTGCGCGCAATACACGTTCGGAATTCAAAAATAACCCTCCCACTATCCGGCCGGTATGCCCTCCAGCATAACTTGCCTTATTGTCAGGATGTCTGACAACGCTCCAACTGCTTTTTTAGTGTGTCTTAATCCGCCTGTCCAGAGCCCAAGTTGGAAAGCCGCGAAAAACCTACACGTGGCCGTCACGGCCGATCAGCCGGCGTCAGAATATTTCGAGCGTCAAGTCCAGCCTGCCTGCGGCACCTATGATGTGGTTGCGCATCGCGGCGCGGGCTTTCAAGGGGTCGCGCGTCGCCACCGCGTCACGGATGGCAACGTGTTCGGCAATGGTGATCTCGACGATTTCCTCAAGGAGGGCGGCGGCGCGCGCTGCATTTATGGCAAGGCTGATGCGCTCGGCGATGAAGCCGATGAACAACGGGTAATACTCATTATGGGTCGCGGTCGCCAGGGCCCTGTGAAAGACGAGATCGGCAACAATCCCCTGATCGGTCCATTTTTCAGCCCCTGTCATCTGGGCCAGCGAGTCGTCCAGCTTTTTTAAATCAGCATCGTCATGATGGATGGCGGCAAGACCGGCTGCCTCGATCTCCAGCGGCATGCGGAGCTGGAAAAGGCTGCGAAAGCTCCCGCGGTCGCGGAGATCGGTCTGCTCGATCCGAATGGCGCCCCGCCCCAGAGTCTCCATGACAAAAGCGCCGACGCCTTGGCGGGTCTCGACAAGACCCTCATTGCGTAATTGAGCGATCGCCTCGCGCACCACGGAGCGGCTAACGCCGAAGGTTTTGGCTAGAATGTGCTCCGTCGGCAGCTTCTCGCCGGCCGTAATCCGACCTTCGGCAATTTCCTTGCCTATATGGCCGGCGATGCGCGCCGGCAGATGCTCGTTCCGTCTGATCTGGCTGAAGTCCGCCGTCATGCTCTTTTCCGCCCCCTGATAATGCCAGACTATTCTACGATATGCCGGGGAAATTCAATTGGCAGCCTGGGTTCATCACCATGGATGGATCGATGGCCTGCTTTAGGGCAGTTAGTACTGCGCGCCGCGACGGATCCAGGCGTTCTTCGAAATCGGCACGCTTCAGGCGGCCGATGCCGTGCTCGGCGCTGATGCTGCCGTTGTACCCGTCCAGGACCTGGTTCACGACCGTCTTGGCCTTGTAGATCTTGGCTGCTGCCTCGTCCGGCGAACTGTCGGATGGCGGCAGGACATTCAGATGCACATTGCCGTCGCCAACATGGCCATAGGACACGCTGATGCAGTCGGGAAGCGCCTCCGACACAGCCTGCTCTGCGTCGCGCACGAAATCGGCAAGGCGGTAGAGCGGCACGGAAATGTCGGTGCGCATATGCGGGCCACGCTTGGCCTGCCCTTCGTTCATGCCCTCACGGAAAAGCCAGAGGTTACGCGCTTGGGCCTGCGAGGCGGCGATCACGCCGTCGACCACAAGGCCGTCTTCCATGACGCCGCCGAGGAAGCGCTCCATCAGATCCGCGATATCGACGAGACCGGATCCGGAAATCTCCATCAGCACATAGGCTGGATAATCGCCGGCAATCGGCATCGAAAGATCCGGGATCGCTTCCCTTGCCAGGACAAAGGCCAGCGGCGGCATGAATTCGAAGGCCGACATCAGGTCGCAGCAATCGCGCCGGGCGCGTCGATAGAGCTTGATGGCATCATCGAGAGAGTTCAGCCCAAGCAGAGCAGTTGCCACCTGATCCGGGAAAGGCATCAGCTTGATGGACACGGCAGTGATGATGCCAAGCGTTCCTTCAGCGCCGATGAAGAGTTGCTTCAGATCGATGCCGCGATTGTCCTTGCGCAGGGTCGACAGGCCGTTGAAGATCGTGCCGTCGGGCAACACCACTTCAACGCCCAGCACCAGTTCGCGCGTCATTCCATAGCGCAGCACGTTAATACCGCCGGCATTGGTCGAAACATTCCCACCAATGTGGCAGGAGCCCTGGGCGCCGAGCGCCAGCGGGAAATACATGTACTTTTCGGCGATCCGGTCCTTTAGCTCCGACAGGATGCAGCCGGCTTCGACCACCGCCGAAAAGTCGTCGGCGTCGATATTACGGATGGCGTTCATGCGCTCGAGGCTCAGAACCACCTGGCTTTCGGGCCGATCCGGAATGCTGCCCAGCACCAATCCGGTATTTCCACCCTGAGGAACGATCGAAAGACCGAGCGCACGACAGGCACGAACGGCAGAGGCAACATCCTCGGTTGAGCGCGGGCGCAGTACCGCGACGGCGCTGCTGGTCACATCGCCGTGCCAGTCCCGACAGAAGCGAAGCATCTCCGCGCTATCCGTCATCACCATATCGTTCGTCAATGCCGCGCGCAGGGATGCCTGCAGAGCCGCTGATGTGCACATGACATCCGCCCTCATGTCTTACCTTTTCCCAGAATGCCGCTTCGAGACCGCCTACCCCTTTTTAAGGGGCGGAGATTTTTTCGTCGGCGTGCCAAATATTCTATTTTCAACTTGACCATATAAGGTTATCAGACAACCTTACAATAAAAATTTTGTCCGCCGTCATTGAGGTGCTTCTAAGCGATTTTAGGGCGGTCGAACCAGGGAGGAGAGACTGATGCATATTCTGATCATCGGTGCGGCCGGAATGGTTGGCCGCAAACTCGCGTCCAAGCTTTCTGCAGACGGCGAGCTTGGCGGCACGCCGATCAGCGAATTAACCTTGGTGGACGTCGTAACCCCGCAGGCTCCCGACGGTTTTACCGGTAAGGTCAACGCCAAGGAGGCCGACCTGTCGGCACCGGGCGAAGCGGGGGCGCTCATCGCGGCCCGGCCGGATGTGATCTTTCATCTGGCGGCCATCGTCTCTGGAGAAGCGGAGCTTGATTTCGAGAAGGGTTATCGGATCAATCTCGATGGCACGCGCTATCTGTTCGACGCCATCCGCCTTGCAAATGGCGTCGACGGCTACAGGCCGCGTGTCGTCTTCACCTCCTCCATCGCCGTTGTCGGTGCGCCATTGCCGTATCCGATCCCAGACGATTATCACACGACGCCACTGACCAGCTATGGCACCCAAAAGGCGATCTGCGAACTGCTTTTGTCCGACTACAGCCGCCGCGGCATCTTCGACGGCATTGCCATCCGCCTGCCCACGATCTGCATTCGTCCCGGCAAGCCGAACAAGGCCGCGTCCGGCTTCTTCTCCAATATCCTGCGCGAACCGCTGGTCGGCAGGCAAGCCGTTCTTCCCGTTTCCGAAGACGTTCGTCACTGGCACACCTCACCACGCTCGGCGGTGGGCTTCCTCATCCGTGGCGCGACTATCGATCTGGAGACAGTCGGCCCGCGTAGGGCTCTCTCCATGCCAGGCCTCAGTGCCACTGTGGGCGAACAGATCGAGGCGCTGCGCCGCGTGGCTGGCGATCGGGCGGTCGCGCTGATCCGCCGGGAGCCGGACGAGATGATCATTAAGATGGTCGCCGGCTGGGCCCCGGGCTTTGAGGCGACCCGTGCGAAAGCGCTTGGCTTTATCGCCGAAACCTCATTTGATGAGATCATCCGCGTCCATATCGAGGACGAGCTGGGAGGAAAGCTTTGAACGCAAGAGATTCGGATCGGAAGCGCCCCCGCAGGATCGCCTTTCTTGGAACAGGATTGATGGGTGCGCCCATGGCACGACGGCTGCTCGCCGCCGGTCATCAGGTTACGGTCTGGAACCGGGACGTCACCAAGGCGCAGGCTCTCTTTACCGACGGTGCGGTGGTGGCCGAAACGGCAGCTGTGGCGGCCAAAGGCTGCGATATTGCCTTTACCATGCTCAGCGATGGCAAGGCCGTCGAGGCAGTGCTATTTGACGGTGGCGTGGCCGAAGCTCTGGCCGAGGACGCCATCGTTGTCGATTGCAGCTCGACTTCACCGCCGGTCGCCAGGGACCACGCCGCCCGCCTCAAGGCGCTTGGCATTGCACATGTGGATGCACCGGTCTCCGGCGGTGTTGTCGGAGCGCAGGCCGGAACGCTGGCCATCATGGCGGGTGGCGACGCGGCAGCGATCGATCGACTTGTCGAAGTTTTTGTAGCCCTTGGACGCGTGACCCATGTCGGGCCGTCCGGTGCCGGGCAGATCTGCAAACTGGCCAACCAGCAGATCGTTGCCATCACAATCGGCGCTATTGTCGAAGCAATGCTGCTGGTGGAAGCGGGCGGCGCTTCTCGGGAAAAGTTTCGGGACGCCATCCGCGGCGGCTTTGCCGAGAGCCGGATTCTCGAACTTCATGGCGCGCGCATGGTAAAACGCGATTTCACGCCCGGCGGCCCATCGAAGCTGCAGCTGAAAGACCTCAACGCTGTCAAGGAGATGATCGATCTGTTTTCGCTGGACCTGCCCTTGACCGAGCAGGTACGGAATGAGTTTTCGGACTTTGTGGCAGGGGGCGGCGGCGACATGGACCACAGCGCCTTGCTGCTGCATCTGGAAGCGATGAACGCTGCATCAGGCGGGGAGGAGAAATAATGGCCGAGGATAGCAAGGGCGCGCGCCGTCTGCGTTCGCAGGACTGGTTCGACAATCCCGATCATCTCGATATGACGGCGCTCTATCTCGAGCGCTTCATGAACTACGGCACGACGCCGGAAGAGCTGCGCTCCGGCAAGCCGATCATCGGGATTGCCCAGTCCGGCAGCGACATCAATCCTTGCAACCGCCACCATATCGAGCTTGCCAAGCGCGTCCGCGATGGCATCCGTGATGCCGGGGGCATCCCGATCGAGTTTCCGACCCATCCGTTGTTTGAGAACTGCAAGCGGCCGACAGCTGCGCTCGACCGCAACCTTGCCTATCTCGGCCTGGTCGAAATCCTCTACGGTTATCCGCTCGACGGCGTGGTCTTAACCACCGGTTGCGACAAGACAACGCCTTCGGCGCTGATGGCTGCCTCCACCGTCGATATTCCGGCGATCGTCTTTTCCGGCGGTCCGATGCTCGACGGTTGGCATGATGGCGATCTTGTCGGATCCGGCACGGTCATCTGGCGGGCGCGGCGCAAATATGCGGCAGGGGAAATCACGCGGGAGGAATTCCTGCAGTCTGCGCTCGATTCTGCGCCGTCGATCGGCCATTGCAACACCATGGGCACTGCCTCGACGATGAATGCCATGGCAGAGGCGCTCGGCATGTCACTCACCGGCTGCGCGGCCATTCCGGCCGCCTATCGCGAACGCGGCCAGATGGCCTATCGCACCGGGCGGCGAGCCGTTGAACTGGTGCTGCAAAATATCAAGCCATCGGATATCCTGACGCGCGAGGCGTTCCTCAACGCGATCCGGGTGAATTCCGCGATTGGCGGCTCGACCAACGCGCAGCCGCATCTGGCCGCCATGGCCAAGCATGCCGGCGTCGAATTGCACACCCATGACTGGCAGACACATGGCTTTGACATTCCGTTGCTGGCCAATGTGCAACCGGCCGGCGCCTACCTCGGTGAGCGGTTCCACCGAGCCGGTGGCGTCCCGGCCATCATGTGGGAGCTGCTGCAAGCCGGTAAGCTCGAAGGCGGCTGTCCGACGGTCACCGGCAAGACCATGGCGGAAAATCTGGAAGGCCGGGAGGCAACTGACCGCGAAGTCATCCTGCCTTTCCATACGCCGCTGAAAGAGCGCGCCGGTTTCCTCGTGCTGAAGGGCAACCTGTTCGACTTCGCCATCATGAAGATGAGCGTTGTGTCAGCCGGCTTCCGCGAACGTTACCTGAGCGAGCCCGGTAAGGAAGGCGTGTTTGACGGCAAGGCGGTGGTGTTCGATGGCTCCGAGGATTATCATGAGCGGATCAACGATCCGGTATTGGATATCGACGAGCGCACGATCCTGGTGATCCGCGGCGCCGGCCCGCTCGGCTGGCCTGGCTCGGCCGAAGTGGTCAATATGCAGCCACCGGATCATTTGATCAGAAAGGGTATTCTTAGTCTGCCAACGATCGGCGACGGCCGCCAGTCTGGCACGGCTGACAGCCCGTCGATCCTCAACGCTTCTCCTGAGAGTGCGGCAGGCGGCGGTCTCGCCTATGTGCGCAGCGGCGACATCATCCGCATCGATTTCAACAACGGCCGTTGCGACATGTTGGTCGAGCCGGAAGAAGTCGAACGGCGCAAGGCAGAGGGCATTCCCGCCGTTCCGGCGGATGCCACACCATGGCAGATGCTTTACCGCCGCACCGTGACGCAACTGTCCGATGGTGCCGTCATCGAAGGCGCCCCGGAATTTCGTAAACTTGCTGAAAAGCTTCCGCGCCACAACCACTGAGCAATTGGCACGGTATTAGGACGCAGGCACGCGAAGGATCAAGGCTAATGATATATCAAATGGCCGCACGGAGGCGGCCATTTTTCATTTTCCAGCATCGTGTGATTTACGGGGGTTAGGCGGCCTTAGAGGCATCTTCGCTGTGGTGAATTTCAGTTCCAAGCACTTTCAGGCATTCCCTGATAAATGCGGCCAATGCAGTCCAACCTTTTGCCGACGGGCTTGGCGCGCCGCCAGCGGCGGAAGACATTCGGCCAGCGGGGCGGAAGGCCCGATCAAGCGAGACTCACCGGCAAAAGCCAGCAACCCGTGCGCCCTCAATCCGAAAGCCAGGTAACAGGGATACTCGGCCTCAATCTGCCTTAGGTCCGAGGGGGGTCTCAACCCAAGCCAATACAGCCGTTTCCCAATCCATTGTTCGAAGCGAGCCAAGATCCCGCAGCTTTTCAAGATGCCGTTGTTTATCACATGCGCCGGTTCGGCGAGAGCTACTGGCAGCTCTATCGCGCCGTCATTCGCCTGGGCGAAAACATTCGACGACAAAACTCTGTTGTCCTGGATCCAGGGCGAGCGGGGTGCCACGATCCGTTGCCAGCTTCGTCTCTGCCCGCGCGGCCATTCGCCGTCCCCTCCCCTATCGCCGAGGATGACGCCCGACAAAACACCCTCGAGACTCGCGAGCGAGCCGCAGGCGTACAATCAAGCGCCAGCGAACATCTCCGGCAAGTCGCAGTTCCCCCGATACCGAGCCTATTTTCGATTTTCCCAATCTGGTATGGTGGTGTGCGTAGGCCGTATCCCGTTCGACGTTCACGATCATGCAAGTGCCGTTGATCACAACGGGCCATTCCGGTGTCTGTTTCCAAGCATTCAGTTTCATCCATATTCGGTCAAATCGCCGGGCGTCAGTGGAAAAACGAGGGACGCTACGGCGCTCTCAGCGACAACAAGCACAGGGCTTCTTCGATGTTGCCATCGCCATCATCTGCAACACTTGACACCGCTCGCCTGAGGCGGCATTCGGATGAGCTTTTGAGTCGCTGCCAATGGTCAAGGGAGAAATTGCTATCCCTTCAACGTAGCGAACTGCAATCCATGTTGCGCCATGCCGTCGATTCGTCACCCCACTATCGCGACACAATTGGTGCTCTCGTGGCGCGGGGGGCGCCGCTCGCGGAATTTCCGACGCTGACCAAGCGCGCGCTCATGGAAAACTTCGACCGGATCGTGACCGATGCGAGGCTACGCCGGCGGCAGGTGGAACGGCACTTGGACGGCGACAACCCGGCAAGCCTTCTCCTTGATGAGTATCGGGTGATGGCCACGGGGGGAACGACAGGTGAGCGCGGGATCACCGCGTTCGATGGCGCGGCTTGGCTGGCTGCGATCGCGAATATGGTGCGCTTTCAGAAAATCGTGGGGATCGACGAAACGACACGGAGCATGGCGGTTTTTGCGTCGTCTCCCGTTCACATTTCCTATCGCATCGGAGCCGAGTTGCGCGCGATACGGCCCGCTGCACCTGGGCTGAACGTCCTGATGCCTACAGAGACGATCACGCAAGCCCTCAATATCTATCAGCCAGAGGTTATTTCCACATATCCCTCTTTCGTGCGCATTCTTGCCGAAGAACAGCAGGCCGGACGGTTGCGGATCAAGCCAAGACTGATTCGCACGAGCGCCGAAACGCTTACGCAGGATGTGCGCGAATTAGCTGCAGCCACATGGCAGGCTACCGTCGCCAACAGCTATGTCTGCACCGAAGCGGGGCCAATGGGACATGAATGCCTGTATGCCGATGGCCTGCACCTGGCGGAGGATGCGTTCGTGTTCGAGGTTGTCGATGCAGACCATCGTCCCGTCCGGAACGGGACCGAAGGCGCGAAGCTGCTCGTCACGACGCTGACCAATCGCACACTCCCCTTGCTGCGCTACGAAATCTCCGACGTTGTCACCATGGCGACCGAGCCGTGCCCATGCGGCTTGCCGGTCTGGCGCATAGCCTCGATCGCCGGGCGCAGAGAAGAAATGCTTCGTTTTGCCAAGCGTGGCGGCGGTACCGTCGACGTCCATGCCCACCGACTGCGCTCACCGCTCACCAGCGCCGAGGGTGTTCGACAGTTCCAGTTCGCGCCATTGCCGGACGGCTTGGAGATTAAGGTCTCGTTTTTTCGAGGGGTCGACGTAGAAGCCATCAGCAGAAAAATCGAACTTACAGTGCGAGTGGCACTCGAGGCCGTCCACGCGCAACCGTCAAGAATTCTGGTCAAGGAGGTCGACGCCATCGAGCGCTCGGGTTCTGGCGCAAAGGAAAGGCTGGTGGTGGTGGCATCTGCGCAGCATCCCGCTGAGAAGTAGTTACCGCGGGGCGGATCGCTCGTAACTGATAGAGATCAGCAACCGCCATGGCCGCTGTTAGCTTGTATAAGGGACTGTGTGGGGACAGATTTTCCATCACGCCGCTCGCGGTCCCGCTGGCATCCGCAACTGCCATACCGTACTTCCTGCTCGAATGGGAACCTTTCTGCCGGAAAGACCTGATCACAATGTTGAAGACGGTCATTTAGCACACGCGACATGCGCGACCAGGGCACGCTGTCGCTGGGTTATACCGGCGGACTGCGCCTCTCGCAGAGATCACGTGTGATCACCGCCCCTTCTACGAGCCAAAAAAACGGCTATCCCAGTACACCGGTTGGTGCAGACTGGCGCTGATCACTGCGAACTCCGGATGGGCCGGATTGATCAGTACATTATGATCGAGCCGGGTAACGACGCTGGGCAACAAGAGGATGGCGCTGCGCCGTTCCGAACGCCACCGCTCACCAAATTCCTTGCTGACCGTCGCCGGCACGCTGTCCCATCCCGGTAGCGCCGGCGGAGAAAAAACCGCGTAGTAAAAGCCGACGGGAACGTTATCTCGACATAGTGCTGGTTCGGTGGCAGTCGGACGCTTCCCTGTACCAACGCCGTCGAATAATGGGCGCTGATATAGATCAATGGACTGCCGGGCGTGTTCCACCGGCCCGGCGCGATCGTTGAGCTCGTCGCGTCAAAGATAGGATAGGCGCCGCCTGGATCGCCAATCCTGAAACTGGTCAATGTTTAGTCGAGAACTTGCGCTGTCACGCAGCACTGCCATATTTCAGACTTCCAAGAACGTCGAGTACAAGCTCCGCACCGATCTCACTCTAAATGACGACGTCGATGGGACGTCTGTCCTCCAGCACAGGATGGGAGCGAAACAGGAAATCTCGAGCCTCCTCTTCTGTTTGCCAGACATCCATCGCCAGGCTCCAGACGCGAGCTACTCGTGCAAGACGCGTGCCCTCGTCCGAGGACAGGCGGAGCGCGGTCTTGCGCCTCTCATAGGTGGCTTTCGCAATTAATCGATATTTGAACTGCGCATCGCTCGGTGCGAGAAGATGAGCAACTCGCTCAAGGGCGCCGATAGGCAATCCATCCTCGATTCGGGACATCAAACCAAACGGAGAACGCGCAGCGATCTCCTTTGCCGGAAGGCCCAGTACATCGGCTACATCTGAGAATGCGAGCATCGTCTCTTCCTTTTCAGTTAGGCTATCTATTGCCTCATATGAGGCAGACGGAAAGCGAGAATGGAGGCGTCCTTGGGCGGCGTCTCGTTCGCGGAGCCTCCAACTGAACTTTTCCCGGTTGACACACGCCGATACGTTGTCGGGATACTCCCCTCCCCCTTCTCATCGATGGTAAGAGAGTGGCCGGGATCGACCCAACCGATTATCGCTGTTTCAAAATCGCAGGCGTTTCAGGCCTGCAGATTGTCTGCCGACATCTTGCCGGACTTACGGTCCTTCACCAATTCACAGGGTGATCTTCTGACCATCATTCAACCCGCGCATACCAGCACGTTCTACCGCTGACACGTGAACGAACACGTCGTTGCCGCCGTCGTCAGGCTGGATGAACCCAAAACCCTTCGTTGCGTTGAACCACTTTACCGTTCCTGTATCAATCCAGGGCGCCGTGGCTCTTCGCAGCGAACATAGGTAGCAGGCCAAACGACAAAGGAGCTTTGTGGCTTCCAGAAAATGCTCCAACGCTCGCATCCAGGTCGAAGAGGCGCAGTTACGGATGCCTCGCGGACGCAGAACTAAAACGCGAGGTGGCCCACGGTAACTCCACATGGTGAACGAAAGGTAAAATGTGTGAAGGATCGGCAGGTCGGTTGAATGTGATACGGAGACTTCTCCTCTTCGCCTCCAATAGCCGGCCTGGCCATGGTGTATTGTCTAAGTGACTTCAGACAAGCGAGCTATTTCATCTGGGTCCTCTGATCTTGCCAAGAGCGGCGCCAGGCGGAACCCAAAGGCATCTTGAAGGTCGCCTGCGCAATCCTTCCGCGCGCCGTTCCGCCTATCCTTGCGATGGAGCATGCCGGCATTCACGAGAACCGCCAAGTTTTCGCGAAGCGTCGTCTCGGCTATCCCATTGGCGCGGGTGGAGAGCTGCGCATTCGATGGAAAAACCACAAGCTTGTTCCCGTCGACAAGGTTCGTCTCCGGATAGTCGACAAGTCCTCGACCTGGACGTCGGCCGTCGGGTTGTGATCGACATGCTCCGGTATGCGGGCAACTCGGCGCTCGCGCCGCCGAAATAGAAGCCAAGCTTCTCAGGCTTGATGTCCTTTATCGCCAGCTTGCCCCCAACCCGGAGACTACCCAGAGGCCTAGTGATCCGTGCACCGCCTTCCTCGGTGGTTCAGGACCTTTATGAATTCTTTCGACTGAACTCCGCACGCCCCACTCACTCACCCAGCTTCAATGCCGAAACCGCACTCTTTGGAACTGGATCGCCACCGAGACCCTACGACTGTAGAACCGGACCAGAGATCGTATTCCACGGAACAAAACCGTCAAAGTCCGGTCGTAGAAGAAGGCGAAGTTACCGGCTGTGGGATCATTCAGTTAAGCGGCCCTGCCACTCGCTCGACGGGTGGGCATCCTTAATATCATGCCTGTCGTGGGCCGGTTCGGCGCTACCGGTCTTGCTCAACGTTTTCAAGTCCTCGAGATATTTCGCGGGATCGAGCCCACTCGCCTTGGCCTGGTCAAGGTTGTCCCTTAGATCGGCTTCCTTCACGGGTCTAGCAAGACGATTTGACGCCGCACGTCGCACAAAGTCATCCTCGTTTTCGTTCTCCCGCTTTGTCAGGGCGTCGACAGCCGAGACGATTACGTCAGAGAAACCCTCCGCTTTAAGTCTCTCAATCGACCAACCCTCGCTCTTTTCCACGACATCATGCAGATAGGCGACGGTTTTCTCAGCAATGGTAGACACTGCCGCTGCGACGCGGTTGCAATGGAGGTAATACGGCTCTCCCGTTTTGTCAGTCTGCCCCGCATGCGCCTCCAGTGAAATTTCAATTGCCCGATCCAGTTCGTGCATTTCCCCTCACCTCATGCCTTGGTGCGCTCGCTACGAAATGCGAGGTTCCGAGTACCCGTTCAAGTGGCCTGGATTGCTTGAATGGGCGGACCGCTGGCCCAGCTTCGTAGATAGCACAATTCCGTCAAAAAATCAGCTTTCAACACTGTGGGTCCGGGAACTTCAAGACTGTTTTTACGTTTTTTGACGGGAGGATTAAGTCATGACCAAACACATTGATAACCGTCAAACCAGCCATCACGCCAAGCCACTTTATGACGTCGACGAGCATTGCAAGAAAAACAACATCGAGAAGGCTGAAGCCCGTAAGATTTCACAAATGCTTGGACGTTTCGCCAGCCGACATGAGCTTGAGATCAACGCTCCGCCGCGCAAGCCAAAACATCGAGCCTCGTAACGGCAGAAGCGAAAGTCGCGCAACGCTACGGGCGGGAACAATCGGCGTATGAAAAGGTTGAGCGGCATTGAATTCAAGAAGATGATGCCATGGCTACATACATTGACGAACGCGGCGACCGGGTCGACGCGGTGGAAGCGGGCAAAGTCGTTGAAGCCCGGCTTGGTTTCGTGGGCGCCCAGTTTTGATGGTGCCGACCGGGACATCTTGCTGGCGATGGTCGCATGCGGCATCTCGGTAATGTACGGCAAAGCCGTCGATAATGATGCGGCTACAGAAATCGACCAAACAACGACTTCCACGCCAAACGCCGTGGTCACCCCGACGGACAAAAAGGTGATCGACAATAGTCAACCAGCCGGGAAGCAGATGCAGACCGCAACAACGGATGGTGATCCAACCTCGGAGTCCGGTACAGGTGGAGATAGCCCAGCCGGTAGCCGCTGCGGGAACCGAGAAAACACGGTAATCACGGAGAAGCACATGTCAAAACGCGAGCGCATCGATACCGGCACTGACAAATGGTACGTCCGGCGCGACTAGACGGTGAATTCAAGGAGTCTGTCGACGGACGAAGATTGCCACATACTCGCTGGGCCACGATCTAAAGGTCTAAAGGTTCGTCGGTGCCGCTTATGACGGCTTGGCGAAGGCGGAACCTGACCATTAGTCCGGGGTTTTAATCCCTCCGGAAGTGATAGATTCCCAGCCATTTTGAAGGACTCCAGATGCAGTTACAGGACAGTACACTTGAGGAGTTGCTCGCTGACATCGGCCGAGCGTCCCCACGGATAAGCGGCAGTACAGCTGCTCTGGTGGCAGCTCAGCTTGGAGCTTCTATGGCTAAAATGGGACTTTTGGTCTCAAGCAATCATGGCTCTGACAATGCAGTCGCGGTCGAACAGCTCGACTCGATAATCGCGGATATCAAAGAAGCGACCGAAAGGGATCGCGCTGCGTCTACCGCACTCGTCGACGCATATCGACGACTGGCTGATGACGGAGAATTTGAAAACGCGTGTGTAGTAGCTACCCGGGAACCCCTAGCCGCCGCTCATCTCCTAGTTGAGGTGCTGAGCTTGCTGCGGAAAAATTCCGAACGTGTTGCCCCCTCGGTGGCCAGCGATTTCCACGGGGGTACCGAGCTGATTGGTGCGGCGTTCGAAACGGTTATGATGGCAATAGAGACAAATCTGAAGGACGAGCAAATGATCGACCTTAGGAATCGAACAAGCAGCGACCGCGCCAATCTTCGGGCTCACTATAAAAACTGCGAGAACAACTAAGGCAATCTGTCAGATCACTGGGATTATAAGTAGATTGGACCTCCATTATGCGCGATCATTCCATTCCGCGCCTCATGATGAAACCCTACCCACGATATTGGAAGTTGCCATGCCGCTTCCCCCGTGTCACTGACACCTCGAATATCCTCCTTTGCGCACAAAGCACGCTACAGTACGCTTTCGTACATAAATCGGCATCAACGTGAACCTTCGCACAAATTGTTGCGCATCATAATATATATGACAGAATATCTCCCCATCTCGTGGCAACGTGAGGGAAAAGCTCATGGCCGTCATACTGCAATTTGATGCCGACAAACAAAGAGTTGTCAAAGTTAAACGCGGATTTCAACGACTGGTCGCAGAACTTGTTGGACAAGGCTATCATCCGGCTCAAATCTTGATGGACATAGCCGATATCGCGGACGCCGAGATAAGGGCCTTTCCGACAGACCCCAAACGCGACGCATAGAGCAGCGCTCGTTTCATACCCTGGTTACGTTCGCTGGGATGGCAACTTTTAAAGCGGGTGGTGGTAGCGGGAACAATGAGAAAGCATGCGCGTTTATTCGTCCCAGAAAGGAGGACACGCCATGACGCTTCCCGTTAACCCCGGCCCAGAACCGTTCACCCCAGTCCCATCTGTGCCTCGACCTACGGAACCGGACCCCGACAAGCCTTCCGATCCAGCCCCCGACGATGACCAAGATTTAGAGGATGACGGCATGCTCAACAAATTACGAGGCTGGCTTGGCTTTCGGGTGCTGGTCTAAAGGATAAAGAGGATGTTTGGCAGAAGTCTATTCGGCCGTCTTGGTGGTGCGGGGCGCGAACCACGCATGGCCGCTTTTCGCGGCGCATTCTTTCCGAAGTCGCTTTCTACCCTCGAAGCGATCATTCACCCGCCGCAAAGGTTGGCTCCTTGCGCCGACCTTTGCGAGCAGGTTTGTTAAATATATATATTTCTCTTATACCAATGGTGAAATTCTTGTCACAAATAATAGGATTTGCGCGTCATGTGGTGCCCGACACTAACATTCACCTTGGAAGCGGGTGCTCCTTCTTACTGATTGTTGGGAATAGGGCAGCAAAGACTTCCTTGGCTGCGAACAGGCCGTTAAGCGCTGCAGGAAAACCAGCGTAAACGGCCATTTGCATTATAGTCTCGGTAACTTCCTCCTTGGTTAGACCGACATTCAGGCCGGCTTCTATGTGAACCTTCAGTTGCGGAGTCGCGGTTCCCATCGCAGTCAGCGCCGCAATAGTGGCGATCTCGCGGGCGCGCAGATCGAGGCCAGGGCGGCTGTAGATGTCGCCAAATGGAAACTCGAACACGTAGTTTGCGAAGTCCGGGGCGATGTCCGCCAAAGCGGCGATAACATTGTGGCCCGCCGCGCCGTCGATTTCAGCGAGCGCCCGCTTGCCGCGTTCCAGCCGGCTTTCGCCCGCGCTCTGGGATTGGTGCGTCATGGTCATTGGTCCTCTGTTCCTTGCCGGCATATCCGGCAATCTTGGTGTCGAGGACGAAAAGGCAGGCTTGCAGTTCTGCCACATGGGCACGGATACGCTCACGGTGCTGTTCAAGCAACGCGCTGCGCTCCGATTCGGTGCCGACGCCGCGCTCCCGTAGGGCTGCATAGTGCAGCATTTCCCGAATAGGCATCCCGGTCGTTTTGAGACGGTCGAGAAACTCTATCCAGATCAGGATTGACGCGTCGTAATCACGTTGGCCCGATTGGTCTCTGTCGGCATAGGGAAGCAGCCCTATCCGCTCATAATAACGAATGGTGTAGGCTGACAGTCCCGAACGCTTTGCCAGTTTGCCAATCTTCATAAACGCCCTTCTTTCGTCACGACGCATGGGAAGCTACGGGTTAGAGCGCACTCTAAGTCAACCCACTAAAAGCGGTTTCGGAAAAATTTGCGAAACCGGCACTTGTTTCCCAACTTTTGCTACTGTCGCAAAGGCCGCTTTTGGCGGGGCATTCCTGCCGGAGTCGCTTTTTGGCCCAAACCGGACCTACATTCTCGCGCGAACTAGGATTTCCGCGATAGTCCTAAGACGTCGTGCATGTCGTATTCACCCGGAGCCCTATCCCTTACCCAGTGGGCAGCGACGATCGCGCCCCTGGCGAACATGCCGCGATCAATAGCCGAGTGTGAAAGTTTCACGACTTCGTCTCCTGCTGCAAAGATGACGCTGTGCTCCCCAACTATCCCGCCACCCCGCATGACCGAGAAACCGATTTCTCCATCCGGACGTTCGCCCGTAATGCCGTCCCGACCCCGCCGTTCCACAGATGCGAGGGAAACGCCACGTCCGCGCGCAGAGGCTTCGCCTAGCATCAACGCTGTGCCAGAAGGGGCGTCAATCTTCCGCCTGTGATGTGCTTCTAAAATCTCTATGTCCCAAGTATCGGCAGGCAACGCGCGTGCAACCTGCGCAACAAGTCCAACCAGCATATTCAAACCGACAGAGAAATTTCCCGAACGCACAATTGGTATTTGATGGGCAGCTTCGCCGATTTCGGCGATTTGCTCCGGCTCAAACCCTGTCGCGGCAATCACTAGGGGCGGCCCACCCATTTTCGCACATAGTGCTGCCAGTGCAGCAGCGGCGCTTGCTGTCGAGAAATCTAGGATAACATCTGCCGTCTCAAGTGCCGCGACACGATCAATCAACCCTTCGCCTTTAACGTCAAAGCGTCCGAAGCTCCCGAGATATGTAAGGTCCGGATCGGCAGAAATTATTGAAGCCACGGCTCGGCCCATGTGACCTTGGCCACCTGCAACAGCAATTTTCATAAGTGAAGTCAAATCGTCTCCTCGTCGCAACTCAGTGGTAACGCGACAATTGTTTCCAGGCTCTGTGATGTCGCAGGATAGGAGGTTTTACAACGCAGTGACAAGCCTTTGTGGCGCTACCTCGATATGCGCGCCCGCCCCATCTGGTGCTTTTTAAGCCGCGTGAAGTTGTCCTAACTCGGCCACTATGCGCTCGGCGGATGTCTCTTTTTGGCGCACTGGCGACGTGACGCCGCTCCCGAGCGGGGTCAGCTCGCAGGCGAGGGCAATGATGACCTCTCCGGCCGACATGGAGGCGCGCTGCTGCCATCCCCCTTGTCGGGAAAGAATAGCGCCTTTTTGTGGGATACGGAGATAATCTGCGATCCAGGCAGTGGCCCCAGATGCACATCTTAGCCCTCTACCAACAGACGGTTCTACTCAGTGCATGATCGTTAGATTTTCTTCGCGCGACCGTCGAAATTCGGTGCGATGCTCGTGGCGAGGTGATTTTGATTGGTTTGGCATCTGAACAACTCTTTTCTCCGTACTTGCTGCAGATTGGAGCCAAATTACAATGCGCGATACATCCCATGCTCTACCCGATGCCGAGGGCTTCTTCGGTCCGTTCGGAGGCCGCTTCGTTGCCGAGACGTTGATGCCGCTCTTGCTCTCGGTCAACGCTGAATGGCAGAGCGCCAAGACAGACCCATCATTCTGGGACGAATTGGATCAGTATTCACGGACATACGTGGGACGGCCCAGCCCTCTGTATTTCGCGGAACGCCTGACGGCCCGGCTGGGAGGCGCGCGTGTCTACATGAAGCGCGACGAGCTCAACCATACTGGGTCACACAAGATCAACAACTGCATGGGTCAGATCCTGATCGCCCGCAGGATGGGAAAGCGCCGTATCATCGCCGAAACAGGCGCCGGACAACATGGTGTCGCGACCGCCACCGTGGCAGCGCGGTTTGGCATGCAGTGCATCATCTACATGGGTGCGAAGGATATCGAGCGGCAGGCTCCCAACGTCTTCAGGATGAAACTTCTCGGGGCGGAAGTGCGGCCTGTAACGTCGGGCAACGGCACCCTGAAGGATGCCATGAATGAGGCGCTCCGGGACTGGGTTTCCAACGTCGACGACACATACTACCTGATTGGAACCGTCGCGGGACCGCATCCGTATCCCGAAATGGTGAGAACGCTGCAGTCGGTGATCGGAACTGAGGCACGAGAGCAGATCCTGGAACAGGAAGGTCGCCTCCCCGATCTTCTGGTCGCAGCCGTCGGCGGCGGTTCTAACGCAATAGGACTCTTCCACCCATTTCTGGCCGACAGTGCGGTCAGGATGGTCGGAGTCGAGCCTGCTGGAAAAGGTCTCGACACGTTGGAACACTGCGCGTCGCTGACGAAGGGCCGGTCCGGCGTGCTGCACGGCAACCGGACCTATCTGCTGCAGGACGACGACGGGCAGATCAATGAGGGCCATTCGATCTCAGCAGGTCTCGACTACCCGGGCGTCGGGCCAGAACATGCATGGCTCAAGGATTCCGGCCGCGCCACCTATTCCTCGGCAACCGATGTCGAGGCACTCGAAGCGTTCCGGGTTCTGTCGACCGAGGAGGGCATCATCCCCGCGCTGGAGCCTTCGCACGCGATCGCGGAGGTCATGAAGACCGCGCCGCGGATGAATGCGGATCAGATCATCATCGTCAATCTTTGCGGCCGCGGCGACAAGGACATCTTTACCGTATCCAACCTGTTGAAACTCGATAAGTGAGACGATGTTGCAGGGCCCGCTTGTGGCAGCGCCAGGTTGAACACCAAAATCCCGGTGTGTCGTATATGGCTCTTCCTTTCCACCCAGTTCCAACGGCATCGCCCGCAGGATCACCCGGTTTCCAAATCCTGCGATACTGAGCAAGTCAGGAACAGGCGCGCCCTTCTCGCGCCATGTCGGATGCAGGTTTTCGTCATCGTCCGCTTCGCTCACCGTCCAGGACACCCGGACTGAACCGACATCGTTCGATAGGGAGCCATGTGTGGCAGCGTTTGTCGCCATTTCGTCCAGCGCGAAAGAAAGTGACAGCGCGGCTCTCGTTGTCCGCCTTACTCTTGGACCTGATTTTTCGAGCCGCCCCCTCGCCTGTTGTTCAAAGGGCTGAAGCGTCGCCTCGACCGCAGGTCGGCTCCTGTCCAGCGGTCGTGCGTGAGGACGTCATGCACACGCGAGAGCGCTATGATGCGGGACGTGATTGCGGATCTCGCATGGGCGATCGACGGCGTGGCACGCATTGTCTGGGCAACGATGGGCTGATGGACGGACGCCAGGCTGTTCTTGACCCGATGGTTGAGATCCGCAATCAGAAGCATCTGCTGCCGTTCACCGCGCATTCAACCTGCTCGGTAACGTGAGTCATGCCCATCGTCCTGTTTTTCCCTGCTGATCATGGCCGCTTCGGACTAGCGGCAACCATGTTGAGACTAAATACCGAGAAACGGCTGGAGGAAACGCACGATCCGGCTGGTGAACCGCAGCGGGGCTTCCGTTATCGCTAGGCAGATGCAGTCCCCTTCCGGCGTGGCCTTAGGCTGGTGGGTGAGGTCATCATCGGCCAATTCGACGTCGCCACGGTTGAAGACGGAAACCGAGTCGCCGAAACTTCCGGCAAGGACAAGCGTCAGCTCCCGGCCGCTGTGGCTATGTTCGGGAACAGGTTTTCCGGCAGGAATCTTCAAAAGTCTGACGACGGTGCTGGGATCCGAAGTCGGCACCTTCATCTGGCTTGCCCCGCTACCGAGAGAGCGCCACCGTAGTCCGCCCGCGGCCTCGACGTAAGAGAAAAGTGGCTGCGGAAACAGGGGATCGCTCCCGACTGCGATAGCAGTGATATTCGAACTTGGAACGTCCAGACGCTTCTGGATTTCCTCCCACCCGGCAGTCTCATCGCCTTCCACTTCTTCGCACTCCAGGAAATGGCCGCCGATGCTTTCAAATTCGGAAAGACGCTGGCGACATCCGGGGCAGAATGACAGATGCGTGGCGACGCCGATGCTCCATCCTTCGGACAGGGTGCCGGCCGCATAGGACATCAGCAGGTCGTCATTGAGGTGGTGAAGGACGGTTACGCGTCCTTGAGTATTGCGCGCAGCTTCAGACATGCGTTTCTGATCCTTGATTTCACGGTTCCGATCGGGATGCCCAGCGCCGCGGCAATGGCGGGATGCGCCATGTCCTCGAAGAACGACAATCGGAGCGTTTTGATTTCGTCGGGCTTCAATGAAGCCATCGCAACCCTGAGCCGGTCGGCATCCTGCTGGCGCTCCAACGCCACGTCGGCGGCAGGTTCGTCTTCGGGAATGAAGGCCGGGTCGTTCTGGTCGAAGGTCGGCCGCGGACCCCGCCGCAGAGCGTCAATGCGGACGTTTCGGGCAATGGTGTAGATCCAGGTTGATGCCTGTCCCTTACCCGGATCGAACAGCCTTGCCTTCCGCCAAACCCTCAACATGGCTTCCTGTGCCATCTCGTCGGCAAACGCACGGTCGCTGCCGATCTTCGACATATATGCCCGGACTTTCGGAACGAAATAATTGTAGAGAAGCTGGTAGGCGTCGATGTCCTGATGCTCAGCGACGGCGGCCATCAGGGAGTTTATCTCCCTGGGTTCAAGTGACTTGCGCCTGTCTGCTGAGAGATGGCTTTTGCCGTCGAGGACGGACGGGAGCTCAACCACATGGCCAGTTTCTGCAAGATCGACTGAGACGGATTGAAGGGGCGTTAATGTCTTCATGGCCGTTATACGCGACTTCTGTGGCGCGGATCAGCGTTATGCGAAAATGCACGTTTCCGGACAGAAAGGGCCCACACCTGCCAAATCCCTTTTAGGCCGGAACATTTTCGGTATTCGCGAGTTGCTGCCCACCATAGGGGTTGGAAATGATCGAAATCGATATAGAGACTGTTCCGAGTGGTGCAGTTCGCATTCTCGTTGTGGAAGATGAGATCCTCATCCGGTTGATGATAGCGGATGCTCTGCGCGATCTTGGCGGTGCACTTGTCATCTCCGCCGCCACTGCCGACGAGGCTTGGGAGTATCTGGTTGCAGAGCATGACCGGGTGGATGTCGTCTTTACCGATCACCGAATGCCGGGCAGACTGACGGGGGCTCAGTTCGCAGAGAGAATCGCAGAACACTACCCCGATATCCCGGTCATCGTGACATCCGCTTTCTACGACGGGACCGAATGGCAGGGGCCGATCCTGCCGAAGCCCTATGATTTGGATGCCACCGTCGCAATGTTAATTGCGAGAGCCAAACAAGGTCGAGGAGAATCCTGATGGCGTCAGTCGAAGCTGTTCTCCTTGTTGAAGGGGATATCCTGCTGCGACACCCTCTCGCCGAGTATCTGCGGGAGTGCGGCTTTCTTGTGCATGAGGCCGCAAACGGCGAGGAAGCGAAGGCGGCCTTGGCCTCCGGACACCTGAATGTGGGGATTGTCCTTGCCGACATGACTGCTGGGAGCGGGTTTCAACTGCAAGCATGGATTAGGTCGCACATCCCGGACGTTGAGGTCATTCTGGCGGGATCGATTGACAAGGCGGTCGATCAGGCGGGAAGTCTGTGCAACGAGGGACCCGCCCTTGTAAAACCCTATGAACACCACCTTGTTCTCGATCGTATTCGACAATCCCTCTCCCGCCGTGCGCAACATCGCTGACAATCTGGTTTTATAGATCGCTGTCAGCCACTCACAGCGACGGCGCGGTCAATCAGCATGACGCAATAGGCACCTGCGACGATCACGGTCACCCGCAGACGGAGCTTCCAGTACCAGCGCTGGTCGTCGCGCCCGGCAAGGGATCGGTAATCGTCCAGAAGCAGACATCCGAACAGCACCATTTGCATGAGAAGGGCGGTTACCGACAGTCCGAGCATGAGGGTCAAAAAGGCGACCAATGCAAACACATTGCTCGTCACGGTCGACAACAGATCGCCTCGGCCTCTGATCTCCGTTCCCCACTGAGCCCCTGCCATGAAAGAGCTGATGATTGCGCCGTACAACAAGAAGACCGAGGCGGTGTTCACGCCCAGGACGGTTTCCGGGGCGAGCGTCAGCAGCCAGAAGGGCAACGCGCCCATATAGGTCAGAGCAGTTGCAACGTTTCGAGTCGTCGTGTTCATTCAACGCGGCCGCCAATGCACCAGTCGCCACAGGCATCGTCCATTTTCTCCGGTGACCGCCAGGACCTGCTCGTCGAGTTGGATATCAAGACCGACGGACATTGCCTTGGGCAACACGTTCATCGACGGGACGCCAACATATCTTGGCGTGGCAGGCTGGAACCTTTGCGACAGTCCATCCCCGCTCAGCGAACCCGCTTCACCGTTCCAGGACTGAATGACGCCGTCGGCCTGAGCAGCTTTCAGTGAATCGCGGAAACGCTCGTCCCTGATGGTAAAATATTGCGCGCCATGATCGAAGACGACCTCCTCAATCCGTCGGGTTGGCATCCAGCCTCCGACGCCTTCGAAAACGCTGATATCGGCGATAGACCGCAGCGCCCGCGCGACCGTTACCCCCGCCATCCCCGCGCCAATGACTGCAATTTTAATTGCCACGTGATCGTCCCATTGCAAGTCAACCGGATACGAACCAATCACCGCGCCAGGTCAAACATAGAGTCACAGTGGCGAAGCGGGGGTTTTTGATCTGAAACTTGAAAGCTTCCGTATCCCCGTCGTTTGTCCATATCTGGAGTTCTCTCATGGATGCGATCGTAACGGACGCTACCGTTCTTCCTGCACTTGAACACCCGACCCAGCAGGAAGCGGAGGCCGCGGTGCGCACGCTTATCCGCTGGGCGGGCGACGATCCCTCGCGCGAAGGCCTGCTCGATACGCCCAAACGTGTTGCAAAAGCCTACCGCGAATTGTTCTCCGGCTACGACATGGCGCCGGAGGATGTGCTGTCGAAGACGTTTTCGGATGTCGCCGGGTACAAGGACATGGTGATCGTCCGGGACATCCCGTTCCATTCCCACTGTGAGCACCACATGGTCCCGTTTCACGGGTTGGCGCACATCGCATACATCCCAGACCATGGCGTGCTTGGGCTTTCTAAGATGGCACGGTTGGTCGATCTCTACGCCCGCCGCCTGCAGACCCAGGAGACGATGACCGCCCAGATCGCTTATTCGCTTGATGAAAGCCTGAGACCGAAGGGCGTCGCGGTGATGATCGAGGCGGAGCACATGTGCATGGCTATGCGTGGCATTGGCAAGCAAGGGGCAAAGACGCTGACGACTACGTTCACCGGACTGTTTCAGAAGTCCGCTGCGGATCAGGCGCGGTTCATCACACTCGCCCGTGGATAGAGGCTGTCGTTCGCCAACCCAAGCAACCAAGGAGATCTGAATGACCAACCCTTTATGACGTCTGTGGCAGCCGAGTATTCGGCCCTGGCAAACACTTGGGCTGCGCGAGTCAACCGTCCTTGGGGACGTTGTCAGCGGTCGCAGGCCTCGTCGGACAGTGCCGAGGAACAGGTGATTTTCACTGCCTGAGGATGCGCAAGATCCAGTGGAGCGCGCCAACAGCTTGGGCTTCGCATCCCGAACTACCTCCACTGTGTCCGTTACGCCTGACCTTGGCGCCGTCAAGGCCAGTCCGCATAGCCCGAGGAGAGAACACTGTTTTCGGCGCCGGCCGAAGCACGTGCAATCTCGCGATACTGTGCTGGTGAAAGGCCCGTCCTGCGCTTGAAAAAATGGCTGAAATAGGTCGGATCGCGAAAGCCCAGACTGTCGGAAATCTCCTGGATATTGCGGGCCGACCGCTCCAGCCGCAGTTTCGCCTCCTGCACCAGCCGCTCGTGCAGAAGCTGGATGGGCGATCGGCCGAGGGTACGGTGACAGATGGCGTGCAGCCGGTCGGCCGTCACCCCCAGTTCGTCAGCATATTCGCTGATCGGCCGGTGCTGGCGGAACCAGACCTCGACCAACTGCCGGTAACGCTGCAGGATCGAGCCGCTTTCACCACTGCCGCGCTGTTCGGCCTTTTCGCCGCCGGAACCACGCCAGACCGCCATCAGGATTAGCCGCATATAGGCCGAAACCACCATCCACGATGCGCGCGCGGGATCGCCAAGTTCGCGCACGAAGCCGGCGATCAGCGGAGTGACCTCGTTTACCGACACTGCATCGGCCCCTTCGATGAGCTTCATCTGCTCGATGAAGATGCGCAGCGAATAGGATTCCACCTTGTTGCCGATAGCAGCAACCATAATCTGGGGGGATGCGCCGATCAGAAACGCCTCGGACCCTGCCTCAATCGATACGTCGCAGCGGACCTGTGGCGGCAGGAAAGCCAGCGCCGGGCCGTGCAGTATTCGATGTTCGCCATCGTCGAAATGCAGTTGACCCGCGCCTTCGGTCAACAGAAAGAAATGGTGGAAATCGGCATAGAGGCCTTTCTGGAACCGGATACGCCGATGCGACAGTGATGGCTCCCGCCAGTCGCCGCGTGCATGGTGATGAATGCCCCCGTCCGTCGCCACTCTTTCCTCCTCAAAGATACAACAATGAGGATATGCCAGATAATTACAATATTAACCCGATAAATCACATTCCATCCTTCCGATATCGGCGTAGTCTTCCATCATCGGCCTTTGCGAGGAGGCATTTCAACATATCCCTGCAGGACACGCGGCCGTAACGGCCCGGCCCTGACGGGTGTCTGTCTCCCCATCGGAAAACGAGGGCTCCGCCTACAGTGAATGGGTGACGACAGTGTATGTGGCAAAGTTGATGATCAACGATGAGGCGGTGGAAGCATCCGATGCGTCCACGTTCGAACGTACCGATCCCCTAACGGGAGATGTGGCGACGATCGCTGCCGCCGGCACCGTTGCCGACATGGCAAAGGCCGCCAGCGCTGCAGCTGCAGCCTTTCCAGCCTGGTCGGAGATCGGTCCCGGCAAACGGCGCAGCTTGCTCAATGCCGCCGCCGACATTCTCAGCCAACGCACACCTGACTTCGTCGCCGCGATGACCACCGAAACCGGTGCCACGGCGCAATGGGCGGCGATCAACTGCGCTCTCGGCGTCGATATTCTTCGCGAAGCTGCGGCCATGACCACGCAAGTCACCGGCGAAATCGTCCCATCGGGCATTCTGGGAAACCTTGCCATGGCCGTGCGCCAGCCTGCCGGTGTCTGCGTCGGTATTGCCCCCTGGAATGCGCCTATCATACTTGGCACCCGTGCCATCGCCATGCCGCTCGCCTGCGGCAATACAGTCGTGCTCAAGGCTTCCGAACTCTGCCCGAAAACCCACGGCCTGATCGGTGACGTGATGCGCGAGGCCGGTTTCCCGCGCGGTGTCGTCAATGTCGTCAGCAATGCACCGAAGGACGCGGCAGTCGTGGTTGAGGCCCTGATTGCCCATCCTGCCGTCCGCCGCATCAACTTTACCGGCTCAACCCGTGTCGGCCGCATCATCGCCGAATCTTCGGCCCGGCATCTGAAACGCTGCCTGCTCGAACTTGGCGGCAAAGCGCCGTTCATCGTGCTCGCCGATGCCGATATCGATGAAGCCGTCCGCGCCGCCGCATTCGGCGCCTTCATGAACCAGGGCCAGATCTGCATGTCGACCGAGCGGATCATCCTGATGGACGAGATCGCCGATGAGTTCGTCGGAAAATTCAAGTTGAAGGCCGCCACCCTCGTTGCCGGCAACCCGCAGGACGGCAATACGCCGCTTGGAACGCTGATCAATGCCGAGGCCGCCCGGCGCGTCAGGGCGCTGATCGACGATGCAATACAAAAAGGTGGCGCGCTCGTCTGCGGCGGTCTCACGCACGGCACTTTGATGGATGCGACTGTGGTCGATCATGTCACGCCCGCCATGCGCATCTATCGCGAGGAGAGTTTTGGTCCGGTCGCCGCGATCATCCGGGTCGGCAGCACCGACGAGGCGGTGACCGTCGCCAACGACAGCGAATACGGCCTATCATCAGCAGTCTTCAGCCGCGACGTCAACGCAGCCCTTGCGGTGGCCAAACGGCTGGAATCCGGCATCTGCCATATCAACGAGGCAACAGTCTCCGACGAACCTCAAATGCCCTTCGGCGGCGTCAAGTCGAGTGGCTACGGCCGCTTCGGCGGCAAGGCCGCGATCGATGAATTCACCGAACTGCGCTGGATCACTCTTTCATCCGGCAAACGGGACTATCCGATCTGACCGAGAGGAAGCAGCGGCGGACGATCAAATTTGAAACATGAGGAGCTGGGAGGCTCGCAACTGGGAGGAAGAACTTCATGAACGGCACTTTCCGCAACGGAAAATTCGACCCGGCATCGCTGACGCGCCGGTCCTTCATCGCAACGGCTGCAGCGGGTGGCGCTGCATTGGCATTCACCGGCCGCACGGCTTTCGCGCAAAGCGGCGACACATTGAAAATCGGCTTCATCAGCCCGCGCACAGGCCCGCTTGCAGGGTTCGGCCAGACCGATGGCTATGTGCTGGATCTCGCCCGAAAAGCATTGGCCAATGGCTTCCAGGCAAACGACAAGACATTTCAGGTCGAAATCCTTGATCGCGACACCCAATCCGACCCTTCGCGCGCCGGTCAACTTGCCAAGGACCTGATTAACAACCAGGGCATCGACCTGATGCTCGCCGTCTCTACCCCGGAGACCATCAATCCGGTGGCTGATGCGTGCGAAGCAGCCGGTATTCCCTGCCTCTCCACCGTTATGCCCTGGGAAGCCTGGTATTTCGGTCGTGGCGCCAAGCCCGGTGCGCCCTCACCGTTCAAATGGACCTATCATTTCGGCTTCGGCGTCGGCGAGTTCCACAAGACCTACGTGTCGCAATGGAACCTGATCGAGACCAATAAGAAGGTCGGCGTGATGTATCCGAACGACGCTGACGGCAATGCGATCCGCGCCAACCTCGCGCCTCTGCTCGCCAAGGAAGGTTTCACCATCATCGATCCCGGCGCCTATGAAACCGGTACGACCGACTTCTCGGCTCAGATCGCCTTGTTCAAGCAGGAAGGCGTCGAGATCTTCTCCTCCTTCCCGATCCCGCCGGATTTCGCCGCCTTCTGGCGCCAGGCCGCCCAACAGGGCCTCACCCGCCAGATCAAGATCTGCCAGGTGGCAAAAACCGGGCTGTTCCCAGCCGATATCGAGGCACTCGGTGATCTCGGCGTCAACATCTCCAGCGCCGCCTATTGGCACAAGGCCTTCCCTTACAAGTCGTCGTTGACCGGTGTTTCCGGCCCTGAACTGGCCGATGGTTATGAAGCGGAGAGCGGCAAGCAGTGGACCCAGCAGCTTGGCGCCAGCCTGTCGCTGCTGGATGCTGGCTTTGAAGCATTGAAATCGGCAGCTGACGCCAAGAACAAGGAAGCGGTCGCCAAGGCCATTTCGACCCTGAAGACGACGACGATCGCCGGCAAGGTGGATTTCACCGCCGGCCCGGTCGCCAACGTGTCCCCCGGCCCGATTATCGGAACGCAATGGATCAAGGCTCCCGAGGGCTCGAAATTCCCGCTCGACTATGTCGTCACCGAGAACGCCACCGATCCAAACGTCCCGGTTGCTGCCAAGCTCAATGCCTATAACGGATAAGAACACAGTGCAGATCGCAACTCACGAGCAAAGGCCGGGACACGCTTTTCTCTCTGCCAGCGGGATCCACAAGCGCTTCGGTGCGCTTGTGGTTCTCGATAATGTTGATTTTTCCATGGGCCAGAGCGATGCCATCGGCATTGTCGGCCCGAATGGCGCGGGCAAGACGACGCTGCTGAGCGCGCTTGCCGGCGCTTTCCCGCCGAACTTCGGCACCATCACCTTCGATGGCCGCAACGTTACTGCGCTGTCGGCTGCGGAGCGCTGCCGCTCCGGCTTGGTGCGCACCCATCAGGTTCCAAAACCGTTCAGCGGCATGACGACCTTCGAAAACGTCTTCGTCGCCGCCGCGCACGGCAGTGCCGTCGGCCGCGATGAAGCCTATGAGCGGGTCATCGACAGTCTGACGCTTTGCGGCATGCTTGGCGTCGCTAACCGGCAGGCCGACACGCTCGGTCTTCTCGACCGCAAGCGCCTGGAGCTTGCCCGAGCGCTGGCGACCAGGCCGAAGCTCATGTTGCTCGACGAAATCGGCGGTGGGCTGACGGATGCGGAGGCCGGCGAACTGGTGACGACCATCCTTGAGCTGCGACGTCGCGGCATCGGCATCGTCTGGATTGAGCATATCGTTCATATCCTTTTACAGGTGACTGAGCGGCTGATCTGCATGGATGCCGGCCGCATCATCGCCGATGGCGCCCCCCGCGCCGTCATGGCCGATGCCGGTGTCGTCAAGGCCTATCTCGGGGGCACACCCGCATGACCATGCTTTCCGTTCAGAATCTCAACGTCCGCCATGGTCTGCTGCAGGCGGTGCGCGATGTCAGCTTCGATCTTGCTAAGGGCGATGTGCTGGCGTTGGTCGGTGCCAACGGGGCTGGCAAGACGACGCTGCTCCGCTCGCTCGCCGGCGCCCATCTTCCCACTTCGGGCCGCATTATTTTGAACGGCGCCGATATGACTGGCGTGCCTTCGCACCAGCGTATCGCGAGGGGCATCGCGCTGGTTCCGGAAGGTCGTCGACTGTTTTTGCAGATGACTGTCGAGGAAAACCTGCTGCTCGGGAAAAGCGCGGGCAGGACAGGCGAATGGACAGTCGATCGTGTTTTCGATGCCTTCCCCAATCTCATCCCCCGTCGCCATGCCAAGACCGGCCATCTCTCCGGTGGCGAACAGCAGGCAACGGCGATCGGCCGGGCGCTGATGAGCAATCCGGATATTCTGCTGCTCGACGAAGTCTCGCTGGGGCTGTCGCCGTTGGTGGTTGACCGGGTCTATGCGCAGCTGCAGACCCTGCTTACCTCCGGCACCACTATCATCCTGGTCGAGCAAGACCTCGGCCGCGCCATGGCTGTCGCCCGCCGCGTCATTTGCATACTCGAGGGCCGCGTCGTGCTCGACAGTCCCGCGAAAAGCGTCACCCGCGATCAGGTGACACAGGCCTATTTCGGCTTACACCGCGACAGCACCGGGAGGGAGGCATCGTGATCGACACACTCATTCAGGGCGTCCTGCTCGGCGGTTATTATGCTGGCATCGCCTGTGGCCTGTCCTTCATGTTCTTCGTCATGCGGATCATCAATCTCGCCCATGGCAGTTTGGCCGTCGCCGCCGCCTATGGCCTCTGGCTGCTGGCCTCGACGTTCGGAATCTCTCCCTTCGTCGGTCTGCTAATCATTCTTCCCGTCATGGCCGTCGCTGGCTGGATACTACAGCTTTATCTGTTGGAACGCAGCGCCCGTGGCGGAGCGCTGCTGCCGATCCTGACAACCTTCGGTCTTGCCATCGTCATCGACAATCTGATGTTCGAACAGTTCGGCGCTGATACCCGTTCGCTTGCTCCGTTCATCGGCAGCCTGTCCTATGACAGCTGGGAACTGCCGGGCAGCATTTATGTCGGCAAGTTGGCGGTGATGACGATGGCGACCGCGATTGCGCTTCTCGGCGGCCTGCAATTCTTCCTCAGCCGTTTCGCGCTCGGCCGCGCTATCCGAGCAACGGCAGAAGACCCCGATACCGCCGGCCTCGTTGGCATCGATGCCCGTACGGCCAATGCACTCGCCGCAGCCATTGCCATGGTCACGGTCGGCATCGCTGGCGCGTTCCTCGGCATGCGCGCCACGTTCGATCCCTATTCCGGCGGCCCGCAGCTGCTGTTTGCCTTCGAGGCAGCGGTCATCGGTGGCGCGGGTTCGCTCTGGGGTACGCTGATCGGTGGCATCGTGCTTGGGCTTGCCCAGTCGCTCGGCGCGCAGGTCCATCCGCAGGGTTTCCTCATCGGCGGCCATGCCGTCTTCCTCGCTGTGCTGTTTGCCCGGCTCTTTCTCACCGGCCTGCCCTTCCTTGGCAAAGGCGGTTTCAGCAGAACCGGCCTCGCTAAAATACGCGCAGCCATCCGGAGCACACTATGACACTTGGATCCAACGGTATCTCCATCGAACGCTGGACGCGCTCTTCGCGGCTGGCACTCGGCGGCGTCGCGATCGCCTTCGCACTCTTTGCCATCGCGCCGATGGCCCTCGGCGCCGGTGCCATCGACCGGCTGACGGCGCTGTTCATCTACGTCATCCTGGCTGCCATGTGGAATGCGCTGGCCGGTTTCGGCGGCCTCGTCTCTGTCGGCCAGCAGGTGTTCTTCGGCCTCGGCGCCTATTTTACCATCCGGCTCGCTGATGCCGGGCTCAATCCGTTCCTATCGTTATTTGCGGCGGCACTCATTACCGGAGCGATTTCGCTGCCATTGTCCTTCGTCATGCTGCGGCTGAAGGGCGGCGAGTTTGCGATCGGCATGTGGGTCATCTCGGCGCTCACCCACATGCTGGTCAATCTCGACCGGCTGATCCAGGGCGAAACCGGCACTTCGCTCATCTCGCTCAACATCTATGACAGCGGCACCCGCCGGGTGATGATCTACTGGCTGTCGCTAGTCTCGATGGCCGCCCTTCTCGGCATGCTCTTTGCTCTGCTACGCAGCCGCGTTGGAGCAGCCATCCAGGCAATCCGCGATAACGAGGATGCTGCCACGTCGCTCGGTGTGCGTGTCCTTGCCACCAAACGGCTGTTGTTCGTGCTCGCTGCCTTCGGCATTGCGGTTGCCGGTGCGCTGTGGCTGGCAACCGCGACGACCTTCCAGCCAAAGACCTATTTCAGCGTCCAATGGACCGCCTACATGATCTTCATGGTGCTGGTCGGTGGTATCGGCAAGTTCGAGGGTGCGATTCTCGGCGCGGTGTTGTTCTTCGTGATCGAGACCTTCTTCGGAGCAATGGGCGTCTGGTACTTGATCGGACTTGGCGCAACGGCAGTTCTGTTCTCGCTGTTCCTGCCGCTGGGCCTGTGGGGCGAAATCGAGCGCCGCTTCGACCTGCGGCTGCTGCCAGTCGGCTACCGCGTCAAATTGCCCGGCCCGGCTAAAATTCAATGGAACCAGTAACATATCCGGTCTCCGGACTCTCTTGCGAAAGGTGATGACATGCTCTTTGGTAAAACCATTCTGGTGACCGGCGTTGCCTCCGGTATCGGCGCGCGCACGGCGGAACTGGCCGGACAGATGGGCGCCGATGTCATCGGCATCGACGTTCGTGAGCCTGCGGGCAGTCCCGCCAATTTCATCAAGGGCGACCTTTCGACGGCCAAAGGCATTGCCGACATCGTCGCGCAGTTGCCCAGGCGCATCGATGCGCTTGCCAATGTCGCCGGGCTTTCCGGCAATACCGGCGTGGCTTTGACACTTGCGGTGAATTTCTACGGCCTGCGCGCCCTGTCGGAAGCTGTCGCCCCGCGGGTCCGCGAAGGTGGCGGCATCATCAATGTCGCCTCGATCGCCGGTTATGGCTGGCGCGCCAATCTGCAACGGGCAAAGACGTTGACCGGTATTCAGGGCTTTCCAGATGTGGCAGCCGTTGTTGCCAAACATGGCCTGAAGGATGAGGAAGGCTATCCGCTATCGAAGGAACTGTTGTTGCTCTGGACCATGTGCGCTGCCCATCAGCCGCTGTTTCGGGATCGCGGCATCCGCGTCAATGCCGTCAGCCCCGGCCCGGTCGAAACGCCGATCCTCCAGCAATTTCGCGCCGTGCTCGGCGATGCCCGAGTCGACAGCGATATCACCCGCGTCGGCCGTGCCGGCACATCCGCCGATATCGCCCCCGCCATCCTCTTCCTCGCATCGGACGGTGCGCGCTGGATCAACGGCGCCAATCTTCCAACCGATGGCGGCCTCGAAGCCTCGATCAATGCCGAAGTCCTCGGCTTCTAATGTCCTTCCCTCAGGAGACGCACATGAACATTTCCCTCCTCATCAACGGCACGGATCGCGCAGCAGCCAGTGGGCGGACCTATGACCGGTTTGACCCTTTCACCAACAAGCTCGCCAGCCGCGCCGCTGCCGCCGGTCCTGATGATGTCGTGGCCGCGATTGAAGCCGCTTCGAATGCCTTCCCCGCTTGGTCGAAGACCGGTCCCAACCAGCGCCGTGCGCTGCTGATGCAGGCCGCCGACATCATAGATGCCAAGGTGGGCGAATTCACCCGACTGATGATCGAGGAGACCGGCGCGACCGCGCCGTGGGCCGGCTTTAACGTCATGCTTGCGGCTAATATCCTGCGCGAGGCCGCCTCGATGACGACGCAGATTTCCGGGGAGATCATCCCCTCAGATAAGCCGGGCACGCTGGCGATGGGGGTTCGTAAGGCGGCCGGGGTCTGCCTTGCCATCGCCCCCTGGAATGCGCCGGTCATCCTCGCCACCCGCGCCGTTGCCATGCCGATTGCCTGCGGCAACACCGTCATCCTGAAAGCCTCGGAACAATGCCCAGGTACGCACCGGTTGATCGGCACGGCGCTGACGGAAGCGGGCCTGCCTGCCGGTGTCGTCAACGTCATCACCAATGCGCCGGAAGATGCAGCCGAGATCGTCGCCAGCCTGATTGTCAATCCGGCCATCCGCCGCGTCAATTTCACCGGCTCCACCGCGGTCGGCAAAATCATCGCAAAAATGTGCGGCGAGCACCTTAAGCCCGCTCTTTTGGAACTTGGCGGCAAGGCACCGCTGGTCATCCTCGATGACGCCGATATCGACGGCGCCGTCAACGCTGCCATCTTCGGCTCCTTTATGCACCAAGGCCAAATCTGCATGTCAACCGAACGCATCATCGTCCATCAGGCAATCGCCGACACGTTCGTCGCCAAACTCGCCGCCCGCGCCGCGCAACTTCCGGCGGGTGATCCGCGCGGCCACGTTGTGCTCGGCTCGCTGATTAGTCTTGAAGCCGCAAAAAAGATGGAGGAGCTGATCGCCGATGCGACGGCCAAGGGCGCCAAGCTCGTAGCGGGTGGTAAGCGTACCGGCACTGTGGTCGAGGCAACGCTGCTCGATCACGTCACCCCGGACATGCGGGTCTACTCGGAGGAGTCCTTCGGCCCGGTCAAGCCGATCATCCGCGTCGTCGATGAAGAAGAAGCGATCCGCGTTGCCAACGATACCGAATACGGTCTGTCATCGGCGGTGTTCAGCCGTGATGTCCAGCGCGCCATGGCGGTGGCCGCCCGCATCGAATCCGGCATCTGCCACATCAACGGACCGACGTTGAACGACGAGGCGCAGATGCCCTTCGGTGGCGTCAAGGGTAGTGGCTATGGCCGCTTCGGCGGCAAGGCGGCGATCGCCGAATTCACCGACCTGCGCTGGATCACCATCGAGGATTCCGCCCAGCATTATCCATTCTGATCGAGTTGGGCGGGGCAGCTTTTGCCCCGCCCTTAGCGTCTTGATCGCGCTCGACACAGTCGCCTATCAAATTGAAGTTATGCGATCTAACGTGGAGCCAGTTTCCTGGCGTGCGTATTGAAACTCAAATTCCCATGCCCGCGGCCGAGGCCGAGTGCCGATTGCCAATGCGCTTCCAACGGGAAAACTTCGACTTGCCAACTCTCAGATTTCGTTGAATAAAAGCGGTTCACCCTATTCCAGTGAGATCGCCGCAGAATCGAAGAGTGTCCAATTGGTCTCCTGGATCTTGCTGTCTAGGTGTTGACATTCTAAATGACGGTGCCTGGCTTGGCTGTGCCGATGTAGACGGAAGCGACGTTATGCTGCCGCAGTGGAAACTGAACCGTGGGCAAAAGTTTCCATGTGGTTTTGCTCCATCTCTGAACTTCTTCACTCAATCTTCAAGAACGGCCGCAACTGCTGTTGTTAGCCCTGCTCCACATGTTGGATGTCGATTCCACGCAAGACGACTGGACAAGAACGAGATCGATCCGGCGGTGTTTGCCAAGGCCGGTCTCTATGTTGCCGATCGTCTGCCACAAACGCACGAACTCACGCGCGACGTATCCTCCCAATGAAAACCCGATAACGACAAAAGATAGGGGTGCCTCAACCGGTGCCGACGCGCCATTGTAGACAGGCTGTTGTCTTGCGTGAGGTCGGCGTGCTTAATCGCGCCGAACCCAGAACCCGGTCTCGACATCGCGCCAAAGGTCCGCCTCGGGCATGACGCCGGAGAGCAGTAGTATCGGGATTTAAACTCCTGTCTAACTCGGTCTCGCGATGTGTTTGGTCTGGGTGATGGCGTCGGTCACCGCCGATGTCCTCCGTGATCAGACTGAACCCCTCCGATAGCCAATAAGCCGCTAACGATATCAACTACTTATGTGTTTGGTAGTGGCGGCTGCTTCATGTTCATCGTGCCGGCCGAGCTGGTGAAACCGGCGCCAACGAGCGCGAGGCAATAGGCACGCACACCCATCTCGGCCAGCGTTTGCGCGCTGGGTTCGCAGGCCTGTCGTGACAGCCTCAGATCGGACAACCGCGATGGTATCGGCGAAAGACCTACTGTAGGATATCATCTAGAGCACGCTGAGAAAGCCCGGACATGGAGCGTCATCTCGCAGCAATCCTGATAGCCGATGTCGTTGGTTACAGTCGCTTGAGCCAAATCGACGAGGAAGGCACGCGCGTTCGCTTCCAGGCCGATATGAGGCACATCTTCGAACCGGCGATTGCCGAACACAATGGCCGGCTGGTCAAGACCATGGGCGACGGTCTACTGGTCGAATTTCCCAGCGTTGTCGATGCCTTGCGCTGTGCGATAGCCGTGCAGCAGCAAAAGACCAAGCAGAATGCGGCCGCGCCAGCCCAACAGAGGCTCGAATTCCGCATCGGCGTCAATCTCGGCGACATCATCGTCGAGGGTGAGGACATCCACGGTGACAGCGTCAACATCGCAGACAGGATACAGGCGCTGGCCGAACCGGGCGGCATCGCGATTTCCGGAACCGCCTATGATCAGGTGAAAACAAAACTTGCAGTCGGCTTCGCCTCACTCGGCGAACAGAAGGTTAAAAGCATCAGCGAGCCGATCCGAGTGTACCGGATCTTGCTGGACCCGGCCGCGGCGGGCAAGACGATTGGCGCGCGCCAAAGCCGGAGTTCCTGGCTGGTTCCCGCCACCGTGGCGGCGATCGTCGCCCTTCTGCTGGTGGGCTCCGCGTTATGGTGGCGCCCTTGGACGCTCATGCACCGGTCCGCGTCAGTGGAACGCCTGGCCTATCCCCTACCCGACAAGCCATCGGTCGCCGTGCTGCCCTTCATCAATGTCAGCGGCGACAAGGAGCACGATCACCTTGCAGAGGGTTTGACAGATGATCTCATCACTGAACTGTCAAAAGTCTCCGGCCTGTTCGTGATCGCCCGCCACTCGGTTTTCGCAATGGCGGACGCGTCGAACAAAATTCAGGACGTAGCCGCGGAACTCGGTGTCCATTACGTTCTGGAAGGGACATTGCAGCGGGCCGGACAACGGTTGCGCATCAACGTCAAGCTGATCGACGCCCTTACGGGACTTTCGCTCTGGGCCGAGCGGTACGATCGCCAGTATGCCGATCTCTTTGCCGTGCAGGATGACGTCATCAGCAAGATCATCTCCGCCTTGGCCGTCAAATTGAGCGAGGGCGAACGGGATCAGTTGGCACGCATCCCCACCGACAATCTCGAGGCTTACGATTACTATCTGAGAGCAGAGCAGGAGGGGATAACCTACAGCGATGTCGAGACCTATCGCAGGACCTTGTCATTCTATCAAAAAGCAATCGATCTCGACCCGAATTTTGCCAATGCGCATGCCGGCATCGCCCGCGTCGCCGTCGATGTCTGGCGCAACGACTACACCTACCTTTGGTCGGCGGCGGTAGCCCGCAAGATAGCCTATGACGCGGCGGGGCAGGCTCTGAAGCTGGACGCCAAAAATGCACGGGCACTGGCCGTTCTTGCTTTGCTGCAATTGGTCGACGGGCGCGAGACCGAAGCGATTGCATCCGCCAACCAGGCGGTGGAATCCCAGCCAAGCGATGCGGAAGCCTTTGGAAATCTGGCCCTCATTCTGGCCCACACAGGAAGTCACGAACAGGCCATCGCTGAAATGGAAAAGGCCCTGCGGCTTGATCCCTCGCCCCCGCCGAGTTTTCAACTTCTGGCCGGTATCGTGTTTTACACGGCGCGCGACAACCAGCGCGCCATCCCCTTCATGGAAGCGGCCCGGATAGCACTGCCCAACGCCGAACCGGTCCACGAATATCTCGCGGCGGCCTACATGACACAGGGAGCACCGGCGCGCGGTGCCGAGGAAGGGGCAAAATTGCTTGAACTATTTCCAGACAGCAATCTGACCTACTACGGCTATCTCTACGATTACTGGCATGAGGATGACCTGCAGTACCATTTGACCGGTCTTCGGGCAGCGGGCATTCCGGAATGGCCTTTCGGGTTTAAAGGGGCCGAGGCTGATCGGGTCGGCGAGGTCGAGCTGCGACATCTGGTCGATAACAAGACATGGGTCGGCAAACACAGGAACGGAACCGATTTCATCCAGTATTTCGACGCGGCGGGAAACACCGCCTATCGTAGCGCCAATACCAGTATCACCGGTGTAATTGAAATCCAGGGCGACCGCCTCTGCGAGACGTTTGCCGGCTATTTCCTCGACCGCATGGTCTGCGGATATGTTTACCGCAATAAGGACAAGCAAAATCCCGCCGCGCAATATGTCCACATCACGCCGCAGGCCTTGAAATTTTTTTCGCTACCCCCCTGACGCGCGACACAAACCCGGCCGCGACGAATGGACGGACGGATCAATTGACGCTCTTACGCCAGTCTTTCTGCAACTTTTCCGTAACAAGGGTATGCTGGACTTCGGCCCAATGCTTCTGCGAATTGCCGACTTTGGCCGGGTTCTTTTCAAAACCGTCGGCAGCACCTGGATCATAGCTGATATAAAGCTTTCCTTCTATGATCCGCCAGGCTTTCGGATCAATATTGGTGGTTACCGTTCCAAGCGAGACCCCGTCAGCACAGTATCCGCCATACTGAGGGGCGTACTTGGCCGGATCCCGCATAAAGATATCCCGGTTCCTAGCGCTTGAGAAATACCAGGTAGCACCCAGCCAGTGGTGGGAGTATTTCGAGCTGCCTTCCACTGCCTCGTTCTGTGTGAAGTAGGCGACCGGATCGTAGCCTTTGATCGCGACATCGCCGAAATAGCCCGTATTGACAAGTGGATCCTCGGCAGCCGCCATCGGCGCGAACAGGAGAACGATTGCTGCGGCTCCGGCAGCCGCTGCAATCGTCGATGGATTTCGTTTGTTGTCTGACATGGCGTACTCCATTTAGCCGGCGCGCGTTGTTGTTCCCCAGGGCATCATTTCCGCTTCGTGCATTCGGTGAAGAGCCATTCGCCAACGATGCTGGCTTGCTGGCAGACTGCGCCGGCTTTCAAGAGCAAATCCGCAGCATCCCAATGTTCCCGCCAGCCAGCCTGGGTCAAAGGCGTAACACCGTTTCTTTCCTTCGCTTCAATATCCGCCTTGCTCGTGAGCAAAAATGCGACCACATCGGCATGACCTTCCTCGGCGGCACCATGCAGCGGCGTCATATGATAGAAATTCCTGTTATCGTTCACAGCCGCACCCTTGGCGACGAGCAGCTTCACAACATCGAGATTTCCGCCGTAGGCGGCTGCATGCAAGGCAGTCAGTCCGCTTTTATTGCGAACCTCGATGTCCGCGCCGCGTTCCAATAAGAGGGCGACAATAGCAGTATGGCCGGCCAGCGACGCGACAACGAGGGGCGGATCGCCGGCAGCGTCAGTTTCCACGACATCAACACCTTGGTCTAGCAGGCGTTTTGCGCCTGCTAGATCACCATTCTTGGATGCATCGTGCAAAGGGCCAGCCAAAACGACCGACGTCCAAAACATGGTTCCAACAACGGAAGTGTAAAGAAGATTCATCTCGCACACCGATTCCCGCTTTGGTTTCGCAAGAGCTGAGCTACATTTAAGTTATCACGAATAGACATTCGGAACAAGAAAACGGGGAGGAAAAGTCGCTATTCTCCGCCGAGGACGATGCCGGTCAGGCCGATTAAAAAAATCGTCCCCCGCCAAAAAAACCACCCATATTTCCCGTCCCACGCTCTTTGGTCCCACCACGGATACACTGGTTTGCGTTGCGCGATTTCTAGTATTAGCTACTTTCGTGTCGGCCGAGTTCGGTCATCGGGAGGGACAATATGGTATGAGGGGTAAGAGATCGCGCGGCCCACCGGAGTACGCAGGCGTGCAGATGTCCGGGATTATTAGCAAGTGCCACCAGCCGCTTCCCCCCGGATGAAAGCGGCTTCGCGTCACGAGCGGGCAGTCACGGCAAACTTGCTATCGCCAAGCTTTAGACCATGATGCGCCCCGCATTAAGGAGACCGCTATGGCCCATATCAACAAGGTGATGCGCTCGATCAATCAACCAGGTGAAAACATCTGTGTCGACGTGTTCGCTCGTCCTGATGGCAGCTACGGGTTCGAGGAATATCGGCGGGAACACGAAGATGGGAGGGGCTGGTATCCCGTCGGCTACTACTCCGAACAAAGATTCCAGGACTACGGGGCTGCGTGGGAGGCAGCACGTAAAACAATCTCGTGGCTTGACGAGGAGTCCGATTGAGTTTGCGCCCAATCTCGTCAATGTCGGCACCGAGCCGAAAACGGTCATTTAGGCTATTCGATTTTGCGATGACCGACGTTGACGGCATTTGCTACCGAATGTCGCTATTGTCGGGAGATAGGTCCCCCGCAGGCTTCTCCTGCTTCTTGATTGAGGGCTCATGTGGTGATGTTGTCGCCACTGAGAGTGCGATTGCCTTGGCTTCGTGACGTGCCTTGAGGAAGTAACTTGTCATGTTTGGCTTCATTCCCACAAACCAGCCGGGACAAATGCGATAGTTGCCGGGAACGCTACGCTGCACCATATAGTGTGAACGCAATTCAGAGCGCCAAGCACGCTGGAGCATCCATGAAAGCAGCCATCGCCGACGAACCTGCCCAGAAATCCGATACGCGAAAGTTTCTCGTCCCACTTCTCGGTTCGATCGGCGTCCTGCTTCACAACATCAAGCACAACCTTGTCCTTCACGAGAAGAACCTCATCTTAACCGTCCGGACTTCTGAGAAACCATATGTCTCAGACGACGATCGATCAACGATCACCTTTATATCGCGCTGGCGGGATTGGGAATCGATCTGTCCAACTACTTTAAACTTCCAGCCAACCGCGTGGTGGAAATCGGAGAACAGGTTTCTATCTGAAAACGGTTCCGGCGCTCCACAGGGTCGCGAACCAATCAATATCTCCGTTCTCAGAACCAATCGGAAAGACACATGGCCACTGGACTGATCGCACTTTTGGACGACATCGCCGCTATCGCCAAACTCGCGGCGGCGTCGCTGGACGACATTACCGCGCAGACCGCCAAAGCGAGTGCTAAAGCGGCAGGTGTCGTAATCGACGACGCGGCCGTGACCCCGAGATATGTCGTCGGCCTTTCACCAGCGCGCGAACTGCCCATTATCGCCAAGATTGCTCTAGGGTCGTTGAAGAATAAACTGCTCTACCTTCTCCCGGCCGGACTTTTCCTCGGCTATTTCGCGCCATGGGCGATCACCCCGCTTTTGATGATCGGCGGCGTCTACCTCTGCTACGAGGGGGCCGAGAAGCTTTACGAATACGTCGTGCCTCATGACGCCCACGACCACGAGGCAGGGGTATCTGGTACATCCGATCCGGCCGCATTGGAGAACCAGAAGGTCTCAGGCGCAATAAGGACGGATTTCATCCTATCCGCCGAAATCATGGCATTGACGCTGGCCAACGTTGCGGCGTCCAACATCTACACCCAGGCGGCCGTGTTAGCTTCAGTGGGCATCCTGATCACGTTGGCCGTCTACGGTGTCGTCGCGCTCATCGTGAAGGCGGACGACGTCGGTCTGTCCCTCGCTGGTTCACCCCTCGGCCTGCTGAGAATGTTCGGGCGCGGACTGGTGGTAGGCGTCCCGGTTTTTCTCAACATTCTCGCGATGGTGGGCACGGCTGCGATGCTCTGGGTCGGAGGAAGCATTCTGGTGCACGGTATGGCCGAGCTCGGCTACCACCGCCCGGAGTACTTCGTCGAAGGGATAGCGGCGGAAGTTGGAACCGTATCCGCCTACTTCACCGAGATCCTGCACTGGACCACGACATCGACGATTCAGGCCGCCCTGGCCATAGTGATCGGCGGCCTCACCATCGTCCTCGTTCACGCTTCGGCTCCATTGGTCCAGCGGCTGAGACCGCGGAGCTAATTGAGGCAAAAGCGAGGTTACGCGGGTAAGAGCTACTTGCCGTGTCGCGACGCCGTCGCGAGAATTGGTAAGACCTTATTTTCGTCGGCACGGATCACGCCCGCGAACCCTGGCGGTTGAACGTATTGGCGTTGCAGCAGGACAGCAGTTTCCTCCAGGCGGAATGCGCGTGCGATTAGGAGATTAGCTGGGGTCGGAAGACGACATCCGCATAGTAGTTGGCGGAGGCGAAGGTCTGGTCGGGGAAGATGCCTGCGGTGCTGGTTCCACCGTACGCATAGACCCCATTGCCACCGGCGGTGGCGTTCGACGGTGCCGTCAGCGGGCCGTTCGTGACGGGGGTGGTGAAGAAGTTGTCTGTCGCCACATACGCGCCCGTCGTGTGATATGACGCGATGTAGGTTGTGCCAACGGCGATGGGAACGGGCGTGGCGAGCGTCACGGTCTGCCAACCACTCGCCGCGGTGTTTGTAAATGTCGCGCTGGCGAGGTTCGTTCCGGTCGCTGTCCACAGATTTAGAACGTTCGGGCCGGTGTCGCTGGCGCTGCGGTAGAACTTCAGGGCAGAGACCTCGCCGGCCACGGAGGAGGTGAACTTCATGCCCACTTCGAGTGGAGACCCATCATTGAGACTGGTCAGCGTCGGCGTGCTGGAACCACTGAACAGGCTCACCGTCGTCGGGGCTGTCGTCACCGAGATGTTGAAGACCTCGCTCGCGGCGAGGCCGCCGGAATCGGTGGCCGTGACCTTGACGCCCTGCGTGCCGACATTTGCAATCGCTGGCATACCGGTAAATGTGCGTGACGCGGCGTCGAAGGTCAGCCAGGCGGGCAGCGCCGAGCCATCGAAGGCGGTTGCCTTGTAGGTGAGCGTGTCGCCGGCATCAACGTCGGTGAAGGTGCCGGCGGGCAGCACCAGCGAGAAGGACGTGTCGACGACCGCGTTCTGGCTGCTGGTCTGGACGGCGAGCAGGGGCGCGTCGTTAACGTTGGCGACGGTGGAAAACGTCGCCGGACTGGACACGTTCTCCCCGCTGCCCAATGGGTCGACGTAGGTGGCCGTTGCCCGCACGAAGCTACCGACCTGGCCCTGCTGGAGGAGCAGCGTGCTGGTGGTAGCCCCGCCAATATTGGTCCAAACGCTGCCGTTGCTACTCTGTTGCCACTGATACGACACCGCTCCCGGGACGCCGTCAGCATCGATAACCGAGGCCGTCAACAGCTGGTTTTGCGTCGGTGTCCCGCTGATGCTCAGCACACCCTGGTTGTTGTTTGCTGGACTGATCGACGGTGTCGGCACACTCGTGCGATTGGATTCGACGCCACTCAGTTGATCGGTGTAGGACACCCTTGCCCGGACCTGCCTGCCCAACTGTGCGGCTTGAAGCGTCCAGGTCTGGCCCGTGGCTCCGGAAATATTGGTCCAGGTGGTTCCGATCAGTTGCTGCCAGCTATACGCCACCGTTACATTGGCAAGTCCGTCGAGATCCGTGGCGGCTGCAGTCAAGGTCTTGCCCTGAACCGGAGCGCCCGTGATCGTTGACACGCCAACGTCGTTCACATTCGCGATTGCCGGCGTTGGATCACTGCTGACTGTGGCGGTGTTGCCTTGGGCGTCCGTGTAGGCGGCCAAGACACGGACCTGCCTTCCAACCTGGGCCTGCTGTATTGTCAGGGTGCTCGCAGTGGCGTCGGGAATATCGCTCCAACTGCTACCATTGCTTTGCTGCCACCGATAACTGATTGCAGCGGGGGCAATACCGTCGACATCGGTAACGCTCGCTGCAAGCGTCTGATATTGCGTTGCAGTCCCGCTGACGGATACGACGCCAGCGTCATTTCCGGCGGGATTGCTTGCGATGATCAGCGGGGTCGCCGGGCTCGTCCGGTTGCTTTCGGTTGCCGACCCCTGGTCGGTATAGGTTACACGCAGGCGGACCTGCCGGCCGACCTGCGCCGCCTGGAGCGTCCAACTCGAACCCGTAGCGCCGGAGATATTGCTCCACGTGTTTCCGACCAGTTGTTGCCAACGATAGGTGATCGGTACGTTTGCCAAGCCGTCCGGATCAGCAACATTTGCCGAAAGTGTCTGGCCCTGAACGGGCGCTCCGGTGAACGAGGCCAAACCGACGTCGTTCACATTGGCGACTGCGTTCGTGATGCTGCTCGTGACGGACTCGGTATTGCCCAGGGCATCCTTGTAGGCAGCAACCACCCGGGCCCGCTTTCCGACCTGATCCTGCTGTAGTGTCAGGGCAGATGCGGTTGCGCCGGTTATGTCGGTCCAGGTATTGCCGTTGTCCGCGCTCTGCTGCCACCGATAGGTGATAGTCGTCCCCGGCAACAGACCATCGACGTCCAGGACGTTTGCGGCGATCGTTTGATATTGGGTCGTTGTTCCGCTGAGAGATACCACGCCCTGGGTTTGCACGGTCGTGACTGTGATGTTGAAGGTCTCGCTCGCAGCAAGGCCGCCGAGATCGGTGGCCGTGACCTTGATGCCCTGCGTGCCGACATTCGCAGCCGCTGGCATGCCGGAAAAGGTGCGTGTCGCGGCGTTGAAGGCCAGCCAGGCGGGAAGCGCCGAGCCATCGGCGGCGGTTGCCATGTAGGTGAGCGTTTCGCCGGTATCGACGTCGGTAAAGGTGCCGGCGGGAAGCACCAGCGAATAGGGCGAGCCCGCGGCCGCGCTCTGGGTACCGGTCTGGACGGCGAGCACAGGTCCGTCATTGGCACCATGGATGCTGACCGTGAGGGTCGTAGAGGATGTGGCGCCAGCCGTGTCGCGAATCGCGTAGGTGAAGACGTCGGTCAGCGTACTGGTCGATTGCAGCAAGGCTTGCACGGCGGCATCGGTCTCGTTGACCGTGTAGGTAAAGGTGCCTGCGGCGCCAAGCACGAGGCTGCCATGCGCTCCGGCAAGCGCCGTGCCAAGCGTCCCGTTGACTGCGCCGAAGCTGACCGCGGTCACGATCGTGGTGTCGCCGAAATCTGTGTCGAAGTCGTTGGTCAGCACGTTGCCGCTGGCGGCCGAGCCGCCGGAGCCGTTGGCGACACCGCCTTTTTCCGTGGCATCGCCCGTGTCGGCCACCGCGGTCGGCGCGGTATTGGGCGTTGTCGTCACGCCGATGTCGAAGATCTCGCTCGCAGTGAGGCCGCCGAGATCGGTGGCCGTGACCTTGACGCCCTGCGTGCCGACATTTGCGGCCCGTGGCGTACCGGAAAATGTGCGTGTCGCGGCGTCGAAGGTCAGCCAGGCGGGAAGCGCCGACCCATCGGCGGCGAATGCCGCATAGGTGAGCGTGTCGCTGGCATCAAAGTCGGTGAAAGTGCCAGCAGTCAGCACCAGCGAGAAGGACGTGTCGACGACCGCACTCTGGCTGCCGGTCTGGATGGCGAGTACCGGTCCGTCGTTGGCGCCATGAATGCTGACCGTGAGGGTCGTCGAGGATGTGGCGCCAGCCGTGTCGCGCATCGTATAGGCGAAGACGTCGGTCAGCATATTGGTCGATTGCCGCAAGGCCTGGACGGCGGCATCGCTCTCGTTGACCGAATAGGTGAAGGTACCTGTGGCGCCAAGCACGAGGCTGCCATGCGCTCCGGCGAGCGCCGTGCCGAGCGTTCCGTTGACTGCGCCGAAGCTGACCGCGGTCACCGTCTTGGTGTCGCCGGCGTTGGGATCGGTATCGTTGGTCAGCACGTTGCCGCTGGCGGCCGAGCCGCCCGAGCCATTGGCGACGCCGCCTTTTTCCGTGGCATCGCCCGTGTCTGCCACCGCCGTCGGCGCGGTGTTGGCCGACGCCGGATTGAATAGGACGTCGACCCAGTAGTTCTCGGCATTGTAGGTGCTGTTCGGAAAGACACTGGCTGTATTGTACGCGTAGACACCGGCATTCGCGGGTGTCGAAAGGACACCGTTTGTCCCGGCAGACGCGAAATAGTTTCCCGTTGCCGTATAGTGGCCGTAGTTGGTGTGATAGGACACCACATAGGTCGTGCCGGCGGTGATTGCGACCGGGGTGGAAAAGCTCACCGCCTGCCAGCCGACCCCGGATTCATTGGTGAAGGTGGCCGTAGCCAGCCTGGTCCCGGTGCTGGACCACAGCGATGCCGTATGAGGGCCGATGTTCAAGTCGCTCTTGTAGTATCGGACGCCCGCCACGGTACCGGCCACCGAAGATTGGAACTTCATACCCAGTTCGATAGCCTTGTCATCGACATCCGGCACGAGGGGCGGTGACGCCGAAGCCGAAAAGAAATTGTTGCCTGTGACCGTCACGGTCCGGCCGGCACCGGCGGCCTCCAGGTTGACGCTGTCGTCCACCGCCCGGGTCTTGATCGTAACCGTGCCGGGTCTCGCTGCGACCCAGCTGTAGCTCCAGGTTTCGTCCCCCACCGCACGGTGCCAGGTCGTGCCGCCATCGGTCGAAACCTCGACGGCGGCGATGACGCCACCGACGTCGGAAGCCGTGCCGCTGATGGTGATGGCGTCGCCCACCTTGAAAGCGGCCCCGCCATTCGGTGCGGTGATGACAGACACCGGCTTTGTGACATCCGTCGACTGGATTGCCGGGATCAGACCGGTCTCCAGCGAGCCGGGCTGAACCCCCATGTCGGCCAGCAGGTTTACCATCGCCTGCTTGACGCGCGGGTCAACCGGGGTTGCCTCGAGGTCATGGTGGGAATCGAGGGCCCATGCCCAGTAGACCGTGCCGGCGCCAAACACCAGGGCACCACTCGGAGCGCGGTATAGGGTCAGATTGTGCGTTGCAGTTGCCGATCCGGTTTTGGTGCCGTAGTCCAACAGATATTCGCCGACGGGCAGCGTGGTCGACGACAGTTCGATGAGACCGGCAGGACGGAAGCCATTGTCGGGGGACTCGTCCCATTCGTATCCGAGATAGTTCCGCGTCAGGGTTGCCGTTTGACCCGGCTGCAGGTTCGCGACGGAAGTGTCTCGCCAGAAGCGCAGATTGGCGTCGTCATACGGGATGGTGATCGCGTCGCTCCTGTACGAATCGACCTGGAACATCGTGCCGGTCAGGGCATTCTCCGGCCGCCCACCACCAACCGAGGTCGGAGAGACGAACCGCGGGTCCCGGTAGGTCCCGGTCCACTGATTGTCCGGATCGATGGGCCCGGCTCTGGTCTCCTTGTAGGACACAAGCGTGCGGTAGGGTTGGGCTCCCGAGCTGATGCTTGGGGCAAAGCGCGTCTCCCAGTAAACCTCGTTGCCGCTCCAGAAGGAGAGATTCACGCCGGCGTCCCGCGCGGCCTCGACGTTGGCGCGCTGTTGTCCCGACCAGTACTCGTCGTGGCCGACACTCAGAAACATCTTGTGGTTCTGGATCAGGCTGCCGAGACGATCGGAGTCCATTCCGGCCATGTAGGAAACATCATAGCCGTTCTGCTCCAGCCATCGCAGGGCCGGGTACTCGACACCGAAAATGTAATCCTGGGGCCCGGCCGCGAGGCCGCCGCCTCTCGTGGTGATCGGGCGATTGTAGCTTACCGCATATGCGCGCCCGGGGGAGGAGTCGCCGCCGGGGCCGTTGCCCTGATACAGGTTGGCGCCTCCCCAAGGGTTGTAAGCCTGCCAGGTCTCGTCCGAGGTCTGGAAGATGACATCGCTGTGGCTGCTGTCATCTCGAACGATGAACGGGATCTGGTTCTCACCGGGGGTACCGTCCTGGCGGACGAGCTTCGCGAAGTAGATCCCGGATACCGCGTCGGCCGGAATTGCCCAGGAGGCCGAAACGGACCAGTTTCCGGCATCTACCAAACCGGTGGTGCTGTCGCGCAACGGCGTGGGCTGGTTCTGGACGCCGGTGTGCTGGATCGTGTCGACCTTTCTGGCACCCATGCCGCCGTAGTATCCGAGCCGGTAGATATCGATGCGATAGTTGTTGGAGTTTGTGTTGACCTTGAAGTTGACGGTCTGACCCCGGTTGATGCTGATATCGGTGGCGAAGCCCTCGATGTTCGAGTTGCCCGCGCCGGCGATGCCCCATTCGCTCTCCGGATTGCCAGGCTTTTGGTTCTCCAGCACGATCGCGTTGGGCGCATCGGAGAACGTTGTGGTGGCAGTCTGATTGCCGGACGTCGCAGTGAGCCGCAGCCTCGCGTTGGTAGCCCTTCCGTCGGACGGTACGCGCCATTGCGCGACGACGTTGCCATTGACGAGCCCATCGGAATCACCGGCGCCGCCGTCCGTTACGCTGAACGGCGTATAGACGTCAGCAACGCCATTCACGCCGGGATCACTTTCCAGATCGGCGACGGCGAAGGCGACCGAACTTCCAGGGGCAAGTTTGGACACGACAAAAGTCGCCGAGCTGCCCGGCGCGTAGTCCGCCTTGTCGGTCGTGACGGACATCGGCCCCGAGGGCGACGGCTCCAACGATCCGCCGATCGCCCCGGCGGCAAGCAGCGACGGCTTTTCGGTGGCATATTTCCCGCCTTCGGATTTGGCAGCAGCCCACGGCCGGTGGTAGGCCCGCGACGAAGTGCGCCAAACCGGCCCTGCCGAAATCGCCCCTTCCCCTGCCAGTTCCGCCGACAGAACCGTGCCATGGGTACCGGGGAAACGAATGTCAGTGCCGAGTTTCGTGGTGGTCATGCCGGTGATCGGGGATGCAACCGGTTCTGCTTGGTCTACGCAGGTCACGACGACGGGGCTGCCCGGTGTCGCAACGACCACGGCGTCGTGTTCACTCCAACGGTTGTCCGACCAAGCGGCTGCGCGGTGCCAATGGCCTTCGCGTTCTTTCGGCGCGACCTTGCGCAACCGCGCCCTCGCGTCGATGGCCAGAAATTTGGCAGCCGATTTGCCCGACAGAAATGACCGGAAATCCCACCAGCGGTCGCCACGCATCGAATGACCTTTCGCGAAATCGCGCATGGTAAAGTCATGCAAGTATTGGAGGATAATCAATTTCAGCAGAGCAAATAAGCCATCCAAAAGTAGCAATAGCTAAATAAGTAACCACTAATTTTAGTGTCGCACTACATCGATGGGGTAGGCCTGCGGTGCGAACCGCCCAGCGATCATAGGCAGGATGCACGAGGCCGCCTGCGGCCGTGTTCGCCGAACCCGATGACGATCGCTTGTTGGGACCCGAGGAGACCTCCGCTTTCCGCGCCAGGCGACTTGACAGTCTCGTACGTCGCCGTGGGATGAGCATTCACCCTCCCCCTTTGTACGGGAAATATCACAGGCCATTACCGCGCGTCGCCGGTATCGACCGGGCGCCGCGCGGTTCGAGGGGAGCCCTGCCCTCCCTTGTCCTGGACTCAGTGCTAAGGGCAATCACAGCCATCGTGGGGTTCATTCTGCGGTGTTGTTCGGCTGTTTTCCAGCCGCGGTGCCGTCGGATGGCGCGCCCGCGGCCGGAGCGAGCTGAAAAAGCGAGCCCAGCCAAGCGAAGGAGATCCGTTGAGTTGCAGCAAGGGACGGTTCTCATGCAGCTCATTTGGTTCCGAATAAGCCAAGCTCATTGCCGATGGGAGCGAGGCGCTTTTGATACAGGGCGAAGGATGCTCAAGGCTGCCCTGTCGCTTCTCTCCTGCCCAAGTGGGCACTCCAGGTCGGGCTGAACTTTACAACCGTAAAGGTAGCAAGAGGATGAGAAACTGGAAATAGCGCCGGAAACCGAACAGGCGCTGGCGAGCGCCGGTCCTGTGTAAAAATATTGGCGGTACCATCGTCGTCATCTCTTGCCAGGAGAGCATTAAGTTTGGATATGGGTGGCACCTTCTGCCGCAGGCTGGACACCCGCCCCTTGGAAAAAGGGGCAGACTCAGGACGCTATCTGGATAGGTCGGCGCACCTTGAGTTCCTGATAGTCCTCCAGCCCGAAGACACCCCCTTCGCGCCCGTTGCCTGATTGCTTATAGCCCCCGAAAGGTGAGCCATAATTCGTCGATTGTCCATTGATAGTGATAGTCCCGGCGCGCAACGCGTCTGAGACCCGCTCAGCGCGGGCTGCGTCATTGGTTTGCAGATAGGCGGCAAGGCCGTAATTGCTGTCGTTGGCGATGGCGATGGCGTCCTCTTCTGTGTCGAAGGGGATGATCACCAGAACCGGTCCGAAAATTTCCTCGCGGGCGATGCGCATTGTGTTGGTCACATCCGCAAAGATTGTGGGTTTGACAAAGCAACCCTGTTCCAGCCCCTCTGGCTTACCCAAGCCACCGACCAGAAGGCGCGCGCCTTCGTCGATGCCGATCTGAATCATCGCCTGCACGCGGTCAAACTGGAGCTGATCAAACAGCGGACCGATATGATCTCCGGGCTTCATAGGATCGCCCACCTTTTGCGCCTCTGCTGCGCGTTTGGCGATGCCGAGCACACGGTCATAAACACTGCGCTCAACCAGCATCCGGGTGGGTGCATTGCACGACTGGCCTGTATTATAAAAACAATCTGCCACCGAGGCGGCCACGCGCGTTTCCAGATCGGCGTCTGCAAAAACCAGATTTGGGGATTTTCCCCCAAGTTCGAGTGTGACCCGTTTGACTGTATCGGCGGCATCCTTGGACACCAAAATGCCTGCGCGCGTGGAACCGGTGAATGACATCATCGCAATATCGGGGTGGCGCGACATCGCGGCACCGACACCAGGCCCATCCCCGAACACGAGATTGAAGACGCCCGCCGGATAGCCAGCCTCGTGTACAAACTCGGCAAACAAAGCAGCGGAAAGTGGCGCATATTCCGACGGCTTCAACACGCATGTCGCCCCTGTCGCAAACGCCGGAAGAACCTTCTGCGCAACCTGGCTAATCGGCCAGTTCCAAGGGGTAATCAGCCCGCAAACCCCGATCGGTTCGCGGATCAGGATATCGGAATTGGGCAGAACCTCACGCTCTGGCTGCTCTTTCAGCGCGGTGATAAAGGACCTAATATGCTCGATCCCACAGTAAGCTTGGACTTCGCGTGACATGGTTATGGGCGCGCCCATTTCAACGCTAATTGCCTGCGCCATTTCCTCCAGCCGATCGGAAAATACATCCTGGAGCCGTTCCAACAGGGCGATTCGCTCTTCCTTGCTGGTTTTTGAGAAGCTCTCGAAGGCCGTTTTTGCTGCCGTGACAGCTACATCGACATCGCGACTCCCGCCAAGCATCACCTCGCCAACGGGCCTGTTCGTCGCCGGATTGGTGATCGCAAAGGGCTTGCCAGATACCGGGAGCACCCAAGCGCCATTGATATAAAATCGATCGAGTTTTTTCATTTGGCTGTCACTTTCCAAAATCTGCATGGGTTTACTGAACAACCGATTCAGTTACCATATTGAGATGTAGTTCGGTGCCGGTGTAGGGGTTGGCGGCGATGGCTGCGTCGTTCAATTCTATGCCAAGACCAGGAGTGTTGGGCGGAATGACGTAGCCGTCTTCCCAGCTGATCGGCGTCGTCAGGAAATTCATGAATGGCCCATCGAAGCGCCCAATCGATTCAAGAATTAGAAAGTTAGGACTGCAAGTTCCAATCTGGATATTGGCTGCCGCGACTATGGGGCCGCAATAGAGGTGCGGCGCGATCTGGGCTGAACGAGTTTCGGCCATCGAGGCAATTTTCTTGGCTTCAAGTATCCCTCCGACCCGCCCGAGGTTCATTTGCAGGATCGAGGCCGCACCCGCCTCAAGCATCCGCGCGAATTCATGCTTGGTGGTCAGGCGTTCGCCGGCCGCGATAGGGATCGAGGTGAAGCGGGCCACCTCGGCCATATCGGCGGGGTTTTCCGGGGGCAGAGGCTCTTCGAACCACAGTGGATCGTAGGCCTCCAGTCGCCGCGCCATGCGTTTGGCGCCAGAGACGGTGAACTGACCGTGAGTACCGAACAGAAGGTCCGCGCGGCTGCCAACCGCCTCGCGGATGCGTTTACAGAATTGCTCCGACAGATCGAGGTCGATCAACCTTGGCTGATGGCCGTCATAAATTGAATAAGGGCCCGCGGGGTCGAATTTGACTGCCGTAAAGCCCTGCTCAACCGCTTTGGCCGCGACCTCGGCGGCGAGTTCGGCGTTGTTGTAGACGTTGGGCGCATCCGGGTTGGGATAGACATCGCCCGCCGGCGGATAAAGATAGGTGTAGCTGCGCAGACGCTCATGCACCTTGCCGCCCAAGAGCTGATAGACGGGCTGGTCGGCAGCCTTGCCGATAATGTCCCAACACGCCATTTCCAGGCCGCTAAGCACGCCCATTACAGTCACATCGGGACGCATGGTGAATCCCGCTCCATACGTCTTACGCCACATCATCTCTATATGATGAGGGTCGTTGCCCTCGAACTGGCGAACGAACACGTCCACTGCCATGGCAGCGCAAAGGTTAGGGCCGAATGTGGCATTGTAGATCTCGCCCACACCAGTGATTCCGCAGACCGTGGTCAGCCGGACAAAGATGAAATAGCGTCCGCCATGGCGCGGTGGCGGGTTACCAACTACAAACGTTTCTATCTTGTCGAGTTTCATGGGATGGTCCTTTTGCCCTCAGGCGCCTTGCAAAATCAGATCAGCGGCCCTTGCAGCCAGCATGATGGTAGGGCCATTGGTGTTGCCCGACGTGATATTCGGGAATGCCGATGCATCAACTACCCGAAGCCCTGTCAAACCATGGACGCGAAGACGTCCGTCCAACACCGATGTGGTGGCATCCCGGCCCATCCGGCAGGTGCAACTGGGGTGAAAAACAGTGCCCGCGCGGACGCGGAAATTTTCTAACAGGGCGCCGTCGTCCATGGCTGTGATGTCAGGCTCGAGACGCGCCTTGGTCACAGCACGGATAGCCTCGGTCTGCGCCAGCCCTTGCAGAAGTCGGCTGGCCTTGATCACTGTGTCGCAATCCTCATTGGTCGACAGAGAATTGGGCTGGATGAGTGGCGCGTCAGCCGGGTTGGCCGATGCAATGGTCACCTCGCCCCGGCTGGTCGGGCGGCTGGGTTGTACGCACAGCAAGAAACCCGGCTCTGGGTCTATGCCAACAGTGCCGGATTCGCTGGTGCGGTAAGACATCGGGTTGCAATAGATTTGCACATCGGGCGCGTTCGCCCCCGGCGTTGATCGCACATAACCGCTTACCTGATTGACCGGGACACTCAGCGGTCCTTTGCGCGTGAGCATATAGCGTAGGCCCGCAAGCATTTGGCCAAAGCGACTGCCCAGTTTGTTGTTGAGCGTTGGCTGATTAGCACGGAAATAATGCGAGATCGCCAGATGGTCCTGCAGGCCTTTGCCTACCTCGGGTAGGTCGTGCAGCACCGGGATACCATGCTTTTGCAGCAGTGAGGCGGGACCAATGCCAGACAATTGCAGAATCTGGGGCGAGTTGATGGCCCCGGCGGACAGGATCACCTCATTGCCCGCTTGCGCCACTTCAAGGCTGCCATTGATCCGAAATGCAACGCCAGTCGCTCGACTACCTTCGAGGATGACTTTTTCCACCAAGGCACGGGATATGATCCGAAGGTTCGGACGGCCTTTTGCAGGCTGAAGGAACGCATCCGCCACGGACCAGCGGCGTCCTTTCCTGACGGTGCTGCGCATCCGCATAAGCCCATCGGCATCTTCGCCATTCAGGTTACGAGCAACGTTCCAGCCCATTTCCCGGGCCGCGGCGAAGAAATGCTGTATGAACGGGTGCATCCCGTCGCTGACATCGCTAACCACCAAAGGCCCACTACCCCTCGTGCCGTTGCGATCAATTTGGCTTTCCAACGCTTCATAGGTTTTGCGAACGGTGTCCCAGTTCCAGCCTGTGGCGCCTGCACGCTCCCAATCGTCAAAATCGTGTGGCAGCCCGCGCAGATAGGCCATCGCATTGATAGAACTTGATCCGCCAATCACCCGGCCTCGGGGCCAATAGGCTGACCGCCCGTTCAGACCAGGATCTGCCTGCGTAGTGTAGCACCAGTTCACAGCCGGATCCGTGAAAGTCTTGGCATAGCCCAAAGGCACCTTGATCCAGAAACGGGCATCGCTACCCCCTGCCTCGATCAGCAACACTTTGTGTCGGGGGTTCTCGCTCAGGCGGTTGGCCAGAACGCAGCCCGCCGACCCAGCACCGACGATGATATAATCATAAATCTCGGCATGCATTGGATCAGCCTCCCAACTGACGCAACAACACTTGTGATTGCGCGGAGATCTATTCCAATGTTTTATTGACAACTCAAACAATGCTTCTTAGTGCTAAGGCATCATATTTATTGTAGATAGAACATGGTAAAGCTGCCGCATGTTACCTGGCTCCGAAGTTTTGAGGCGGCGGCCCGTCACAGCAGTTTTTCAGCAGCGGCTGAAGAGCTGGGCATGACCCCAGCCGCAGTGAGCCAACAGATTCGGCTGCTTGAGAAATACCTGAAGGCTATTTTGTTTGTGCGCCTGCCGCGAGGCGTCACCTTAACGGAAATGGGACAGGCCTACGCACAACCCATCCGGCGATCCTTTTCCGATATGCAATCGGCGACCAATGGGCTTTTCAACAGATCCCAGAAAAGAACAGTGCGCGTACGCGCCTCAATTTCTTTTGCCGGACTGGTAATTGCCCCTCGCATTGCCGAGTTTTACTCAGAGCATCCCGACATCTCGGTTCAACTTAGCACTTTCGTCTGGGCCGATCGATTTGACGACGAGCCCTCCGATATCGATATCCGTTATGGCAGCGGCGATTGGGATGACGGAAGCATCCTTCATCTGGGTCACGAGTACGCAATCCCGGTCTGCCATCCGAAATATGCAGCAGCCTTCGCACCACCTCTTACCATTCAGGCCCTGGCAGCAGACAAGATTGTCAGCATTATGGGATCAGAGGCCGATTGGTCGCAGCTCTCGGAACAGTACGGCTTGAACCTTAAGATGAGGGAGGAGTGGTTCAAAGTCGATTCTTCATTCACCGCACTTCAATCCGTCATCGCGAGCGCTGGTGCGGTCATGGTCTTGGAACGCTTCGCCCGCCCCTATCTCAAGCAGGGTATTCTGGTCGCACCGTTCGGGTACCGTTTGCCTATCCCGTCGTCTCATTTTCTGGTGCGCCGCGAAAAATCCATCCCACGCGAAGAAGTGCAAATCTTCTGCGACTGGGTGATGAACGCACTTTAGTCCGACCTGGGATGCTTTTCCGCCCCCTAGCTTCTCGATCTTTCAGTTTGCGGCGGCAATGATCTGCACATGGTCCGTATCGATCCGAGCTTTTGTAATAGTTGCGAGATCATAATTCAGACGGAAAGCCCGATGCGCGCAGGTCCGTCCCCACCGCATCCTCGAGAAGCTTGACCACTTGCGACGACCACGCATTGCCGCCATAGACCGAGCGAGCGCGTATGAAGGTCTGCAAAGTGTGGGAGGCCAGATCCAGCGGCACCCCGAATTCCTTGCCGAAGCCGAGCGCGAAGCCGAGATCCTTGCAGGCGAGATCCATGGTGAAGTTGATGTTGTAGCTGCCGTTGAGGATTACTTGGCCTTCGGTCTCGTGTACGAAGCTGTTGCCGGAGCTTGCCTTGATGATGTTGAAGGCGTCTGTGAGGTCGATGCCGCCCATCTTCGCCAGCATCAGGGCCTCGCCTGTGGCGAGTAGATGGATGAAGGCCAGCATGTTGGTGATGACCTTGATCACCGCAGCCTTGCCGAGCGGTCCGGCATGAAAGATCTCACCGCCCATGGCCTTCAAGGCGGGAAGATGCAGATCGAACAGGTCACGATCACCGCCGGCAATGACGGTTATATCGCCGGCCGCCGCACGATGTACGCCGCCTGTAACGGGCGCTTCCATCATCCGGACGCCGGCTGCAGCCGCAACGGCCGAAAGACGCTCGATATCGTTCTGGTCAAGCGTACTCATCTCGATCCAGGTGCCGCCAGCTTTCAGCCCGGACAGAATTCCATCCGCACCCTTCAGAACAGCCTCGGAAATTGCCGGCGCGGGAAGGCAAGTGAAAACGGCATCGACCTCCCTCGCCAGCAATCGCGGGCTGTCAGCCCAGAACGCGCCGCGTTCGATCAGCGTTTCGGCGCGGCCGTGGTCCTTGTCGTGGACCGTCACTGAAAATCCCTCGCGCACCAGGCTGCCTGCCAGGTGCTGTCCCAGATGTCCAAGTCCGATAAAGCCGTAGCGCATATCCCTATCCCATTTCAGGTTGGGCCAGAACACAGGCTGGTATCGGTTCCATCTGTCGTTATCCGGCCATAATTATTATAGTTTAAACCGCGAATTCTGAGGTCATCGTCGCGTCCATGATCCCCGGTGAATTGATATTTTCAATCCTCACATTCGAAAAAATGATTGCATTTATCTTATGTCTCAATACCGTCTAAAGACCTAAACATGCTGCAAACTGTTGTGGGCACTCAACATCGCATTTCCCGTAAAGAAGCGATTGCAGAGGCCAAAATCGTTATCAGTGAATACAAGCGCGGCAACCGCTCGCAGATCAGGCTCATCGATGCCCTGATAAAAAATACGCAACACTGGCGGTTGCAAGATCGCTGGCAGTGGAAACCCGGCCAAAGCAGTCGGGATTTTCGTCGACTCACTGAATCAACTGGATGTCTGGGAGCACCCAGGTTTTTTCGAATAGAGGCGTTGTTGGGGCATAGAGGCGAAACAGCAGCTCGAACCGCTCTCCTATCTTTGTGGGTACCCAGTTCGGTTCTTTTCCTTTCTCTGGCTTGGGTCCAAAGACGATATCGACCGATCCATCGGCATTCTTGATGAGACCGGAGACTTGGGAAGAGCGGCTTGCACGATCAACGCCTTTAATCAGGCCGTGGGTCTGCCTGCTATAAGCGGTCACCGACCAGTATTGCTGTGCCGGAACATTGGCAGGAACGTGGAGCCGATACCGACGCCCACCGTCAAGTGCATTGCCGTTCTTGTCTCTACCGGACAGGAGATAAAATTGTCCGGCCCCAAGCCTTTTGATGCCGACATAGCCAATTGAGTATGTCAGCGCTCTCGCGTCTATTGGATAGGTGTCAGGGTCCGAATACCCGTTGGACCCCGCCTTCACCAGGTCCGGCGACGCTGGGACCGCCCAGTGGGTCCCAGGGAAATAAGGTTCGAACGCTGTATCGAGCCTGCGGTCCAGCCATCGATGGGCGTCTTTTGCTCCAGCTGAGAGAAGAGCCTCGACGCTCGTATCGGGATTGAACGGTTTACCCTTTTCAATGCCGAGCGACTTGAGGGGATCAATCATCGCCTTGTCGCGCTCGATCCATGGCTGCTCCTCGATCACACGGGCGAGCGAATGGAAGAACCCGATATCGTAAGGGATTGTCGCGTCAAAGAGCTTGTCGGTGGCGTCCGTGAACTTTGTAGCGGGCGGGGTTGCTACCTTTTCCAAAGGATAGATTTTCAGCTTTTTCCCATAGGCCACCGCTTTTGCGATGTCGTCTTCGCTATGGCTGAGAAGCGCAGATCGAATGAGTGCGTAGCCAGAATAGGTCCTGGAGGGAAGCGCTATCAAACCGTCAGGGACTTTTCCGGTGAAGCCGGGAGGAGTGATCACCAGCTTGCCTCCGATCCCCTTGTCGATACCGGAAGGACCGATGTCTTCGAGCGCCGTCTGCCACACGTCGTCGATGTTTCCAGTGAATGAGCCCTCACTGCTAGCAGGTGGGACATCGAAAACGACTGGGCCGCCTTTTGTGTTGAAGAAGACCATGAAGTATATGGCGTCCGGGTTGGGCGTCAGGGTCTGATTGCGCCAGTCCGGTGGCTTCGACCAGAACACCACCTCGTTCTCGTCGGCTCCCGCTTTTTTCGCGGCTTGCAACATGAGGTCGGTATTAACTGCAGCCATGCCCCATAGGACGGCCTCGGCCGCTCGACCACGAATTATCGTGTTGTCGATTTCCGACAACCCAAGGTTTGGCTTGGTTTCCGATTTGGATTGCGCTTCCCCCACTGGCACCAAGCTGAGGCATGACAGGATTGTCACGCCGATGAGTAAATTGAGATCTCGCATTTGCAACTCCAAAACTTGGCTGGTAAGTGGCGCGGCTGAAAGGACAGAGCCACTCACCGACAATTTCCCGTTGATCTTCGTGGCCCACTGTGCCTATTGAGCCTGGGCGTCGAAGCTCCGTCGCATCTTCTCAACAACCTGATCGATGCTGAAACTCGCGGCACGTTGGCTTGGCGGAAAATCCTTGAAGGTGGCAAGGAACTCGCCCGCAACCGCAGGCGCTGCCAGAAACACGCCCGCGCCATCAGACATCAGCCAATCGTAATAGGTATTGGAGGTAACATCAGCTCGTTCGTATGGGTCTGCCCGCAGATCAAACAGCTTGGGGACACGCAGACTTGTAAACGGCTCCGCCCATATCCGCATAGTGCCTGGTGCTCGCTGTTCTTCAAAGACGACTTTCCAGTTTTCGTACCGCAGGGCGACGAGATCGCCATCGTCGTTGAAATAGAAGAAGCGGTTGCGGGCGCTCGTGGGTTGCTCGCCAGTAAGGTAAGGCAGTTGGTTGTAGCCATCGAGATGAACCTTAAACGTTTTTCCGCCCACCGGATGCCCAGCCAGCAGCTTGTCCTTAATTTCCGGCTCTCCGGCAGCGGCCAGTAGCGTCGGAAGCCAGTCGAGGCCGCTAACGATGCCGTTCGCGATAGAACCAGGCTTCACGTTTCCTGGCCAACGGATCAGGCACGGCACGCGAAATGCTCCCTCCCAGTTGGTGTTCTTCTCGCTGCGGAAAGGGGTGGTCCCGGCATCGGGCCAGGAATTTTGGTGCGGACCGTTGTCGGTTGTGTAGATGACGATTGTGTTCTCAGCGATCCCGAGGTCATCGACCACCTTTAGAATTTGGCCGATGGTATTGTCATGCTCGATCATGCCGTCAGCATATTCGGTTCGGGACGTGAGCCCAGGCGCATCTCTGTTAGAGGCCCTGACATGAGTCCGGAAATGCATGCGCGTTGAATTGAACCAGCAGAAGAATGGCTTTTCCTGTCCGGCTTGGCGCTGAATGAAATCAATCGCCGCCGCTGACGTTTCATCGTCAATCGTCTCCATGCGCTTGCGGGTAAGGGGTCCGGTATCTTCGATCTTCCCGTCGGCACTGGCTTTGACCACGCCGCGCGGGCCAAACTTCTTTCGAAACGCGGGATCGCGGGGATAGAAATGGTTTTCCGGGTCCTCTTCGGCGTTGAGGTGATAAAGATTGCCGAAGAATTCATCGAAGCCATGACTTGTGGGCAGGAACTCGTCCCGGTCCCCAAGATGGTTTTTGCCAAACTGCCCCGTCGCATAACCGAGGGGTTTCAACAGCTCCGCAATGGTTACGTCCCGCGCCTGTAGGCCGACGGTGGCACCTGGCATCCCGACTTTCGAAAGGCCGGTGCGAAGCGTGCATTGCCCAGTGATGAAGGTGGAGCGGCCAGCCGTGCAACTTTGCTCCGCATAGTAGTCCGTGAACATCATGCCTTCTTTGGCAATTCGGTCGATATTGGGCGTGCTGTAGCCCATGAGGCCGAAGGTGTAGGCGCTCAAGTTCGCCTGCCCAATATCGTCGCCGAAAATGACGAGGATGTTAGGCTTGCGATCACTCGCTAGGGCCGATGATTGGGCCTGTTGTTGGGCGCTTGCTGTGCGAACCCCATTGACCGCGAGCGATGCCATGATCAAAGAGCTGCTGCCCATGAGCAAGCCGCGCCTGTTGATCGCAACGGAATTTTGGTCTGACTTTGTGTCCTGGTCGTTTGACATGCGTTCCTCCACTTTCGATCTTCATTCGACAATTAATTCGCAGGCTTGTAAGGGTCCGGTGTCCCCGCCTTGATGGGCGGGTATTTCGCTAGCGACTTTTCGAAATCTACGGTGAGTTTAATCGCGGGGCCCGCGTGCCAACTGTTTCGGAGTGCTGTGGCAGGATACTCTTCCTTTGGATCGGTGATCAGATCGAAGGATTTGGGCGAACCCAGCTTCAGTGGAGGCGTCCACCAGTCCCGCTGCTCATCATAAAATACGATTTTCCAGTTGCGCCATTTCACGCCTTCCAATCGGTCCGCCACATAGATCGGAAAGCCTTCACGGGTCGACTTGTCTGTCTTGCCGAGAAAAAAGTCGGTTTGATCGACACCATCGATAGCGCGATCCGTCGGTACGGCTCCTCCCGCAAGGTGTGCGAAGGTGGTGAACGTATCGACCTCGTGCACGATCTCATTGCTCACTTTCCCGGCTGCTATCTTTCCAGGCCACCGAATTATGAACGGTGTTCGAAGCGATCCTTCCATATTGCGTAAAGTAGTATCCCCGCCACGGGCCCGAGGAGCCCTGCCAAGGCCACGTGGCTTCCGGACCGTTATCGCTGGTGAAGACAATGATCGTATTGTCGCTGATCTTGAGGTTTTCAACGGCGTCGACCAGAGAACCAACATTTGCGTCCATTTCCGCTAACGCGTCAGGGAAATCTCCAAAGCCTGTCGTTCCGGCGAACTTTGGATTGGGTAGCGTTGGAAAATGGACGAGTGTGAATGGTACGTAAGCGTAGAACGGCTTATTTGCGGCGACGCTATTCGTCATGAATTCGATTGTACGACGGGTAATCTCCGCGTCGATCTGGCGGCGCTGGTTGAGATCGTAGACGGCAACCTCCGTCGATGGTTCACCCTTTCGCCCTTCAAGGATCGGTTCAAACGCTACACCAGCGGCCTTTGCCTGGGCTTCACCTGGCCAGAACGCTTCATCCGTCGTGCGGGGGATGCCGTACCACTCATCGAAACCTTGCGCGGTCGGAAGACGACCATCATCACTACCCAGGTGCCACTTTCCGAACGCGCCCGTGGCATATCCGGCGTCCGACAGCGTTTCGGCGAGTGTCACTTCCCACTGTGTCAATCCCTCCACGCCACCGCCAATAGGAACGCTGTGCGTGCCCGACCTTATTGAAAACCGCCCCGTCAGAATTGCGGAGCGGCTTGGCGTGCATTGGGCTTCGACATTAAAATTTGTCAGCCGAAGGCCTTCGGAAGCCAGCTTGTCAATGCGTGGTGTCGCGGCCCCACGCGTGATGCCACCGCCATAGATTCCGACTTCGCCGTAGCCCAGGTTGTCCATCAAAATAAAGACGATGTTTGGCTTGGAAGGCGGGATAGTCTGGGCGTATGCGCCCGTGGTTGAAACAAATCCAGACAGTATCGTCGCGCTGATGAGCTTTTTCAGGCTTTGCATTGGCATCTCCAAGACAGCGGTCTCGTGAAATTTCAGCCGGGCAATCGACGGTCAAGACCCGACAGCATTCCTTATGCTAGGCATGTCGGGTGGGATATAAGTACGTTACAGTAACTTAGGACGTAAATCGACATCGACGGTTGCAGTTAACAGTTCCTGCTGTAATCTGTGCGCGGTGAATCTGCGGGGGGTTTCAATGTCGAGACGCCTAAAGTATCTGATTCTTGTGACTGCGACGGTGTGGGTTCCTCACGTCGCGATGGCCGATGAAGCCGGTGTGAGCTTCTGGCTTCCTGGACTCTATGGAAGCTTTGCCGCTGTCCCGGGTGAGCCGGGATGGTCATTTGCCACAGTCTACCTTCACCCTTCAGTCCGCGCGGGTGCGAGCGAAGCGTTTCCGCGTGGCGGAAACGGGCAGGTTGACGTAGGCATCCGGGGACGTGGCGATCTCGTCGCATTCGGACCGACGTATACGTTCGAGCAGCCCGTGTGGGGCGGCCAGTTCGCGTTGAGCCTGCTCGGGGTAGGTGGACGCAACCATGCCTGCGTCGACGCAACATTGACAGGGCCGCTAGGGGGCTCAGTGTCTGGCGAGCGATGTGATACACGCACGGCACTCGGTGATCTTCTGCCGCAGGCAACTCTGAAATGGAACGACGGCGTTGACAACTATCTGGCTTATGTGACGGGAGACATCCCGGTCGGTGCGTATGATCCAGATCGTCTCGCCAACCTGGGGATCGGCCATGCTGCGGTAGACGGAGGCGTGGGATACACCTATCTCAACCCGTCGACGGGTCGCGAATTCTCCATCGTCGGCGGCATGACTTACAATTTCGAGAACCCGGATACCGACTACAAGAACGGCATCGATGCCCACATCGACTGGGGTGCCTCACAATTTCTCAATGAGCATGTCTACGTTGGTGTCGCCGGGTACGCCTATCAACAAATCACGGGCGACAGCGGCGCGGGAGCCTCACTCGGAGATTTCAAGTCGCGCGTCTTCGGGATCGGCCCGCAGATAGGCTACAACTTCGAGGTCAACGAGAAGACGTCCGGGTTCGCAAATCTGAAAGGCTACTACGAATTTGGTGCGAAAAACCGAGCTGAAGGATGGAACGTCTGGCTGTCATTGGCATTCGCGCCCCGCACCACCAAGACGGCCGAATAGACTTCTGCCAAGCGTCTTCTTTATCCTTTAGACCAGCACCCGAAAGCCAAGCCAGCCTCGTACTGATCGTGGTCGAGTAGCTATGCCATTCGGCTTCGCCCTCACAGATCCGGGCGGGCGGATTTCCCCACCCGGCTCTTCCCGAGAGTAACCCGCGTCATCTCCTGGCCTGCGCCCAAGTTCGAGTAATACGTGGGACTGGCAGCGCGAAGCGTGCGGTGAGGATTTCAAATTCCAACCAACCCATTCGCCGGCTTTTCTGACTTCGCCGCCTCAGGCAGCGGAACCATATCCGGCGTGTTTGCTGATAGAAACCGTTGAGCGCGGGATAGTTATGCGGCCTGCCGTAGTAGCCGTAATGTCCACGCAGCACAGCGGCAAGCCACTTGTGCTGGGTAGCCAACGTCATGTGCATGTGCCGCCATGCTCCTAGGCGAAGGTCTCGGGCTTTCGCTCGCCACGCCGCTGCCGAGTCAAAGCCGCGAACCGGCCAAACTCGATCAGCTGCGTCTTGCCTTCGTGAAGCGCCAGGCCAAAACTGCCTAGTCGCTCCTTGAGGGCCAGAAGCATATTCAGCGCATCATCCTTGTTCTCGAAGCCCATAACGAAGTCGTCGGCGTAGCGCACGATCACAATTCGGCCGCGTGCATAGCGTCGACGCCATTGATGAACCCACAGATCGAGGATGTAGTGCAGAAAGATGTTGGCGAGGAGCGGACTAATGCCAGCTCCTTGCGGGGTACCCTTGTCAGTCTCATACGTCTCGCCGCTCTCAAGGATTCCCGCCCGCAGCCACAGCTTGATAAGCTGGAGGATACGGGGATCGGCTATCCTGTGCGCCACCATCTGCAACAGCCACTCGTGGTCAACCGAGTCAAAGAAGCTGCGGATGTCGGCATCGAGCACCCAGTTCACGCGCTGGCTCATGATCGCTGTATGCAATGCATCCAGTGCCATGTGCGGGTTGCGCCCTGGCCTGAAGCCATAGGAGAACCCGCAAAAGTCGGCCTCATAGACGACACTAAGCACTTCAGCGACCGCGCCCTGGACGATCTTATCCTCCAGGGTCGGCCCTCCAAGTGGCCGTTTTCCGCCATCGGCTTTTGGAATGTAAACACGTCGCACCGGCTGTGGCCGGTAGCGACCCGTGTGGACCCGTTCGCAGAGATCGTGAAGATTTTGCTCCAACCTCTCTTCGTACTTCGCCACAGTCATCCCATCGACGCCTGCGCTTGCCTGCCGCTTTTGCCGTCTGAATGCACGATGAAGCGCATTAGATCGACGTGATGCAGCAGTGCGGTGAACCGAGTTCGGGCAACCTGTCTGGCTGCCGCGTTCACCCGCTCGAGGTTTGGCATCAGGACAACCCGGCTCTGTGTCCGGACCCTGGCCTCCTCTTGCGAGATCCTCTCGGGCCGATCCCTTCCCTCCACGCGTTTCGTTTCCTTCAACGGTTTCATTGGTACTATGAACCAGTCCGACTCCCGACCTCAGCTCGGTCAACAACTCCGGCAGTGCCTTGTTGCTGCCCCCCACCAGAGACCAGTCTGGCGGACCCGGTCGGGCCTCTCATGTTCCGATAACTGCCTTCCATACGTGATCCGGCCATCGACCCCGACGGAGCGGCATCATCTCGCATAACGATGATACTCGTGTTGCCTTCGTGTTTAAGGAACACACTCGGCCTCCGTGAACATCTACCTTTCGAGGCTCATTCCCGCACCCCGCATGGCTCCTGTCTACACTTCAGACCCCGCGTTACCGCGACGCCCGCAAGACTCGGTCCCGGCTTGCCTGCGAAGGCTTTGGCCGGATGGGACTTGCACCCACAAGCAGTTATCAGCTTGGCATGACGTACTCCCAGGACGTGGTGTAGCTTAGACGACCACGGCTCATCCCAGATGGTCGGATGAGTATCAGCTCGCCACTGCCGGCAAGCTGATGAGAGGATCATCGCTCATTTGTCCGATGGTTTCCAGCGTCATGTATCGAGCCCGTTGAAAGGCCCACTCATCGTTCTGT
>UBTA01000021.1 GCA_900468065.1 Hyphomicrobiales bacterium | reverse complement strand
CCTTCAGCTTGTCGAGCGTTGCCCCCTCCTGGCTGATGAAGGTCAGGCGCATGAAGAACAGGCCGGTTTCCATATCGTCGAACTGCGAGCTGTCGGTGATGTAACAGCCCTCGTCGGCCAGATAGCCGGTGATCGCTGCGACGATGCCACGGGTGGATTTGCACGATACGGTCAGAACGTAGCTCTTCATCGGTTTCAGTCTCTCGCTTTGTGTCTTGGCTGGCCCTCCCGGCCCAGCATCGTGGAACGGAAGCTAGCGCGACGCCGGCCTGCCCGTCCATCCGTTTCGCGACATCGGATAGCAGGAACAGGCCATGCCGTCTCTTCTGATCTTGGAACGTGGCTTGACGCTCAGATATCGAGCGTCGTCTGCCGCTCCCAGTCGGTGAAATGCGATGCGTAGGCATTCCACTCCTGATGCTTGAGCTTCAGGTAGGCGCTGGAGAAACTCTTGCCGAGTGTCGCCTTCAGTTCCTCGTCCTTGTCGTATTCCCTGAGTGCATCGAGCAGGTTCAAGGGCAGCAGCGGTGCACCGGTTACGGTGTGGCCTTCCTTGTACATGTCGATGTCCCAATGGCGGCCCGGATCGGCATTTTTCCGTATACCGTTGAGGCCCGCCGCAATGATGATTGCCTGCAGCAGGTACGGATTGACCGCACCGTCGGGCAGACGCAACTCGAACCGGCCGGGGCCTGGAACGCGGACCATGTGCGTGCGGTTGTTGCCGGTCCACGTCACCGTATTCGGCGCCCAGGTCGCACCGGAAATGGTGCGCGGCGCGTTGATGCGTTTATAGGAATTGACCGTCGGATTGGTAACCGCAGCGAGTGCCGACGCGTGCTTCATGATACCGCCGAGGAAGGTCCTGCCCTGGGCCGAAAGGCCGAACGGCATCTCCTTGTCGGCAAAGGCATTGGTCTTGCCTTCCAGATCCCACACCGAGATATGGGCGTGGCAGCCATTGCCGGTCAGGCCCTTGAAGGGCTTTGGCATGAAGGTGGCGCGAAGGCCGTGCTTTTCGGCAACCGTTTTCACCATGAACTTGAAGAACGAGTGCTTGTCGGCGGTCTGCAGCGCGTCGTCATATTCCCAGTTCATCTCGAACTGGCCATTCGCGTCCTCATGGTCGTTCTGGTACGGCTTCCAGCCGAGTTCGAGCATATAGTCGCAGATTTCGGCGATCACATCATAGCGGCGCATGACAGCCTGCTGGTCGTAGCAGGGTTTTTCCGCCGTATCGAACTCGTCGGAAATCTTGCCACCGTCCGGCGAAATCAGGAAGAATTCCGGCTCGACGCCGGTCTTCACACGAAGGCCCTCTTTGGCAGCTTCAGCGATCAGCCGTTTCAGCATGACGCGCGGCGCCTGGTCCACCGGCTGGTCTTCCATGACGCAGTCGGCAGCGACCCACGCAACGTCCTTTTTCCAGGGCAGTTGGATGACGGACGAGGCGTCCGGAAGCGCGAACAGATCCGGATGGGCGGGCGTAAGGTCGAGCCAGGTGGCAAAACCGGCAAAACCCGCACCGTTCTTCTGCATGTCGGCGATCGCCTCCGTCGGAACGAGCTTCGCCCGCTGGCCACCGAACAGGTCGGTATAGCTGATCATGAAATATTTGATGCCACGGTCTTTGGCAAAGCTAGCAAGATCGAGTGTCACTGTGTTCCCCTTTGGATTATTCAGACACTTTTTCGTAAAAAGGCCGCTGCCTATCTTTTAAGATCGTGCAACGGCCTAAGGTATGTTCGGGTCAGAAGCCTCCCTTACCTGGGATCCAGCTGGTGCCGGCGAGCGGCACCTGCGCCATGGCGGAAGCCTCAAGTGTCAGGGCGACGAGGTCTTCCGGCTCCAGATTGTGCAGATGGTTCTTGCCGCAGGCTCGGGCGATCGTCTGGGCTTCGAGCGTCATCACCTTGAGATAGTTGGCAAGGCGGCGCCCGGCGGCAACAGGATCGAGGCGCTTGGACAGCTCCGGGTCCTGCGTGGTGATGCCGGCCGGGTCCTTGCCTTCGTGCCAGTCATCATAGGCACCGGCTGTCGTTCCGAGCTTCTGGTATTCCTCTTCCCAGTGCGGATCGTTATCGCCGATGGCGACCAGCGCTGCCGTACCGATGGCGACCGCGTCAGCCCCGAGCGCCAGGGCCTTCGCCACATCGGCGCCTGAACGGATACCGCCCGAGATAATCAGTTGCACCTTGCGGTGCATGCCGAGATCCTGCAACGCCTGAACGGCCGGGCGGATACAGGCGAGCGTCGGCATGCCGACATTCTCGATGAAGACGTCCTGCGTTGCCGCCGTACCGCCCTGCATGCCGTCGAGCACGACAACGTCGGCACCGGCCTTCACGGCAAGTGCAGTATCGTAATAAGGACGCGCGCCGCCAACCTTTACATAGATCGGCTTTTCCCAGTCGGTGATTTCGCGCAATTCCATGATCTTGATTTCCAGATCGTCCGGACCGGTCCAGTCGGGATGACGGCAGGCCGAGCGCTGGTCGATACCCTTGGGCAGATTGCGCATATTGGCGACGCGATCGGAAATCTTCTGGCCGAGCAGCATGCCGCCGCCGCCGGGCTTTGCACCTTGGCCGACGACGATCTCGATCGCATCGGCACGGCGCAGATCCTTCGGGTTCATACCGTAACGCGATGGCAGATACTGGTAGACCAGCGTCTGTGAGTGACCGCGCTCCTCGTCCGTCATGCCACCGTCACCGGTGGTGGTCGAAGTCCCGGCGATCGTCGCACCCCGACCGAGCGCTTCCTTGGCATTGCCCGAGAGGGCACCAAAGCTCATGCCGGCAATGGTGATCGGCGTCTTCAGGACGATCGGCTTCTTGGCGTAGCGCGCGCCAAGCACGACGGATGTGTCGCATTTCTCGCGATAGCCTTCGAGCGGATAGCGCGAAATGGAGGCGCCAAGAAACAGCAGATCGTCGAAATGCGGGACCTTGCGCTTGGTGCCGGCACCGCGAATGTCATAGATACCGGTCGCCGCCGCGCGGCGGATTTCGGCAAGCGTATAATCGTCAAAGGTCGCTGACTTGCGCGGCGGGGTATAGGGGTTGTGATAGCTCATGAACGGTTCCCTGCCTTAGTACGCATCAGCGTTATCGATGTTGAAATTGTAGAGCGTGCGGGCCGAGCCGTAGCGCTTGAATTCCTGCGGCTTGACGTCGGTAATGCCTGCCTTCTCCAGCAACTCGGCGAGCTTCTCGATATGCTCGGGACGCAGTTCCTTTTCGATGCAGTCAGCGCCGAGGCTCTTGACCTCGCCGCGCACGAACAGCTTGGCCTCATAGAGCGAATCTCCAAGTGCATCGCCGGCATTGCCGAGCACCACCAGATGACCGGACTGGCCCATGAAGGCCGACATATGGCCGATATTGCCCTGGACGACAATATCGATACCCTTCATCGAAATACCACAACGGGAAGCGGCATTGCCCTTGATGACCAGCAGGCCGCCGCGGCCTGTCGCCCCGGCATACTGGCTGGCATCGCCCTCGATGACAACGGTTCCCGACATCATGTTTTCTGCAACGCCCGGACCGGCTGAGCCATGGACGGTAACGGCACCGCCATCGTTCATCCCGGCACAATAATAACCGACGCTGCCGCGCACTTCGACGGTGACCGGCTGATCAATGCCGACGGCAACGGCATGGCTGCCGCGTGGATTGACGACCTCGAAATTGGTGTCATTGGCACCGGGGGCAATGGCGTGCAGGGCGCTGTTCAGATCGCGCAACGGCATTTTGGCAAGGTCGAATACGCGCATCGTGTCCAGACTTTCTCGTTTGACGCTGAGGTCCATGTTTACGCCGCCTTCTCATGATCCCAGAAATAAACGGTGGCGGGCTCCGGCTCCCAGACGCGGGCATCTTCAATGCCCGGCAGGTTGACGAGTGCCCGGTATTCGGAGCCGAACGCGATATATTGATCGGTTTCGGCCATGACCGCCGGCTTGCAGGCGATCGGATCGCGCACCACGCCGAAGCCGGACTTTGTGCCGACAACGAAGGTGAAGAAGCCATCGAGATCATCGAGCGCACTGGTCAGCGCCTGCCCCAGATCCTTGCCCTTGGCCATCTCCGCGGTCAGGTAAGCGGCGGCAACTTCCGAGTCATTCTGCGTCTCGAAGGTCATGCCTTCGCGCACCAGTTCGCGGCGCAGGTTGTTGTGGTTGGAGAGCGAGCCGTTATGCACCAGGCACTGGTCGGCACCGGTCGAGAACGGATGGGCGCCGAGCGTCGTGACGGCCGATTCCGTTGCCATGCGGGTATGCCCGATGCCATGCGTGCCACCCATGGCGCGAATGCCGAAGCGGGAGACCACATCCTTCGGCAGACCGACTTCCTTGTAGATCTCGACACTATCGCCCGAACCCATGACGCGAATTCCGGGCCGTTCCTGCGAAAGCAGGTCGCGCACTGCGGAGGCCTTGTCGGCATTCGTCTCAATGACCGCATGTGTGCTTTTCAGCTCTACTGACACGCTCGAATCGACGGGCTTCAGCAGCGCATCGAGACCGGCAAAATCCTGTTTCGGGTCAGCCGATTGAACGGTGATTTTGGCGCGGCCCTTCGAGGGGGAGCCGTAGATGGCGATGCCGGCGCTGTCCGGCCCGCGATCGGTCATGATGACCAGCATATCGGACAGCATGGCACCCAATTGCGGCTCCAGGCTCTTGTCCTTCAAAAACAATCCGACAATTCCGCACATGGGGACAATCCTTCGTTTCGTTGATGAAAAGAGGGATATCAGCTGCCGTTTTGAATTTCAACTGAGAAGAAAGTTATTTTCTTATCAGGCAATATTTTTGAGCGAAAAAATCCTAGATATTGCTGCGAGTCTGCGGATAGGAAATGATCGACAGATAGCGGATCGGCAGCTTGACCAGTTCTTCCGGACCGTGGCGTGCATCGGCGTCGAAGAACAGGCTGTCCCCCGGCTGCATGGTGAAAAGCCGGTCGCCGTGGCGGTAAACCACTTCACCTTCAAGCATGTAGAGAAATTCCATGCCTTCATGCTGGAACGTCGGGAAAGTATCGGAATCGGCCGTCAGTGTAATCAGGTAGGGCTCGACGATGACGCCCGCGGTATTATTATCGATATGGCCGAGCAGATTGTACTGGTGGCCTGCCCGCGTTCCGCGCCGCTCCAGCTCGACACCTTCACCCGCTTTGACGAAGACGGCGTTGCGTGGCTCCTCGTAGCGGCGAAAGAAGGCCGTCACAGGCACGCCCAGTGCGCGCGACAAGGATTGCAGCGTCGTCAGCGACGGCGAGATATTGCCATTCTCGATCTTCGACAGCATGCCGAGCGAAATGCCGGTGGCGGTGGCAAGGTCAGTGACCGTGATGCCGAGCTTTTTGCGAAAGGCGCGAACCTCGTGGCCGATGGCGATTTCGAGATTGTTTTCCTTCGGTTCGCGCAGCGCGTGCGGGTCCTGCGAAAAAGCAGCCTTGAGCGCCGGACGCTCGTCATCCGTGGTCCGGCCAATATCGATGAGTGGCTGCTTTTTTGCCATGCGGTGTTGCCCCCTGCTTTTAAGCCTTCCAATCTATCCTGAGAGTGAAATTTTCTCAACCAGGAAGAATATTGATCAGCGGGTTCCTGCACTGCCAATTTGTCGCTGCGACCGCGGCGGCTCGCCAAAGGCGGCACGATAGCTGCGTGAGAAATGACCGGCGCTGGAAAAGCCGGTGGCAAAGGCGATTTCCGAGATGGAAAGCGGACTTTGCTGCAGTAGCCGGCGGGCATGATCGAGCCGCAGCTTGCGATATTCGAGAAGGAAGGACGACCCCATCTGGCGGGAAAACAGCCGGTCGAGATGACGCGGCGAAAGGCCCGCCAACCCCGCCATTGTCTGGCGATCGAGCGGCGCTTCGATCGTCGCCTCCATCTTCTCCAGCACGGTGAGAAGACCCGGATGATTGACGCCGTAACGCTCGGCCAGCGATGCCCGCTGCGGCGCACCGGAACTTTCCACATGGGTGTGCAGATACCAGTCGCTGACCCGCCGAGCGAAGTCCGATCCCATTCGCTGCGAAATCAGCGCATGCATCATGTCGAGCGGCGCCACGCCGCCGCCGCAGGTAATGCGGTTGCCGTCAATGACATAGCGCGCCTGGCGTGGAAGAAGACCGGGAAAAGCTTCCATCAGGGCCGATGCATGCTCCCAGTGGATCGTGAAATCGCGATCCTCCAAAAGTCCCGCCGCCGCCATCAGATAGGGACCGCCGGAAATGCCGCCGATGCGCACGCCGTCGCGGGCAAGCTGGCGCAGGCAGGCAAGCACCGCCGGAACATTCCAATCGACTGGTGTACCGCCAGCGCAGACGAAAACCGTATGGAAACCGGAGCCACGGACCGGCAGCGGCGTGGCGGGCACGGGAATGCCGGAAGAGGTCATACCAACAGTGCCTTCGAGTGTATGTGCCGAGAGCGCATAAATATCCCGGCCGGCCAGCAGATTGGCAGCCCGCAGCGGTTCCACCGCCGAGGCATAGGACATCAGCGCAAATCCCGGGATAAGGATAAAGCCGATCTTCTGGACGTTTTTCAGGTCTTCTGACACCATGTCCCAATCATGACTTAAAAAGTCTCTTTCCTGCAAGTGCAGAAACGCAATCCTGTCATGATCGGCGCGGTTCACCGGGATCCCATTGCCATGCGCTATTCTGCCTTTTCCGTTTTTCTGAATGCCCTGCGCGGCAACAAGGACTGGAAGCCTGCATGGCGCAGCCCGGTCCCAAAAAACCACTATGACGTCATCATCATCGGCGGCGGCGGGCATGGCCTGGCCACAGCCTATTATCTCGCCAAGGAATTTGGTGTCACCAATGTGGCGGTGCTGGAAAAGAACTATATCGGCTCCGGCAATGTCGGCCGCAACACGACGATCATCCGCTCCAACTATCTGCTGCAGGGCAACAACCCGTTCTACGAACTGTCGATGAAGCTCTGGGAAGGGCTTGAGCAGGATTTCAACTTCAACGCCATGGTCTCGCAGCGCGGCGTGCTCAACCTCTTTCACTCAGACGCCCAGCGCGACGCCTATACCCGGCGCGGCAATGCCATGCGCCTGCACGGCGTCGATGCCGACCTGCTCGACCGCAACGCGGTGCGCCAGATGCTGCCCTTCCTCGATTTCGACAATGCCCGCTTCCCGATCCAGGGCGCGCTGATGCAAAAGCGTGGCGGCACCGTGCGCCATGATGCCGTGGCCTGGGGTTATGCAAGGGGCGCAGACTCGCGCGGTGTGGATATCATCCAGAATTGCGAGGTCACTGGAATCCGCCGCGAAAACGGCCGCGTCGTGGGTGTCGAGACCAGCCAAGGCTTTATCGGTTGCGGCAAGCTGGCGCTGGCGGCGGCCGGCAATTCCACCACCGTTGCCGACATGGTCGATATGAAACTGCCGATCGAAAGCCACGTGCTGCAGGCTTTCGTTTCCGAGGGACTGAAGCCGTTCATCGACAATGTCGTCACCTTCGGCGCCGGGCATTTCTACGTGTCGCAGTCGGACAAGGGCGGCCTCGTCTTCGGCGGTGACATCGATGGCTACAATTCCTATGCCCAGCGCGGCAATCTGGCGACGGTCGAACATGTTGCCGAGGCCGGCGTGGCGATGATCCCGGCTTTGTCGCGTGTCCGGGTGCTGCGCTCCTGGGGTGGGGTGATGGACATGAGCATGGACGGCTCGCCGATCATCGATCGCACCCATATCGACAATCTCTACCTGAACGCCGGCTGGTGTTACGGCGGCTTCAAGGCCACCCCTGCGTCCGGCTTCTGCTACGCACATCTGATCACCAGGAACGAGCCGCATGAAACGGGACGCGCCTTCCGGCTCGACCGCTTCGCGCGCGGCCGGATGATCGATGAAAAGGGCGTCGGCTCGCAACCCAATCTGCATTGAGGAACTGACATGGCCAGCCTGATCGCCTGCCCCCATTGCGGGCCGCGCCCCAAGGAAGAATTCACCGTCCGCGGCGACGCCGGCATCACCCGCCCAGCACCCGATGCCGGTGAGGATGCCTGGTACGCTTACGTCTACCTGCGCGACAATCCGCGCGGACGCCATAGGGAACATTGGCACCATACGTCCGGCTGCCGCCGCTGGCTGGTGGTCGAGCGCGATACGATGACCCATACGATCTACACTGTCGCGGATGCCAGCGCTGAGGGAGAGACCGCATGACGTCCTATCGTCTTTCCAAGGGCGGCCGTATCGACCGCGCCAAGCCGCTCGATTTCAGCTTCGACGGCAAGCCGATGCAGGGCTTTGCCGGCGACACGCTGGCTTCAGCCCTTCTTGCCAACGGCCGTCAGCTGGTCGGCCGCAGTTTCAAATATCACCGCCCGCGCGGCATTCTGACGGCCGGTGCTGCGGAACCGAATGCACTGGTGACGATCGGCGAAGGCGGCCGCACGGAAGCCAATACCCGCGCCACGCTGGTCGAACTCTATAGCGGCCTGACCGCCAAGAGCCAGAACCGCTGGCCCTCGGTCGATTTCGACCTCGGCGCCGTCAACAGCCTGCTCTCGCCCTTCCTGAGCGCGGGCTTCTACTACAAGACCTTCATGTGGCCGGCGGCCTTCTGGGAAAAGGTCTATGAGCCGATCATCCGCAAGGCAGCAGGCCTTGGCCGAGCCACCTATCAGCCCGATCCGGATAGTTACGAAAAATGCTGGGCCCATTGCGACCTGCTGGTAATTGGCGCCGGACCCTCCGGTCTCGCAGCCGCTCTGACGGCCGGCCGCGCCGGTGCCCGCGTCATCCTCGCCGACGAAGGCTTTGAACCCGGTGGCTCGCTTCTGTCCGAAACGGCGCCTGTCGTTGGAAAATCCGCAGGCGACCTGCTGGCGCAGACGCTGGCTGAACTTTCAGATATGCCGAATGTCCGCATTTTCTCCCGCACGACTGTCTTCGGCTGGTACGACGGCAATGTCTTCGGCGCTGTCGAAAGCGTGCAGAAGAACACGGCAACGGTGAACCCAAACAGGCCGGTGGAGCGCATCTGGCGCATCGCCGCCAAACAGGCAATCCTTGCTTCAGGCGCTGAAGAACGGCCGCTGGTGTTCGGCGGCAACGATATTCCCGGCGTGATGATGGCCGGCGCCATGCGCTCCTATCTCAACCGGCAGGCGGTCGCGCCCGGAAAAAGCACCATCATCTTTACCAACGATGCCTCGGGTTATGCGACAGCTGCCGATCTGGAAGCGGCCGGTCTTGACGTCGCTGTCATCATCGACAGCCGCCCGGATGCGGCACGCACATGGTCCGGCAAGGCCCGCATCTTGCCCGGCGCCGTGGTTGTCGATGCCAATGGTGGCAGACACGTCAAGGGCGTGACGATCCTCAACAACGGCCGCCCGGAAACCATTTCGGCGGACGCACTCGGCATGTCCGGCGGCTGGAGCCCGATCATTCATCTCGCCTGCCATCGCGGCGCAAAACCGGCCTGGTCTGATGCTAAGGCCGCGTTCCTTGCGCCGGAAATCCAGGAGGGCTTGACTATGGCGGGCGCTGCCGCAGGCATTGGCAGCATAGACGCCTGCCTTGCAGATGGTGCCGAAAAAGCCGCATCGGCCCTGCAGGCATTCGGCTACTCGAATGTCATCGCCGCTTTTGCCACGGCCAAAGACACAGCGACCGTCTCCAAGCCGCTCTGGCGCATACACGGGTCGAAGGGCAAGGCCTTTGTCGATTATCAGAACGACGTGCACCTCAAGGATCTCGGCCTCGCCGTCAGCGAAGGTTACGGCCATGTCGAGCTTGCCAAGCGCTATACCACCAACGGCATGGCGACCGATCAGGGCAAACTGTCGAACATCAACGCTATCGGCATTCTCGCCGAAGCGCGAAAGGTCTCACCGGCCGATGTCGGCACCACGACCTTCCGCCCGTTCTATACGCCGCTCTCCTTCGGTGCGCTGACCGGCGCTTCCAAGGGCAAACACTTCCAGCCGGTACGCAAATCGCCGCTGCACGACTGGGCCAAGAAAAATGGTGCGGTCTTCGTCGAAACGGGTCTCTGGTACCGTTCCTCCTGGTTCCCGAAAACTGGCGAAACGACCTGGCGCGAAAGCGTCGATCGAGAAGTGCTGAACGTGCGCAAGAATGCCGGCATTTGTGATGTCTCCACCCTCGGCAAGATCGAGATCTTCGGCAAGGACGCCGCCGAATTCCTCAACCGCATCTATTGCAACGCCTTCCTGAAGCTGCCGGTCGGCAAGGCGCGTTACGGCCTGATGCTGCGCGAAGACGGAATGATCTACGACGACGGAACGACGAGCCGTCTGGGTGAAACCCATTTCTTTATGACGACGACCACGGCTTATGCGGCTGGCGTCATGAACCATCTGGAATTCTGCGCCCAGGCGCTCTGGCCCGATCTCGACGTGCAGTTTGCATCCTCGACCGATCAATGGGCGCAGATCGCGGTGGCCGGGCCGAAATCCCGCGTGATCCTGCAGACGCTTGTCGACGAGGACATTTCCGACGCGGCCTTCCCGTTCCTCGGGGCCAAGGAAGTATCGCTCTGCGGCGGTAAGCTCACAGGCCGCCTCTTCCGCATCTCCTTTTCCGGCGAACTGGCCTATGAACTGGCCGTTCCTGCCGGATACGGCGAGGCAATTGCCGATGCGATCATCGAGGCGGGCGCGCCGCATGGCATCTGCCCCTATGGCGTCGAGGCGCTGGGCGTGATGCGCATCGAGAAAGGCCATGTCACCCATTCCGAGATCAACGGCACCGTCATTCCGTCGGACCTCGGCTTTGCCAAGATGGTTTCCGCGGCCAAGCCGGATTTCATCGGGAAGGCAATGCTCTCACGGGAGGGTTTGGTGGCGGATGACCGGCTCTCGCTGGTCGGCGTCAAGCCGCTTGATCCGGCAACCACCTTCAAGACAGGTTCGCATATCCTCTCCGACGGCGCTGTCCCCTCGCTCGAAAACGACCAGGGCTATGTGTCTTCCAGCTGCTACTCGCCGAACCTTGGCTCGACCATCGGCCTCGCCCTGGTCAAGCATGGTCCGAAGCGCCACGGCGAGCATGTGACTGTCTGGAATGACCTGAAAAACGAATATACCAAGGCCGTGCTGTGCAGCCCGGTCTTCTTTGATCCGGAAAACGGAAAGCTCCATGGCTGATTTTGCGCTCCTCCACCGCCCTGCCCTTGCCGACGCCAAGTCCGGTTCGTTCGGCGCGCCTTCAACGGTTAAGCGGATCACGCTTGCAGCCCTGCCGGAAGGTCACGTGCTGCATGTGCTGGCTGCACGCGGAAGCGGCGACCTGCAAGGTTTGATCCCACGGATTGGCGACGGTACGCCGCATGCCGCGCGGCCCTATGGCCCCGGACAATGGTTCGTCATCGGCGATGCCCCTCTTTCGTCCGCGGAAATTTTCGGCAAGACACCGATTCTGGATGGTAAGGCGTCCATTTCAGATCAAGGCCATGGCCGCGTCCGAATCGGCATCAACGGTGCGGCCGTCGAAACTGTTCTTGCCAAAGGTACGGCAGTCGATCTCGCTCTGTCGAATTTCCCGGTTGGCCATTCGGCAATGACCTTGATCGGCCATATATCGGCGCTCCTTTCCCGGACCGGAAAGGAAAGCTTCGAGCTTCTGGTTCTGCGCGGTTTTGCCGAAAGCCTTTGGGACGAACTCATCCAGATGAGCCTCGAATTCGGCGTCGATGCCCACACCGGAAAATGAACGTATTAGGGTAGCGTCGAGCCCCAATTGCCGCTACCCTTGTCCATAATCGTTCTTTGGCCAAAGCTTGGCTACTCGCGGTGCTGGGTGATACCGGCCCGCCAATCTCAATCCAAATTTTCGATTGTCCCGCCCCTGGTATCGCCATGGGGCTCGGGCACGTCTATTATACGCGATATGAACGGTTCCGGCCGGCACTCGGCAGGAATTGACCACGGATGGACTGGCAGCTCCCGACCCGGCAGACGCTCCTTGAAAAAAGCGGATATGACCAAGACGGGGCCAGGCTCCGCTTCTTTCATTTCCATTTTTGACGTCAAGGAGAACGGCCATGCCTACCAACTCCGCCCCGCCCAGAGGACAGCCCAAGTCCCGGCTGCACCGCTTTTCCATCGGACAAAAGGTCCGGATGAAAAGTACCGTCGGTTTGTCATTGCGCGACGAAACGATTTTTCGCATTCTCGCAACATTGCCCATCCGGGATGGTTCGCCGCAATATCGGATTCGCACCGAAGGCGAGACCTACGAACGGGTAACGACGGAAGACAATCTGGAAGACGCCAAAGGGTAGAGCCGCCGTGCTCACCCTCCATAGATCGAACGAGGAAGGACAGCACATGGCCAAGGGACAGGCAAAGAGCAACAAGGAAGTCAGAAAGCCGAAGAAGGACAAGGAAGCTGTCAAGACAGCAACCCCTTTCGCCGCGACGACCCAGAAGGAAGTTCCAAAACTCTCCGGCGCAAAGCCGAAGAAGTAAGATACCAATGGAAGGGGCGGCGCCGGATAACCAGCGCCGCCCCTTCCATTTCACCTATTTCGGCTGCGACGGCGTGAAGTTGGCAATCAGCGCATGCCGTTCGCCCGGATAGATCAGCCGGACATGGGTCACATAGGAACCGTTGCTCCATGTCCGCCGCTCGACCGTCAGGCACGGCGTTCCGCTCGGGACTGCCAGGGCCGTTGCAATTGCCTCATCGGCAGCGATGGCGCGGATCGTATGTTCGGCAGCACTCCAGGGCACGCGGTTCAGAAGCCACGGACCCGGCGCTTCGAGATCAAATGTTTCCGCTGCCGCATCGGGCACAGCTGCCAGATTGATCAGGCGCTGCTCGAAACAAAATGGCCTCACTCCCCCGAAATGCGTGCAGTTCACCTCCAGAATGGGGGCAGCAGCGTTGAGACCGAGCCGGTGTTTGTCATCAGTGTTGCTGCGGCGGCGGGTTTTGCTCAGCAGGCGGTAGTCATAGGCAAGACCGAGCGACTGGACTTCCAGCTTGATATCGCGAATTTCCAGAACGGCCGATTGCGCCCGTGGCTGGGTGACATAGCTGCCCGACTTGCGCCGCCGCTCGATCAGCCCGGTCTTTGCCAGCTGCGTCAGCGCCTTGTTCACGGTCATCCGCGAACATTTATACTGCTCGGCCAGATCGACCTCGAAGGGAATGCGAAACCCTGGCTGCCATTCGCCGGACAGGATGCGGTCTTCGATATCGCCGAGGATACGCTGATGCAGCGATAGCTCGCCTGCACTTTCGGCAAGCGACATATCAACGGCCTGGTCGATTTCCTGCGATTTCACCACGGTCTCACCTTCAACACATCCTGTTCGGTCCTAGCAGAAACTGTTCAGCGCCGCTTGTCTGGAAAAGACGTGGTAGCGAACCGGAACCTTCAGGCCAACAGTTCGCGCATCACGCTGCAAAATTTGGCCGATATCTCATCCCGCTTGTGGTGCCGGCCGCCCTCGACCTGCTTGCGGCCCGCCACCCAGACCCCGTCGGGCTTCGTACCGTTGGCAAAAAGCCAGGAGTCCAGAACCGCATCGTCCGTGAGATCACCATCCGGCGCCCGCAGGCTGACAAAATCGGCCGGATTGCCGGCGGCAATCCCGGCCTTGATACCCATCGCGATACCGCCGCCGTCAACAGCACCGTCAAACAAGGCGCGTCCGGTCGATTGTCCAGGGGCAGCCAGAACATTGCGGGAGCGATGCGCCAGGCGCTGCGAATATTCAAGCTGGCGCAATTCATCCGACAGGCCGATCAATACGTTGGAGTCCGAGCCGATGCCGAACTTGCCGCCCGCTTCGCCGAACACGACCGCATTGAACGTACCATCGCCAAGATTGGCTTCGGTGATCGGGCAAAGGCCCGCAATCGCCTTGCTCTCAGCCATGCGGCGGGTCTCGTCATCGGTCATGTGGGTCGCATGGATGAGGCACCAGCGGCCATCGAGCCCGGCATTGTCGAGCAGCCATTCCACCGGCCGCGCGCCGGACCAGCCGATGCAATCCTCCACTTCCTTGACCTGCTCGGCCACATGGATGTGGATCGGCCCGTCCTTTGCCATGGCAACGACAGCGGCTAACTCGTCCGGCGTCACCGCCCGCAGGCTGTGCGGCGCGACGCCAACGCGGCCATCCGGCAAATCCTTGACTGCAGAACGGCAACCATCGAGCAACCGCTCGAAGCTCTCGACCGTATTGATGAACCGGCGCTGCCCCTCGTTTGGAGCAGCCCCACCAAAGGTCGAATGCGCGTAAAAGACCGGAAGCAGCGTTAGGCCGATCCCTGTCCGGGAAGCCGCCGAGGCAATCCGCTGCGCCATTTCGGCAATATCGGCATAAGCGCGGCCATCGATATCGTGATGCAGGTAGTGGAACTCGCCGACGCGCGAAAAACCGGCTTCCAGCATTTCCATATAGAGCTGGCTGGCAACGGCTTCGGCATGTTCCGGCGTCATCGTCAGGGCGAAGCGGTACATCACGTTGCGCCAGCTCCAGAAGCTGTCGGCGCCAGGGCCACGCGTTTCGGCAAGACCCGCCATGCCGCGCTGGAACGCGTGGCTGTGCAGGTTCGGCATGCCGGGCACCAGGATATCGTGGCGCTCGTCGCCGGCCTGCGCCTCAGCACCCGCCTCGACGATGGCGATCCGGCCACCCTTGATCGTCAGCCGCACATCCTTCTGCCATCCCGCCGGCGTCAGAGCCGATTTCACATGAATGCTGGTCAAGGCCTCATCCTTTCCTGACTGCTTCGGTCAAAAAAACCACTTGCGCTCATTTTCTTTATGTCTATACATAATAGCACGAAAAGGAAAGGCTAGAAAATAATGTCTTCCATAAAATCGGCACCAGACAGCACCCGGCCCACCGCCTGCGACCGCCTCTGGCGCAATGCACGGCTGGCGACCCTGAACCCCGCCCTGCCGGGTCTCGGCCTCGTCGAAAACGGCGTCATTGCCGTTCAGGACGGCCGCATCCTCTACGTCGGCGACGAAACCAGCCTGCCCTTTCCGATCGAAAATGCCGCCGAGATTATCGATTGCGGCCGCCGCTGGATCACCCCCGGTTTGATCGACTGCCACACCCATCTCGTTCATGCTGGTGACCGCGCCAACGAATTCGAAATGCGGCTTGCCGGCGCAACGTACGAAGAGGTCGCCCGTGCCGGCGGTGGCATCGTTTCCTCCGTCCGCTCGCTGCGGCAAGCCAGCGAAGACGATCTCGTCGCACAAACCCTTCCCCGTCTGGATGCTTTGATTGCCGAGGGCGTCACCACCGTCGAGGTCAAATCCGGCTACGGCCTCGACCTCGAAAATGAAGCCAAGGCGCTGCGCGCTGCGCGCCGCTTGGGCGACGAACGCGATGTCGCCATCCGCACGACCTTCCTCGGCGCCCATGCGCTGCCGCCGGAATTCAAGGGCGACAAGGCCGGCTACATCGCCAAGGTCGTGGGCGAAATGCTGCCCGCCATCGCCGCTGAAGGTCTGGCGGATGCGGTCGATGGCTTTTGCGAAGGCATCGCCTTTTCGACCGACGAAATGCGGCTGGTCTTCGATGCGGCCAAAGCCCACGGCCTGCCGGTCAAGCTGCATGCCGACCAGCTGTCCAACCTGCATGGCGCAGCCCTTGCTGCTGAATATGGCGCGCTGTCGGCCGATCATCTCGAATACACCGATGAGGCCGGCGCAGAAGCGATGGCGAAGAGCGGCACCGTCGCGGTCATCCTGCCCGGCGCCTTCTATTTCATACGCGAAACCAAGAAGCCGCCGGTCGACCTGTTCCGCAAGGCAGGCGTTGCCATGGCGATCGCCACCGACAACAATCCGGGCACCTCGCCGCTGACGTCGCTTCTCCTGACCATGAACATGTCAGCAACGCTCTTTGGCATGACGGTCACCGAATGCATTGCCGGCGTGACGCGGGAGGCGGCACGTGCGCTGGGACTGGTCGACGAAGTGGGGACACTCGAACCCGGAAAATGGGCCGATTTCGCCATCTGGAATATCGAGCGACCGGCCGAACTCGTCTACCGCATGGGCTTCAACCCGCTTTATGCGCGCGTCCGCAACGGACATTGAAATTGGAGACGCGTGAGCCTGGCTCCGCGCATTGGTGAGGACTGACTTATGACTCTTATTCTTCAGCCGGGCTCCGTCCCGCTTTCGACCCTCGAAACCATCTACTGGACCGGCGAACCCGCCCGGCTTGATCCGTCCTTCGACAAGGGCATCGAAAAAGCCGCTGCCCGCATCGCCGAAATCGCCGCCGGCAATGCGCCGGTCTACGGTATCAACACCGGCTTCGGCAAACTGGCAAGCATCAAGATCGATCCTGCCGATGTCGCCACCCTGCAGCGCAACCTGATCCTGTCGCATTGCTGCGGTGTCGGCCAGCCGCTGGCTGAAAACATCGTCCGCCTGATCATGGCGCTGAAACTGGTTTCGCTCGGTCGTGGCGCTTCCGGCACGCGGCTCGAACTCATTCGCCTGATCGAGGGCATGCTCGACAAAGGCGTCATCCCGGTCATCCCGGAAAAAGGTTCCGTCGGTGCATCCGGCGATCTGGCCCCGCTTGCCCATATGGCAGCGGTGATGATGGGCGAAGGTGAAGCCTTCTTCAACGGCGAACAGCTGGACGGCCGCACAGCGCTGGAACGCGCGGGCCTGATCCCGGTCGTGCTGGCCGCCAAGGAAGGCCTAGCGCTGATCAACGGCACGCAGGTCTCGACCGCCCTTGCGCTGGCAGGCCTCTTCCGCGCCCATCGTGCGGCGCAATCGGCCCTGATCACCGGCGCGCTTTCGACCGATGCGGCGATGGGCTCCTCGGCACCGTTCCATCCGGATATCCACACACTACGCGGCCACAAGGGCCAGATCGATGCCGCCGCCGCCCTGCGCGGCCTGCTCAAGGGCTCGGTCATCCGCGAAAGCCATATCGAAGGTGACGAGCGGGTTCAGGACCCCTATTGCATCCGCTGCCAACCGCAGGTCGATGGCGCCTGCCTCGATCTTCTGCGCTCCGTTGCCCGCACGCTGGAAATCGAGGCCAATGCCGTCACCGACAATCCGCTGGTCCTGTCGGACAATTCCGTTGTCTCCGGCGGCAATTTCCACGCCGAGCCGGTGGCTTTCGCCGCCGACCAGATCGCACTTGGGATCTGCGAAATCGGCGCGATCTCACAGCGTCGCATCGCGCTGCTGGTCGATCCGGCCCTCTCCTATGGCCTGCCGGCGTTCCTCGCCAAGAAGCCAGGCCTCAACTCCGGCCTGATGATTGCCGAAGTCACGTCCGCAGCGCTGATGTCTGAAAACAAGCAGATGTCGCACCCGGCCTCGGTCGATTCGACGCCGACCTCGGCCAACCAGGAAGACCATGTCTCGATGGCCTGCCACGGCGCCCGTCGCCTGCTGCAGATGACTGACAACCTCTTTTCCATCATCGGCATCGAGGCGCTGACGGCAGCCCAGGGCATCGATTTCCGCGCCCCGCTCGTCACCAGCCCGGAACTGACCAATGCCATCGGCGCGATCCGCAAGGTCGTCGCAACGCTAGAGGTGGACCGCTACATGGCGACCGACCTCAAGGCAGCCAGCGACCTCATTGCCACCGGCGCACTGAATGCCGCGGTTTCAAACGGCATTCTGCCGGTCCTGGAGGCGTGATATGAACGCCCCGCAACTCTCTTCATTTTCCCAGGGGAGCCCAAGCAATGCCGTCATTCCTGTGCTTGTCACAGGAATCCAGCCACGGCGCGTCGGCGCCGTGAATGAACTGGTTTCGCCGCTGAACGAGTCTTCCGCGCCCAAGGACTTGGGCGCGCTGGATTCCTGTGACAAGCACAGGAATGACGGAGAAGTTGAATACCCCATAAGAAAATCGGGAAGGAAATTTCAATGACCAAACCCGTCTTCGAAGTCAAACAGGGCACATCGCCGATCATTCTCGGTTTCCCGCACACCGGCACCGATGTCCCGCCAGCCATCTGGGAGCGCCTCAACGACACCGGCCGGCTGCTCACCGATACCGACTGGCATATCCATCACCTCTACGATGGTCTGCTTCCAAACGTGACGACGGTGCGCGCCACCTTCCATCGCTACGTCCTCGATGCCAATCGCGATCCGGAAGGCGTCAGCCTCTACCCCGGGCAGAACACCACCGGCCTCATTCCGGAAACGGATTTCGACGGTGTCCCGATCTGGAAGGACGGCGAGGAGCCGACCGAAGCCGACATCGCCGCCCGTCTCGCCGAGTTCCATGCGCCCTATCATGCGGCACTCTTGGCCGAAATCGAGCGGGTGAAGGCCATACACGGCATTGCCGTACTCTATGATTGCCATTCGATCCGATCGGACATCCCGTTCCTGTTCGAAGGCACCTTGCCGGACTTCAACGTCGGCACCGATATGGGCAAGACCTGCGATCCGGCTATCCAGGACGCAACCGTCGATGTCGTTTTGAATGCTGAAGGCTATACCAGCATCCTCAACGGCCGCTTCAAGGGCGGGTGGACGACGCGCCATTACAGCGATCAGGAAAATGGCGTTCAAACCATCCAGATGGAACTGGCGCAAGCCACGCACCTGAGCACGGAAGCCCCGCCTTTCCACTATGACGAGGCCAAGGCTGCCAAACTTCGCATTCACCTCAAAGACATTCTCACGCGCATCGAAACAGTAGCGCTGACACTGGCACACACCAAAAGGGGAACAAAATGACCAATCCTCGTCACAATATCCGCGACGTCCGCGCCGCCCGTGGCACCAAGCTGACGGCAAAATCCTGGATGACCGAAGCACCGCTTCGCATGCTGATGAACAATCTCGATCCGGAAGTCGCCGAAAACCCGCACGAGCTGGTCGTCTATGGCGGCATCGGCCGGGCCGCCCGCACCTGGGCCGATTTCGACAAGATCGTCGAGACGTTGCGTGACCTCAATGAAGACGAAACGCTGATGGTGCAGTCGGGCAAGCCGGTCGGCGTGTTCCGCACCCATAAGGATGCGCCGCGCGTGCTGATCGCCAATTCCAATCTCGTGCCGCATTGGGCGACCTGGGATCATTTCAACGAGCTGGATAAGAAGGGCCTTGCCATGTACGGCCAGATGACGGCCGGCTCGTGGATCTATATCGGCACGCAGGGGATCGTCCAAGGCACCTACGAGACCTTCGTCGAGGCCGGACGCCAGCATTATGACGACGATCTCAAGGGCAAATGGGTGCTGACCGGCGGTCTGGGCGGCATGGGCGGCGCCCAGCCGCTGGCGGCCGTCATGGCCGGCGCCTGCTGCCTTGCGGTCGAATGCAATCCCGATTCGATCGATTTCCGCCTGCGCACCCGCTATGTCGATGAAAAGGCCGAAACGCTGGACGAGGCGATGGAGATGATCGCGCGCTGGACCGCTGCCGGCGAAGCCAAGTCCGTCGGCCTGCTCGGCAACTGCGCCGAAATCCTGCCGGAAATGGTTCGCCGCGGCATCCGCCCCGACATGGTGACAGACCAGACATCGGCCCACGACCCGATCAACGGCTACCTGCCGAAGGGCTGGACGATGGGAGAGTGGAAGGAAAAACGCGAAAGCGATCCGAAGGCCGTCGAAAAGGCCGCCCGCGCCTCGATGCGCGAACATGTTGAAGCGATGATCGCCTTCCAGGACATGGGCGTCCCGACCTTTGACTATGGCAACAACATCCGCCAGGTCGCCAAGGATGAGGGCCTGGAAAACGCCTTCTCCTTCCCGGGCTTCGTGCCAGCCTATATCCGCCCGCTGTTTTGCCGCGGCATCGGTCCGTTCCGTTGGGCAGCTTTGTCTGGCGATCCGGAAGATATCCGCAAGACCGATGCCAAGGTGAAGGAACTGACGCCCGGCAACAAGCACCTGCACAACTGGCTCGACATGGCTGCCGAGCGCATCGCCTTCCAGGGTCTACCAGCGCGCATTTGCTGGGTCGGCCTCGGCGATCGCCACCGCCTCGGCCTCGCCTTCAACGAGATGGTCAGGACCGGCGAACTCTCCGCCCCCGTCGTCATCGGCCGCGACCACCTCGATTCAGGCTCCGTCGCCTCGCCGAACCGCGAGACCGAAGCGATGAAGGATGGTTCGGACGCCGTGTCCGACTGGCCGCTGCTCAACGCCCTGCTCAACACCGCATCCGGTGCCACCTGGGTATCGCTCCATCACGGCGGCGGCGTCGGCATGGGCTTCAGCCAGCACTCGGGCGTGGTCATCTGCGCCGATGGCACCGACGATGCCGCCCGCCGCCTCGAGCGTGTGCTCTGGAACGACCCGGCCACCGGCGTCATGCGCCACGCCGATGCGGGCTATGATATCGCCATCGATTGCGCCAAGGAAAAGGGTCTGCGGTTGCCGGGTATTTTGGGGAACTGAGGCTTCAGACCAGCCTGACAAGACCGCCGTATTTTGCGACGGTCTTGTCAACGGTCAAGAGAACCAAACCCTCGAAGAACGCCTGCGCAATCAACATGCGGTCGAAGGGATCTTTGTGAAAAGGTGGAAGACTTTCGACTGCAACTGCGTGGTCGCCCGTTACGATGAGTTCCTGAAAACCGCTCTCAATGAGAAACCGCCGCAGCAGGCCGGCGGTAATCTCGAAGTTGGGACGGCGGCCGACCTTTATGGCGACTTCCCAGATACTGGCGACGGAAAAGAAGAATTCGTTTTCTTCATCTTCCAGCAAATCAGCGGCCGCTTGAGGCAGCCGATGTGATTCCTCAGCAGCCCAGAGAAGGAAATGCGTATCAAGCAAAAATCTCATCGATCTTTAAACTTGTCTGGATTGCCGTAAAACATCTCCTCGATCTCTTCGGCCATCATCGTATCGAAATCATCGGGCGTCTTGAACATGCCCTTCATGAAACCGATCCGCCGTTTTTTTGGGGCGTCTGCCTCATCCAGCGGCACCAGCTTACCGATCGGCTTTCCGGCCTTGGCGATAATGAAGGACTCGCCTTTTGAGACCTTCTCCATCAGGCGCGACAGATGCGTCTTGGCTTCGTGAATATTGACAGTTTCCATCATCGTCCTCCTTCGGACTTAGTCCACTAAACTTAGTCCACTCCACAGAGGTTTGCAATGCACGACCCACAAACGCCGCCTCACAGACAGTTGCACATCCAAAGAGCCAGGGACTACCGCCGCATGCCGTGGAAAAACGGCGGCGGCGAGACGGTGGAGATTGCGGTGTTTCCGCCGGAGGCAGATCTGTCAGCGTTCGGCTGGCGCATCAGCATGGCAACGGTTGCCAGCGACGGACCATTCTCGGTCTTTGCCGGGATCGACCGGACCCTGTCGATCCTTGAAGGCGAAGGCATGGAACTGGATATTACCGGACGGAAGCCCGTCGTGTTGACCAAAACATCACAACCACTCGCCTTTCCCGCCGATGTAGCAACATCTGCCCGGCTCGTATCGGGCACCATCGTCGATCTCAACATCATGACCCGGCGGGGCCAATGGGCGCACCGGGTCGAACGGCGCGTGTTCGAAGGCGATCATCCTCTCGATGCCGAAGGCGGCATGACGATGCTTCTGTCGCTTGGCAATCTGCGGATCGATAGTGGTGAGCACGGCGAGGAGCTGGCCCGGCTCGACTGTGCCATCATCGAAAGACCTTGCCGCATCAGTTCCGATATGCCGGCTGAGGCCTACCTGATCCGCATCAGCCCCGTCTAACGGCCATTATTGCGGGCCAGATTGCCCAGGACATGGCAAATCAACCGGCCAACAACAGTCGCCGTCACGGAATTGACGTCGTTTGCCGGCTGTAACTCGACGATCGAGAAGCCGGCAAGTGTGCGGCCAGTCATAGCCGAGGCGATGAGATCGGTGACTTCCTCGAGCCATAGACCTCCGGGCGACATTGCATTGACGCCCGGGCAGATCGACGGATCGAGCGCATCGACATCAATATGGATGAGCAATGCACCATCACGCGGGATGGCATCAGCGATCTCGGCCACGCCGCTTGCTCGCATCTGGCGCACCGTCACCAGCCGCGAACCCCAAGCCTTTGCAGTCTCTACCTCTTCGCGGCGCGCACTGCCGACGGCGCGAATACCGACCTGGGTCATGGAGCGCACGAACGGAAGCTCGGAGGCGCGCCGCATCGTGCTGGAATAGCCAAGCGGCTCGTCGCCGATCCGGTCGCGCCAGTCGATATGGGCGTCGATCTGCAGGATGTGCAGGGCATCGACATCGGCAAGACCACGCATGAAGGGGATGGCGGCGGAATCATCGCCACCAATCAGGATCGGAATGGCACCCGTCAAGCGGATATCCCGCGTTGCCGCCTCGATCGCTTTACGGTTGCCAGGGTTGTCATCATGTTTGGTGGCGACATCGCCAAGATCAACCACATCCAGAGCGCCGTCGTTCAACAACGGACCGTCGAAATCGAAATCCCAATGGTCGATGTGCACGGAGGCTGTCGTGATCGCCCGACGGACGGCGTCTGGCGATGCTGTGACGGAAGCGCCGTAAACGGTGTAGGGGTAGGCCGTTCCATGCACGGCACCGAAAATCGCAACGGAACCCGGCCGGGCCGCGGCCGCAGCTGGCAGCCCAAGGAAGGTTTCTGCTGCGGGTTCAAACGTGTACGTCATATTATGCCGCCCGCGCTGCCAGAAACCGGTCCATTGCCGCAAACGAGAAGGCCCCGATCGGCAGGTCCGTACCGCCCTCCAGCGCCAGATCGGCAAGGATTTCGCCGACGACGCTGGTAAACTTGAACCCATGGCCGGAGCACGGCGACGCCACGACGATGCGCTTGTCGCCCGGCAAAAGGTCGAGCAGAAAATCCTCGCTCGGCAGCATTGTATAACGGCAGGTGGTGGAGCGCACGCGCAGTCCGGCAGCGGCCGGCAGACGGCGCTTGATGAAGCTGTCGAGCAGATCCGTATCCTTGTCATTGACGGCCGGATTGGGCTGGTTCGGATCGATCGGCTCGCGGAAATGCGCATGACGGCCGACCTTGACGCCGTCAACGCCGATCGCCGGAAAGCCGAAGAACGAGCCGTTTTCACCCTCGTCGCGGATGAACACCGGCATGCGTTGCGGCATGGTGACGAAACCGTCGGTGGGCTGATACCAGGAGACGACCTGTTTGATCGGCACGGCGTGATTGCGCAAGTCAGGCACCAGTTCGCCGATCCACGAGCCGGTCGCGACGATGACCTTGCTGGCCGTATAGCGCCCGGTATCGGAAACGATCGCGACACCATGATCAACTGGCTCTATCGCCGTCACCTTCTCGCCGAAATGCAGCGCCGCGCCATCGGCGGCAGCGAGTTTCAGATGCCCCATGACGGCCACCTCCGGACGCAGATAACCGCCCTGCGGATCGAGCAATGCGATCTCGTCTGCATCTAGCGAAAACACGGGGAAGCGACGGCGCATTTCGCCGGGATCAAGGGTTTCCAGCGGCAGGTTGTGAAGGGTGCAACTCTTCTTGGTACCGCTGACAATCTTGCTGTCGGGCTTGCCGATCTGCAGCACGCCGGTGATGGTGAGGATATCCTCGCGCAGCCGCGCTTCCAGCGCCCGCCAATTAGCATAGGCGCGCTGCAGCAGCGGCACATAGGACGGATCTTCGAAATAACCGAGCCGGATCAAACGGCTGTCGCCATGCGACGAACTCAGCGCATGCGCCGGATGCCAGGCATCGATGCCGATCACTTTTACGCCACGGGCAGCCAGATGCGCGGTGGCAGCGCTGCCCATGGCGCCAAGGCCGACAACAGCAACGTCGAAATGGGCGGTCATGGCAGTATCCTTTCGGGAGTTTCAGATGTGCGGAGGCGGCGATAAGCGCAGCAGATCGCGGGCCTTTTCCAGATCCCAGCCGAGCGGCCGGTCATCGGCATAGGTTGCCATATCCGCGCGGATAAGGCGATAGAGCCCGTCGGTGCCCTCAGCACGCGGCGCCACATTAGCCTTGAAATCCTGTGCCTGCGCGGCAACGGTAAATTCGATACCGAGGATTTGCTCGGCATTGTCGATCACGGCGAGCAGCTTGTTGGCCGCGGCTGTCGGATGCCCGAGGAAATCCTCCTGCAGCGCCGACGTAATGCCGCCATCAAGGCTTGCCGGAGCGCCAAGGCGGCGGTTTTCCGCAGCGAGGGCCGCTGCCGTATATTGCGCGATCATGAAGCCGGATCCAGCACCCGGATCGAGGGCCAGAAAGGCCGGAAGACCGCTGACCAGAGGATTGACGAGACGGTCGATCCGGCGTTCGCTCATCATCGAAATCTGGGCAATGGCGATGGCGAGACTATCCAGAGCCTGTCCCAGCGCCGGCGCCACGGCATGCGCCTCGGACGACACCACCGGCGCCTCCGGTGTACCGGAGACGGCCGGGTTATCGGTCACCGAAGCCAGTTCCTGATTAACCACGGAGTCCGCGAAATCGAACACATCCCAGCCAGCCCCGTGCGCGTGCGGAACAGAACGCAGGCTAAGAGCATCCTGCGTGCGTGCGCCTTTGGCAGCTTCGATCAGACCGCTGCCAGCGAGACGCGCGCGCAAAGTCTTGCCGACCTTCTCGATCCCCGCCGACTTGCGAAGGGCGATTACATCAGCATTGAAGGCAGTCATCTGGCAGCCAAGTGCCTCGATCGTCATCGACGCGATGGCGTCGGCCCAGTCCAGCAGCCGCTCCGCGCGCGCCAGGGCCACGGCCCCAAGCCCTGTGGAGCAAGCCGTGCCGTTGACGAGGCTCAAGCCTTCCTTTGCCTGCAGAACCAGCGGCGTGACGCCAAGCATCTCCAAAGCCTCGGCACCGGTTACCCGCCTGCCCTTCAGCCGCGCCTTGCCTTCGCCGATCAACACCAGCGCAATATGGGCATTGTGGCTGAGATAACCCGCCGACCCCTTGGACGGCACTTCGGGAATGCAGTCTTCGCGCAGAAAGGTCTGCAGCAGTTCTACGATCACTGGGCGCACGCCGGAATGGCCATGGGAAAAATTGGCGATCTGGGCTGCAATAATGGCTCGAACTTCCCGCGCCTCCAGCAGCGGACCAACACCGCAGGCATGGCTCAAGATGATATTGCGCGACAAACGGCTCTGCGAAAGGCGATCAACCACCGTATCGGCGAGCGCGCCAACACCGGTATTGACGCCATAGGCCCTCACGCCGCTTTCGACGATCGCAGACACGATACGGCTCGCCGTTTCGATCCGCTGTTTCGCAGCGTCAGAAAGAGAAAGCGTTGCACCATCGGCAACCGCCGCCACGGCGCGCCAGTCGAGCGCCGTCTCAAGCACGATGTCCTGCACGATCAGCCTCCGAAATTGCCGATGAACTGGCGGAAGCTCGGCGAACCGCCGGAACCGAACAATTCTTCCGGCGCGCCGTCGCTGTCGATCTCGCCGGATTTCATGAAGATCACCCGGTTGGAGACGTTGCGGGCAAAGCTCATCTCATGGGTGACGACCAGCATGGTCATGCCCTCTTCGGCCAGCGAGCGCATGACGCGCAGCACTTCGCCGACCAGTTCCGGATCGAGCGCCGATGTCGGCTCGTCGAACAGCATCACCTTGGGCCGCATTGCCAACGAGCGGGCAATCGCCGCACGCTGCTGCTGACCGCCGGAGAGATGCGCAGGATAGGCATGACGCTTTTCCGCGATCCCGACCTTTTCCAAGAGCACCTCGGCTTCTGCAATACATTCGGCGCGCGGGCGCTTCAGCACATGAACCGGCCCCTCGATGACATTCTCGAGGATCGTCATGTGAGACCAGAGATTGAAGGACTGGAATACCATGCCCAGTTCGGAACGGATCCGGTCCACCTGACGGCGGTCGGACGGAACGTTCTTTCCCCCGCGCTGCTGCATTTGGATCAATTCTCCATCGACGGAAATCTCGCCGTGATCTGCAATTTCCAGAAGGTTGATACAGCGCAGGAAGGTCGATTTTCCCGAGCCGCTGGCGCCGAGCAGCGAGATGACGTCGCCGTCGCGAGCCTCAAGCGAGATGCCGCGCAGCACTTCATGCGTGCCGAAGCTCTTGCGGATATTGCGGACGGAAAGCCGGGTCGTGCCTGCCATGGTCGTTCCAGTCTGGTTGAGGGTCGCGGCGTTCATCGTTGCGGCACCGGGAAAAGGGGAGCAGCGCGGCGATGCGGGGTCAGCTTGTATTCAAGCAGCGCCATGGCCTGCAGGATGATGAAGTTGAGGATGAGATAGATGGCTGCAGCACAGAGGAAGACTTCCATCGTGCGGTAGGTCTGCGAGATCAGCCGCTGCGCCACACCGGTCACTTCCCAGACGGTGACGAGGCTGGCAAGCGCCGTCGATTTCACCATCATCACCACCTCGGTTGAATAGGCCGGAAGCGCATGGCGAAAGGCGATTGGTGCGAGGATGCGGCGCGTCAGAAGGAAGCCGGACATGCCGATGGACCGCGCCGCCTCGATCTCCTTGGCCGGAATGGCCCGCAGGCCGAAGCGGAAGATTTCGGCGGAATAACCGGCGGTGCAGAGCGCCAGCGATAGCACGGCGCAGACGAACGGTTCGCGCAGCGCCGGCCACAGGAAGCTGTAGCGGATGAAGCCGAACTGGCCGAGGCCATAGAAGATCAGAAACATCTGGATCAAAAGCGGCGAGCCGCGAAAGATGAAGATGTAGCCTTTGGCAAAATTACGGGCGGCGGCATTGCCGCTGACGCGCATCCAGACGATGAGAAGCGCCAGTATGCCGCCGAAGAAGACGGAAAGGGAAAACAGCGCCAGCGTCATCGGCAGAGCGGCCAGCAGCGTTTTCATGGTCTCGAACATGAAGGCGATGTCCATCGCGCGTCTCCTTGATCAGGCCTGGCCGAGGCTAGTCGGCATGCTGCGATTGGCGCGCTTTTCGGCGCTGTTGAAAATCCGGTCGGAGAAGCTGGTCATGATCAGATAGAGGCAGCCGCCGACAATGAAGAACAGGAAGTGCTGCCGGGTCGATCCCGCCGCGACCTGGCTGGTGCGCATCAGATCGGCAAGGCCTGTGACAGAAACCAGCGCCGAGTCCTTGAGGCTGAGCTGCCAGACATTGCCGATCCCCGGAATGGCGAAACGAAACACCTGCGGCCCGATGATGCGGCGGAAACGCAAGCCGCGGTTCATGCCGATTGCCTGCGCCGCCTCCAGTTCCCCCTTGGGAATGGCGAGATAAGCGCCGCGAAACACCTCGGCCTGATAGGCGCCGGAGATGATGCCGACGGCAAGCGCACCGGCTGCAAAGGAGGGAAGGCCGAGAAAGCCCTCATAGCCCATGGCCGTTCCGATGGCGGTGACGGCACTGGAGCCACCAAAATAGACGAGATAGATGATCAACAGCTCGGGAACGCCACGAAACACCGTGGTGTAGATGCCGCCGATCGTTCTCATGATCCGGCTGCCCGAGAGCTTCGCCCAGGCAACGAGCGTACCCAGGATAGCGCCGATCAATAGGGCTACGGCGGTGACGCACAGCGTCATCAGGGCTGCCACAAGCAGCAACCCGCCCCAGCCGGTGGGGCCAAATCCGATCATTTGAAGTAAAGCCATGCCGCAGGCGTCCCGTTGTTCCCGGCAAGGCCGGATTCCCGATCTTCAAGTGGATATGGAAGGCCGCACCTGTTGAGAGAGCGGCCTGCCGCAGCAAGTGTGCCCGCCGCAGGCAAAATAGCAAGCGGCGGGGAAACTTGGGATCAGGGGGTGACGTCGGTCTTGAACCACTTCATCGAAAGGGTCTTGATCGTGCCGTCGGCAAGGGCTGCCTCGATCGCCTTGTTGAACATGTCGCGCAGGTCCGTATCTGCCTGACGGATGCCAAGGCCTTCGCCGCTACCGAAGATCGTGCCGCCGATTTCAGGGCCGGTGAAACCGAGCGTTCCGTTGGACTTTTCAAAGGCAGAAATCAGGTAGACGGCGTCATCGAAAACGAGATCGATACGGCCGCTTTCGAGATCGAGGTCGCGCTCGGCGCCGGTCTTGTATTCACGCACCGTGGCGATATCGCCGAAGTTGTCATAGACGAACTTTGAATAGACGGTGGCGGCCTGGATGCCGATGGTCTTGCCGGCAAAGGCCGCCTTCATCGCCTCGACTTCCTTGACGCCTGTCGCACCCGGATCAAGCTTGACGACCGTGCCGGTGCCGGCAGCGTTTGCCAGCGGGCTATCCTTCAGCGTCGCAAAAGCGGCGTGCGTATGGGCATAAGGAATAGTGAAATCGATGATCTTCTTGCGCTCTTCGGTGATCGACAGAGCATCCATGATGACGTCGAACTTGCCGGCGTTGAGTGCCGGGATCATGCCATCCCAGTCGGAGGCAACCAGCGTGCACTCGACCTTCATATGGTCGCAGAGATACTTGGCCAGTTCCGGCTCGAAACCGCCGAGCGTGCCGTCGGGATTGGTGAGGTTCCACGGCGCATAGGCGCCCTCAAGCGTGATGGTAACGGTCTTCCAGTCCTTGGCCTGAGCCATCGGAGCGGCAAGAGTTGCGGATGCAATGGCACCAGCCATCAGGAATTTTGACAGGTTCATGTTCACGTTCCTCTGAGGTTTATCTTCAACAACGTCCGCCGATCTGCGCCGGCCTCACAAATATCTTGATGGATAACGGGCGAAAAATGCCCCGGAACATCCATGTTGTATATGGTACCATATGCTAATTTTTATGGTATGCAAGTGGGCGGCTGCATTTGAATGCAAAATTAATTCCGCCCAAGGAATAAGCATATGAAACGAAGCAACGACCATAACGCTCCGTTAAAGTGGGACACCAGCGACAATGACGGCTCACCGCTTTATGCCGGCGTCAAGCAAATGATCCTCGACCGCATCCAGAGTGGTGAATGGCCGCCAAAACACCGCGTCCCCTCAGAGAACGAACTGGTCGCGGAACTGGGCGTCAGCAAGATGACGGCCAACCGGGCGCTGAGGGAACTGGCGAGCGAAGGCGAACTGGTGCGAATCCAGGGTGTTGGCTCCTTCGTTGCCGAGCGCAAGGGCTATTCAGAACTCTTTGAAGTCCGCAACATCGCCGAGGAGATCGACGAGCGGGGCCATACGCATCAGGCGTCCGTGGTGGTTCTGGCGCAGGAGACGGCCGCCCCGGACATCGCCGATGCACTCGGGCTATCGATCGGCGCACCGGTGTTTCATTCATTGATCGTCCACAGCGAAAACGGCGTTCCGGTCCAGATCGAAGACCGCTTCGTCAACCCGGAAGCAGCGCCAGGTTACCTGGAGCAGGACTTTACGGCGCAGACGCCGAATGCTTATTTGACAGCCGAAGCACCCTTGAGCGGATCCGAACATATCGTCGAAGCTGCCATGCCGCAGCCATGGGAATGCAAGTTGCTGGTTATCCTTCGCACCGAGCCTTGCCTGCTCATTCGCCGCCGCACCTGGTCGTCGAAACGAGTCGTCTCTTTTGCGCGGCTGATCTATCCCGGCAACCGGTATCGGCTGGAATCACGCAGCGGCAAGATGACGGACGAGTGACGATATCGCCGAAACACTGATCATGTTGTATAGGGAACTTCGGTAACTGCTTGATTCAGTTCTGCGCGACGGTTTCGGGCCAGAACTGCAGCGCCATATCGATGACGCGATAGAGCGCCGGCCGGTCCGCGCCGGACGCCGCCTGAATGGCGGTCCCCTGTGAGATCGTCATGATATAGCGGGCAAGGTCGTAGGGCTCGTGCCCGGCCGGAAGGTCGCTTTCCTCCGCAGCGCGCTCGAACCGCTTGCTCAGCTCGCGTTCACCACGGTGGCGGTTTTCAATCAGACATTTTTGAATTTCCGCAGCAGCCTCGCTGCAGGCGAGTGCGCCATTGATCCCAAGACAGCCGCTCGGCCCGGTTTCCGCAGTCTGGGAATCGGCAAAGCCCCTGAGAATCTTCTCGGCAACATCGCGCGCCTTTGGTTCTTTCAGCGCTTCATGGAAGAAGTTCATCTTGGTGCGCTCGTAGCGCTCCAGGGCCTTGAGAAATAGGCCTTCCTTATTACCAAAGACGCCATAGAGGCTCGGCTTGGTGATGCCCATGCCCTCGGTCAGGTCGGTCAGAGACGTGCCCTCATAGCCTTTACGCCAGAACAGCTCCATGGCCGTTTCCAGGGCATCATCGACATCAAACTCTCTTGGCCGTCCCATGGGGTGGGCCCTCCCGAATTTTTTTATACCGATCGGTACATAATTCGATTGACAGTGATCGGCTTCAGAACTTATTTCTATACCGAACGGTATTGAACGTCAATGCAACCCTCGCCCAAATCCTTCGCCTCCCACGATGGACACAAGGCAGCCCACACCCGGGGCAGAAATTCAGGATAACCGCCATGTCATTCGGAACTTTCAGAACCAAGCTTCTCACCACTGGCCTCGTGCTTGCAGTCGCGACCATCTCGCCGACAATTTATTTCGATCTGCTGGGAAGCCCGGCCGGCAGCGGCAACGCGGCCGATGCCTCGACCGCAGCGCCTGTTGCTATTCCTGTCTCCGTTGCGGTTGTCGAAGCGAAGTCCGTGACCCAATGGAGCGAGTTCTCGGGCCGCCTCGAAGCTGTGGATCATGTCGAGCTACGCTCCCGCGTTCAGGGTGCCATCCAGTCGGTGCATTTCCAGGAAGGTGCAATCGTTAAGAAGGGCGACCTGCTCGTTACCATCGATCCCGCCCCCTACCAGGCCGAGGTCGCCCGGGCGCAAGCCAGTGTTACCGCAGCCGAAGCACGAGCCTCACTGGCCCGTGTCGAGCTGAAGCGCGGCACGCAATTGCTGGCCTCCAATGCCGTATCGCAAAGCGAAGTCGATCAGCGCAGCAACGGCCTGGCAAGTGCAGAGGCAGACCTTGGTGCAGCCCGCGCCGTGCTGCAGTCAGCAGCCCTCAATCTCGGCTACACCGAAATCCGCGCTCCGATCACCGGCCGCGTCGGCAAGATCGAGATCACCGCAGGCAACCTGATCGCTGCTGGCCCTTCGTCGCCGATCCTCACCCGTCTGGTATCCCTGAGCCCGATTTATGCGAGCTTCGAGGCTGACGAGCGGATCGTCTCCGGCATTCTCGCCGAACTGCCGGAAGGCGTGAACGCCCGCAACTTCATCGACCGTGTCCCGGTTCGCATGGACGTTGCCGGGTCGTCGGATGTGAGCGGCAAGCTTCAGCTGGTCGATAACAGCGTCGATCCCCAGAGCGGTACGATCCGTGTCCGCGCCGTGTTCGACAATGCCAATGGCGCCTTGATGCCGGGACAGTTTGCCCGGTTGAGCCTGGGCCAGGCAAAGTCCGAAGACGCCGTCCTGGTGCATGAGCGCGCCATCGGCACCGACCAGAACAAGAAATACGTCATGGTCGTCAAGCCGGACAACACCACCGAATATCGCGAAATCACCGTCGGCATGAAATCCGATGGCTTGCGGGTGGTGACGGCAGGGTTGAAAGCCCAGGAACGCATCGTCGTCAACGGTTTGCAACGCATCCGTCCCGGCGCGCTCGTGGCACCAGAAATGGTCTCCATGAAGCCGGTCGCCGATCCCCAGCAGCAAGCTTCGATAACCAACTAAGCCTTTTTCCGGCATCTCAGCACAAGGGCGGATCACGCCATGAATATCTCAAAATTCTTTATCGATCGCCCGGTTTTTGCGGGCGTTCTGTCCTTCATTATCTTTCTGGGCGGCCTGATCGCCATGACGATCCTGCCGATCTCGGAATATCCCGATGTGGTGCCGCCACAGATCGTCGTTCGCGCCAACTATCCGGGCGCCAACCCGAAAGTCATTGCCGAGACCGTGGCGACGCCGCTGGAGGAATCGATCAATGGCGTTGAGGACATGCTCTACATGAGCAGCCAGGCAACGACCGACGGCCTGATGACGCTGACCGTCACATTCAAGCTCGGCACCGACCCCGATCAGGCGCAGCAGCTTGTCCAGAACCGTGTCGGCCAGGCCGAACCACGGCTGCCGGAAGAAGTGCGCCGCCTCGGCATCACCACCATCAAAAGCTCCCCGGACCTGATGATGGTGGTGCACCTGACTTCGCCCGAAGGGCGTTACGACATGACCTATCTGCGCAATTATGCGCTGATCAACGTCAAGGACAGGCTGGCCCGCATTGATGGCGTCGGCCAGGTCCAGCTGTTTGGCTCCGGCGACTATTCGATGCGCATCTGGCTGGATCCGCAGAAGATGGCACAGCTCGGCCTCTCCGCCTCCGATATCGTCAATGAAATCCGCGCCCAGAACGTCCAGGCCGCAGCCGGTGTGATCGGCTCGTCACCAAATTCCCAAGGCGTCGATCTGCAGCTGTCCGTGAATGCACAGGGACGTCTGCAGAGCGAAGAAGAGTTCGGCGAAATCATCATCAAGACGAGCCCGACCGGCGCGATTACGCGCCTGCGCGACGTCTCGCGCATCGAACTCGGCTCGGCCGAATACTCGCTGCGCTCGTTGCTCAACAACAAGCAGGCTGTCGCCATCCCGGTTTTCCAGGCACCCGGTTCGAACGCGATCGAGATCGCCGACCAGGTCCGCGCGACCATGGAAGAGGTCAAGGCATCGATGCCGCAGGATGTCGATTACGAAATCGTCTATGACACGACGCAATTCGTGCGCGCCTCCATCGAGGCCGTCATCCACACGCTGCTCGAAGCCATTGCGCTGGTCGTCATCGTCGTCATCATCTTCCTGCAGACATGGCGCGCCTCGATCATTCCGCTGATCGCCGTACCCGTCTCCATCATCGGCACCTTCGCCGTCATGCAGATGCTCGGCTTCTCGATCAACGCACTCAGCCTGTTCGGCCTAGTGCTAGCCATCGGTATCGTCGTCGACGACGCGATCGTCGTCGTCGAAAACGTCGAGCGCAACATCGAGGATGGTCTTTCGCCGCGCGAGGCAACCTACAAGGCAATGACCGAAGTCTCGGGCCCGATCATCGCGATCGCGCTGGTTCTGGTCGCCGTCTTCGTGCCACTGGCCTTCATCTCCGGCCTGACCGGTCAGTTCTACAAGCAGTTCGCCCTGACGATCGCCATCTCGACCGTCATCTCGGCCTTCAACTCGCTCACCCTGTCCCCGGCACTGGCCGCCCTGCTTCTGCGTGGCCATGACGCGCCGAAGGATCGGTTGACCCGGATCATGGACTTCTTGTTCGGCTGGTTCTTCCGTGGCTTCAACGCTGTCTTCTCGCGCGGCTCGCGGGCCTATAGCTCCGGCGTCAAGGGCGTGATCTCGCGCAAGACCCTGATGATGGGTGTCTATCTGCTGCTGGTCGGCGCTACAGTGTTCTTCTTCAAGGCGGTACCACCCGGTTTCGTACCGCCGCAGGACAAGCAATATCTGGTCGGCTTTACCCAACTGCCGGACGGTGCTTCGCTCGACCGCACCGAAGAGGTCATCCGCCGCATCAGCGACATCTCCTTGAAGGTTCCCGGCGTGGAAAGCGCCATCGCCTTCCCGGGCCTGTCGATCAACGGCTTCACCAACTCCTCCAACGCCGGCATCGTCTTCCTGTCGCTGAAGCCTTTCGAGGAACGCACCACGCCGGATCTTTCGGCCGGTGCAATCGCTGGAAGGCTGAACCAAGAACTGAGTGTCATCCAGGAATCATTCAGCGCCATCTTCCCGCCGCCGCCTGTCCAGGGTCTCGGTGCGATCGGTGGCTTCAAGCTGCAGCTGGAGGACAAGGCCGGACTTGGCTATGAGGCGCTCGACGCAGCCGTGAGGGGCTTCATGGCCAAAGCCTATACGACGCCTGAACTGGTCGGCATGTTCTCCAGCTATCAGGTCAACGTTCCGCAGCTCTATGCCGACGTTGACCGCGCCAAGGCCCGCCAGCTGAACGTTCCGCTGACGGAGATCTTCAACACGCTGCAGATCTATCTCGGCTCCGTCTATGTCAACGACTTCAACAAGTTCGGACGAACCTACTCCGTGCGTGTGCAGGCCGATGCCAACTACCGCGCCCAGGCGGAGGACATCGGCAAGCTGGAAGTCCGCTCCAGCTCCGGTGAAATGATCCCGCTCTCGGCGGTGCTCAATGTCACCTCGAGTGCGGGTCCGGAACGCGCCATGCGCTACAACGGCTTCCTCTCGGCCGATATCAACGGCAATACGGCACCCGGCTATTCATCCGGCCAGTCCCGCGCTGCCGTCGAGCGGATCGCAGCCGAAACGCTGCCGGCGGGCGTCACGTTCGAATGGACGGAGCTGACCTACCAGGAGATCATTGCCGGCAATACCGGTATCCTGATCTTCCCGCTGTCGATCCTGCTCGTCTTTCTGGTGCTGGCAGCCCAGTATGAAAGCCTGACGCTGCCGTTGTCGATCATCATGATCATCCCGATGGCGCTCTTGGCAGCGCTCGGCGGGGTCTGGCTGACGGGAGGCGACAACAACGTCTTTACGCAGATTGGCCTGATCGTGCTCGTCGGATTGTCAGCGAAGAACGCCATCCTGATCGTCGAGTTCGCCCGGGAGCTGGAGTTTGAAGGGGCCACGCCGTTCGAGGCCGTCATCAAGGCCAGCCGCCTGCGGCTGCGCCCGATCCTGATGACCTCGATGGCCTTCATCATGGGTGTCGTGCCGCTGGTGATCTCGACTGGCGCCGGCGCTGAAATGCGCCATGCCATGGGTGTAGCGGTATTCTCCGGCATGATCGGCGTGACGCTGTTCGGCCTGTTCCTGACGCCTGTCTTCTACACGCTGGTACGCGCAATGACTGGAAACAGGCCATTGAAGAAAAGCGGGCATCATATCGCCCCTGTCGAAACGGCCTCGGTAACGCAACTGCACACCCAGCCGCTTTTGCCCGGGCTTGAAGCTGCCGAATAAGCGACCGATCGATACAACGATAAACGGCGCCGCAATCAGCGGCGCCGTTTTCATTTCAGCCGGGATAAGCCGGTTTAAAACTCTTCCCAGTTCTCCTGCGCCGCAGTGGCACCACCGGAAAAGGCGCGGATCACCTGACCGGCCATCCTGCGCGCCGGCGATGCCACCGGCCGGGGATGATGTCCGGCATCCACCGCCCGCGGTGCACTGGCCTGCTGCCCGACCCGGAACTGGCTCAGCAGCAAGAACAGAGCCTCTGCTTCGCGGGCCAGACTGTGGCTGGCCGCCGTCGACTGCTCCACCATCGCCGCATTCTGCTGCGTGCCCTGGTCCATGGAGTTCACTGACTGGTTGATCTCCTTCAGCCCGGTCGCCTGCTCCCGCGCACCTTCGACGATGGCGACGACGTTGGTGTTGATTTCCTGGACCTGCTTGACGATTTCCTCCAGAGCCTTGCCGGTTTCACCAACCAGCGAAACACCGCTTTTCACCTGTTCGCCCGAGGTGTTGATCAGCGCCTTGATTTCCTTGGCGGCCTTGGCCGATCGTTGGGCCAGTTCGCGCACTTCCTGAGCAACGACCGCGAAGCCTTTGCCGGCATCACCGGCGCGGGCTGCCTCCACACCGGCATTCAGCGCCAGCAGGTTGGTCTGAAAGGCGATATCGTCGATGACGCCGATGATGTTGGAAATTTCGCGCGACGATGTTTCGATCTCCCCCATTGCCGTAATGGCGTTGCGCACCACAGCGCCGGAGCGTTCGGCATTTGCACGCGTCGCGGCAACGAGATGGCCGGCCTCCTCCGCCCTGCGGCTGGAATCGGCGACAGTCGTGGTGATTTGCTCAAGTGCTGCGGCCGTTTCTTCGACAGAAGCGGCCTGCTGTTCCGTCCGCTTCGACAGATCGTCGGCTGCAGAACGGATCTCCGTCGATCCGGCGGCAATCGCTTGTGCGTTGGACCCGACCGACTGCATCGCCGAGCGAAGCTTGCCGACGGCATCGTTGAAATCGTGACGTACTTTTTCCATTGTCGGCACAAACGGCCGATCCAGATTTTGCGTCAGATCGCCGTCCGCCAGGCCTTTCAGGGCCTTTGCCAGCGTGCCGACCGCCCCCATGCGCTCGGTCACATCCGTCGCGAACTTCACGACCTTGTAGACCTTCCCCTTGTCATCGACGATCGGGTTGTAGGCCGCCTGGATCCAGATCTCCTTGCCCCCCTTGCCGAAGCGCAGGAACTCGTTGGCGGTGAATTCGCCGCGTCCCAGCCGCTCCCAGAACTGCCGGTATTCCTCCGTTTGCACATAGGCGGGATCGCAGAACATGCGATGATGCCTGCCCTGAATTTCCTGCAGCTGATAACCCAGCGCACCGCAGAAGTTTTCGTTGGCGGTGATAATCTCACCGGTCGGGGTGAACTCGATCACCGCCTGCGAGCGGGAGACGGCATTCAGTTTGCCGGCATCTTCCATGGCCTTCTGCCGGACTGCCGTGATATCGGTTGCGAACTTCACCACCTTGTAAGGCTTGCCGCCGCGGAACACCGGATTGTAGGAGGCCTCGATCCAGATCTCGCGACCAGTCTTGGTGACGCGCTTGTACTGCTGCCGGTCGAATTCGCCCCGGCCGAGCCGAGCCCAGAACTCGCGGTATTCGATACTGTTCGCTTCGGCCGGATCAACGAAAATCCGGTGGTGCTTGCCTTTGATCTCCGGGAGGTCGTAACCCAGCGCCGCGCAGAAATTGGGATTGGCGTTGAGGATATTGCCGCTGAGATCGAACTCGATAATCGCCTGTGACTTATGCATCGCAGCCAGAACAGCCGCGGTATCGCCACCAAAACGTGGGAAAAGCCTGCTCATACAACGCCTCCTTCGGGCATCTGATGAATTTCCATGCGCCATTTGGGCGCAACAATAGGCGCACGCATCGGCCGGTCCGGGCCGCGAATGTCAGTGTATTTCCATATCTCGTGTGGCCGTGAAGCCTGGCTCTTGCGAGAGCTGCACATCCGAAGGACGCCAGCAAGGCCGGTCAGGTTTCTTTGAAAAAGGCATGCCGGTCTTCCCGGCTTGTGCATTCCGCATCATGCTCGAACATTCTAATATTCGAATACACGCTACAACTATTGGTATAATTGCTAAAATAAGAATTAATAAGTCGAGCAATTTTTAAGCATATAGCGCCATCGATGCCATCAGGCGTAGAGAACGCCCTCTAATTCGAATACCTGTCAACATTCTGTTTTATCTAGGCTTTCTTTAGAGCTTAGCTGCAGATACATGTCGCATTTAGAAGAAGTCTTCAGCATGCGCCCTTGAAAATATCAAACAGCAGCAAAGGCAGCGCAGAAGAATACACTTTTTAATTGATTTCGAAAATTGTCATATTTAGCCACACACAACTGTACCAGTTTTGCAATCACGGATACAGGAGCGCGTGCAGGACCCCGCCCGCGCTCCTTTCCGGATCAGCGTTCCGCGTAAATCCCGTAAAGGATCGGCATCAAGCCGACCAGCGCCTCAAAGCGGGCGAAGGATTTTCGCTCTGGCAATGTCCAGCCTGTTTCGGCAAGCGCCGACAGCCGCGGGAAGACCAGCCGGTCAAACACGCCACGGTCGGTCATCGGCTCCGACCAGATGCAGCATTGCACCCCGGATAGGTGCTTCTTCTGCTCCTCACTCCAGCCTTCGATGGGATCGAACGTGTAGAGCTTTTCCGGATCGGACCAACCTGCCCAACTGGCGCCCGGTTCCGACCACGCCTGGCTGTTGGCCATGTCGAGATAATAGACCTGTCCGGGGCAGACGACCATGTCATAGCCCTCGCCTGCCAAGGCTGCAGATGCTTCGACCGTGCGCCAGCCGAACAGCAGCGACTGGCTCTTGTCGATGACATTGCCATGCGCCGCTTCCTGCCAGCCGCCGGTGATGCAACCGCGCGAGGCAAGGAAAGCCTGCACACGCGCCAGAAACTCCGCCTGCAGAACGGCAGCGCCCGATCCATCGATCTCGTCGGCGCCGTGGGTGTTGGTGATGACGTTCAGCCGCGCGGCATGCGCGGTCGCCATCGCCTCGCCGCTGACCTCGCGCAGGCGGGCCAGCGCTTCCGGCGACCCCGACCATGCGCCGAGCGGCACTTCGTCGGCGCCGATATGGATGATCTTGGAGGGGAACAGCTCGATCAGTTCGTCAAAGATCGTCTCCAGAACACGGTAGGTTTCTTCCCGTGCCGGGTTGATGCAATTGTCCGGAAAGCCCTGAACGGAGTAATAGCTGCCCCTTTCCTGCGGATCGCGCAGCTCCGGGATCGCCTGTTGCATGGCGTAGCAATGCCCGGGCACATCGATCTCCGGCACCACATCGATACCGAGCCCGCCGGCCAGCGTCACGATCTGCCGGATCGCCGCCTTGGTATAATAGCCGCCGGTGATCTGCGGGCCGGAGCCCAGAAGCGGCGGGATTTTCAGACCATGACCACGCCAGGCGCCAATCTCCGTCAGCGCCGGATAGGCGTCGATCTCGACACGCCATGCTTCATCATCGCTGAGATGCCAATGGAACCGGTTCAGCTTGTTCCAGGCCATGATCCGCAGGAACTGCTCGATTTCCGCCGTGCCATAAAACTGGCGGGCAACGTCAAGATGCACGCCGCGCCAGCCGAGCGCCGGCTCGTCGGTGATCTCGCCGGACGCAGGAAACAGGAAGGTGTCGGGATGAAGCCGCGCACCACGCAGGATCTGCCCCAGCGTGATCAGGCCGTAGAGGAAGCCTGCACGTGCGCTCGCCGATACCGTCACGCCGGATTTGGAGAACTTGAGACCATACGCCTCCGGCGCAAGACCATCGGCGGATACGATTGAAATCGGCAAACCGCCTTCGGCTACAGGGCGGACAATCCCTTCGACGGGAAACAAGCCATCCACAAGCGCCTTGAATGCCTGAGCAGCAGTTTCAGCCTCGCCGCCTTCGGCTTGAAGCGCAAGCCCTGCGGGAGGCGCCAAACGTCCGGAAACCGAGACAGCACTTGGCCACGGCACAATGGAAACCGTCACCGGCGCCACCTTCGGAACCGGATAGACGACGGCGCCGCGCGTCAGCGCCGCATTATCGCCCTTCGCCCGTGTCGGTGCGACGCTGACCGGCACCGTATTATTGTCGGCAAGCACAACATAACCGGCATTGGCGCCGTCGGTCCAATGCTTCGGATGATAGCTCATGCCATGCGCCTTGATGGTCCAGGTCTCGCCAGGCTTCAGCACAAAACCTTCCGGTGGCGCAAATTCAGAATGGTTCGACAGCCGCTTCAGCAGCCTGCCGCCTTCGACGGTCGCTTCCGGATCGATGCGGGCCGGACCGGAAACGCAAAGCTTGAACCCTTCAAGCGGCTGGCCGGTATTGTTGGTCAGGGTCAGCGTGTAGACGGGGTTTTCCTCCTGTCCCGCCGGCACCCAGAAAGTTTCCAGCTGATATTTGGTCTTGGTCGCTATCGTCATCATGTCCTCCAGAAAACTGTCATTCTGCGCTGTTGAGCAAACCGGCATAGACGCCGGGTGCCGAGTTCGGGATCGGCGTCGCGCCCACCGTCCGCTCGTAAAAGGCCGAAGGTCCGACATCGCCGATAATCGCGTAGCCGTAGCCCATCACTTTCAAATCCAGCAGGCTGGCGAGGAGAAGCGCATGGCCGATACCCTCACCCCGCGCCGCCTCGTCGACCCCGGTCGGCCCGAAGAAGCCACGAGCGATCGATTCATGGCAGGCAAAGCCGATCAGCTTTTGCGCCCGCGTCGCCAGAAAACAGGTCGGCGGTTGGCGGGCGAAAGCCACCGCCGTCTCGCTCGACCATCCCGAACTGAATTTATCCCGCACCCAGCCGGTGACCAGCTCAAATTCCGGAGCAAGCGCCCGGCGGATGGTGACGCCGGCTTTTTCCATCCGCGCATCGAGTTCGGGAACTGGTTTGACCAGCGAAAGATTGACCAGATAATCCATGTTGAGCCCTATGTGATTATGTTTGCGATGGGCAAAGCGCGCGAACGAAATGGTTCTCACCCACCTTCTCGAAAGTCTGCGACGCCGGGCGGCTTATGCGGCGCACCTCTTCGGCATGACGCAGGAACCGCGCGCTTTCGCCCGGCACGAACGGCCGGTCCGGATTGGGCACCGCCGACAGAAGAAGTTGCGTATAGGGATGGCGCGCATCGCCGATCACGGCAGTCGTATCGCCCCACTCCACCATCTGCCCGGCAAACATCACGATAACCTCCTCGGCGATATGCGCCGCCGTGGCAATATCATGCGTGATGTAGAGCATGGCAAGGTTACGCTCCCGTTTGATTTCGGCAAGCAGCGACAGAATGCCAAGCCGGATCGACACATCCAGCATCGAAGTCGGCTCATCGGCCACCAAGACCTCTGGCTGAACGGCGAGAGCCCGGGCGATGTTGACCCGCTGCCGCTGGCCGCCGGAAAGTTCATGCGGGAACTTTCGTGCCGTCACATCCGGGTCGAGACCGACGCCCTGAAGAAGCTCGGCGATCGCCTTATCGATCCCGGCCCTGCCCTTGGCATGGCCATGGAGTTTCAACGGCCTTTCCAGATGATGGTGAACCGAAAAGACCGGATTGAGCGAGGCGAACGGATCCTGAAAAACCATCTGCACTGCGCGGCGATAGGCCCTTTCCGCATCGCTGGCGCCCGGCACGGTGACGTCCTTGCCGCGAAAGCGCATCGTGCCACCGGTCGGATTGTCCATCCGGCCGATGATCCTGGCGCATGTGGTCTTGCCGCAGCCGGATTCACCAACCAGCGCCAGCGCCCGGCCGGGCTGCAGCGACAGGGAAATACCACGCAGCGCTTCGACCGCGCCGAATGTCCGCGTAATCCCGTCAAGCCGGATAATGGGATCCATTGTTTGTATTCCGGCAAGAGGGGAGATGGGCATGAGGTTCATTCTACGGCTCCCATCCGGTGTGCGGAAGCCGGCAATTGCGGAATGGCACTCCAGAGTTTTCGCGTATAGTCATGCAGCGGTGCCCTGCTGATCTGCTTGACATCACCCACCTCGACCAGTTCCCCCTTCAGCATGATGCCGATGCGGTGGCAGAGCTGCGCCATCAGATGCAGATCATGGGTGATGAACAGCACCGAAAAACCCTGATCGCGCTGCAGGTCGATCACCTGCTCGAGAATTTCCCGCTGCACCACGACATCGAGTGCCGTCGTCGGCTCATCCATGATGATTAGCCGCGGTTTTAATGCGAGGCAAATGGCGATGACGATACGCTGGCGCATGCCGCCGCTGAACTGGTGCGGATAGTCGTCAAGCCGCACCACCGGTATGCCCACCAGTTTGAACATTTCCTCCGCCCGCACCCGCGACTGCGCCCGGGTCGAGCCGAGATGCCGGTGCAATACGTCATGAAACTGCGCCTCCACCCGCATAAGCGGATTGAGCGAATTCATCGCACTCTGGAACACCATTCCGACATGACGCCACCGGACTTTCTGCAGCTCCGTCTCGGAGAGTTTGAGCAGGTCCCGCCCTTCAAGCAGAATCTCGCCGCCGGTTACCCAGGCCGGAGGTTTGGATAGCCGGGTAATGGCAAAGGCGATGGTGCTCTTGCCGCAGCCGGATTCACCGGCAAGGCCAAACAGCTCGCCTTTCCTGATATCAAATGAGACGTTCCTGACCGCCTGGAACGAGCCCTTGTCGAGCAGATAGTCGACACTGAGATCACGGACCTCAAGCAATGCCTCGCTCATCGGGCTGCCCCCAGTTCCCGCCTGCGCAAGCGGTTCAGCCTCAACCACCGGCTCAGCGCCGGGCCGGACCGCAGCTGCGGATTGGCAATTTCGTCGAAGGTGAAATTGATCAGTGCCAGCCCAAGTCCGGTCAGCGCGATACCGGCAGCCGGCGCGCCGATATCCCACCAGGCGCGCAAGATGATCGCCGAGGAATTCTGGGCATTGTAGAGCATCGTACCCCAGGTGACGCTCAACGGATCGCCAAAGCCGAGATATTCCAGCGTCGTCTGGGCAACGATGGCATAGATGATGCTGCCGACGATATTGATGCCGATCAGCGGCGCCAGATTGGGCAGGATTTCGACGAAGATGATGCGCCACCCCGGCTCGCCGACCATCCGGGCCGCAACGATAAATTCCCGGTTGCGCAGCGCCAATGTCTGAGACCGCGTCATGCGAGCCCCCCACGGCCAGGAGGTCAGCGCAATGATCGCCATGATCGCCCAGGGCCCGACCGTACCGGCAAAGGACGCAAGCAGGATCAGCAGCGGAATATTGGGAATGACCAGAACGGCGTTGGTGAGCAGATCAAGCGTCGCATCGGTCCTGCCGCCGAAATAACCGGCGACAAGGCCGACCACCGTTCCAAGTGCCGTGATCGCCAGACCGGTGGCGAAACCCACGGCAAGCGATGGACGCGCGCCCCAGACGAACTGCGAATAGACATCGCGGCCCATTTTGGTGGTGCCGAAGTAGTGTTCGACAGTTGGCGCCTGATGCGAACGGCCGACCCGCGCGCTCGGATCACCGGGAGCAATCAGCGGCGCAAACAGCGCCATCAGGCAGAGCGACAGGATGATGACAAGACCGGCCAGCGCCTTCTTCTGCCGCCAGAACAGCGCGAAACTTGAGCTCATGCTGCGCTCTCCCGAACACGCGGATCGACGATCCCGTAGATGATATCGACCAGCAGATTGGCACCAAGGGTAGCCAGCGTCATCAGCAGCAGCTGTCCCTGGATCACCGGATAATCGCGGGCGACGCTCGCCGTATAAAGCGTGAGGCCAAGCCCCGGATAATTGAAGACGATTTCGGTCACGATCGAGCCGCCGAAAACCGCACCCAGCATCAGGGCCAGATTGGTCATGACAGGCAGCATGGCGTTGCGGGCGGCATAGCTGAACATCACAGCTGTTTCGGTCAGCCCCTTGGCGCGGCCCATCGTGACATAGTCTTCGCCCAGCACTGAAATCATGCTGGACCGCATCGTCGTCTGGAATTCGCCGATCAGATAGGGAGACAGCGTCAGCACAGGCATGACTGCATGCAGGAAGACACTGCCGAAGAAGGTGAAGTTCAGGCCAGGATCGAGGTTCGGATCATAGGCGTAGCCGACCGGAAGCAACCTCAGCGTCACGCCGAAGAAAAACAGCGTTGCCAGCGCAATGATGACGGGCGGCACCGCGATCATCACCACGGAGAACGGCGTGATGATCGTATCGAAACGCCCGCCCCGCCGCCAGGCCGCAATCGCGCCGAGCGACACCCCGATGCACAGCGAAAAGACGATGGCCGTGACCACCAGGAAAGCCGTCCAGCCGAGCGCCCGGCCCAGCACCTCGGTCACTGTCTGCGGATAATATTTGACCGAAACGCCGAGATCGAAATGCGCCAGTCCCACGACATAATCGACGAACTGCTCGAGCGCAGGCTTCTCGATGGCGCCGAAGCGCGCCCGGATCGCCTCGATCGCCGCAGGCGTGGCCCGCGGGCCAAGCTGGGCGATCATGCTGTCAACGGGGCTCCCCGGCATCAGCCGGGGGACCGCGAAGTTCACCAGAATGGCGAACAGGAAGGCAACGCAGTAGACCGCGAGCCGCCGGGGGGAAAGCCGCATCGTCTGAACCTGCCGCGCTTATTGCACGGGCTTTAGGCGCAGAAGGTGCATCAGCCGCATCCGGTTGTTGTCATGGTCCTCGGGGTTCATTGCCGGCTCCTCCTTGGACACCCAGCCGGTAAACCGCTTGGTTGAGAACTGATACCAGGTCGGGCCGTTGAACACCGGAACGACAGGCAGATTATCGGCAACGATCACCTGCACCTTGTCGAACAGCGTCTTGCGCTCCTCATCAGTGGTGGCGCGGCGATACTCGTCGAAGACCTTGTCGAGTTGAGGATTGGAGTAGCGCGACGGTGCACTGGTGATGCGGCCGGCAAATGTGGTCGATAGCGACTGGAAATAGCCACGGAACGGGGTCGGCCCATCGGCGCGTGAATTCATCACCGCCTCGAACGATCCATCGAGGATCTGCTTCTGCCACTGCTCGTATTCCGGCGTCGCCACGGAAGCGTTGATACCGAGCTTGCGCAGGCCTTCCGCGGCAATCTGCACCGCATCGATCCAGTCGGTCCAGCCGTTTGGCACGATGATCGGGAAGGTGATCGGCTTGCCGCTTGGCGTTGCGCGGAAACCATCGCCGCCCTTGGCGTAGCCGGCATCGTCAAGCAGCTTGTTGGCCTTGTCGATGTCGTAGGTCAGCCACTCGTCCTGCGCACCTTCGGCCGCCTTGTTGCGCCAGCTGTCAAAGCGCGGCGGCAGGCCGCTCGCATGCAGGTTGACGACCGGATAGCCGAACCCGGCAATATCCACCATGGCCGTGCGGTCCATCGCCAGGCTAAAGGCGCGGCGGAACGTCATATCGTTGAACGCTTCGGCATTACCGGGGTTCGACGACTTGAGGTTCATCTGGAATGCCACGGTTTCGGCCGGCGGCTGCCAATAGGCATTGTGCTCGGGATCAAGCCCGACATAGGTGGTGTCGATCTGCGGCAGGAAGGAGCCGAACCAGTCGATCCCGCCCTCCGGCAGAAGCGCAAGCATCTGGTCGTTGCCGGCAATCTGCGGCAGCTTCAGGCAATCAACCTTCAGCGTCGCGGCGTCCCAGTAGTTCGGATTGCGGCACTGCTCGTAAACCTGCGGCGTGAAGCGGCGGATCTCGGTCATCGGGCCGGAGCCAACCGGCGTCTCGTTCTTGAAGGCAAGTGGATCGGCGACATCCTTCCAGATATGCTCGGGCACAACGGCAAAGTCGGCCAGCGATTCCGGGAAATGCGTATCGACATCTTTAAGATTGATCTTCACTTCGGTCGGCGACGGCGTTTCGACGGAAGCCACGCTCTGGCCGACACCCACAGTATCGACTGCCGGGTTCTTCAGCATCATTTCGAGCGTGAATTTCATGTCTGCCGAAGTCAGCGGCTTGCCGTCCGACCACTTGACGCCATCGCGTAGCGTGTAGGTGATCGACTTCAGGTCGTCGGCAAACTTGTAGGCCGTGGCCAGCCGCCAGACCGGCTTACCGCTGTCATAATCGTTGAAGATCACCAGCGGCTCGTAGACGAAATCCATCGTGCTCTGACGGCGTCCACCCAGATCGAACGGGTTGAAATTCTGCACCCAGCTCGTCTGTTCCTCGATATGCATGGTGAGCACGGATTCGGCCCGCGCCTGCCCGGCAATGAAAGCGATCAGCGATGCAGCCAAGGCTCCGCGCCAAAGCTTTCTCACTACACGTCCATGCTTCCCAGATGCTCCGAAAGTGCTTTTGCTGGCTTCTATTCTCTCGACTGCCGTCATGACGAATCCCCTCAGATTTCGTTGATCGATCTATTAAGTCAAGTAATTGGACTTAATGTAGGTCCAGAAACGAAGGACTGTCAACAGGCCTGTTCTTGCTACAAGCAAAGATAGAAATAGTGTGGAGATGGACGGCATCAATCACTCCAAAAGCCGATGGCTCGAGGAGGATGGCAGAAACAAAAAATGACAGAGATTCAGAGCTAAAGCAGGTGCGGATTGTCCATCCGCACCCTTCCCGCCCCCCGGATTTTCGCGTTATCCGATCAAAACTGGAAACCCCCTTGAGGGATCAGCTCCGCAGGCCGGGCGCCTCGTGACCGGTGCGGGCAACATATTCCGTGTAGCCGCCGCCATACTCGTGGATGCCATCCGGGGTCAGTTCCAGAACCCGGTTGGACAGGGCGCCGAGGAAATGCCGATCGTGGGAAACGAACAGCATAGTGCCTTCGTATTCGGACAGCGCCTTGATGAGCATTTCCTTGGTGTCGAGGTCGAGATGGTTGGTCGGCTCATCCAGCACCAACAGGTTGGGCGGGTCGAACAGCATGATCGCCATGACCAGCCGCGCCTTCTCGCCGCCCGATAGAACGCGGCAGCGCTTTTCCACATCGTCGCCGGAAAACCCGAAACAGCCCGCCAGCGCCCTCAGCGGGCCTTGCCCGGCGCGCGGAAACTCGTGCTCCAGCGTTTCGAACACGGTGCGCTCGCCGTCGAGCAGATCCATGGCATGCTGGGCGAAATAACCCATCTTGACGCTGGCACCGAGCGCAACCGTTCCCTGGTCCGGGTCCGTCGATCCCGTCACCAGCTTCAGCAACGTCGACTTTCCGGCGCCGTTGATGCCCATGATGCACCAGCGTTCCTTGCGGCGGACCATAAAGTCCAGCCCTTCATAGATGCTGCGGCTGCCATAGCTCTTGTGCACATTTTTCAGGTTGATCACGTCTTCGCCTGAACGCGGCGCCGGCAGGAATTCGAACGCGACGACCTGGCGGCGCTTGGGTGGCTCGACGCGCTCGATCTTGTCGAGCTTCTTCACCCGGCTCTGCACCTGGGCCGCATGCGAGGCACGCGCCTTGAAACGCTCGATGAATTTGATTTCCTTGGCGAGCATCGCCTGCTGCCGCTCGAACTGGGCAAGCTGATGCTTTTCGTTCAGCGCGCGCTGCTGCTCGTAAAATTCATAGTCGCCGGAATAGGTGGTCAACCCGCCGCCGTCGATCTCGATCAGCTTGGTGACGATGCGGTTCATGAACTCGCGGTCATGCGAGGTCATCAGAAGGGCGCCCTCGTAATTCTTGAGGAACTCCTCCAGCCAGATCAGGCTTTCCAGATCCAGATGGTTGCTCGGTTCATCGAGCAGCATGACGTCGGGGCGCATCAACAGGATGCGGGCCAGAGCCACGCGCATCTTCCAGCCGCCGGACAGCTTGCCGACATCGCCGTCCATCATCTCCTGGGTGAAGCTCAGACCCGACAGAACCTCGCGCGCCCGGCCATCGAGCGCGTAGCCGTCCAGCTCCTCATAGCGCGCCTGCACCTCGCCGTAACGCTCGATGATGGCATCCATCTCGTCCAGCCGGTCGGGATCGACCATGGCGGTTTCGAGTTCATGCAGTTCGGCGGCAACGATGCTGACCGGACCGGCCCCGTCCATCACTTCCGCAACAGCGCTGCGGCCCTCCATCTCGCCGACATCCTGATTGAAATAGCCGATGGTGACGCCCTTCTCGACGGCCACCTGCCCTTCATCGGGCTGCTCTTCGCCGGTGATCATCCTAAAGACCGTCGTCTTGCCGGCACCGTTGGGTCCGACAAGGCCAATCTTCTCGCCCTTGTTGAGCGCGGCGGAAGCCTCGATGAAGAGGATGCGGTGGCTCAGCTGCTTGCTGATATTTTCGATACGGATCATGTGTGCGGTGCCCAAGAATGTTGCGGCGCCCTTATGCCACGTGTTTCCGGGAATGTCGCAGGTTTTCGACAGGACCGGGCACGGCTTTTTGAAGGGTCTTTTTCCTGGCAATGCCTTCACGGCGCGGCCGGTCAGGGTTACAGAAGGCCACCTGAAGCAGATGGAGTGGAGAGAGCCATGACCGATACCGTTACCGACCGTTTCCTTCGCTACGTCGTGATCGACACCCAGTCGGACGCCAAATCGGCAACGCAGCCCTCCACGGAAAAGCAGAAGAACCTCGGCTGCCTGCTGGTCGAGGAACTGTTGGCGATCGGACTTTCCGATGCCCATCTCGACGAGCACGGCTATATCTACGCGACCATTCCATCGAATGTGGACAAGCCGGTGCCGGTCATCTGCTTCTGCTCGCATATGGACACCGCGCCGGATTTCACCGGCACCAACGTCAAGCCACAATGGGTCCGCGCCTATGCCGGCGGCGACATCCAGCTTTCGGGCGATCCACAGCAGATCATCCGCGTTGCCGACCATCCGGCCCTGCGCGACCAGATCGGCAACGATATCATCACCACAGACGGCACGACCCTGCTCGGCGCCGACGACAAGGCCGGGCTTGCCGAGATCATGACGGCGGCGCAGATCCTGGTCGATAATCCGGATATCAAGCACGGGACCATCAAAATCCTCTTCACCGTGGACGAGGAAATCGGCCGTGGCGTCGACAAGGTCGATCTGAAGAAGCTGGGTGCCGTGTTCGCCTATACGATGGACGGCGAAACGGCTGGCCATATCGAAGACGAAACATTCTCCGCCGACGGCGTCGAGATCACCATCCAGGGTGTTGCCATCCATCCGGGCTTTGCCAAGGGCAGGATGGAAAACGCCATCAAGATCGCCGGCGCCATCATCGACCGGCTGCCGAAGCACGTGGCTCCTGAAACCACAGAAGGCAGGGACGGTTTCGTTCATCCGACCGGCCTTACCGGTGCAATGGACAAGGCAACGATCAGCCTGATCGTCCGCGATTTCACCGACGAGGGCCTTGCCAGCAAGGAAGAGATGATCGAGGCGATCATCAAGGATGTCATGCCGGATTACCCGGGATCGTCCTACACGTTCGAGGTCAAGCAGCAGTATCGCAACATGAAGGCGATCCTCGATCGTCATCCGGAAATCGTCGATAATGCCGTCGAGGCAATCCGGCGGGCAGGCATGGAGCCGGTACGCGGCAGCATTCGCGGCGGCACCGATGGCTCTCGCCTGTCGTTCATGGGCCTGCCCTGCCCCAACATCTTCGCCGGTGGCCACGCTTTCCACTCGCCGCTCGAATGGGTGAGCCGGCAGGACATGGAAAAGGCGGTCAAGACAATCGTCGAGCTGGCAAAGGTCTGGGAAGAGCGCAGCTAATCTTGGAGCAGCTAACTTGGGAGGGGCACAATCAGCCCTTTCATCCGGCCGCCGTTTTGGTATGACCCGCCTCTTGTCAAAGGAATGAAGATGGCTGCGCGAGATCGCTATTCACGGAAATTGGAATGTTCCCAGTGCGGGAATACAGGTTTTGCCGAGGTTTCGGAGGACGATACGCCCAGCCGCAAGACGCGGGGATTTGAAATCGACGCCCTGCCCGGCGGTTTCGAAACGGAATTTGCCTCAAGCAATCCGCGCAAGCACATGATCCGGTGCCGTTGCGGCCACAAGTTCAAATTCGAGCAGACCACGGCCTATGCGCCGGGGGGTGAACCAAGGGCTTAAGGCATCCGCCCAGGCCTGGAAAACAACAGATGGGTGGCCGGCCCTCCAATGCGGATGCATTCGAGGGTATCGCCGGCGCCCCTTGGTGGACGTTCTTACTTGTTGGCCATCAGCCACATTTTTCCGGCCATCGTGATCCCGCGCGGATCGACAGCGACGTCGTGGTCGAGATGGCTGCGTTCCAGAAAACCGAGCTCTTCAAGTTCGTTGAGCGTCGTCGTCGTCAGGAAGCGAATCTTCTGCGGACGTTCCTTGAAGCGGTCGGTCTTTGCATAGGTGACCGTCGCGTTTTCGTGCGTCCATTTTTTGGCCAGCTGCGGAAAGAGGTTTCCTTCCTTGGCGAGTTTCAGGCCCCGGATCTGGACCGGCGTTAATTCAAGCGAAATCATATTCTGTCCTTGGTAGAAATGGAGAAAAAGGCATCGACACGCAACCCGGATTGAATGGGAACGCCCGCTTGCGAATGTCGCCAATGCGTGTTGAAAAGGGCCAAAATGGCCCGCATGCCCTTTCCCTACCGGAAGTTTGCGGCATTTCCCAGACAAAACTGAAAAACCGGCATTTGCGAAACGATTCGCACCATCCGGATGCTTCTGTTATCAGCTTCGGAACTTGTTTTGAGAAAGATCATCCATGAACGCGACACTGTGTCGGGGAGCGACTGTGTGACGGAGCGTGCAAACGCGGCCTTTTTGGCGTCGCACGGCTGGTCCGACTTTTTTGCCTCCCAGATCGAGCGATCCGAGGCCGGCCTCCTCCCGATGCGTATCGCCGAAGTCCACCGCGCCCGCCTGAGCGCGCTCTCCGCCGAAGGCCCGGTCAAACTTGTTCTTGCCCATAAAACCAATACCGCTGATTTCGCGGTCGGCGACTGGATCCTGGCCGATCCGCGCACGCATCTGCTTGTCCGCAGGCTTGAGCGCCGGACCTTGCTGCAGCGCCGCACAGAGGGCAGGCATCTCCAGCAGCTTGCCGCAGCCAATGTCGATACGCTGTTCATCGTCACCTCCTGCAATGCGGATTTCAGCCCGGCGCGGCTGGAACGCTATCTGGCAATGGCCAATCAGGCAGGAACGAACCCTGTGATCGTGCTCACCAAGACGGACATGATCGACGACGCCAGCACATTCGAGCAGGAAGCGAGAGCACTGCAGCGCGACCTGGAAGTGGTTGCATTGAATGGCCGCTCCGCAGATGCCGCAGCCGCGCTTGCCCCATGGTGCGGCGCAGGACAGACTGTCGCGCTGGTCGGATCGTCCGGCGTCGGCAAATCGACGCTGGTCAACACACTGGCGGGCCTCAGCAAGGAGGCGGCGCAGGAGACAGGAGATATCCGCGAGAGCGATGCCAAGGGGCGCCACACCACGACGGCTCGGTCGTTGCACGCCATTGCCGGCGGCGGCTGGGTGATCGACACGCCCGGAATGCGCACTCTGCATGTCAGCGATGTATCCGGCGGCATCGAGACACTGTTCTCCGAAATCACCGACCTTGCCCCATCCTGCAAGTTTCGCGACTGCACCCACGATCACGAACCAGGCTGTGCCGTTCAAGCGGCTATCAAGGCAGGCACCTTGCCTGCCGAGCGGCTGGCCCGGTGGCGTAAACTGCTGGAGGAAAACGTCAGCAACACGCCGGTACAGACAGGGCCGCGCGGCAACAAGGTCGTTCAGAAGAAGAAATACTGAAGACCGGACACTGATCGCCGTACCGCGCGCACCCATTGGTTCGCAAAGTTTCGCCTGCTGCAACGAACTTTCAGCCTGTATCAGTCCAGAAAACCGTATCGACAACACGAGAACATTGCTGTAACAGGGGTGATTAATCGATTAATCACCCCTGTTGGATCAAATGGCCAACCCGCGCACAGGATCGAACCTCAGCCAGATTGCCGCGACACTGGGTGTGTCCGCTGCAACGGTTTCGAATGCGCTGTCCGGCAAGGGACGTGTCTCTGCCGATCTTGCTGAAAAAATCCGCGCCACCGCCGCCCAATTGGGCTACACGCCCAGCCTGACTGGCCGGGCGCTGCGCACCGGGCGTACCGGCGTTCTCGGCCTGGTCCTTCCAAACATCGCCAATCCCCTGTTTCCGCAGATTGCTCAGGCGATCGAACATGCCGCCAGCAATGCCGGCTATGGCGTGCTGATCGCCGACTCCCGCGGTGACGTTGCGCTCCAGACAGACGCCATCAATCGGCTGATCGAACGCGATGTCGATGGCATCGTCATCGTTCCACGGCTTGGAACCCGCATTGCCGATATCGGCTGCCCGGTCGCCGTCATCGACAGCCCCTCCACCCCCGGCAACACGGTTTCAGCGGATCATTGGCAGGGCGGGCAGACCGTCATCGAGCATCTGGCATCGCTTGGACATCGCAAGTTTTTGCTGATTGGCAACAATCCAGCTTCGAATGTTCAGAACGACCGCATCGGCGGCATGAAATCCCGCATCCCTGCAGGCGGCCTTGCCGACGTTTTCTGGATCGAAAAACACGAGCAGCTGCACGGCAAGGGAAGTCTTCTCGGCCTGAAGGAACAGGCGGAGAGAGGATTTACCGCCTTTGCCGCCGTTTCCGATCTGCCTGCGCTGCGGGCCCTGACCGAATTGCAGCGCGCCGGTATCGGCGTGCCCGAACATGTCAGCGTCACCGGCTTCGATGATCTTGTCTGGTCTTCGGTCGTAACCCCGGGTCTGACGACTGTGCGGATGGACATGGCGGAGATTGCCGACATTGCCATCGCCGCGCTGGTCCGCGTCATCGAGGCCGACACCGCCTCGGGTCTGGATGTAGCGCGCACCGTGACGGGAACGGTTGCCGCAGAGCGGTCGAGCGTACCCATGCAACTGGTGGTCCGACAGACATCGGCACCACCGGCGAAGGCCCAGATCGCATGACCGAGACGATCACAAGCCCAGAAAACATACGCCAAGAAAACACCAGAAGGAGAACGCAGATGAACAAAATGCTCTTTTCATCAGCCGCCGCGCTGATGCTCACCATGGGCGCTGCCCATGCGCAGGAAAAGACCCTGACAATTTCCGTCTATGCCTTCGCGCAGGACGAGTTCAAGGAGATCGTCTACGATCCCTTCCAGGCCAAGTGCGGCTGCAAGCTGGTGGTCGAAACCGGCAACAGCGTCGAGCGGCTCGCCAAGATCGAAGCCAACAAGGCCAATCCTGTCATCGACATGGCCGTGGTTTCCATGGCCGACGCGCTTTCGGCTGACCGCAACGGCCTGATCGAGAAGATCGACACGGCCAAGCTCAGCAACTTCGCCAAGCTTTACGACATCGCCAAGGACCCGAACGGCGATGGCATGAGCATCGGCTACACCTTCTATGCGACCTCCATCGTCTACCGCACCGACAAGATGAAGATCGAGTCCTGGGCCGACCTTTTGAAGCCGGAATATGCCGGTCATGTCGCCTTCCCGAACATCACCACCAACCAGGGACCGCCATCTCTCTATATGCTCGGCAAGGCACTTGGCACCGACACGCCGGATCTCAAGGGCGCAATCGAAGCGCTCGGCGCCAAAAAGGACGACATCGTCACCTTCTATGTCAAATCCTCGCAGCTGGTGCAGCTGATGCAGCAGGAAGAAATCTGGGCGGCACCGATCGGCCGCTTCTCCTGGGCGCCGTTCACCAAGCTCGACCTGCCGCTCGGCTGGGCCACACCGAAGGAAGGCCAGACCGGCGGCATGAACGTCATGGTTCTGACCAAGGGTTCAAAGAACCAGGACCTAGCGCTCCAGTTCATGGATTTCTGGCTCTCCACCGAAATCCAGACCAAGCTTGCTGAAAAGCTGGTCGATAGCCCGGCCAACAAGGAAGCCAAGGTGTCCGATGCGGTCGCTGGCAACCTGACCTATGGCGAAGACACAGCCAACAGCCTGAAGCTGATCCCCTCCGCCGTGGCGCTCGACAACCGCGATGCGTGGCTGTCCGAGTGGAACGCCAAAGTCGGCCAGTAACCGGCCAATACGAATGCCTCCCAAGGCAAGGGGCGTGGTCAGCGAACTCAGGTTCGCAAGCTGCGCCCCGACTAAACTTGTTGCCCATGGTGGGGCGCTGCTGCCACAGCCCCTCACCCTAACCCTCTCCCCGCTTGCGGGGAGAGGGGATAACAGAGTTTGCCGCTTGTCCTTCTCCCCGTTTTACGGGGAGAAGGTGGCCGACAGGCCGGATGAGGGGCAGCCACCGAAGCTTTTTGGTAATCACCCGCACCGGGGATCCCATTTGAACTTGCTGGAGACGACGAACCATGTTCCAGAACCGGGCAGAAGCATTGGCGCTCGCCCTGCCGGCCGCGATTTTCGCGGGGCTGGTCTTTCTCGTACCGGTTATCCTGCTGTTGTCGGAAGGCTTTCGATCGGGGGATAGCTGGAGCCTGTCGGCCTATGCGGATTTCTTTTCGCAGCCGCTCAACCGGACGGTCTTTTTGCGGACGTTGAAACTCGGAGCGCTGGTCACCGTGGCATCAGCCGTGATCGGCTACGCCACGGCCTTTGCCATCGTCAGCCTGCCGCCGGGCGCCAAGGGCCGGATGATCGGGCTTGTCGTTCTGCCGCTGATGATTTCGCCGGTCGCCCGCACCTATGCCTGGATCGTCATTCTCGGTCGCACCGGCATCGTCAACCAGGCGTTGATGGCGGTTGGTCTCAGCGACGAGCCGATCCGCATCTTGTTCAGCGAAACCGCCGTCTTCATCGGTCTGCTGCAACTGTTTCTGCCCTTGATGGTGATCTCGCTGATCAGTGCGCTGGAAAACCTGCCGAAGGATGTCGTGCCTGCCGCCCGCGTGCTGGGTGCCAACTGGTTTCAGGTGTTCTGGAAAGTCATACTGCCGCTGACCCGCGAAGGTCTGGTGGTGGGCGGAACGCTGGTCTTCACCGGCTCGATGACGGCCTATATCACCCCGGCCATTCTCGGCGGATCGAAGGTGCTGATGCTGGAGACGCTGCTCTACCAGCAGGTCACCGTCGCCAACAATTTCGTCTCGGCGAGCGTCATCGCCTTCATCCTGATCGTCATGAGTTTTGCCGCCAATATTCTCCTGAAGCGGATCGCAACGGCGAGGAACAAACGATGACCCCGAGACTGTTTGCCCCGATCACGCTGCTTCTGGTGCTGATCTTCCTGATCGGCCCGTTTCTGATCATCGTCGCCGCCTCGTTTTCGGCCGGCGATACGCTGGCCTTTCCGCCGCAAGGCTTCTCGTTCAAGTGGATCCTCAAGGTCTTCACAGTCGAGAGTTTTCGCGACAGCTTCGTGATGTCGATGTTCCTGGCGATCGGCGGTACCTTTGCTGCTCTTCTTCTCGGCATTCCCGCCGCCTATGCGATGTCGCGCTACAAGCTGCCGATGTCCGAGACCGTGCGCACCATCGTCTCGGCGCCGATCATCGTGCCGGGCATCATCGTCGGCTTGGCACTCCTGCGCTATTTCGTCGTGCCCGTCGGTGTTTCGATCACGCTGGCGCTTTTCTTGGCCCATACGGCGCTGATCCTGCCCTATGCGGTGCGGGTGGTGTCGGCCAGCCTCAACAATCTGCGCTCGGATATCGAAGAAGCAGCGGTGCTGCTCGGCTCGTCGCGGCTTGGTGCCTTCTTCCGGGTGGTACTGCCGAACATTCGCGGCGGCATCCTCTCGGCCTTCATTCTCGGCTTCGTCACCAGCTTCAATCAGGTTCCGGTTTCGCTGTTCCTCTCCGGACCGGGTGTCCGCACCCTGCCCATCGACATGCTCGGCTACATGGAGATCGTCTTCGACCCGTCGATCGCCGCCCTGTCTTCGCTGCTCGCTTTCCTCTCCATCGGCATCGTCTTTGCCGCCGAACGTTTTCTGGGGTTCTCCCGCTATGTCTGACACATCCTTCCTCACCCTCGACAAGCTCTCGCTCGCCTATGGCAAATCGATCGCCGTCAAGGATCTCGATCTTGAGATCAGAAAAGGCGAATTGCTGGCGCTGCTCGGCCCTTCCGGCTGCGGCAAGACCACGACCATGCGCTCGATTGCCGGCCTGATGACGCCGGTTGGCGGACGCATCAGTCTCGATGGCGCCGACATCACCCGGGTTGCCGCCAACAAGCGGGCGGTCGGGCTGGTATTCCAGTCCTATGCGCTGTTCCCGCATCTGACGGTGTTCGAGAATGTCGCCTTCGGCCTCAAGCTCAAGGGTATGCGTGGCACGGAGCTGGAAAAGAAGGTCACCGCCGGCCTCAAATCCGTCGGCCTCGCCGCCTTCGCAGACCGCAAGACCCCGGAACTTTCCGGTGGCCAGCAGCAGCGCGTTGCACTTGCCCGCTCGATGGTCATGGAACCGAAGGTGCTGTTGCTCGACGAGCCGCTCTCCAATCTCGACGCCCGTCTGCGGCTGGAAATGCGGACGGAGCTACAGCGCGTGCAGAAGGAAAGCGGCGTGACGATGATCTTCGTCACCCACGATCAGGTCGAGGCCTTAGCGCTCGCTGACCGGATCGTCGTGATGAAAAACGGCGCCATCGAGCAGATCGGCACCCCGGAAGAGATCTACAACCACCCGGTCTCCAGTTTTGTCGCCGATTTCGTCGGCTTCGAAAACATATTTGCCGTCCGCGATGGCAAGCTAACCACCGGGAATGGCGCAGTCTCGCTTTCCAAGGCACTGCCGGATGCTGCAGGTCTTGCCTGGCGGCCCCGCGCCGTTTCCCTCGGATCAGGCCCCTTGACGGGCACAGTGCGCGGCGTCTCCTTTGCCGGCGGCACGCGCGAATATGTGCTGGAAACACCGCTCGGCATCATCAAGACGGAAGTGGACGCCACCTTGCCCGCCCATGCGCTCGGCGACGCCGTTGCATTCGACCTGCCGGTCGAGGGTGCTGCTCTCCTCAAGCGGTTCGGGTAAGTCGTCATGGGTGTCTGGATCGATACGGATATGGGCTTTGACGACATCGCCGCCATTCTGGTGGTGATGCATGCGGGCATTGCCATCGACGGCATATCGCTGGTGTTCGGCAATACGCCGCTGGATCAGGTTCGGCGCAACACCGCAGGCGCGGCCAAGGCGTTCGGCTGGACCATTCCCGTTCACGCCGGACGCAGCCAGCCTGTTCTCGGCGCGCTCGAAACCGCGCAGGAGATTCTCGGCGAAACCGGCATTCCAACCGCCGGGCTGACGCTGCCGGATGCGCAGGACACGGTGAGCGACAGTGCTTTCTCAGCGCTCTGCCGCTGGTTGGAAGGCACGCCTTCCCCGCGCCGCATTCTGGCGCTCGGACCGCTCACCAACATAGCAGCCCTTTCGTTGGCGCGGCCCGATCTCGCCGCTCGTATCGACGACCTTACGTGGATGGGCGGAGGACTGTCGCGCGGCAATCACACGGCATCGGCGGAATTCAACGCGCTTGCCGACCCGGAAGCCGTCGCCATCGTCCTGTCGCATGGCCTGCCGCTGCGCATGGTCGATCTCGATTTCTGCCGCAAGGTTCTGGCCGCACCCGGCGATATAGAACCGGTCCGGCAGGCAGGCGGAGCCAACGCCGCGCTGCTCGCCGATATGCTTGCCGGCTATATCGATATCGGCGTCAGCCGCGGCCGGCCGGCGATGGCGATCTATGATCCATCCGCCGCCGCAGCCTTCGTCCGCCCCGACCTCGTCACCTTCCAGCCGGCGCGCATCGTTATGGAGCTTGCCGGTTCGCTGACACGCGGCCGCACCGTGGTGGAAATCCGCGCCAGCCATGGCGCGTTCAATGCCGAATTCGCAGCCGATTGCGATGCGGCGGCGATCAAGGCGATCGTGCTGGGCGCCCTGCGCTGGGAGGCGAGCAAATGACGCAGCCTCCCGCCCGGGAACCCACCGACCTCAACGACGCCGGCCTGCGCACCCGCGCCGTCGCAGCAGCACGCGGCGATGCCCCCTTCGACATCCTGATCGTCAACGGCACTTTGGTCGACATGGTGACCGGCGAATTGCGGGCGGCCGATATCGGTATCGTCGGACCACTGATCGCCAGCGTCCACCCGGCCGGATCAAGAACGGATGCGGCAGAGATCATCGATATCTCCAGCAGTTTCATTTCGTCGGGCCTGATCGATACGCATATGCATATCGAAAGCTCGATGGTGACGCCCGCGACCTACGCGGCCGCCGTTTTGCCGCGCGGTGTCACGACGATCGTCTGGGATCCACACGAATTCGGCAATGTCCATGGCGTGACCGGCGTGCGCTTTGCCGCCGATGCCGCAAGCGCGTCGCCGCTACGCATGATCCTGCTTGCTCCGTCCTGCGTGCCCTCAGCACCGGGACTGGAGCTGAACGGCGCCGATTTCGATGCCAATGTGATCGCCGATCTCCTGTCCTGGCCGGAAATCGGCGGGATCGCCGAGGTCATGAACATGCGCGGCGTGATTGACCGCGATCCGCGCATGAGCGCCATCGTCCAGGCGGGGCTCACCTCGGAAAAACTGGTCTGCGGCCACGCGCGTGGCCTGAAGGGCACTGACCTCGCCGCCTTCATGGCGGCCGGCGTCAGCTCCGACCATGAACTAACATCAGCCGCCGACCTGATGGAAAAGCTGCGCGCCGGCATGGCCATCGAGCTGCGTGGTTCCCATGATCACCTGCTTCCCGAATTCGTCGATGCCCTGAACAAACTCGGCCATCTGCCGCAAACGCTCACCCTTTGCACTGACGATGTCTTTCCCGATGACCTGTCAAAAGGCGGCGGTCTGGACGATGTCGTCAGGCGGCTGGTGCGCTACGGGCTGCAGCCGGAATGGGCGCTGAGGGCCGCAACGCTGAATGCAGCGCAACGGCTGGGACGCGCCGATCTCGGCCTCGTGGCTGCAGGCCGCCGCGCCGACATTGCCGTGTTCGACAATCTCGGTGATCTCAACGCCCGCCTCGTCATCGCCAGCGGTGTAGTGGTTGCCAAGGACGGCCGCATGCTTGCCGACATCGCATCTACTGATACCTCCGCGCTTGAGCATTCGATGAAGATCGCACCGCTGACGGCCGATGATTTCCGCGTCGCCTCTGATGAAAATGTCGTTCGCATCGCCACCATCGACCAGCCCCGTTTTACTCGCTGGGGTGAAGCGGAAGCGGACGTGCGGGATGGCTTCGTTGTGCCGCCGGAAGGCACGACCCTCATTGCAGTCGCGCATCGCCATGGACGCAGCGACAGCCGTCCGCGCGTTGGTTTCCTGCGCGGCTGGGGCGAATGGCGTGGCGCTTTCGCCAACACCGTTTCCCATGACAGCCATAACCTCACGGTGTTCGGCAGTGACCCGCACGATATGGCAATTGCCGCTAATGCGGTGATCGCCGCCGGTGGCGGCATGGCCGTCGCATCCAACGGAACGATCAAGGCCATTCTGCCGCTACCGCTCTCGGGCCTGGTTTCCGATGCGCCGCTGGACGATGTAGCCCGGGACTTTGCAGGTATTCGTACGGCGATGGACGAGATCGTCGATTGGCAGCCACCTTATATGGTGTTCAAGGCCTGCTTCGGGGCAACCCTTGCCTGCAATGCAGGCCCGCACCAGACGGACCGTGGCATTGCCGATGTCGAAACCGGAACGCTGATGGAAAGCCCGATCCTGGCTCGGACATGATATTGTCGGGCTGGGCGCTCAGGCGGGCGCCAGTTCCTGTTCGACCAGCGTCGTCCAAAACGCCACGCCCGGGCCGATCGCCTCATCGTTGAAATCATAGGCGGTGTTGTGGTGCAGCGTGCCATCGACGGCGGGGCCATTGCCAAGCCAGACATAACAGCCCGGAGCCTCGCCGGCGAAATAAGCGAAATCGTCACCGGCCGTCGATGGCGGAAAGACGGTTCTAAGCCTGTCGCCAAAGACAGCGCCAGCAGCCTTCAATGCACGCGCCGTCGCATCGCCATCGTTGACAACCGGCGGGATGCGGCGCTCGAAGCCGTAATCGACCGCAATGCCGTACATCGCTGCGGTTCCACTCGCCAGACGGCCGATTTCGGTTTCCAACTGATCGCGCACTGCGGGCGAATAGGCCCGCGCAGTCCCACCGATCTCGACACTATCCGGAATGACATTCAGCGCCTGCGGATTGCCAGCCTGCACCGAACAGGCACTGACGACAGCCGGCTGCAGTGGATCGACGACCCGCCCGACAATCGTCTGGAGAGAGGCGAGAAAGGTCGCCGCCGCTGTGATCGGGTCCTTGCCCAGATGTGGTTTTGCCCCATGTGTTCCGGTACCACGAAACGTCACGCGCCAGCTGTCGGAGGAGGCGAGCTGCGGCCCCGCAACCACGGCCATTTCATCGGTATCGAGGCCCGGCATATTGTGCAAACCGTACACGGCGTCGCAGGGAAACAGCTCGAACAGGCCATCCTCGACCATGCGCCGCGCACCGCCGCGCCCCTCTTCTGCAGGCTGGAAGATAAAATGCACGGTGCCGGAGAAGTTGCGCGTCTCGGCCAGATAGCGCGCCGCGCCCAGTAGAAGAGCCGTGTGGCCGTCATGACCACAGGCATGCATCTTGCCCTCGACCGTCGATTTGTAAGAGCGCTCCGCCGTTTCCGGCATGGCCAGTGCATCCATGTCGGCACGAAGGCCGATGCTGCGGGTTCCATTGCCGATCTGCAACGTACCGACCACACCGGTGCCGCCCAATCCGCGCGTCACAGCTATCCCGGCCTTCTCTAAAAGCTCAGCGACGATACCACTGGTGCGCACTTCCTCGAAACCGAGCTCGGGATGCGCATGCAGATCGCGGCGCAGTTCGGTGAGGAAAGGCAGGTCGGCAGTCAGGATTTCGGGCAGGCGCATCGGCAGGCAATTCCTTGGATCGTGGGGTGGTCTGCTGTGTGTCGGGGCTCCACAGACTTCCCCTCGACGTTCTTCCGGTATAGAGCAAAACCTCAGAAAACCGAATACCTCCCTCACAGTTTGGCTCAAAGGAAGACGCCGTGCAGCCGCATGACTTCTGGCAGGAAATCCATCCCGCAAATACGTTCGACCCGGACAAAATTCATCGGGATTTTTATCCGGCGACCCTGATGGATGGGCGTCAACTCCGCTTGCCGATCCGGCCGCTGTCCGATGGCACCCATGCCCTGGCGTCGCTGATCGTCAATCAGGCAAGCTTTGCGGTCCAGGAAGCGCTAGCGGCCCAGCTTGCCGAAAAGCTGAGACCGTTCCAGCCCGATGTCATCGCCGGCCTGCCGACACTCGGTCTGACGCTCGCCAGCGCCGTCGCGCGGGCGCTGGGCCACAGCCGCTATGTTCCGCTCGGAACCTCGCCAAAATTCTGGTACCAGGCCGATCTCTCGGTACCGATGTCCTCGATCACCACACCGGACCAGACAAAACGGCTCTATATCGATCCGCGCATGCTGCCACTTCTGGAGAACCGCCGCGTTGTTCTCATCGATGACGTCATTTCCAGCGGCACATCCATCGTCGCTGGCCTTTCCCTTCTCACTATAGCCGGTGTCGAACCGGTGGCCATCGGCGCCGCCATGTTGCAATCACGCCGGTGGGTAGACCGGCTGACAGCTTTGGACAGCCGTTGGCCGGAAAAAACGGCCGGGGTTTTCGCCACGCCTTTATTGTCGAAAATGCCTGATGGAGGCTGGAGCGCTGAAAGTGCCCCTGCGGCGTAAGTCCAGTTTGATCTGATTTCCAAATACGAGCCGGTGCGAGCCAGAGCCACGTCCCGAAAGTTGTGAACATCACCGATGGCATGATGGTTGTCGGCACTATTGTGTTACGCTGGACGGGAAGAATTCGGAACGATCATCAAAGACGGTGATTCGGATCTGAGCGAGGTGCGTGATCACCGGTGCGCCCTTCGACAAGGATCCAGGATCCGTCGGTCCCGCCCAAAGGGTGCGGCCATCTTCGTTGTCAGATTCTCAGCAGTAACAATTATTTGAAGGAACTTTCGAGAGCAAGGAAACGTTAATCTCGTTGAGCGAGCCGATAGGCAGCGATCCCGTCTCAACGAACCGGCCGCGGGAGAGCATGATGCAGAACACCCAGTCCGATGTCTTCGATCTCTTTTCGGAGATTTATACCAGCACCGCGCAGGAGGAGATCAGTCTCCAGGAATATCTGCTCGCGTGCCGCGACGATAAAAGCATGTACGCCACCGCACAGGAGCGCATGGTCGCCGCCATTGGAGAGCCCAACTTCGTCGAAACCAGCGCCGACGAGCGACTTGGGCGGATTTTCTCCAACCGAACCATCAAGATCTATCCGGCATTCGCCGATTTCTACGGAATGGAAGACACGATCGAACGGATCGTCGGCTATTTCCGCTATGCCGCGCAGGGCCTCGAAGAGCGCAAACAGATCCTTTACCTGCTCGGTCCGGTCGGTGGCGGCAAATCCTCGCTGGCCGAAAGGCTGAAGAAGCTGATGGAGCTGCGGCCGATCTACACATTGATGGTCGGCGGCCAGATCAGCCCGGTGTTTGAATCGCCCCTCGGCCTCTTCCACCCCGAACGCATGGCCGACCTTCTCGAAGACAAATACGGTATTGCCAGACGCCGCTTGACCGGAATGATCTCGCCCTGGGCGACCAAGCGCCTTGACGAGGTCGGTGGCGACATCTCGAAATTCAGCGTCGTCAAGCTGATGCCGTCGCGCCTGCGCCAGATCGGCATCGCCAAGACCGAGCCCGGCGATGAAAATAACCAGGACGTCTCCTCGCTGGTCGGCAAGGTCGATATCCGTCAACTCGAAAACTATAGCCAGGCCGATCCCGACGCCTATTCCTACAGCGGCGGCTTGAACCGCACGACCCAGGGCCTGCTCGAATTCGTCGAGATGTTCAAGGCGCCCATCAAGGTGCTGCATCCGCTTTTGACCGCGACGCAGGAAGGCAATTACAACGGCACGGAAAACTTCGGCGCCTTCCCCTATCAGGGTATCGTCGTCGCCCATTCGAACGAATCCGAGTGGCTGCAATTCAAGAACAACCGCAACAACGAGGCCTTCCTTGACCGCATTCTGGTGGTCAAGGTTCCCTATTGCCTGCGGGTCACAGAAGAGCGGCAGATCTACGACAAGCTGCTGCGCGAAAGCGAGCTGGCGAAAAACCCTTGCGCGCCCGAAGTTTTGGAAAGCCTGAGCCGCTTCACCGTTTCGACGCGGCTGACCCCGCATGAAAACTCACCGCTCTATACCAAGATGCGGGTCTATGACGGCGAGAACCTGAAGGATGTCGATCCCAAGGCAAAATCCGTCCAGGAGTATCGCGATGCGGCCGGTGTCGATGAAGGCATGAACGGCGTCAGCACGCGCTTTGCCTTCAAGGTCCTGTCGGAGACCTTCAACTACGACAGCAAGGAGATCGCCGCCGATCCGGTGCATCTGATGTATGTCATCGAACAGGCGATCAAGCGCGAGCAGTTCCCCAAGGAAACCGAGGCGGCCTATCTCAACTTCATCAAGTCGGAACTCGCCACCCGTTATGCCGAGTTCATCGGCCATGAAATCCAGAAGGCCTATCTGGAATCCTACAGCGAATACGGCCAGAACCTGTTCGACCGCTATATCGCCTATGCCGACGCCTGGCTCGAGGATCAGGATTTCAAGGATCCCGACACGGGGCAAAATCTCAACCGGACAATCCTCGACAATGAATTGTCGCAGATCGAAAAACCGGCAGGGATCGCCAATCCGAAAGATTTCCGCAACGAGGTTGTCAAGTTCACCCTGCGGGCTCGCGCCAAGAACAGCGGCCGCAATCCGTCCTGGATGAGCTATGAAAAGCTGCGCGAAGTCATCGAAAAGCGGATGTTCGGCCAGGTGGAGGATTTGCTGCCGGTCATCAGCTTCGGTTCCAAGAAGGACAGTGCCAGCGAAAAACAGCATGCCGAATTCGTCCATCGCATGATTGAGCGGGGATATACCGAGCGGCAGGTGCGCAGGTTGGTGGAATGGTACATGCGCGTCAACAAGGCGGGGTGAGACATACCGATGTCTGGGGGTAGCCAATGCCGAATTTCATCGACCGTCGCCTCAACCCGAAGGACAAGAGCCTCGGGAACCGCCAGCGTTTCCTGAAGCGGGCCCGCGAGGAGCTGAAACGCTTTATCAAGGATCGCGTCAAGACCGACCGGATCGCCGATGTGGATTCAGGCCACGCGGTTCCCATGCCGGCACGCGGCGCCAGCGAGCCGACCTTCCAGCCCGCCCGCGGCAGTGGCGACCGACAATATGTCCTGCCCGGCAACCGGGATTACATGCCGGGAGATCGCATCGACAAACCACAGGGCGGCGCTGGTTCTGGCTCTGCTGCCGGAAAAGGCGAGGACGAGGACGATTTCCAGTTCCTTTTGTCGCGTGAAGAAGTGCTCGAACTGTTTTTCGAGGATCTCGAACTACCCGACATGATCAAGCTCAGCCTGAAGGAAGCCGTCGCCTTCAAACCGCGCCGGGCGGGCTTTGCCACCAGCGGCTCTCCGACGAATATCAATGTCAGCAGAACCATGCGCAACAGCTACGGCCGCCGCATCGCCTTGCAGCGGCCCAAGCGAAAGACGCTGGAAGCATTGGCTCAGGAAATCGAAGAGATCGCGACGGAACCGGAGCTTGACATGGTCCAGCGCCAGCATCTGGAAGCCTTGCGGGCACAACTCGATATGCTCGAGCGGCGGCGGCGGCGGATCCCCTATGTCGACCCCGTCGATATCCGTTTCAACCGGTTCGAGCGCCAGCCGCTGCCCAATGCCAATGCGGTGATGTTCTGCCTGATGGATGTCTCCAGTTCGATGGGCGAGCGGGAGAAGGATCTGGCCAAGCGCTTCTTCGTCCTGCTGCATCTGTTCCTTAAACGCCGCTACGACCGGATCGACATCGTCTTCATCCGTCACACCGACGAGGCCGGCGAAGTCGATGAGGACACATTCTTCTACAGCACGCAGAGCGGCGGCACGGTGGTCTCCACGGCTCTGGAGGAAATGCAGCGCATCATTCAGGAGCGATACCCCGCCAAGGAATGGAACATCTATGCCGCCCAGGCATCCGACGGCGACAATGTTTCCCGCGATTCGGAACGCTGCGCATCATTGCTCAATACCGAGCTGATGCGGCTTTGCCAGTATTACGCCTATGTGGAAATCATCGACGAGCGCGAGAGCGAAATCTTCGGCTCCACAGACAACGGCACCTCGCTCTGGCGCGCCTATCGCACTGTCGACGGCGAATGGCCGAATTTTCAAATGACCCGGATCGCCCGACCATCCGACATCTACCCTGTCTTCCGAAAGCTCTTCGCCAGGCAGCCAACCTTGCAATTTCGCAGCTGAACGGAGCCCAGCATGGCAAAGAACGCAGGCGCAAAGCTGCTGTTTCACAGTTCCGACTGGAACTTCAAGACGCTGTCGCATGCCTATGACGCAATCGAGACGATCGCGCTCGATGAGCTCGGGCTCGACGTCTATCCCAACCAGCTTGAGATCATCTCGTCAGAGCAGATGCTTGACGCCTATTCCTCCGTTGGCATGCCGCTCATGTACCAGCACTGGTCGTTCGGCAAACGCTTCGTCTACGAGGAAAACGGCTACCGCAAGGGCCATCACGGCCTTGCCTATGAGCTGGTGATCAACTCCAATCCCTGCATCACCTACCTGATGGAGGAAAACACCATGGCCATGCAGACCCTGGTGACCGCCCATGCGGCCTTCGGCCATAACCATTTCTTCAAGAACAATTATCTGTTCAAGCAATGGACCGATGCCGGCGCCATCCTCGGCTATATGGAGTTTTCGAAGAAATACATCGTCAAATGCGAGGAAAGGCACGGGACATCGGCCGTCGAGGCTATTCTCGATTCTGCCCATGCGCTGATGGATCAGGGCGTGTTCCGCTATCGCCGCCCGCCGCGCCTATCCTCCAAAAAGGAGCAGGAACGGGCGCGTGAAAGATTGGAATACGAAGAACAGACCTATAGCGATCTGTGGCGGACCCTTCCGCGTGCCACTGGGCGGCCAGACCCGGAGGAGGCCGAACGCGATGCCCTGGAGCGAAAGAAGGTTCTCAATCTACCGGAAGAAAACCTTCTCTATTTCCTGGAAAAGAACAGCCTGATCCTGGAGCCATGGCAACGCGAACTGCTGCGCATCGTCCGGGTGATCGCCCAGTATTTCTATCCGCAGCGGCAGACCAAGGTGATGAACGAGGGCTGCGCCACCTTCGTGCACTACACCATCATGAACAGGCTGTTCGATCAGGGCAAGATCAGTGAAGGCTCGATGCTGGAAATGCTCCACAGCCATTCCAGCGTGGTGTTTCAGCCACATTTCGACGATCCCCGCTATTCCGGCATTAATCCTTATGCGCTTGGATTTGCGATGATGCAGGACATCGAGCGTATCTGCAATCAGCCGACATCCGAAGACCGTGACTGGTTCCCCGACATTGCTGGCAGTGGCCAATGGCGCGAGACGCTCATCGACGCCTGGGCAAACCACCGGGACGAATCCTTCATCCTGCAATATCTGAGCCCGGCGCTGATCCGCAAATTCAGGCTGTTCCAGCTAACCGACGAGGCGGATAACAAATATTGCGAGGTCGCCTCGATTCACAACGAGCGGGGATATTCTGATATCCGCAAGGCGCTGGCCAGAAGCTACGATGTTGGTGCCAGCAGCCAAGACATCCAGGTTGTTGATGTCGACCTTTTGGGGGACCGGCAGTTGCGGCTTCTGCACCTGATCAAAAACGGTGTTTTGCTGGAGGAAACCAGCCGCGACGCGACGCTTGGGCATGTACGGCATCTGTGGGGTTATGGCGTCAGCCTTGCGGGTGTGGATGGGCAGACGGGTTCGGTTCGTTATGAGTGTTCGACGGGCTGATCGGCGATTGCCTCTGACCTGTGCCCTTTTCTTTTTGTCGTTT
>UBTA01000067.1 GCA_900468065.1 Hyphomicrobiales bacterium | reverse complement strand
GGTGGGTTCAAGGATGAAGTGCGACTTGCAATAGATAACAACGGTTTATCCCTGCAAGGAACGATAGATGAAACGGACCTACTCCCAGATCGATCTGGATGAACGCCGCAAGATCGCGCGCTGGCGTACGGCTGGAATCAGCGTTGACGTCATCGCCGAGAAACTGCACCGACATCGCTCGACCATTTTCCGTGAGCTGCGCCGCAATGCGTTCGAGGATGGTGAGATGCCGGACCTCAACGGCTACTACTGCGTGATGGCCAATGACATGGCGCGAGAACGGCGTGCCAAGCTGCGCAAACTTGCCCGGTTCGCGCACCTGCGCCAATCGGTGATCGAGCGCATCATGCATGGCTGGTCGCCGCAACAGATTGCGGGCCGATTGCAGCTTGAGCGCCATCCGATCTCTGTCAGCCATGAGACGATCTACAAGTTCGCCTATTCATCCGACGGTCATGCGATCAAACTCTGGCGACATCTGCCGGAGCATCGTGCCAGACGCCGGCCACGGCACGCCAGGCGCCGCCATGGCAGGCGTTTCACCCCGGATGTCAACATTCTTTACCGGCCAGACACCGTCGCCGAGCGCAAACAGTTCGGGCATTGGGAATGCGATCTCATCCAGTTCCGCAAGAAATTCGGAAAGGCCAACGTCACGTCGCTGGTCGAACGGGTCAGTCGCTTCGCCGTCTTCCTGCGCAACAATGACCGGCAATCACGGCCGGTGATGGATGGCCTGATCCAGGTGCTGCAATCCCTGCCCCACCTCGCCCGCCGCTCAATCACCTTCGACCGTGGGACTGAGTTCACCGACTGGCCCTACTTGCAGGCGAGCATCGGAGCGCAAACATGGTTCTGCGATCCACAATCCCCGTGGCAGAAAGGAACCGTCGAGAACACCAACAGACGGGCCAGGAAATGGCTTTCGAGAGAGGTGGATCCGTTGTCTCTCAGCGAGCGCGATCTCACCGAGATCAGCAACCATCTGAATGCAACACCACGCAAATGCCTCGGCTACAAAACACCCGCCGAAGTCTTCCGCCAGAAACTCCTCGCGCAAATCCGGCGTACCGGTTAGCCTCTCGAAGCCCGCAGGTCGCGGTTCGCCATGAACTCACATCAGCCACTTAAGCTATCTGACCAACCTGTCGCCGGTTCGATTCCTATCAAGGCGACCGGTTTGCTGGGGATCGCCTGAATTAAGTGGCTTTGCAAACGATTAAATGATGAACATCTCAACTCGTTCTTTGAGTCCACGAGGGGAAGGAACTATTTTCGTTCGACAGCCTAGTCAAAGAGGCTGAGCTGATTTTGCTCGACGTCGCGCTTACTCCTGGACGAAGCTGTCGTTGATGGGATCCAGTTTCACGCTGAGGGAGCCCAAACTCAGGTTCAGGACGCGCTAATTCGCGACTTCAAGGGCTGCAGGGGCTACCAAGGAGGGAGACACACGAGAGGGACTTGCCGCGTGTTCTGGCGGCCCCGAGCGTTCAGCCGCAGGACAACGAGGGGGCCGTCTTCGAGGGTGCTCGCCTGATCGCCGGCGGGTTCTTCAAGCTTCTCGAGACTTCGTCCCTCGTTCACCAAGATCACCCCACCTTTACCACTTTGAAACGTCAAGTAACCATCGTCGGAAATCGTACAGACAGCCCGCTGCACGTATTTTTTACTAGCGAAATGTTGGTACTGGTTTAATTTAGTCGGAGTTGAACCCTGAATTCGTCTGCAGCTGTTCAGAAGCTGAAGGTAGCGATCATGGAGAAAATCAGCAAGACACGACGCCCCCGCGGGGCCTCGGCAATGGGTTGCTTCGACACCAGCAAGCATTGCGCACAAATAATCATTGATTTGGAACGAGAGGAACGGCGCAAAAAGACCGATGCGCTCAAAGTCCTTCGTTTGAAAAACGGCACTCTGGGCGAACAATTTGGTGCAACGTCGCAGTATTGTTCCAAGCCGGCCTAGACGCGCCCTACCAAAAATTCCATCGAGTTGAAAACGCCTTTCCGAGGGTAGGCGACATGAAAACAAGAGCCACATTGGTGCATGATCATAAGGCTTTGCGGCCTAATTTCCGGCTTTCTGTGTGGGTCGATGGCGAGAATATTCGAGCGCCAGAATGCCTCAACGACATCGGCCTGCGATACGCGTTGATCATGGAACACGACTTCTGCGAAGCGGATGTCAATCTCATTTGCGCGCGGGCTGCGCGACAGGGACGATGTAGAGCCCGCTTTCATGGTGAGAAGGAAATTTTTATAATTGAGCGGGTCATGGACAGCTGACCTGCGCCGCCATCCACCCCGCTTTCCCTCCCCCTTGAACTTGGCGAGGAAACCTTGGACGTTGGCCAGAATGCAGAAATATTTATATCGTTCGGGGTCGCTGTGGCCGCAACCCTGTTAATCGTGGTGTGGTGGCTAGGGCGTATATCGGAAATGGCTAAAAGCACTTCGTCGCGCGTCCATCCCATAAGACAGGCTTTATCCACGATACGTAACACCTCCCACTCTAGCGAGTTTTCGCAAGCAAGACGCCTTTTAGGGCCGTTCGGTAAAGTGATGCTCATGAGAAATTCCTTTTCCTACAGCAACAACTCTCGGATGAAGCAATCGTTCCATTCTCTCTTTAGGTGAATGTTTCGTCCGCGATGGTGAGGCGCTATGTCAGGGCAGCAGCGATTGACGGAAATCGTCGTCCGTTCGGGCACGCCAGAACGGCGCATCAATCGGCTCTACTTGGTCTTGGAACAAGTGGTAGCTGGCGCGACGAGGTGGATCACGGGCGGCAAGAGCAATAGTTAAGGGGACGGGTCTATCCAACCCTTACTACGGCAAAAATCCTCACCTGCCGCCACCCCGGTTGGCCGATCTTTAAATGGGCCGAGCAAAGAAGTGAAATGCCCGCGAAAATCGATGAAGACGCCCTTGGTCACGACATCGAACATGATCGTCATACCAGTTTCATAGGTCATTTTTGGCTTTCACGTCGCAACATGTGGCGCGACGAGAAGGAACGGTTAGAAATACCTAATGTTCCATTGTTGCGAAGGCGACGTTCACGGTGCGATCCTAGACCCTGAACATCTTGCGATCTGATCGAAGAACCCGGCGATACAGACACCAAGAGCAGTTCCCAAAGGCGGACGACAGCAAGCGCCCTCATTCCCATCGTTTCCCTTTCCGAACGTCATCGGTGACGGGCTTCATGTCCGTCACGACCTCGTTGACGTGCGCCACAGTGCCTTCTTATCGACGCGATCGACCAGCTCGTCCATAGGGGGCGGAACGACAGCAGCCCGCCTCTCTTTGCCTGCACGCCTGGTGAATAAGGAAAGTTCGCGTGACGACTCCGTCAGGCATTCCACTTGGCGGCATCGCGGCAGCAGAGAGCCTGGGCAAACGTCCTTCCAGGCTGTTGTCACGGTCGCCCGGGAACATTTCAGCCGTCATCAGTTGAGCGAGTTCAAATCCTGATTTGCTTGCAGCGCATGCAAAGTTCCGGGTACAATGGCGCCTGCCGCACGCACTCTGCGCCGGACCGCAGTTTGGAGAGGTGATGTGCCGCGCTATTTCTTTACCATCATAACGGCCAATGGCGCGATTGTGGATGATGAAGGCAGCGACCTGCGCGATCTCGACCATGCACGCCTCGAGGCCATCAAGGACGCGCGTGCCTTGATGAGTACGGCGATGCTGGATGGACGTACGATCTTTGGCAGAAGCATCGCAATCAGCGACGAGACGGGCGCTGTCCTGATGGTACTTCCGTTTTCGGAGGCGGTGAACCCCTCCGACTAGGCCGGGGTTTCGATCAGGCGCCTGTATTCGGCCTCCGGAGCCCCATAACAGCCGCCGGCCACTTCTTCGAGTTTCTCGCGATCGATGATGCGGATATTGCCGCGCGTCGCCTTTATAGCATGCAGGCTTTCGAGAATGTGGAGCTGTTCCGTGACCCCGGATCGCCGCACACCCAGCATCAGAGAAAGGAACTCGTGGGTGAGAGCAAGATCATCGCCGTCCAGTCGGTCATGGCACATCAGCAACCAGCGCGCGAGCCGCTCATGCATGTTGTAACGTCCGTTGGCCAGAGCCGAATGCCCCAGTTGTACCTCGCAACAATGAACATACCGAAGAAGCAAATTCCGCATTGAACGGTGCTCCTCCAGCGTTCCCGTAAATGTCGCGACGGGCACTCTTATCGCGGACCCGACCGATTGCATGAACGTGCGGTGACTGCTGGTCGGCGTCATCAGCATTACATGATAACCGGCCATACCTTCACGACCGACATGGCCGATTTCAACACTTTCGCCGTCGGAAGACTCCGCAACGACCGAGGCAAGGCCACTTTCAATAAAGTATACAAACGCGTTGGGTTTGCCGGCCTCGACAAGGTCCTGCTTGAGAGAGAGGCCGACCATTTCCATATGTTGCTGCAGGATCTCGTAGGCTTGCCGCGGCATGGCTTTGAGCAGCCTGTTGCGGACTTCGGATTGCGACGGATGCGGCATTCGATTCTCCAATCGAATTGGAGCTCGGCCTCACACCAAACGCCATGTAGGATTCATGACAGGTTTTATGGGACAAAGCGGCGCCAAGCGCCATATTCCGCGCGGCTCTGTACGGTTTCGACATACGCGCGCGATAAGATCGCCAAAGGCGGCTGGTGTCACAGTGCGCCTGTTTTGATCAGAAAGACAGCACCAACTCCGCCGGCGTTCGAAGCGGATGAATTCTGACGGCGGCTGGGAAACAATGTGACGCGCACCTGGTTCTCGGCGTTCGGCAGCCCCGATCGTTTATGGTCATGGATGCTGGGATGGGCCGTCTCTTCTGAGACTATTGCCAAATCCACGGCACTCTGCCGAAAGCTGTCTGATCGCCGCAGAAGATCTTTGAATTTCAGCTCGAAAAGCAGAACCCCAAAATTGAATACCCGGACGCGATGAATCCAGTAGCTCTTGCCTGGGCACACCGCCAGAGCTACTGGATTTCGCTCAAACGTGTTCGGCCGTTAGACTGGCAGGCACGCAAGGGGAGTTTTGACCTGTTGGTTCCGGGGAAACCTTCCCGCACCAAGCGTATATTACCCGCCTTCGGGGAAATCGGCTCGGCGGTCGATGCCCTCAACCAGTTTCGTGACACGCCGTTCGGTAAGGTGCGCATCAACGCACCCAATTCGGTTGCACCGTTCGTTTTTCGATCGGTCATTGGTCCGCTCATTGCAAAAAATCCCGGCCTCCAGCTGGAAATCGTCGCCACCGACCGTCTCGTCGACATTGTGGAGGAGGGGTTCGATGCTGGCATCCGTCTCGGCGAAAGCCTGCGCGATGGCATGACGGCTGTGAAGATCAAGCCTCGGCTGCGGTTTGCCGTCGTCGGCTCGTCAAGCTATTTCGAGCATCGTCCGCTCCCCAAAACCCCGGAAGATCTGCGTCATCATGTCTGCATCCGCAATATCTATCCAAGCGGCAAGCCGTATGCCTGGGAGTTCAGCCGCGCCGGAAAGATCATCGAATTCGAGCCGACCGGGTCTTTGTCTCTCGATGACCACGAGCTGATGGTCGAGGCAGCGCTTTCGGGCGTGGGGCTGGCTTATGTCTGGGAGGAACGGGCGCGTCCCCATATCGAGAATGGCAGCCTGGTCGAATGCCTGGCATCCTGGAGTGCGCCTGGAGGCCACCGTCTGCGCGACGGGAAGCAGACATTTGACTAAGTCGTTGCTTCACAGACTGGCTGGAAGACAGCATAAACTTTGCCGAATAGAGGCTTGACTCCTATCATAGTCATCTCCCCTGGTCAGCAGGCTGCAACGGGACGCCCTCGCGGGAGCGTCCCGTTGCACGCGTCAGCTTCGGAGTAAAATGCCGGGAAAAGGATGAACGGGCTTACAGGGGGCTTCGGCGGTTACACGCCTTCGTATACGAGCCTGGTGAAGAAAGCGGGATCGATGACGAATTGGCCCCATTTGGCATCGAAGGCGGCCGTCGGCTTGGCCGCCACTGCCTCGTCGCGGGTTCGACCTTGATGCTTGAGCGTTGCGACGTTCTCCCGGATCGCAACCAGCATGTCCCGAAAGCCCTGCAGTTCCGACCGGGTGCTGACGGGGTTTCCATGGCCAGGGATAATGATCGTGTTGTTTGTGGACACCAAGAGGTTTGCTTCGCATGCCGCGATCATTCCGCCGATGCTGCCACCCGTCGAGTGGTCTATGAACGGGTATATGCCGTTCCAGAACGTGTCTCCCACGTGCAGAATGTCCGCCTCGGAGAACAGCACGGAAATATCGCCGTCGGTATGCGCTGGCCCGTAATACTTCAGGGCGAGGGTCTCGCCGTTGAGCGTGAGCGCATGCTCGTTTGAGAAGACGTGCTGAGGCACCCCGTTGCCGTGGAGCGGGAGGAAATTGTAGTCCCAGTCTTCGACCCGCTGAACTTGCGAGAGATACTTCCGGGTGTTCTCGTGGGCGATAATCTTGGTCGTGTCGGTGCCGATCCAGGAGTTTCCGTCCGCATGGTCGAAATGCCAATGGGTATTGATCAAATGGGTGACGGGCTCTGGAGAGATGTCGGCCAGCGCCTTCGTCATCTGCTTGCGGGAGATGCTGATCCCTGCGTCGATCATGACAAGGCCGTCGTTGCCGCTCAGCACGGCGACGTTGCCGCCGGAGCCTTCAAGGACCGTGACACCGTTCCTCAACTTATGGGCTGATATGACGGACTTCGCAGCGCTGTCTTTGATGAGGCTCACGATGCCGCGGGCCTCGGCATAGGCTGCGCGGGGGCTCAACCATCCTGTGGCGGCGAAACCTGCCGCGCCGACGCAGCAGAGGCAAAAACCACGGCGGGAGAGAATGTGTTCGGACTTCATAACGACCTTTCCGAGGCCGGCTTCTGTCGGGCCGACCGCTTTCAAGCTTGAATATACGGAGATCAAGGCGGGTCACGCCATGGATGGCATCGCGAGGTTTAAACACGGTGCCGAAGCTTTCGACATCGGCCGCACAGGTATGGCCACTTTGGCAAGCCCTGTCCGTCGTCTAGTCGGACGGCAGGACAACGACGCTCAAGTTTGTTCGTCGCCTTTCCATCTGCGCATGTTTTACCACCCGTACTTTCGTCGCGTGAGTGGCATTGGTGACAAAGCGAGGGGTGATTGGGACAATCAGTCGGGTTCACAGAGACGGCATCGGTTCAGACGCCGCATATCGCAGTGACCCTGTCACGGCGAAGCTGTCAGGGTTTCAGACCGGGAAGTTGAATAGCCCCGCGTTTCGTAGGCACGCTCTGGTTGCGTTTCTGCTGCTCTTCGAATTCGACAGGTGACAGCATCGGGTTACCGACGTGTTTGCGCTTCGTAAGCGACAGAAATTATCAGGCCTGCCAACCTGAACATCGAATGAGGGAGCAGAAATTGGCGCGGCAGAAATGCGGCTCCTTGTCGGCAATGACGTCGGCGTTGACATTTCCGAATGTCGTTAGGGGCTTGTGCCGATTGCCGTCGTAGAAGGCTTGGATGATGTCTTCCTTGAATTTTGATGTCCGGGGGAAGGCTGCGACGATCGCGTCCCTTATTTCATCGGCGTATTGGTCGTAGGTCAGGCCCAGAACGTCCATCTCGACGCCCGCCGTCGTGAGCGCGATCACCGGATGCATAAACTCGGGCACGCCCGGAGTTGTGTGGAGCGCGATACCAGTCCAGACTTTGTCGATGTCGGAAGGATCGACATTATGGCTCTTAAGGAAATCTCGGGCGGCGTTTGCCCCATCGACTTCGAACCGGAGATCTGCGGTGCTGTGCGACGGCATGAGGCCGACATCATGGAACATTGTTGCAGCGTAAAGAAGCTCCCGATTGACGGAAAGGCCTCGCTGCTGTCCGCCGATCGCACCGAAAAAGTACACGCGGCTCGAATGGTTGAACAGTAGGTCGGTCTCGGTATCCCTGACAAACTCGGTAATGGCGCGGCAAAGCGCGCTGTCGGGGACCGATACGCCGCCGATGCTACGCTGCGAAAACAGACCATCATTGGTCGCTGAGCGATATTCGTGTCCCATATCTTGTCTCCTTGTCGATTGACATACTTCGACCGTACCGAATTTGAACTAATCCCGCGGTCATTGATTGGTCGCTGTGTTGATGCAGGACAAACCCGAGGGCCTTGCGTCCTGGCGAGGTTTATCGCAAATGTAATTTATGGCAGCAATATCCGCTTGCCGTGAAAAACTGCCAAAAGTGCCCGCTAACCTGCCTGCGAGCATTTTCTGGCGTAGCATGACTTTGCCGCAGGTGTGATCCTGCAAAGGGCAGCGAAGTATGAGGTGCTGATGACTTTGAGAGAGGTTGCGATCATCATTCACGACGGTGTTCAGGCGCTCGATGTAGCAGGGCCGCTCGACGTGTTTGCCGAAGCAAATGGATTTTTGCCGGAACACGAGCACTATCGGTGTGTGCTATTGGCGGGAAGAACTAGTCCGGTTCGCAGTTCGAGCGGCATGTGGATGATACCCGATCTCAGCTTCGAGCAGGCAGGGCACGCGTTCGATACGGTCCTCGTCGCCGGCGGGCCCGGTCTGCCGGATCGTGAGCCAGACGAGGCCATGTCAGAATGGCTTCGTCAGTGGGGCGTATTGGCAAGGAGGTATGGTTCGGTCTGCAACGGCGCTTTCGCCCTCGGACATGCCGGACTTCTCGACGGGCGGACCCTGACCACGCACTGGCTGAGTTCGGCTCAACTGGCGGCAAAATTCCCTGCGGCGCGGGTCGAGCACGACCGCATCTATGCCCGTGACGGCCGTTTAGTGACCTCCGCCGGTGTGACGGCGGGAATAGACCTCAGTCTCGCACTTGTAGGCGAGGATCATGGACCGGCTGTGTCACGTGCTTGTGCCAAAGCGCTGGTTGTGGTGGCCCAGCGCCAGGGCGGCCAATCACAGTTCAGCCCGCTTCTCGTAGCGCCAAACGAGACGCCGACGCCGCTCGGCAAAGTTCAGGCCTATGTCATGGAGCACATCGGCGAGCTGCTTTCGGTCGAGCGCTTGGCCGAGATTGCCGGCGTCAGTCCCAGGAGCATCGCGCGGCTTTTTGTTCAGGAGCTGAATACAACGCCGCACGATTTCGTGGAGGGCATCCGCATCGACCACGCACGCAATCTGCTGGAGGCGACAAAACGGGCGCTCAAGGTGGTCGCGTTTGACTGTGGCTTCGCCAGCGTTGATCAAATGCGCAGCGCATTTCAGCGTAAGCTGGGTGTCACTCCACTCCGGTACCGCGAAAGCTTTCAGGTCGCCGCCTGATCGCCTTAGCTGGAGTTTCATGTTGATGCGCTAAAGTGACGGAGACGAATTTGCCGTGATATCACTTGCGAGTATTGACGTTGCGTCTGTATTTCGGCGTGCAAACAACTTTCTTTTGAAGCGTTGTTAGCCAAAGCGCTCATTATGACCGAAATTCCTTCGGTATTCGCTCGGGCTCAGTCCGGTCTCTCTGACGAATGTTTGTCTAAACGACGCTATGTCAGCGTAGCCAACCGCATATGAAACTTCGGTGACAGGCACGTCATTCGCTTCGAGTAGCTCACGGGCCTTTTCCATCTGCAGTTTTTGGCGATATACATTTGGATTGCACCCGGTGGCCTTATGAAAGCGGCGGGTGAACGTCCGTAGTTCCAGACCTGACCACTCGGCCATATGCTTTACGGTTATTCCTGACGGTCCTCGAGCATGGAGTTCATACTGAGACTTCAGGACGGCGCTATCGCCATGGTTCATTTCAGGTAGGAACGTCTTGTAGAAGCGCTGCTCCCGACTGGGTGCTTGGAGCAACAGGAAACTTGCGGTCTCTTCCATTGCGGCCGGACCAAGCAGCCGCCGAACGAGAACGAGAGCGAGGTCGGTCCAGGCCATTACGCCGCCGACCGTGATAATATCGTCCTCCTCGGTCCGTACAGCGTCAACGTCGATATGCACGTTCGGAAACAAGGTCGTCAACTCATTGGCACTGGGTGGGTGTGTGGTTGCCCGACGACCGTCCAGGAGACCGGTCTGAGCGAGCAGAAACGTGCCGCCGCAGATCGATGTCAAAATAGACCCGCGAGCGTGCTGGCCCTTTAACCAGTCCGACCATTTGGCACTGGCCTCTATACCAAGGCTTGATGTTTCGCGGGGTGGTATGATGATGACGTGTGGGTGGTGCACATCTTCGGCTATGGCATCCGGTATCGCATCGTATGTCCGAGTTATCCCAGCCGATCCGGTATCGGAGAAATGGCTCAGCCTGATCACCGGCATATCGACGCCGAGGCGTTTTCGGCTCAGGTCATCAGCAATGCGGAACAGGTCCGTCAGGCCGTGAACGACGCCAAGCATGACTTTCTCGCGTAAGACGATAGCAATCTCGATTGGCCGAGGGCCATGGTGGGGCATCACCATTTGTCGTTTCTTCCTCGCTTATTGTCCGTTCAGCCGATCACCGAGCGGAGCGCAATGCAGTAGAACTAGGCCCTAGCGGAATAGATTCCGCTGAGAAGTTTTTGGAAAAGTAGTCGCAAGGGGGTTCCTCTTGTGCAGGGCAGCCGTGCGGCAATCACAAGAATGTCCGTCAGCGTCAGGAGTTAGAACCATGAAAGCAATCACAGTCAAGGATAGTGACAATATCTTATCCTCCGTCGCTGGAGGCCGTTCGGGGCAGGCGGCGCTCTCGACGCCAACGCCTGCCATCCTCGCTGCTTGAAAGCGGCGGCGCTATGTGAAGGCGCTGCCTAGTCCCTTTCGACGTTCCGGACGCGCAGCCGGGCTATTTTCGACAATACCGCGCGATCCGTCGGCGGCGCGAACGTCCCGGTCCAAGAACATCATATCCGTGCTGATCCGGCCCGAAAGCCGCATCCGCGTGCTGACCAATCTTCTGCCCGCCTCCAACGAAGCCAATGAAGGAATATTACCAATGGAAGATTCAAAGCAAAGTTTGCATATCGACATCCCGGTCAAGTTGACGGACGTGAAGGCAGTGTTCAGCATCGGAGGCCTGACGTTTGAAGGCGATCTGCCGGCTTCGCTCTTTCATCTGACGCTCATCACCGATGACGTCTCTGACTGGAAAGCGGCATCAGACATCGTCGCTGTATTCCATACCAATGCCGGCCATGTGCTGATCAGTGATGCGATCTACAACGGCGACCGAAATATCTTCACAGGCAACCCGTACAAGGACCTGGTCGCCGCACTCGTGAAGCGCGGTGTACGTGTCGAACTGTGCGGAGCCACCGCGAAAGCGCACAATTGGGTCAACGGCGACCTGTTGCCTGATGTGAAAGTCAACACGGATGCCATGGCAAGAACGATAGAGCTTGTTCAGTTAGGCTTCGTAAAAATCTCGGAATAGGCATTGCTCCAACCTAAGATGGTTGTCGCTTTCCCATCCGCGATAAGCAGTCATTTTTCCCATTTGTGTTTCGGTTTCCAACAAGGCGCTCGGCTCCCTGGAATCGTCGCTGTGGGCAAATGTGTTAATCGACCAAGGCCATCCGGCCTGGAAAGGAGAACAGAATGTTTAGTCGAGACAGCTCTGCTGACAGCGGAGCGACACGCCGGGAGGTTCTGGTTGGCATCGCGTTAATCGCTGGTGCTGCCGCCGTCGTGCCAACGTCACTACAGGCAGCGGCTCAGCCGAAAATCAACGTCAAATCAGGAGTTACAGACATGGGTACCATCACAGTCAAGGACGGCACTGAGATCTTCTACAAGGATTGGGGTACGGGCCAACCAATCGTATTCCACCATGGCTGGCCGCTGAGCGCCGATGACTGGGACGAACAGATGATGTTCTTCCTCGCAAAAGGCTTTCGTGTGATCGCCTATGATCGTCGTGGTCACGGTCGGTCCAGCCCATCGCCGACGAACAATGATATGGATACTTATGCCGACGATTGCGCGGCGTTGGTCAAGCATCTTGATCTAAAGGCAGCCATCCATGTCGGCCACTCGACGGGCGGCGGTGAAGTTATTCGCTACGTTGCCAAACACGGTGGCGGTGGGATCGTTTCGAAAGCAGCGACGCTGAGTGCCATCCCGCCGGTGATGGTCAAGTCGGAGAAGAACCCTGATGGTGTTCCGATGGAAGTGTTCGATGGGATTCGGGCCGGTGTTGCCGGCAATCGTGCCCAATTCTACACGGACCTCCCTGCTGGTCCGTTCTACGGCTACAATCGCAGCGGTGCCAAGGTCTCTGAGGGCACGAAAAAGAATTGGTGGCGTCAGGCAATGATGGGCGACATGAAGGCCCAATACGATTGCGTTAAAACGTTCTCGGAAACGGACTTCACTGAGGATTTGAAAAAGATCGACGTGCCGGTACTGGTGATGCACGGTGAGGATGATCAAGTCGTTCCGGTTGCAAACTCGGCGCTGAAAGCCATCAAGCTTTTAAAGAATGGAACACTTAAAGTGTATCCAGGCTTGCCGCACGGTATGTTCGCAACCAATCCGGATCTGATCAACGCCGACCTCCTGGCGTTCTTCAAAAGCTGATCACAACCGGCACGATCCACGCCTCGCGTCAGTCTCGCCACATCGTCGCAAACCTGCTGCGCGGCGAGACTGACATGCGGTCCAATTTTAAGAAATATTCGCACACCAATTCGCCTTCGAGGGTCGATACCATGACGGATCGAGGATCGCGCAACAGCTAGTTCGTCGCAGCTCTGCGAGATCTTTTTGTGTTTCGCACCCGCTCGCCACAGTCAGCGACTCCACCCCAAGCACTTCCAAAGGACCGTTTTGATCATCGGGCCGTCGGTTATTTCTCACTTGAAGGTTTGGCAAGTCAAACAAACGGAAGCATCACATGACACAAACGATTCTCATCACGGGCGCCTCTTCCGGCTTTGGAGAAGCGACCGCCAGGCTTTTTGCCGCGCGCGGGTGGAATGTCATCGCAACGATGCGCAATCCAGAGGCGAGCAATGCGCTGCAATCGGTCGATAATATGCTGGTGACCCGCCTCGACGTCGAGGACCTGGACACCATTGAAGCCGCCATCTCGGAAGGAATTGCGCGCTTCGGTCGTATTGACGCTCTTCTAAATAATGCCGGATACGGCCTTTTCGCGGTATTTGAGGGCGCATCTCGAGACGCTGTGAAACGGCAATTCGACGTCAACGTCTTTGGCGTCATGGATGTCACCCGCGCAATTCTACCGCATTTTCGTTCGAACCGCAAAGGCACGATCATCAACATTACGTCCGGTGCGGGTGTCATAGGTTTCCCGATGGCCTCCCTATACAGCGCCTCGAAATTTGCCGTCGAGGGCTTCACCGAGGCTCTCGGCTATGAACTCTCTGGACTCGGCATCACTGTCAAGCTCGTGGAGCCAGGCGGGGCTCTCGGGACCGGTTTCATGACACGGAGTGGAGCAGAAGGTGCCGCAATTCCCGTCGCCCCAGATTACTATCCATTCCTCGACCATATTGGAAAACTCTATGCTGGTATGGCTGAGGGAACGGATCCGGACGCAGTCGATAAAGTTGCGTCAGCGATCTTTGACGCAGCGACCGACGGCTCTAATCGACTGCGTTACATTCCGACAAATGATATCCGGCCACTCGTGGACGCCCGCCGCGGCGCCACGGAAGAGCTGTATCAGGATCTTGTGCACGGCATTTTTCTTCCGCAAGCTTGAGTGGCCATGCCCGGCTTTGCGGAGCTGATTCTACACAGGGACAATATGAGCCTGAACCGCCACGTGGAGGAACACCTTCTTCATCGTGGTGAGCGAGTGGTTGGTGCGGTCCCAACAACCGGAGGCCTGGTGTCCGCTTTTGCATTGCGTGCTCGAGCAGCAGACGGTCTGCAGTCGGCGCCATATCGGCCATTCCGGGTAGACGAGCCAACGTCCCACAGCAAGGAAGTTCAAAGGATTGGCCTTCTCAATAACCGGGTCGTTGGTTCAAACCCGTTCAAGGCGACCGGTTTGCTGGGGATCACCTGAATTCAAGAGACTTTGCAAAAGGCGCCTACGTCTTAATATTTTTCGACGCGGCAACCGCCTCGGCTTGAATGATGAACATCTCAACCTCGTTCTTTGACATCCCATTGGCCGCATTGGAGAACCGGTCGACAAGGGCGGCGAATTGCGGGTCCTTGCTGCTCGGGAGCGTTACGCCAAGCAGCCAATTGGGTGTCGTCCCGAGTGCGTCACCAATTTTCACAAGCGTCGCCAAGTCCGGCTCTCTTCTGCCAGACGCGTAGTGCGCATAGCGGCGCTCATCCAATCCTGCGCGGCGAGCAGCTTCTGCATTGGAAATGCCGAGTTGTTTAGCGCGCTCCTGCAGTCGTTTTGCAAATGTGTCCATGGAACCATTTTGTTCCCGAATGACACGGATATGGCCACGAACGATATGGAGTGCTATAAGAACATTACGTAGTGTCAATTCAAGGCTTTTGCGTAAGGCAGACGCCGCCAAGGCTCTCACGCTGGAGCTAGCAAGGGAGCTTGAGACGATGGAATTGCGCCAACTCACCTACTTCGTTGCTGTCGCCGAGGAGCTCCATTTCGGCAGGGCGGCAGCGCGGGTGCATATCGCCCAACCGGCTTTGTCGACGCAGATCCAGGCGCTGGAGCGTGAGTTGGGCGTGCAGCTGTTTGTCCGATCCACACGTCGGGTCGAGCTGACGGTGGCCGGCGAGACCTTCTATAATCGCTGTGTGCGGATCCTGAGCGATATCGATATGAGTGCGCAGGCGACACGTTCGGCTGCCGGCAAGACGGTCCGCAAGATCAGGATCGGCACGATCTACCCGGCCACCATTGGCGTTCTGCCGGCCTTCCTGTCGAAGATTGCCAGAAAATATCCGGAGATCCAGCTGCAGATCCAGAGCGGTTCAACCAGTGACATCATCCGCAGCCTGGAATCTGGCCAGATCAACCTTGGCTTCATCCGGCCGGTCGAGAACATCGGTTCGCTGCGGTTCTTCTCGATGGCCAATGACGAATATCTGCTGGCTGTCGCTAAGGACAGCCGGCTCGCCGGTCTGGCCGAGATCGGCATCGACGACCTGCGCGACCAGAAGATCATCTCGTTTTCGCGCCAGAACCTCTCCTACACAGAGCGGTACTTTGCCGAGATGTTTGCCGAGCACGATCTGGCTCGCAACATTGCCTATAGCTGCGACGACACCTTTGCGCTGATCTCGCTGGTATCGGCCGGCCTTGGCATCGGCTTTGCACCGCAATGGACACGGGATTTCCCCAACCGCAATTTCGAGCTTCGAAAGGTGAGGGGGGTGGATTTCAAGATCGGCATGGGGGTTGCCTGGAACATGGAGGATCCGACGGCATCGCGCGACGATATCATCGATATTGCGCGGTCGCTGGTCAGGCCGCCGAAGCAGGTGGAAACTGAAGTCATGCGTCTTCGATAGGCGGGATGTGGAATGCAACTTCGGGGGCAGTCGGTCCCGATTTCCACCGTGCCGGTGGCGCTTCGCTCAATCTCCTGCGGCTGCCCCGGGAACCGAAGTTGCATGCGCGAATTCCCGAACCGTGGCTTTGCCACCGCTATGCTCGGTTCTCCAATAAGCTCTTGTCAGCTGGCCGGCGGCCTGCCGTCAGCGTTTCGTCCCTGCGAAATGGATCACACTGTCCTTCGATCGGGTTAGTGGGTGAGGAAAGTCTCAAGGATGAAATGGCGGGACGCCGGAAGCGGTCAAATTCCATGCGACGCCGGAACTCGTTGCGTTTCTACCGCCGAAGGTTACGAGTTGTGGGTACCGTCACGCCTCTGAATACTCCGAAGATAGCTCCGATCATTCCGCCAATGACGACGCCTGCGGAACCTCCCGCGAACGCTCCGACAATGCTGCACGCAACCCACTCCGCGACGCCCGACGCATCGGCGACGAACAGTGTGGCAACGAGACCGACCACAGCGCCGAGAATGCCGAAGACGATTCCAACCCCTGTCACGGATTCCGAGGGGTCGAGGGTACGTTTCTGCGAGGGCGGGCTAGTGGCGTGCTCTGCCACCGGAAACTGTCTATCGCCGTCTTCCATTCGGGCTTCCTCCGGTGCGTATCAGCCGCCCAGCGGCTTATCGTCGTTTACGTAGAGTATGCGTTCGGCTGCGCCGTCAAGGTCCTCATACTGGCCGTTGCGAAGAGACCAGAGGAAAGCCCCTAGTCCGGCTATCCCCATCAATACAGCGACTGGTATCAAAAACGACAATGTGCTCATTGCGCCGCTCTCGCGAGCTGGGCTGTCAGGCTTCGCCGCCAGGATAGCACATCGGCGTTCATATCGAGCCTGACGGCATTGGCGACGACCAATATGGACGACGTCGACATCGCCACGGCTGCAATGAGCGGGCTGGCGTAGCCTGAGAGTGCGATCGGGATGCTGACCACGTTGTAGACAATGGCGAGAGCGAAGTTCTGACGGATCAGCGTGGCAGCACGCCCGGCCGTCATCATCGCCACCCTAATTCCATCCATGTCTCCATTGAGAAAGATGAAATCGGCGGCGCTGCGGCCGATGTCGCTTCCCGACGCCGGGGCCATGGAGACACTTGCGGTCTTCAGTGCGAGGGCATCGTTTATTCCGTCACCGATCATCAGCACCTTGCGCCCACGATGTTGAAGTGCTTCGACGATCTCGGCCTTGTCCTTGGGAAGGGTCGCTGCGTTCACCTCGTCGATCCCGAGCTCACGCGCCACGGCGTTGGCCGCTTCCGGGACATCGCCTGTCAGCAACTGGACCGCGATGCCGCGATCCTTCAGGAACTGCACTGCCTTTACCGAACCCGCCCGGACACGCTCTCCAAAGAGGAAGGAGGCCAGCACCTCGCCCCCTCGGGCCAGCACGACCTTTGAGGGCGAGCTTGGATCAAGCGCGTCTTCGCCCGCCGCCCATGCGGCCCGGCCAAGTCGGTA
>UBTA01000172.1 GCA_900468065.1 Hyphomicrobiales bacterium | reverse complement strand
TTTTCAGGGCGGGGATTTGCGGGGATGATTTTTTTGAGGTGAGGTGTCATTTTGGGAATTGGAGTAAGCGAGCGCCGTTTATGCGAGCCTCACCAGAAGGCCAGTGGCCAGGGACTGGAACGCCTCCACAGCCTTCGGCAGGCAATCCACAGCGCAGCATTGAGTGCTGCGCCACTGAGAAGGCGGGCGGCGGCTTCGGCATCGACCGGTTTAAGAATTCCTTGTGAAATCAATCGCTCGACCGTTCGCCGGGTCGCCTGAAGACAACTGCTTTGGCTCGGCCATTGCGAGGGATCGCCCAATACCGCAGGTCCATCGCGCAAGACGATGCGTTGCACTTCAGGATCAAGCGCCATCTCGATATAGGCCACGCCTTCAGCCAGCAGGCACTGCCAATCGTCTCCCGCCCCTGCCCCGATCTGTTGCGCGCGCGACGCCATTTCAGAATCGATCTGATCGACAACCGCCGCCAGAAGCCCGCGTTTATCCCCGAAATTGTGATCGAGGGCGCCCCGCGTCAGACCGACTTCAGCGGTCAAATCGTCCATTGACGCGACCGAATATCCCTTTTCGGCAAAGGCCCTGCGTGCGGCCGCGATCAGTTTGACGCGGTTTTCTTCCATCATCTCGAGGCGCCGGTTGGCCATCTTGTCCTCAAATTCATATACGGTTCGTATATTAAATTGACATGCGGGGTGCATGCTGCTATTTCGTATACGTACCGTATATGAAATAGCGTGACCTGTGAAGCATAAAGCTCCGCTCACCTGATACGGCCCCCGGACAATTGCGAGAGATGAAAATGACCCAACGCCAAGCAATCTTCCCCCCAAACAGACATGCTCTCTACGAGGCGCACGGCTATTCGGCTGCCATTCGATCCGGCGACCTTCTGTTCGTGTCCGGACAGGTCGGCAGCCGCGCCGATGGAACGCCCGAACCTGATTTTGAACAGCAGGTCCGGTTGGCGTTCGAAAACCTTATAGCCACGCTGGGCGCCGCCGGATGCACGTTCGACGATATCGTGGATGTGACGTCGTTCCACACGGACCCCGAAAACCAGTTCGCAACCATCATGACCGTCAAGCAAGAGGTTTTCAGCAAGCCGCCTTACCCGAACTGGACGGCAATCGGTGTCAATTGGCTCGCCGGCTTCGATTTCGAGATCAAGGTCATCGCGCGCATCCCTTCCGACGCGTGATTTCCTGCCGCGGAAAACTCGACCCAATTGAAAACTCACCCACCATAGTGCGTTCAACATTCATGGCGAGGGCCGATATCGGCCCTCGGACTGCTCAATCGTGCATGCGTTGCACTCAACGAGAGACCGGCCCTGCCGGTCATGGTCGGTGCCGCGGTCATCTTCTGCGCCATTGCGCTGATCTCGCTCTCCACCGAACAACCGCTCGACAGAGCCATCGCCTAACAATAAAGTTGTCAGAGTTTTCTTCTGTCGAGGGTATTTGCGATGGCGTCGGAGAGTGTGATTCCGGAACCCACTCTCATCCAATCGCTTCAGGCGTCCATCGCTCCGGCATTCGCCATGCATGCCGGCGTAATGCTCGGAGTGTTTACCGCACTTGGCGACGCTACCCTCAAGGGGGCTGAAACGGCCCGTGCTCTGAATGTCGATCCGCGCCGCCTCGAACGATTGCTTTACGCGCTGGTTTCGGCAGGCCTGCTGGAAATCCGTGACACCGGTTTTTGCAATGGTCCGGAGGCGGCGACTTATCTTGTCCAGGGAAAACCCGGCTATATCGGCGAGGAGCACCAGCTTCTCGATGAGCTCTGGCGTGCCGACCTGCTGACCGCCACATCCATTCGCGAGGCACGTCCTGCCGCAAAACATGATTTCGCCACGACCGATCCCGAGGCATCGCTGGCATTCTTCCGCGGAACGGCGCCAAGCGCCTTGTCCTTCGGACGCCGGTTGGCGGAGATGATCGACTTCGACGATGTGCACTCCGCCATCGACATCGGCGGCGGGCCGGGCCATTCCCTCATTGGACTGCGCGAGACTAAGCCGGACCTTCAGGTGACCCTGTTCGAATTGCCGGCGAACATCATGCTTGCGAAAACACTCCTGGCCGGAGAGCCATTGGCCGATGGATTGCGATTCGAGGTCGGCAATATCGTGGAGGCGCCGTCAAGCACCACCCACGACCTCGCCATTCTAAAGGCGGTGATCCAGGTGCTGTCGCGCGAGGAAGCGGCCAAAACCATTCGCAACACCCATGCCAGTCTCAATTCAGGCGGAAGAATATTGATCAGCGGCGTCGGCATTCTCAACGATGACCGAGTGTCGCCGTCGGAGGCCGTCTTCTACGATTTGACCTTTATGAACCTGTACCCGGAAGGCGCGTCGTATACTCGACACGAATACCGTTGCTGGCTGTCGGAGGCGGGTTTCGTCGACATCGCATTCGATGCCATGCCATCGGGAAGCCAGTTGATCTCCGCGAGAAAACCGTAGCGACAAACAAAAACCGCCCACAACGGCTTGTTGCGGGCGGTTTCAGTATTCTGAATTCATAGCTCGGTTAGCGGCTATCACCGTAGCCCTTAAACCAGCCGGCTCTGCTCGACCGCCGCTTCGATGAAGCTTGCGAACAGCGGGTGCGGGTCGAGCGGGCGGCTTTTCAGTTCCGGGTGGTATTGGACGCCGATGAACCACGGGTGATCCGGGTATTCGACAGTTTCCGGCAGGACGCCGTCCGGCGACATGCCGGAGAATTCCAGGCCGCAGGCTTCGAGGCGATCCTTGTAGTCGACATTCACCTCGTAGCGATGGCGGTGGCGTTCGGAAATCTCCGTCGAGCCGTAGATATCGGCGATCTTGGTGCCTTTCTTCAGGCTCGCCTTATAGGCGCCAAGGCGCATGGTGCCGCCGAGATCGCCCGAGGCTGCGCGCTTTTCCAGAGCGTTGCCCTTGACCCATTCGGTCATCAGGCCGACGACCGGCTCTTCGGTCTTGCCGAATTCGGTCGACGAGGCCTTTTCGATACCGGCGAGATTGCGGGCTGCTTCGACCACTGCCATCTGCATGCCGAAGCAGATGCCGAAATAGGGCACCTTGCGTTCACGGGCAAAGCGCACCGCCTGGATCTTGCCTTCGGAACCGCGCTCACCAAAACCGCCGGGAACCAGGATACCGTTGACCTTTTCGAGATAGGGCGACGGATCTTCTTTTTCGAAGACTTCGGACTCGATCCACTCGAGCTTGACCTTGATGCGGTTGGCGATGCCGCCGTGATACAGCGCCTCGATCAGCGACTTGTAGGCATCTTTCAGGCCGGTATACTTGCCGACGATGGCGATGGTCACCTCGCCTTCCGGTGTGCGGATGCGGTTGGCGACTTCCAGCCAGTTTTCGATCCGCGGCGCGGGTGCCGGCTCGATGCCGAAGGCGGCAAGCACCTCGTTGTCGAGGCCTTCCCGGTGATAGGCGATCGGCACGTCATAGATCGAGGCCACATCCAGCGCCTGGATGACGGCGGACGGGCGGACGTTGCAGAACAGCGACAGCTTGCGGCGTTCGGCTTCCGGGATTTCGCGGTCGGCGCGGACAAGCAGGATATCGGGATGAATGCCGAGTGCCTGCAGTTCCTTGACGGAATGCTGGGTCGGCTTGGTCTTCAATTCGCCGGCAGCCGCAATATAGGGCATCAGCGTCAGGTGGAGATAGATCGCGGTGCCGCGCGGAAGATCGTTCTTCAGCTGGCGGATCGCCTCCATGAACGGCATCGCTTCGATATCGCCGACGGTGCCGCCGATTTCGCAAATGACGAAATCGAAATCGTCATTGCCTTCGGTGACGAAATTCTTGATCTCGTTGGTGACGTGCGGAATGACCTGGACGGTGGCGCCGAGGTAATCGCCGCGGCGTTCCTTGTCGATGATGTTCTTGTAGATGCGGCCGGTGGTGATGTTGTCGGTCTTGGTCGCCGAGCGGCCGGTAAAGCGCTCGTAGTGACCGAGATCAAGGTCCGTCTCCGCGCCGTCATCGGTCACGAACACTTCGCCGTGCTGCGTCGGGCTCATGGTGCCCGGATCGACGTTGAGATAGGGGTCAAGTTTGCGAAGCCGCACCCGGTAGCCCCGGGCCTGCAGCAACGCTCCGAGAGCGGCTGCGGCTATCCCTTTGCCAAGGGAAGAAACCACGCCGCCAGTGATGAATACATATCGCGCCATGGGCTTCACCGGATACCGTTTCAAAAATGATTCCGCCACCGAAAAATTCATCTTTCAGAATTTTTCCGTTCAAAAGGTTCAGGTGGCAAAATTCAAACAAAAGAAAACCGGCGGAAGACTGGCTTCCGCCGGCGATTATAGCTCTCGTCGACCTTACTGGCCGCTTGGAACGTCCGAACCGGATGTCGCCGGCTTTGTTTCGGTCGTTGCCGGGGTCTGCGTCGCTGGTGTCTGGGTCGCCGGGGTCTGGCCAGCTGGCGTCTGCGTGGTGGTCGCAGGCGTCTGGGTGTTGGCACCCGACTGTGCCGGGGTCTGGGCAGGCGTCTCGCCAGCAGGCGGTGTCGTGGCGCCGCCGAGCGAATCAAGCACGCCCTTGCCGTTGTTGGTCGTGCCGGGAATACGATCGAGAACGTCGGTCGCGTTCGGCTGGTAACGGGCCAGAATGCCCATGCCGAGCGCCAGCACGAAGAACAGGGCTGCAAGGATGGCCGTGGTGCGGGTCAGCGCATTGGCCGTGCCGCGGGCAGACATGAAGCCTGAGCCGCCGCCGATGCCGAGGCCGCCGCCTTCAGAGCGCTGAATGAGCACGACGCCGATCAGCGCCAGCACAACCATGAGATAGATGACAAGCAATACGGTCTGCATTTTGTCCAGTCCTGCCTTAGATCACGTCTCGACCGGCTTAATAAAGCCAAGATCCGACACGCGATCGAGTGATCGTCCGACGTAGGAGACGCAGCGAAATTGCAACGCAAGTTTCGACGGCCGCTCCACGCGGCAAAGATTAGTGTTGGCGGCTGCATATACCAAGCCACCGTGCATTAAAAGCCCCTGCCCGCCTTAATACCAAGGATCGGCGGACAGAAACCCATGGGACGGCCTATCGCCGGTCCGCTGGCATCATGCCGTCAATTCTTCATACGCCCGGTAGATGGCGAGGAAGTCGTCGGCTTTCAAGCTTGCGCCGCCGATCAGCGCACCATCGACATTGGCGACACCCATCAGTTCCCTGGCATTGCCTGGCTTGACCGAGCCGCCGTAAAGGATGCGCATCTTGGCGCCGGCCGGGCCGAAGCGTGCAACCAGTTCGGAACGCTGGAAAGCATGGGCTTCTTCAACGTCTGCAGCCGTCGGCGTCAGGCCGGTGCCGATCGCCCAGACGGGCTCATAGGCGATAACGGTGTTTTCAGCTGTGGCGCTGTCGGGAATGGAGCCGGCCAGCTGGCGCTTCAAGACGTCCAGCGTCTGGCCGGCCTTGCGCTCGTCGCCGGTCTCGCCGATGCAAATGATGGCGATGAGATCAGCGCCATAGGCAGCCTCGGCCTTTGCCCGAACGAGAGCATCCGATTCCTCATGATCGGTGCGGCGTTCGGAATGGCCGACGATCACGTGGGTGCCGAAGCAATCGGCGATCATCTCGGCGGAGATATCGCCGGTATGGGCGCCGGAGACCTTTTCGTGGCAATCCTGCGCGCCGATCAAAAGCGGGCTGTCGTCGCACAGTGCCGTTGCCACATAGAGCAGTGTCGCCGGCGGGCAGATCAGCGTTTCGACCTTGTCCGACAGACTTCCCTTGACGCCTTCCGCCATCGCCTTGATCTGATCGAGCGATGCCCGCAAACCATTCATCTTCCAGTTTCCGGCAACCAGCGGCTTTACGTCGGGCGTCATGTCGTCTCCTTCAGGGTATTGTCCTTTTTCCCGGCAAAGGCCCTAGCAAATAAGCCGGGCAAAGAAAAGCAGGTCCGCCGCGCTGCCAGCGATTTGCCCGGCCCCGGCATCGTCCAATATCGAAAGCGTGAAGGCCGGACGGCTTGTTTACCCCTGATGAAAGAGCGATGATTCGACAGAGGATTTTGACAGCCGGAGATCGGTGATGCTGCGCAACGGGCCGGACGCGTTCGGATGGGTGACCATCCTCCTTCACTGGACGATTGCCATCCTGATCGCGGGGCTGTTGGTGCTCGGCTATGTCATGACCCGGCCGGATATCGACCCGGTGCTGCAGTTCGACCTCTTCCAGTGGCACAAGTCGTTCGGGTTCACAGCGCTCGGCCTTGCCGCAATCCGCGCCGTCTGGTGGCTGGCGGGCCGGCATCCGGCGTCCGTTGCAGGTCTCTCAACGCCGGAAAGGCATGCTAGCTTTGCCGTTCACATCCTGCTTCTCTGTCTGACGCTTGCGGTACCTGTGACGGGCTGGGCGCTTGCCTCGGCCTCGACGCTGGATATTCCGAGCTTCTATTTCAACCTCGTCGTCATCCCGCATCTGCCGCTCGCAAAATCCGCCGTGGCCGAAGCCTTGTGGACAACGGCGCATGCGGTTCTCGCCTATGGCCTGGCAGGGCTGGTGCTGCTGCATGCCGGGGCGGCCTTGCACCATCATTTCATCCGGCACGACGCGGTGCTGGTCCGCATGCTGCGCAACAGGTGGCGGGATGGCTAGGAATATTCCGTCCGCATCGTGCGTCTTACGGGTCGCCAACCAAGCATCGGGAAGGACCGCAAATATGTCCGTACGTTTGACCACACTCACCGCCGCATTGACGGCACTCGCGGGGTTTGCCCTGCAGGTATCTGCGTCGGAAGCCAAGGCGCCGACGCTGGATGACGCAGCCGGCCGCTACGACATCGATGGGTCCTCGCAGATCAATTTCAAAGTCGGCCAAGTCGGCGGCGGTGGCATTTCCGGTAAATTCACCAAGTTTTCCGGCACATTCCAGCTGGACCGCGGCGACATCAGCAAGTCCGTGGTGGAATTTGCGCTCTTTCCGGAAACCGTTCAGACCGGCGAACCGCGGATCGAGAATTTCCTGCGCTCCACCGCCGTATTCGACACTGCGAGCTATCCGAAAATCGTCTTCCGCTCGACGAAGATTACCCGCACCGGTGAAAATACCGCCGAAATCGAAGGCAATCTCACGGCCAAGGGCACGACCAGGACCGAACATTTCGAGGCAACGCTGACCGAATGGAACCGGCGCGTCATCGGCTTCCGCATCCAGGGCGGCGTCTACCGCACCCGCTACAACATGTCGGTCGGAATACCGATCTACTCGAACGTCGTGCAGTTCGACATGATGGTGAACGGAGAGAAACACTAAAACCGGCACGACCGGTAGAGCGATCGCAGCTGTTCCGGCTGGAACATGCACAAGGCCATCCGGAGGGCATGATACCCCATGCCGCTGGCCCCACCCGTTTGGGAATTGACGGCATCAGGATGCGCTTTTAGTCTTCGCCGGTATTCATCATCCTTCATTTCTTTCTTAGCCGGGGATCCGGGGCAAACGATGCGGTATGCTTTTTTCACATCCCTGGTTTTGGCTCTTGGCCTTGTTCCAGCGGCCGCGAACGCGCAGGAAGTTTTCAAGACCGCAACGCCGGAACTGCTGGTGCGCTCCCTCAATCCCGTGCTTGTCCAGAAGGAAAAGACCCGAGGCCTGAAGATCACCGGGGCCAGGGAGTTGGAGACGATCAACAGCTATGGCGACACGCTGGCGGCAACGGTCAATCTGGCGGTCAATTTCCATTTCGGTTCGGCAGACCTCACGCCGCAGGCGGAACGGCTGCTCGACAATGTCGGCAAGGCACTCTCCTCCACCGATCTGCAGTCGTATCGTTTCCTGATCGGTGGCCATACCGACGCGACAGGCAGCGATCGCGACAATCTCGAACTCAGCCGCGCCCGCGCCGCCACGGCGACGGAATATCTTCTGGCGCATTACAAGATCGATCCGCGGCGTCTTGTGGTGCGGGCGTTCGGCGAGACCGCCCTGCTCTTCCCCGCGGACCCCGAGGATGGGCGCAATCGCAGGGTGGAAATTTCGACGCTGAAACAATAGCAGCAACGGGAAACAAAAAGGGCACGGCGCATGACGGCACCGTGCCCTTTTTCATGAGGTCTCAGACAATCAGCCGATCTGGCTGCCGACGAAATCCTTGACGATGCGGATGATGCCGCGGCCAAGCAGGTCGTCGAGGGCGTCGCAGAGATGATCGACATGCTGGCGTTCGCAGATCAGCGGTGGCAGCAGCCGGATGACATTGCGGTTATACTCCGTGAAAGCCACCAGCGTATCGTAGTCACGCAGCAAAAGCGCACCGATGAAACCCGACAGCGAGCCCTTCAGCTTGTCATCCAGCACCGCAACCACCGGCCGCAGAACCATCGGCAGGGTCTGGCTGAAATCCTGGAACTCGAGGCCGACCATCAGGCCCTGCCCGCGCACGTCCTTGATGATCTTCGGATACTTGTCCTTCAGCGCGGTAAGGCGCTCCAGCAGGTACTCGCCCTGGACGGCGGCATTCTCGATCAGGTCCTCGTCATAAAGAACATTCAAGGTCTCGATCGCCGTGATGCAAGCCTCGCCGATGCCGCCGAACGTGGCATGGGCATGGATCATCGCTGTCTTCGGCGTGCCATAGGCTTTCATGTAGATTTCGCGGCGGGCGATCATTGCAGCCATGGCTGTCTTGCCACCACCGAGCGACTTGGCAACTGCTGTGATATCAGGCACGACGTTTGCATATTCAAAGGCGAAGAAGCGGCCGGAACGCCCAACGCCGCACTGCACTTCATCAGCCACCCAGATGACGCCATGCTTGTTGCAGAGCGCGCGAACCTCCTGCCAGAACTCCGGCGGTGCGATATTGATGCCGCCGCCACCTTGAATGGTTTCCAGCACGAGAACGCCGATCGTCGGATCGCTCTCGAAAGCGCGGCGGATCGCTTCGATCTCACCGAACGGTACCTTGACGTTGTTGTCGAGCAACTTGAACTCGCCGCGATAAAGCGGACCGTCCGTGATCGACAATACGCCACGCGTCTTGCCGTGGAACGAGTTCTCGGCATAAACGACACGCGGCCGCTTCGGGCCGGCAACGCGTTCGGCAAGCTTGATGGCAGCTTCCATGGCCTCCGAGCCGGAGGAGCCGAGGAACACCATATCAAGGTCGCCCGGCGCGATTGCGGCGAGGTTCTTGGCGAGAGCCGCCGCATATTGCGACATGAACGCGATGGCGATCTCGTGGCGGTTTTCGTCCTGGAACTGCTTTCGCGCTGAGATCAGGCGCTGATGGTTGTGGCCGAGCGCCAGCGAACCGAAACCGCCGAAAAAGTCGAGAATCTTTCGGCCGTTCTGATCGACGTAATACATGCCCTCGGCCGTCTCGATCTTGATCTTGTTGAAACCGAGCAGCTTCATGAAGTGAAGCTGACCCGGGTTCAGGTGATCCTTGAACAGAGCCGTCATGTCGGCGACGCTCATATCCTTGGCCTGTTCGACCGTCAGCAGGTCGGGCTTCTTGATGCCGCCAGCAAGGGCGGGCGCGTCGATGGCGACACGTTGCGTTTTGTCGAGCATTGTCGTGATCCCCTGGTTCATTCGGCCGGTACGGCGGTTGTGTGTGCGAGAACTTTGCCGGCTTTCTTGGCGCGGTATTCGTCATAGGCTGCGATCAGCATGGCGCCGTCATTGTACTGCGCCTTCCAGCCAAGCTCGCTCTTCAGCTTGCCGGTTTCGCGGATGCACATTTCGTCGGCGATCAGGTACTGTTCCGGATCCATGATCGGCATGTTAACGAAGTCGAAGGCTGCGAGCGTTGCCTTCACCGCGAAGGCTGGCGTCGGCAGCAGGAACGATTTCGAACCGGCATGGACGATCAGGTCGCCCAGCAGTTTCTTGACGGACGGCGGATTGTCGGAGCCGAGATTATAGGCTTCGTTCGGTACGCCGCCCTTCCAGGCGAGACGCGCAGCCTCGGCGCAATCGAAGACCGAGATGAACTGGTAGGGGTTCTTGCCCGAACCGATCATCGGCACCGGCAGGTTGGCGTCAATCAGCTTGAACAGCTTTTCCAGAATGCCGAGACGGCCGGGGCCGATGATCAGGCGCGGGCGAAAAATCGAGATGTTCATGCCCTGCTTGCGCCATTCGGCGGCGAGCTGCTCGGTCGCCCATTTCGACTTGCCGTACTCACCCAAGGGCTTGGCCGGATGCGCCTCTGTCTGTGGCGACATGATGGTGTGGCCATAGATCATGTCGGTGGTGAACTGCACCAGCCGATTGGCGCCGGACTTTGCTGTCGCCTTCATGATGTTTTCGGCGCCGTAATAATTGACCGGCCAGAAAAACTCCCAGCGCTTGGCACGCACCTGGAGCGGCGACAGCATCTTGGCGGCCATGTTGTAGACCATGTCGTCCGGGCCGATCTCGACGTTCATCACATCGTCCGGCTTGGTGACATCGCAATGGACGAAACGGGCGCGGGCGTAATGCGGCAG
>UBTA01000076.1:4151-12873 GCA_900468065.1 Hyphomicrobiales bacterium | reverse complement strand
TGGTTATCCGTCCCGAAAGCGCCGTGAAACCGAGAGCGAGGAATGCCAGGCCGAGGATCAGGAAAGCCAACGCCGGCCCGGCCAGCCACGGCAGTCTAAGATGGGTGGCTGCCAGAACGGGGACAAACTGCAGAAGCGCTCCGGCGAAAAGTAGCCCGAGCCATCCGACTGCTATGACATGCAGGACGGCCAGTGTTTCCGGAGTGCCCAGCGCGCCGATGGGCAGGCCATATCCGCAGCCCATCAGTGCCAGTCCACTCATAAGGAACGCGAGCGAAGCGGCGAAATAGGCCATTGTCCAGCGGGATATCGACGCTCCGTGCATTGCCCCGCTCCATCAGTTTTCGCAGCTGCAATCGCATCCCGAATTTTCGGCGCGCGTGATCTCGACCCGCCAAACACCCGGGCCCTGCTCGAGGTACGACCATCCGAACTCGTCCCGACACCGGGTTTCGATCTGGGTATGCAGCGGGCGCGGGTCGTGATCGCTTGTCACCTGCATCGCGCCTCCCGGCTGTAGCGAGGTGAGCACGCCGAAGATGGCCGGGTGTCGATGACCGGGCGGAATCTGCCGCACGTCGATTTCCAGAACGCAGGTGGGGTTTGGCATAAAAGTCTCTCCTGTCGTGAGAATAAAGGCGCAAAGCGCCGGCACCTTCGACAATAGAAGACCCACGGAATGGCGACTTTGTCGGAGAACAAACAGGTCTTCGAATAGCGCTGCCGGGGCGGAGAGAGGCGAAATCTCCGAATCGAGATTCCCGACGTCGCCTATATCTGTCTTCCTAGTCGAGTCCTCAACCCGCCCGCGTGAACGAGATCGACTGTCACGTCAGGGAACGACTGAATGGCCGAATCGATGGAATCCTCTTGCATAAGGTTGAAGGCCGTGGATAGCGCGTCTGCTGTAACCGCATCGTCCGCGACAACGGAGACGCGTCTGTACAACGCCGGAACAGCTCCCTTCCGTGGATCGATTATGTGGCCGAATTTACCTGCCTCGTCGAAACGGAAACCCGACATGCTCGATGTCGCAACCGCCCTGTCGACGATCCGGACAATCTGGTCCGGCCTCGCGGAATCCTGACTTTCGGCAAGCCCTACCCTCCACGGACTGCCGTCCTGCCTGGAGCCGATTGCGCGTTCTTCGCCCATGTCCACGAGACAACTGGTCACCCCGGCTTCTCGAAGGATATCAACGATCCTGTCCGTTATGTATCCCTGGGCAATGCCGTTGAGGGTGATAGCCATCTTCTTGCCCATGAAGACCTTGTCTTCGTCACTCCGGACACCACTGAAGCCTACACGGGAAAGCGCGCGGCCGAGATCGCCTTGCGAAGGACCGGACGGGTCGGCATCGGGTCTGCTGAAGTGGTCCCGATAGGTCGCCCAGAGCGGCTGGACGGTCGGATCGAACGCACCGCCCGTCTTGGTCCAGAATACGCGGGACGCATCCAGCAATGCCGCCAGATCAGAGGGCGGAGCGATCAGGAAACCCACCCTGTTGAGTTCGACCAGAGCCGAGTCCTCGCGGTAGAGGCTGAGGATGGCTTCGAGCCGGGCGACCTCCGCCACGACACGCTCGATGAGCCGTCCCGCCTCGGCGCTATCAAGATGGTTCAGGATCAGCGTCGCGGGCGCTCCCAGAGCGTACCCGTTCCAGGTCACAGGATCGCCGATCGATCTGGCACCTGTCAGCAGAGGCAGTCCCGCGACGGCGGCGAAGATCGCAATGGCCCTGCGGCGGCTGTAGGTCTTAGCCATGATCGTTTCCCTTCGTGTCTTGCTTGTGCGGTTCCGTCGCGGAGCGTTCGTCCTTCGGGTTTTCGGCTTCGCCGTCACCGAGGACGTAGTCGCGCGGAACGTCTTCGAATGACTTCACCTCGCCGCCGTTTTCGACGGCGAACTTCAAGGCGGCGTCGCGGCTGGAGAAAGGAACGGTCTCGCTCGCTCCCATGCCGCTCCGCAACGCGCTTCCGATGACGTAGAACGCGGACTTGGCGTCTATCCAGTTTGTCTCTCCCGGCTTTTCCCAACTGGGAGCCTTGCCCATGTCCGACACATAGACGGCGGCGTAATCCTTCGGCTCTTCCGGCAGCATTGTGAACGCCAGCGTGTCACGCGCCGAGGAAAACCAGAACGGTTCGCCCACCCGCGCGTCCAGTATCACCTGGCCTTTGGGTCCAGCGTGCTCCAGGATATTCATTCCGCAGTATCGTCCGATCGCCTCGGCATTCAGCGCGAAGGGTGCGGGCGGGACCGCCTTCTGCTCCCCTTCGCAGCCCGCCATCAGCAGCATCGACACGAAAGGGGCCAGCATCATGAACTTCTTCATAGCTCTCTCCTCGAGAAGCTTGCGGCCGCCAGCGAAAGCGGGAGGACGATCCAGCCGAATAGCGCGCCGACAAGTACGGTGGCGTTGAGCCCCGTATGCTCGGCAACCCCTCCAAGACCCGACAGGGCGCTCGCCTCTCCCGAGCCCAGATTGAGCATGCGATACGCGTCGGTGGGGTTGAGCAGCAGGAGCGCATCCAGCAACCCGCCCGGCAGCGCGTGCCCGCCCGAAGCGACCAAGGCGCCGAGAAGCGCCATGTCATAGATCAATACAAAGAATAGCCATATGCCGATGGCCACGCCCCCCGCAGTGCTGCGCTCCCGGACACGGGCGCTGACAAGGTAGCCGATGGCGATGAACACCGCCCCGAGCAATACCGAGGAGCAGAGCATCGTGACAAAAGACGACCAGGTTGCCGTGTCGATCTCGGTACCAGTGGCGGCCAACGCGGCAGCGGCCGCTCCGTAGCCGAACAGGGTCGCGAACGCGAGTATTGACAGGTGCCCGGCGAATTTTCCGAGGATGACCTGGTTTCGGCTTACCGGATAACTCAGCAACAGAAGCATTGTCCCCCGTTCCATTTCGCCGACGATCGCGTCGTGCGACAGCAAAAGGGCTATCAGCGGCACAAGAAAGATCGTCAGGCTCGAAAGGCTCACGATCACCACGTCGAGCTGGTTTACCCCGACGTTGCCGGTCGGCGCGCTTCCGAGAAACGAAAGCGTCAGGGAGAGCGCGGCAAGCAGGAGAGTCGTCGCGAGAACCCATCGATTTCGAAGGCCCTCCCGCACTTCCTTGCGCGCGATGATTAGGATGTTCTTCACTGGGCCGCCCTCCGGCTGTTTAGGAAATGCGCGTAGAGATCGTCCAAGGTCGGCTCCGTCACGTGCAGGGCCGCGACATCGGTAGGATTGGCGGTCACCTCCTTCAGCAGGGAGATTTTACCTTCCATCGCGACCTCGGTTTCGAAAGTGTCGGGTCCTGTTTTCGTCCAGGCATGGCACGAAGTCATACGGGACAGGGACGTGTCTCCTTCCGTCTGCGTCACGCTGATCTTCGTGGGAAGCCGCGCGATGCGTCTCAGGCTTTCGATCGTGCCGTCTGCTATCTTGACGCCTTCGTTGAGGATCAGGACCCGGTCGGCGCAGTCCTCGAGTTCGGTCAGCGCATGGGATGATAACAGGATGGTCGTGCCACTCGAACGCAGATTGTCCAGCAGGTCGTAGAACCTCCGCCGCAAGGCGGGATCGAGTCCGCTCGTCGGCTCGTCGAGGAGGAGTACGCGAGGTTGACCAAGGAGAGCCTGTGCAAGGCCCAGGCGTTGACGCATCCCTTTGGAATAGGTGCGGACCGGTCGGTCCGCCGCATCCGCTGCGAGACCCACCCTCTCCAGGAGTTCCGGAGCTCTGGAAGAATCGATCCGTTTTAGTCGGGCGTAGAAAGCGAGGGTCTCCCGCCCTGTCAGGGCCATGTGGAAGGCGACGCTTTCGGGCAGGTAGCCAAGCCGCTGGCGGACCGCGGAATCACCTTTTGCGGGGTCTTCGCCGAGGACCTCGACGCTGCCCTCCGACGGACGTATCAGACCAAGCAGCAACTTGACGATCGTTGTCTTGCCGGCTCCGTTATGGCCGACCAGGGCAACGATCTCGCCTTCGTTCAGCTGGAACGAGACATCCCTTACGGCGCTGACCTTTCCGTAGCGTTTCGCGATACCGGATACGATGACTGCGGGTTTTGTCACTGAAGCACCTCCCTTCGCGCCGGAGGCGCCATCAGCGGGTGGCTGTCAACCACGCCGCCCGGCAGCAACGCCGGAAATTGAGCCTGCGCCCATCTGATCACCTGGACAGCGGGGCTTGTGGTCAGCACCTTGGCCTGCGGCGAAGTCCACAGGACTTTATCCATGAGGTCGTTGGGGCGATATGGATTGTCCCCGATCCCATCGCCGTCGAGATCGAACGCCTGGTTGTCGCTCCAGTAGTTGCCACGGCCATCGACCGACCAGTCAACGTATCTTGTCCCCGCATACTTGACCTGGTTGCGGTTGTTGACGAAGGCATTTCCGGTCATCACGTTGCCTTCCGATCCGGCAGTGAAATGGATGCCGATCGCGCAGCCGTTGAATTCGTTGTCCAGGATGCGGTTCTTGTTGGCATTGTAGATGAAGACGCATTTCTCCGGGCCCGGTCGGAACCCGGACTGGTCACCCTTTTCCGGCGGTGCGCTGTCGTCCACCGGGAGCTCCCGGCTCGAAACGCGTGTCCCGGCCTGGGTCCATCGGCTTTCCGGCTGTAGATGGCCGCGCACGGAATTGCCCGAAACAAGGGAGTTGTTCGCGAAATTCAGGAGAAGGCCGTGATCCCTGTCGTCGTCCGAAACGTTGTCGACGATCTTTAGACGGCTTGAAAACATGATCGCATAACCGACAAGATTTCCGATCGACACGTTTCTGCTGATCTCGCTGTCGTTCGTGTACATGTAATGGATGGCGAAGCGGACATTGGTGAAACGGTTGCCGCTGAAGACATTGCGTTTGCTGGCGTTTGTGGCGATCCCGTCGCGGCCAAAGCTGATGTCGTTGTCGATGACCTTGGCTCCGGGTGCGTTCCAAACGGTCACCCCGTTGCCGGACTCACTCAATCGCCCGTCCGTCAGCCCGGTGATCCTGTTCCGGCGGGTCAGGGATTTCGCCGCGCCGTGAACGTAGATGCCGTAAAGGTTGCCCGTCAGGACGTTGTTCTCGATCAATGCCCCCGTCGCTGCTTGAGTGGCGAACACACCCGAGTCCATTGTCTCGAGGTCCATCCCGGAGCCGCTGATGCCAACTCCCCTTAGGACGACGTCCGGAGCATCTATCGTGACGACAGTGCCCGTTCCGTCACCCACGATCGCCGAACCCGGGTCGCCTTCCACGGTCAGGGTCTTCCTGATCACCACGCGACCAGAATAGTTGCCCGCGCGCAGGATAATGCGATCGCCGGCGGCCGCCTTGTCGACGACGCTCGAAAGCGTATCCCGGTCCGACGGCGTGACAATGCGGTCCGCAGCGTTAGCGGCCCAGGGAATGGCGGCCAAAACGGCCGCCATCATTATGGTTGTCCAACGGGGCATCAGGCCGCCTGAGGCTCTACGAGCATACGGCCCTTCATTTCCATGTGCATCGCATGGCAGAACCACGAGCAATAGTACCAGTAGACGCCGGGCTTGCTCGCTTTAAACGTCACGGAAGCCGTAGCCTGCGGCGCGACTTCCATGTTGATGCCGTAGTTGACGATGGCAAAGCCGTGCGTCAGGTCCTCGACCTCGTCAATGTTGGTGACGTACACGGTGACTTCGTCGCCCTGCTTGACGTTGAAGAACTCCAGCCCGAAAGCCGGGGCCGAGGATGTCATGTAAACGCGAACCTTGTTGCCATCCCGGATGATTTCGGAATCGGCGAGAAGGTCGATGTTGTCCTTCTTGGCCTGCTCGACAGCATCGGAGAACATGGGGTCGTCACGCTTCCAGACGCTTATCGGATTGATCTTGGACGCATGGACGATCGTTGCGTCATGCGGCTCGGCGAACGTCGGGTTGTCATGCACGAGGATCATCTCGTCACCCGAAATATCGATCAGCTGGTCGCTTTCGGGTTTCAGAGGACCCACGTTCAGGTAGCGGTCCTTCGAGAACTTGTTGAGTGAGATAAGCCATTTGCCGTCGGCTTCCTTGGTCTGGCCCATGGAGGTGTGGTTGTGGCCCGGCTGGTAGCTCACGTCGAGCTTCTGGCGGATGGGATCGACCTTTTCGCCCTTGAACGCGCGCAGTGCGTCGTCGATGTTCCATTTGCAAATCTGGCTGTCGAGGAACAGGGTCGTGTAGGCGTTGCCGCGGCCGTCGAAGGCGGTGTGCAATGGCCCGAGTCCGACCTGTGGCTCTGCTACGACCGTGTCACGCGGCTTGATCTTGTCTTCGAACAGATCGTCGAACCTGCGAACGTCGAGCACGGTAACCGTCGGGGAGAGCTTGCCGGCAACCATCGCATGGATACCGTCCGGCGCTGTGTTCATGCCGTGCGGACCGTTGGAAACCGGAATGTAACGGGTGTAGCGGGAGCCGTGACGGCCGTCCACGACGGGAACCCCACCCATTTCCTTGAAGTCGCCGTTCTTGACCGCTTCCTCGATGCGCTTGATGTTGAACACGACGACCCAGTCCTGGTCCTTGCTCATCATCTGCTCGAGATTCACGCCGTTTTCCGAGTTGTAGCACGTCGCGTAGCAGTACTTGCCCTGGTAGTCGGCGTCGACATTGTCGAGGTTGCCGTCCACAATGACCTGCCAGGCCACCTTCATCGTCTCGCCGTCAACGGCGCTGAAGATGGCTCTGTACTGCGACGGATCGTCAAGCACCTTGCCGTCGTTCGGGATCGGCACGCCGTCCTCGCCGTTGCAGAACACGTAGCCAGTCTTGGGAAACTTCTGAACCCTCAGACCGTGGACGGTGTGCTGGTTCGGAAGTTCGATGATCTTGTCGCATTTCATCACGTCGAGACGGATGCGGCAGACCCGGGTGTTGGCCTTGTCGTTGGCATACAGATAGCGCCCGTCGTACGTCCCGTCCGTGAACGACGGATGCGGGTGATGGAGATCGCCGTTGTGATAGACTCCACCGTTGTCCTTCAGGAATTCGACGGTACGTGGCAGAAGGCCTTCCGTGAGGACCTTGCGGCTTTCGTTGGTCTGTCCCCAGCCCGTTGCGCTGCAGCGGTTGAACACGGGGATACGCATGATCTCGCGCATCGACGGAACACCGACGATGCGGACCTCGCCGGACTGACCGCCCGAAAAGAAGGTGTAGTATTCGTCAAGCTCGCCGGGCTTCACCTCGTGGTTCAAGCCTGACTGCGCGGCTGCTTTCGCTGGCGACGCCAACCCGCCCGACATGGTCAGGGCGCCGCCTGCCGTTGCGACCCCAGCGACTGCGGCGGCGGCGGTCGAGCCAAGCAACTGTCTCCTGTTGAAGCGGTGCTGTGTTTCTTTTTCTGACATGCTCGTTTTCCTTTGTTGGGGCACGGACCGGATGTCTCGCGCCAAATCAGGTGGGGGTGATGGGTTGCCCGTGGTGGGTGACCACGGTCCTCGGCGGCTTAGGCTGCTCTCCCCGTGATTCCGGCGTCGAAAGCGCCACGAATTTCTCTCGCTTCAACCGCTTCTGGATCATGTGCGGGCAGCGGTGGTCGTCGTGATAGAGTTCCTGGCAATGCATGCAGTAGATGCACTCGTTGACGTTGATCTGGCCCTCGGGATGGATCGCCTGGACGGGGCATTCCTTCGAGCATCGCTGGCATGGCGAGCCGCAGTCCGGGTATCGCTTCAGCCACTCGAACATGCGGATGCGTCCGGGTATCGCCAACGCCGCGCCGAGGGGACACAGATAGCGGCAGTAGAAGCGCTCGACGAAAAGGCCTGCCACGAGGAGGGCGACGGCGAAGATCACAAACGGCCAGTCACGCACGAACTTCAGGATAATCACGGTCTTGAAGGGTTCGACCTCCGAAAGCATCTCCGCGTAGGACATCGAATAGAAAGACATTCCGAAAAGACCGAGGAAGATGATGTACTTGATCGGCCACAGGCGCTCGTGCAGCCCCCAGGGAAGTCGGACCTGCGGGACCTTGAGGCGTTTGGCGACCGCGCTCAGCAATTCCTGGAGAGCACCAAAGGGGCAAAGCCAGCCACAGAACGGCCCGCGACCCCAGAAGAGCAACCCGGCCGCTACGGCAGCCCAGAGTATGAAAATCAGCGGCGCGGCAAGGAAGAATTCCCAGCTGAAATTGGTGACGAGGGCGCTGGTGAAAGTCAGGACGTTGACCACGGAAAGCTGCGCGCCGGCATACCATCCCAACCAGACAAGGGTGAACAACAGGTAGCCGTTTCTGACCCAGGCAAACAGTCGCGGCCTTTTGACCAGCCAGTCCTGGAAAAAGAAGATTCCGGTGAGAACGAGAAGGGCGGCAACCGTAATGCCGATCGTTACCCTGTCCATACTCCAGATGCGGACCCAGAGCGGTTGCTCGTCGGCGACGAGCTCGGCGGCGCTTGGCTTTTCCGTCGGGGGTTCGACGACGACGGCTTTCGTCGTCGTATAATAACCCGATGGAAGCGCGTAGCCGAGATTGAAGGGAATGACAGCCTTTTCTCGAGCGCCAAGGGTTCTCTGCACCAGCAACTGGATTTCCCAAGGCGCGGTCACGTCGAACGTGAAGTCCGCTGGCACGACGAAAAGGCCAATGTCTTTCAGATGCGGCGCGTCGGACGGCGCGAAAGCTGCGATCCGCGTATGGTTGCGGTCACGGAACCGCACGCCCTGTTCGTTTTGCAGAAGTTCGATCCGGTCGAAAATGCC
>UBTA01000076.1:0-4118 GCA_900468065.1 Hyphomicrobiales bacterium | reverse complement strand
TGGTGTTTTGCATCGGCGAAAGCCTTGGACACCTCGCCCACGGTCAGGCGTAGGCTCCGGATCGACCCATCGCCGAGCAGGGTCTGCCAGTCGCTCGCCTTGTCCTTCGAAAGGTCGAGTTTTCTGATTTCCGGGACGGCTTCGGCGGCCAGAGCGTCGCTTTTGCCAAGGCGGCCGCTGCGGATGAGCGTGACGGCAGACCGCACGACACTGTCGCTCATGACCAGGACGGTTACGGTGGCACCGCTGACAATATCAACCTGAGGCGGGCGTTCCTCGCCCGCCGCGACCCGTGCGAGGTCCCTGCCGATAAGGGAGTTCAGAACGGCGACGACTTTAGCCTGCGGTATCCCGATGAGAACAATCGGCTCGTGGTGTTCGAGAAGCTTGAACCCGTGGATCACACCCGACGCATCGATACCGACCGCGATATGGATCGGCTTGCCGGAATATCCGATCGACGTGGTGAAATCGGAATTGAGGTAGGCATAACCCGCAAGATCCTTGCCACGGTAGACAGGTGCGACGGGCGGTTCGCCCGTCAGTTCCCCAAAGCGATCCGCGCCCTCAAAAAGCTCTCCGGGCTGTACCTTCTGAATGAAGGTCGAGAACTGGGCGGCGGCAAGGGCCTGACGCGCATTCGAGAGAGAAACGCAGATCGCCGCCAGCAATATCAAGCCGGCGAGCAATGTTCTGGGCGTTTTACCGAGGTATCGCATCGATCCGCATCTCTCTGAAGTCGTTCAACGTCAGTCTGAAACTATGCGAGTTGCGCGGATTGAATTTGTTTTAGAACAAATGCGCGCGCTTAATTTTCTGCGACATGTGAAGTCAGTTCTGAAACACGCCAAAAAGGGAGTGGACGCTTATGCCGGCTATGAAATCGGAACCGTGGCACTTCGACACTTTAAGAGATATGCTCGCGATCGCCGCCTCCATGGAAAAGGAGGCCATCGACGGTTACCTCGAACTGAGCGCGCGCATGTCTGCGTTCGGCCGGCCCGATCTTGCTAAGGTGTTTGATACCCTCGTCGTCGAAGAGACGGGTCATCTCGACAAAGTGCGCGAGTGGAGTGACGCATCCGGGACCGTGGATACGTTGACGGTATGTGCCAGGGAAACACAGTTCGACGACGAAGGCGCAGGCATTGTCGCACCCGAATTGCTCTCGGCCTACCGCGCCTTCTCTATGGCGGTTCGAAACGAAGAGCGTGCGTTCATGTTCTGGACCTTCGTCTCGGCACACGCCCAATCCGGCGAGATCAGGCATGCGGCCGAACGGATGGCACGCGAGGAGCTGGGACATGTCGCTAAACTCCGAAGTGAGCGCCGCCGGGCATTCCATCTGGAAAGAAAAAAAGCGTCGCATTCCAGGCCCGACCTCCGCATTCTCGAAGACAGGCTGTCGCGCCGGCTGGAAGCCACGGCTGAAAATACCGATCCGGATGAAGCGGAGATCGTGCGGGAGCATTGTCGGGCTTCGCGATCGCGGATGACGTCCATGGAGGAACGCGCCTTTCAAGTCGACCTCCCGCTCGATGTCGGAATGACGGGGAGGCCGGATGCGGCGTTACCGCTGAGCGAACACATTCTGGACTGTTACCTGTATCTCGGCGACCATGCGGCGACCGAGCAGGATGCCGACCGGGCCCAGGATTTTGCGGCCCAGCTTATTTCCTGTATTCAAACCGTTCGTCGTTTCGCTCTCTAACGGACCCAAGCGCCCGAATGCTTTAAAAGTCGGCGGATCATAACGCCAACAGCAACACCTTCGTGGCAGCGGCAAGAGCGAAACATGAAATCCAAGACCATCCAGCGCGACCAGCATGAGACCCAACGCGATAAAAGGGTCATAAAGCGGTAATGGCTGGTGGGTCCATAGTGCCGGAACCAGACCCCCACGGAGGCCACCAGCATCATCATGCCCCCAGTCTGACCAGCCAGCGTTGCTTAGTTCCGTGGTCACTCCAGTTAGACGGCGGGGAAAATCACCAGCCATGCCATGCCGGTGACATGCCAGACGGTGGTGACAGCTGAGACTTGGCGTGGTTGGGTCTGCGCGAAAAGAGCAACCTGGTAACGCTCGGGAAATCAAGAGCTTAACTGGAGCGAACACTAAACTGAGAGCTGCCGCACCCACCAGCGACCATCTACGTGACATCTCTTCGTGCGCGCTTTAGGCTTCGGCGGCTAACCAGCCGCTCGTAAAAAGAACCGTAGAAATGCTCGCAAGATGAATGTTCAGGTGCAGCTTGGCGACCGAGAGATCATTTGCGTGAAGATAGGACAGCACGACAAAGTCGTGAAGCAGCGCACCGATTACGATCAGTTCCGCCCGATGCCTATTCTTAGACGGGTTCCGCCTCTTTGCGCTCGGCCAAGGAGCTGGCCAGTTATCACGAGAAGGCGAGCCATTCGGTACGCGGGTCCGGTGCCATCGTTCGGCGATCATTTGGAGGAGATCAGTTTCAGCTGTCCGTCCAGAGTTATCACATCGAAATCGGAAACAAGCACATCGACGCGAACGGCCCAGTGGCAATCGCATGGCGCTTGAAAGTCCCGCGCCGCCCACCGCCCCGGAGACAGCCACTTCAGCGGAACTTCGAAAGCCGCGACGGAGCCATCCGCCGCTGACATCCTCAGCCTTATTTCCCGCGTGTCCAAAGGGTTGAAGTCGGCAGTCTGAAGGGACAGGTCGACATTAAAAGAAAGGTCCGGTTTCGTTACGAACGACAGTGTCGCCATCGCAGCCGGATCATGAAGATGGATGGACGCTAGCACGGGCCTTAACGCCAGCGCCCTGGGAGGCGGCGTAAATCTCCACACCGACGTGACGGCCACGACGCCGACGATGAGACCGATCTCGATCGCGATCACGCCCTTCATCTTCCTCGCTGCGGACGGACGTCCGTCGAGGACTTGCTGCGTCAGGATAATCCGGTTCCAAGCGCCCAGACAGAGCGTGAGCGCCACCAGGGTCAGTTTCAGGAGCAGGATGTTTCCATAGTCGGTATTGATCAGCGCCCCGGGAGACTCGACCTGGATATAGGCGAGGTAGCATCCAGCTACGGTCATCATGGCGACCGAGTATGGAATGGCGGACGAAAACCTGCACAACGCCCTTTTCTGCTCGGGTCCAGGGGGAGCGAGCAGCCTCCAGAGTCCTGGCAATGCTCCGACCCAGAAACACACGGCCGATACGTGCGCCGCGACGGCGATGAACGAAAGCCAAGTTACGCCCGCGCCCGAGGCGTGTCCCGTCAGCGCGAAAGCCAGGCCAAGTGTCGCCAGCGAGAACAACGAAAGCGCGCCGCGTGCGGTCGTGTTCACCTTTGCTGCCAGTGCTAGCCCGAGTGATACCGAGACCAGAGCGACCGACCGAGCCAAGGTACCCTGCATGCCCGCGCCCCATGGTCCCCATGTCGCCAGAGCGTTGAAAGAAAAACCCGTTTCCTCAAGACCTACAAGGCCGATCAGAAGCAATCCGAAGAACCAACCGATCACAATGTGCAGGGTCAGCGTCCTCGTTGGCGGCCTTTCCGCGATCCAGACAGAATAGACAGTCCCGCCCACGCCGAAGAAGCAGGCTAGGTAGAATCCGAACGTCGTAGCCAGCGTCAGGATTTTGAGCAGGGTCTCGGATGCGGTGCCATCCGCGAACCCTCCCATGACCGCCTCTTGGCCGATCGCGAAAACGATCGAAGCCGCGACCGGGTGACCGTCCTCCGACACGGTACGCCAGTTCAAGGCATAGGCGCCGCGGACGAGCGGCTCCAAGAGCCGGATGGCGATCTGGTCACCCAAAACCTCAGTCGAGAGCGGGATTGCGTGGCCGTCCCGTCCCACCAATGTCGCCACGACCCTCGACACGTGTTCCGAGAAGCGTAGCGTCATGACAACGGGAGAGGCGCTGAGCCGCTCTCCCTGAGCAGGCGTTGATGAGACCAGGACTGCGTGCGCCATCACATGGGGCGCTCCGATTAGCATTGCCCAACCGAAAATAAGAAGCGTCGCCGCCATACGAAGAAAGCGAATACGGGCACGTCTATCGCGTCGGTACATGCCCATATCTCCTGTCGTCTCGACTTACTTGTCGACAACCGTTACGGAAGGGGCGG
>UBTA01000091.1 GCA_900468065.1 Hyphomicrobiales bacterium | reverse complement strand
AGTTAAGGCGACGCTACCATAAGGGGTTCAAGCTGTTGACGTATAACTCCGGCCGACAACCGCATCGTCTGCGTGGCCGATGAAGGCGACATCACGCCGGTGGAGGGCCCCCGTCTGAAGGGGCCGGATTTCATGAGTAAACCTGTGAACACGCCAGAGGCGGAAATTCTGCTGCGCGAGTTCCAATCCTGATTTGCTTGCAGCACATGCAGGGTTCCGGGTACAATGGCACTTGCCGCACGCACTCTGCGCCGGACGCAGTTTGGAGAGGTGATGTGCGGGCGGCCTCGCCTTTGTTGAGACCGGCTTGGCATCTCCCCCGTAGTGCCGGGCTTGAGTACCATTCGGTCCGTCAATGCTTCCAACCCGTCATCCTTGTAGCGATTGAAGATCTTGTAACCGGTCTTGCGCGAAATGCCGAACTCCCGGCGCACATCGCTCATGCCTTCGCCCTCCAGAAGCCGGGCGACAAATCGTAGACGTTCTTCCATCACCGAAGTCTCTCTCCACGGCATCAACACCTGCCGTCAAAAGCGAAAACTGTTACCCATGTCTCCGGTACAAAACGTCGCCTATCTCTCAGGTCGGGCATCGTTAGTGGCTAGTGACTGCCTCCCCGAATACGTGTTGGGTCGATTGGCATATGAGCAATGCGCTCTTTGCCATCAAGACGATCGATAATTACGACTGCTGCGCTCTCCCCAATCTCTCGAGCGCAAACATGGATCGTTGTAAGTGCCGGGCCGGCGATCGCCGCTGACAGTCCGGGGCCGATTTCGCCTTTGCCTCACCACCAGAGTGATCATAGTTTCAACCGCCCCGCTCAAGGTGCGCTCTCCAGCCCCGAGTTTTGCCGCTCACGTCAAGCGCGATAGACCTCAACGGGAGGGGGACCAATCTGAATAAGCTGGCGACAATGCGGTTGACTCTAGAATGACATATATTTACATATTATTCTATTATTTTTACCCCTTCGGAGACTCGACGTCTCCCAGGGTTTCACAACTCGGTAGGAACATCAGGATATTCGAATCTTCCAACTCGCAGCCCCCAACGTTGTAAATGAGACCCCCGCCATCCTCACGGGCAGTAAGAGAGAAGAGTGGTTTGGTTCGGGAGCCCACCTACGCGAACACAATGATTAGCGCGAATGCATTCGATCTGTCTGCATTTGCAAGGCAATCGTCGCGCAATCGGCTTCAATAGCTACACCTGAATTTTCGACCCAATCTAGGAGCAATCGATGACTGCATATCCTCTTTGTGAGGCTACCCGCCACAAACTGAGAAAAATCTCCACGGCCTCCATTGCGACCGCGCTCTTCAAGCGAGGACTGCGAAATCAATTTGTCCAGGGGGTTGTTCCAGTCGCGCCAAAGGACGACAACATGGTGGGGCCAGCCTTTACTCTGCGATATATTCCCGCGCGAGAAGACCGCAATCCGATTACGGTTTTTCGCAATACCGACCACCCCCAGCGTGTTGCGATTGAAACGTGTCCTCAAGGTCATGTCCTGGTAATGGACGGGCGCAAAGATGCTCGCGCAGCCACTGCCGGATCAATACTGATCACCCGGTTGGCGTTGCGCGGAGCGGCAGGTGTGGTTACGGATGCCGGTATGCGGGACGCCGACACGATCGGCAAACTCGAGATGCCTTCGTATTTTGCCAAGGCATCCGCTCCCACTAACCTCACTTTGCATGAGGCGATTGAAATCAATTGCCCAATATCCTGCGGTGATGCGCCAGTATTTCCTGGCGATATCATGGTCGGAGACAAGGATGGCGTTATGGTGATCCCTGCGCATCTCGCCGACGAAATTGCCGAAGACTGCACCGGCATGGAGAGCTTTGAAGACTTCGTCATGGAGCAGGTTAATGCGGGTGCTGCGATCATCGGCCTTTATCCGGCAACAAAGGAAGAAAATCTGCGGAATTATGAGGAATGGCGCAGCCGCACCGGCCGATAAAATCTCGGCTTTGCAGCCTCGCGTTCGCGCAAGGCTTCTAACCAACCAGCGAAAAATTAAACCTATGCGATCGGGGCAATGGCACCGATGCTCAGGCGCATCATACGTCGATGCAGCCAATGCATAGAAAGGATTATCGATGACCTTTGTACCCCACGGCAAACATCTGATAGCTGGTGAATGGATCGGCTCCTCGGAGACCTTCGCTTCGGCGCCAACTCGTGGTCCAGCATATCAGTTTTCAGTCGGGTCGACGGACCTCGTTGCCCGCGCTTGCGAAGCTGCTGAGGACGCTTTCTGGACTTATGGCTATTCTAGCCGAAAATCCCGCGCCGCGCTTCTGGACATGATCGCCGATGAGATCGAAATGCGATCGGACGAGATCACCGAAATCGGCGCGCAGGAGACTGGTTTACCCGAATCCCGGTTGCAAGGTGAGCGCGGTCGCACGACAGGTCAGCTTCGGCTGTTCGCCCAGCACATTCGCGAGGGAGGTTACCTCGATCGGAGAATCGATGCGGCCGTTCCTGACCGCAAACCACTTCCAAGACCAGAGATTCGCATGATCCAGCGCCCGATTGGGCCTGTGGCCGTCTTCGGGGCCTCTAATTTTCCGCTGGCGTTCTCGACTGCTGGTGGCGACACTGCTGCGGCACTTGCCGCCGGATGCCCGGTGATTGTCAAAGGGCATTCAGCGCATCCCGGCACGGCAGAAATTGTAGCAGAGGCCATTCATGCCGCGGTCCAAAAGTCGGGCGCTCCGGTGGGCGTCTTTTCTCTCATTCAAGGTGGCAAACGGGATGTAGGGCAGGCACTGGTACAGCATCCGTTGATCAAAGCTGTCGGCTTTACCGGCAGTGTGGGAGGTGGGCGCGCCCTTTTCGACCTGTGCGCGCAACGTCCTGAGCCCATCCCGTTCTTCGGTGAATTGGGCAGCGTCAACCCGATGTTTCTGCTTCCGGGCATTTTGACTTCGCGTGCTGAGGAACTTGGCCATAACTGGGCCGGCAGCTTAACAATGGGTGCGGGGCAGTTTTGCACCAATCCCGGAATCGTGATTGTTGTGGACGGATCCGATGCGGATCGATTTGTTGAGGCTGCGCGGTATGCCCTCTCCCAAATCAAACCGCAGACGATGTTGACGGAGGGAATTGCCAAGTCCTACCGCATCGGTAAAGCGAGGTTGGAGGGCCGCGCCTCCGTAAAGTCCATCTTGGCGATAGAAAGTCAGGGCCGGGATGCAGCACCCAGCCTCTATGAAACAACGGGTGAGGCCTACATTCGGGACCGAGTGCTCAGCGAAGAAGTATTCGGTCCGCTCGGATTGGTAGTCCGCGTTTCCGGTATCGATGAGATGATGCGCCTCGCTCGCGGTCTTGAAGGCCAATTGACTGCAACGATCCACATGGACAACGACGATATCGACCATGCCCAAGTTCTTCGCCCGGTCCTCGAACGCAAGGCAGGTCGGGTCTTGATCAATGGATTTCCGACTGGCGTGGAAGTGGTGGACTCCATGGTACATGGTGGGCCTTATCCCGCATCAACTAACTTCGGCGCCACGAGCGTGGGCACACTTTCGATCCGCAGGTTTCTGCGCCCCGTCGCATTTCAGAATTTCCCTGACGCGCTCCTCCCGGCGGATACCTACTAAGCTCTTGTTAACGGAACGGCGGCTTTCAGTGCGCGCTTTCAAGTGGGAAATTTTCGTTTGAATTGGTAAATACTTGTAAATAGCCGAACGTGTGTGTAATCATCGATACCGAGGAAAGGGAGGAAGCTGTGAAATCACGGTTAAATGCAATTTGTGGTCGGGGGAGCGTCTGATGAAGATTACCGCAATCCGCACCTTTCTGATGCAAGCTGGTCCTACTCGGTCCGGAAAGCCAAATGCAGCAAGCGCACCGGGTCTTGATGCGTCAGACACCAAGTTGCCCGGCAGCCGAAATTGGCTGTTTGTCAAAATTGATACAGACGCTGGAATTACCGGTATCGGAGAATGCTCCGGCTGGCCCCGCATCCTTCAGACGGCAATTCAAGATCTGACCCCGCTCCTAATTGGAGAAGACCCAATGCATATCGAGCGCATTGCCCAAAAGATCCAAGTAGCGATTATGGCCCACGGCTCATTGGGTACAGTTGGTGGTGGTGTCCTGACCGGGATTGACATGGCCCTCTGGGACATCAAGGGGAAGGCGCTGAACACGCCGGTATGGAACCTGCTCGGTGGCAAGCTCCGTGACGCAGTCGCCATCTACACGCACGCCAATAGTGCCGAATTCGCTCTTTCGGCGCGAGACCGTGGCTTCAAAGTGATCAAATGTGCAGGTGGGGGCGGCATTGAGGAGCCTGTTCGTAAGGTTGCCGCGCTGCGCGAAGCACTTGGCTATGATGTCGACATAGCAGTCGATTTGCACGGCCCACCTTGGCTGACGCCGGTTGACGCCGCGAGACTGGCGCGTGCGCTCGAGCCCTATGAATTGCTATGGCTGGAAGATCCAATCTCGCCGGACAATATCGATGGCTATGAGCGGGTCCGCGACGCGACAAGTATTCCTCTAGCGGCGGGCGAGCGCGTATCCGGAGTGTTTGGCGAGCGTGAACTGATCGTGCGTGGATTGGTCGACATCATCCAGCCGGATACTGGCAGGGCAGGCGGCATCTCGCAGATGAAAAAAATAGCGGCCTTGGCCGAGGCGCACCACGTGATGGTCGCTCCTCATTCCGGGTCCCTCGGTCCCGTTGCCGAATACGCGGCACTGCACTTGATGGCCTCGATTCCGAACGCGATGGTGTTGGAACGCATCGAGGACGATTGGGAAGGCCGGGCCCGCACGATTGTTCCTCATCCAGTCCAGAAGGATGGCGCCCTGCCAGTGCCAAATGGTCCGGGCCTGGGTTGCGACATCGATGAGGAATTCGTCGCGCGCTACCCCAGCCATGGGAACCTGTCGATTCCCGCCGGTGCGAAGGCCTCAGACGGAAGCTCGCCGCTATATGTCAAATCCAAGCTACAGCGTGGGCGGTTCTTCTCTGCCGACGGCAATAACCGGAGTAATTGAGGCTACAATGACAAAAATCGAAAAAGTGCTGTGTACACTTCCCTTCGCCGATGAATACCTAAAGCAGGTCGAGCGCGCATTCGCTCCGGCGGAAGTCGTCCTGGCATCGCCCGACGATGATACTACCATTCGGAAGGCCCTTGAAACAGCCGATGTGGCAGTGGTGTCCAGCGATCTGGACGAGCGCTATCTAAAAGCCCCGAAGCTGAAATGGGTACATTGCGGTCATTCCGGATTGACCCGCTCTGCACGGCCCGAAGTTTTCGAGAAAGGGCTGCTTGTTTCGGGATCGGCTGGGCGATCGGCAGCCGCTCTGGCGCAGCATGGATTTTACTTTGCGCTGGCCCTTACCTTCGATGCAAGGAATCTATTCAAGTCGCAGGATAACCACGTCTGGCGCGGGATACCCGACTATGGGACGAGGCTCAGCCTAGCAGGAAAAACACTTGGTATCGTCGGTTTCGGGCACACAGGAAGGGAGATGGCTGTCCTAGGTAAAGCATTCCAGATGAAGGTCATCGCCTTCAACCGAAGCCCGCGTCCTGCCCATCCCTCAGTCGATCAGATGCTTTGTGCGCAGAACGGCGACCAGATCGAACATCTGATCGACGCATCCGATGTCATCATGCTGGCCACGCAGCTGAATGACGAAACCTATCATATGTTTTCTACCGAACAGTTTGCACGGATGCGCGACACTGCCTTTATCATCAACATGGCCCGTGGCGCCGTAATCGATGAAAAAGCCCTACTCGTGGCTTTGCGCAACGGCCAGATTGCCGGCGCTGGCCTGGACGTATTCGAGCAGGAGCCGCTTCCAGCGGAATCGCCACTTTGGGACGAGCCAAACGTTGTCATTACGCCCCACCAGACACCGGTGCTGCCTGACCGAACCCAGCGTGTGATCGACACTTTGCTCGAGAACATCCAGCGTTACCGAAATGCCCAGCCATTGCTGAATGCGCTTTCCCGGTCCGACATGTTTACACCGCGCACATGAAGCAGATCGCCGGCCGAACTTCATTCTGCGGTTCGGCCGGACTTACAAGCAAAAAAATAAGGGAGGAGATACAATGACTTTTAGCGCCCAAATCCTGCGCACCAGCGCCATCGCGATCTTAGCGGTTGCAGGCATGTCATCGGCATACGCAACACCCATCGACCCGGCGATTACTGTTGCCGTCGCAGTAGAGCCAGATTCGCTGGATTCCTGCGATACTCAGCCGGCTCAGAACGCGAATATCGCACGCGGTAACATCTATCAGTCCCTAACCCATGTGAAACCCGAAGACGGTAAGCTGGAGCCCCTTTTGGCCGAATCCTGGTCACAGACGGGTGATCTGGTCTGGGAATTCAAACTCAGGCCAAACGTGAAATTCCACGATGGCAGCGCATTCGACGCCAAAACAGCAGCCGCCAACGTGATGCGGACGCAGGCTGGCTTCGAAATCGACGGGAAGGCAACCGCATGCCTTAACAGTGGCCAAATTCCTGAGCCCGTGCAGGCGGAAGCCGCCGATGACCTAACCCTTCGCGTGACAACAACGCATCCCGATCCGATTCTGCCGCTGCGATTTTCTTACATCGACATCGGCGGGATGGAAACACAGAAAACGGCGCAGAAAACGACGCGACCCGTAGGCACCGGCCCCTATCGTTTCGTTGAGCGTATTCAGGGACAGCACATCAAACTCACTCGGTTCGACGACTACTGGAGCGAGGCGCCACAGGTAAAAGATGTCACCTACGTTTATCGTTCTGACCCCGCGGTACGTGCAGGTATGATCACTGCCGGCGAAGCACAGATTGCCACCGCTATCAGCGCTCAGCACGCCACCAAAGACGATCGTACCGTCGAGTTCAAGGACAATCGGATTGTGCTTTACCGGCTCCGCCACGACAAGGAGCCATTCGTCGATCCACGCGTGCGTCAAGCCGTTTCCAAGGCGATTGATCGTGATACCCTTGTAGAGGTCCTGATGGGCCGGACCGGCGGCCCGTGGTACCAGATGCTGGGTCCGCAGGTGAACGGTTACATCTCCAACTTCGACAGCAGCTCACTCAGCTTCGATCCGGACGGCGCGCGTGAATTGATTGCGGCCGCAAAGGCAGACGGACATGACGTCGAGACGGAATTTCTGATCGTGACCAAGACCGACTTGTTCCCAGGATCCAATGAGTTCGTTCAGGCAATCGCACAATACCTCCAAGAGGTTGGTCTCAAGCCTCGGATCCTCAGCATCGAGATGACGGCGTGGCGGACTTATCTGCGTCAGCCCTTCCCGGAGGGACAGCAAAGCAACATGTTGATGATTTCGCACGACAACACATCAGGTGACGCCAGCTTCAGCTACCCGCGTTACATCACGTGCAAGGGCACGAATTCATCCACGTGCAATACCGAAGTCGACCGACTTATCAAAGAGGCCGACGCTGCCCAGGCTGACCAGCGCGCACAGCTTTATCAGGAAGCAGCAAAGATCCTGCATCTTGACGAGATGACGATGGAAGGTGTCGCGGAACAGGTTCAGCTGATGATGCTCGGCCGTGGCATCAATTATAAGCCGAACCCTCTGACGGGTATCGAAATCCTTATCTCAGACGTGACGGTCACGGACTGATTAACAGTGACATTACGGGTTCCGAAATGGAACCCGTCCTTCAAGGAGAGTTAAGGATGGTTACCTTCCTTCGCGGACGCCTTCTGTCAGGCGCGGTGACTCTAATCGGCGTCGTGGTCATGGTGTTCTTTTTGGCGCGCCTGACAGGATCACCTATCGATCTGTTCTTCCCGGAAGGTGGGACCGAGGCGCAAATCCGCGCGTTCGAACAGGCCTATGGTCTGGATCAGCCGCTATACAAACAGTTCCTGATCTTCCTCGGCAACGCCGCGCAGGGTGATTTCGGCGACTCGATCTGGCAGCAGCGACCGGCCATGGAAGCCGCGCTCAGCGAAATGCCGATGACGCTTGCTCTGGCGGGAATCGCAATGGTCGTGTCCGTTGTCACCGCAGTCATTTTAGGATCCATCGCCGCGGCCTATCGCTTCCGCAGACCCGACAGGATCATCACTATTCTGTCGCTGATCGCCGGTAGCGTCCCTGTTTTCTGGTTTGCTATTGTCAGCATTCTGATCTTTGCCATTCAGCTACAATGGCTTCCAACCTCCGGCAGCTACAGCTGGAAATCCTGGATCCTACCGGTGGCTACGATCAGCCTTAGCCCGATCGGCGTGCTGACCCAGGTGGTGCGCGGAGCGATGATCGACGTGTTAACGTCGGGCTACGTTCGGAATGCGCGCGCGCGTGGATTCGGATCGTTGAGGCTGATTTTTCGACATTCGCTACGCAACGCAGCACTGCCGATCATCGCGGTCGCCGGCGACATCGCCGCAAGCAAACTGAATGGTGCCGTGATCGTCAGCGTGGTCTTTGCCTTCCCAGGAATTGGGCGGCTGATCGTCGGCGCGATCATGGCCCGTGACTTTCCTGTTCTGCAGGCATCCATCGTGCTGGTTGGCCTTGCCATCATCACTCTGAACCTCCTCATCGATATCATTTACATGATCGTCGATCCTCGTGTGCGCCTGTCATGAAGGAGCAAACTGTGACTTTAGCGACAGAAAAGCAGACCAACCGTACGTTCGTGTACTCCGAGCGCTGGCAGATGTTCTTCGCGTCGCCGATGACCGTCGCCGCCGCTACATGGCTGGTATTTGTTATTTTGGTCGCGATTTTCGGACCAGCCTTGGTGGGGGATCTGGCCAACAAGCAGGCGCTGTTAATGCGTTTTGCCCCTCCGTTCCAACTGGAAAAGGGTTTTCAATTCATCCTTGGCGCCGACAGTCTTGGGCGTCCTGTGCTGCTTCAGCTTGTGATGGGGGCTCAGACGTCGATGTTAATCGCAATCCTGTCGGTAGGCAGTTCCTCTGTCATCGGCTCGACGCTTGGCATCATCTCGGGTTATTTTGGCGGCTGGGTCGACAATATTCTGCTTCGCATCGCAGATATCGTTCATACCATCCCTTCGATCCTGCTCGCGCTGGTCGTCCTTTTCATTCTTGATCCCAGCATCACCAATCTCGTCATTGTCCTCGGCATCACTCGTATCCCTGTATATCTGCGGACCGCCAGGGCACAGACGGCTGAAGTCAGGCAACGAACCTTTGTTGAGGTTGCCCAGGCCATGGGGGCATCGGACTGGCGGATCATGACAAAAGAGATTGCTCCGGTCGTCATTCCCACCGTTCGCACCCTGGCCATGCTGGAGGTAGCATCGGTCATCCTTGCTGCTGCGAGCCTCACTTTCCTCGGCATCGGTCTGCAGCGTCCCACCGTAGATTGGGGTATGCTGGTGGCCGACGGACAGGCCTATCTTGAAACAGCCTGGTTCGTTGCCGTCTTCCCCGGCATCGTAATTGTTCTGACCGCTCTTTCGGCGAGCCTCATTTCGAACTGGCTGCGGGCTGTTGAAGATCCGGCCCAGAACATCCTTTTTCTCAGCAAGCCCAAGAAAAAACGGAGTGAGTCCAAATGAGCGTCTTGCTGGACATTAGAAACCTCAGCGTGAATTTCGATAGTCGCCGCGGCACTGTCAGCGCCGTCAGAAATGTGAATTTCTCGGTCGCACAAGGAGAATCCGTTGCTCTGGTCGGAGCCAGCGGGTCGGGCAAGACCGTACTCAGCCGCGCGATCATGGGACTGGTCGATGAACCTGGCCATGTTACAGGAAGCATCCTTTTCGAAGGCGAGCAAATCGTAGGCAAAGACGAGAACGAGCTTCGGAAGATCCGCGGCCTTGGCGTTGCAATGGTGTTCCAGGACGCTCTCGACGGACTTAATCCGGTGTTTTCCATCGGCTCGCAGTTGAAGGAGATCTTCACCGTTCGAATGGGCTTTTCTGGAACCGAAGCGAAGAAGCGGGCTGTCGCGTTGATGGAGCAGGTAGGCATCAGAAATGCCAAGGAACGCTACCACGACTATCCCCATCAGTTTTCCGGCGGAATGCGTCAGCGCATCTGTATTGCCCTCGCGGTTGGCCTCCAGCCGAAGCTCTTGATCGCTGACGAGCCGACTACCGCGCTGGATGTGACAGTACAGGCGGGCATTCTTCGCCTGATAAAGTCCCTTCAGGCTAAAACGGGGATGGGCATGATCTTCGTCACGCACGACCTTGCAGTGGCGCATCAGATTTCCGACCGGATCATCGTCATGTACAATGGCGACATCGTAGAAGAGGGGCCAACCGACACGGTCTTCCGATCCCCGCGCCATCCCTATACGCAGGCGTTGATGGCGGCCCATCCAGGCCGTGTCCGATCTTGGCGGGATCTTGCGCCGATTCCCGATGAATTCGTGACCGACGGGCCGGGGGAGGGAGTAATTAGCTCTGGCCCTAGCGTTGCTGCGGCACTCAACTGACAAGGACATTGATGACAATGACACAGTCACAGACGGGCATACCTCTGCTTGAAGTGCGCGACCTCCATAAGTCCTTCGGCTCAGTGAAAGCTGTCGACGGTGCCAACTTTACGCTTGAGCGCGGCGATTGTCTCGCCATCGTGGGTGAATCCGGGTCAGGTAAATCCACCTTGGCGCGAACACTGCTCCAGTTGATCAAGGCAGATAGCGGTGCGGTGCTATATCGTGGGACCGATTTGACCAAACTCAACTCCGCTGAAATGCGTCGCCAGCGCCGCCATATTCAGATGGTGTTTCAGGACCCTTATGCTTCCCTACACCCTCGGAAGTCAGTCAAGCAGCTGATTTCGGAACCTTGGGAAATCCATACCGATATTGTGTCGAAGGCTGGGCGTCCCGCAAAAATACAAGAGCTGCTGAAGCAGGTGAACCTCCCCGCGTATTTCTCGGAATACTATCCCAACCAGATGTCGGGCGGCCAACGCCAGCGGGTCGCAATTGCGCGAGCTTTGGCGCTCGAGCCTGACATCCTGATCCTGGATGAGCCGGTTTCGGCACTAGATGTTTCGGTTCAGGCGCAGGTGATCAATGTCCTCATGTCTTTGCAGGAGCGGCTCGGACTCGCGTATATCTTCATCTCACACGATCTCGCGCTGGTGCGGCTGGTTGCCAGTCGGGTGGCGGTGATCAACAAGGGCGCAATCGTCGAATACGCACCCACTGACGCGTTGTTCGAAAACCCGCAGCACGAATACACCCGCACATTGCTGGCCTCATCCCCGGCTCTTTACGAGGATGAAGACGTTAGCGCGTGAATAAGCATATGCCAGTGCTGTCGTGAGAAACACGGGAAGCAAATCGCTTTGCCGCGCCAAATTCTATGCGCTTTAGGATGGCCACCAAACATATCTTCAGCCTGACCAACTGTCGGCGGTGGGGATCAGCAACGGCATAACAATGGATAATCTTCGCGCACGGCATGCCTTGCATGCCTGTGAAATAACTCGGGCAAGGAGAACGAACTCACATGACTGATGGCACAGCCACACAGACAAAACGTCAGGAAGCGCTCGACTATCATGAGTTCCCCCGGCCCGGAAAATTGGAAATACGGGCAACGAAGCCGATGGCAACGGGGCGGGATTTGGCCAACGCTTACTCACCTGGCGTCGCGGAGGCTTGCCTTGCAATTGAGGGCAATCCCGAGCACGCGGTGCGTTTTACGGCGAAAGGTAACCTTGTAGCGGTTGTGTCGAATGGAACCGCCGTCCTTGGCCTCGGAAACATAGGTGCGTTGGCCTCTAAACCCGTCATGGAGGGCAAGGCCGTTCTCTTCAAGAAATTCGCCGGGGTCGACTGCTTCGATATCGAAATCAACGAAAATGATCCCACGAAGCTGGCTGAACTCATTTGCAAGCTTGAGCCTACCTTCGGAGCCGTGAACTTAGAAGATATCAAGGCGCCGGATTGCTTTATTGTCGAACGACTTTGCCGGGAGAAGATGACCATCCCGGTCTTCCACGATGACCAGCATGGAACGGCAATTGTGGCCTCGGCAGCTGCGCTCAATGCCCTCGAGCTTTCGGGTAAGAAGATCGAGGACATCCGCGTTGTCGCGGTTGGTGCGGGTGCTGCAGGTATTGCCTGCCTCAAGATGCTCATTGTCATGGGATTACAGCGCCAAAACATCACCCTCCTGGACAGCAAGGGTGTAATTCACGATGATCGAAACGATCTTTCATTTGAGAAGCAAGAGTTCTCCCGCACCACTGATGCTCGTACATTGGAGGATGCGGTCGTTGGCGCAGATCTTTTCCTGGGTGTCTCGGGGCCCGGCGTCCTCACAAAAGAGATGGTCACCCGAATGGCTGACAGCCCGATCATCTTCGCCCTTGCCAATCCAAATCCGGAAATTATGCCGGACGATGCACGCGAGGCAGCGCCCCGCGCAATCATCGCGACCGGTCGCTCGGACTATCCGAACCAGGTTAATAACGTTCTCTGCTTTCCCTTCATTTTCCGGGGTGCGCTCGATGTCGGCGCCACTGAAATCAATGACGCGATGAAGCTTGCTTGTGTTGAGGCGATCGCCGGTCTGGCACGTGCACCAGTCTCGGCAGAAGTGGGGCAGGCATATCAGGGCGAGCGATTGAGCTTTGGGCGTGACTATCTGATCCCAAAGCCATTTGACCCGAGGCTGCTTCCAACCATTGCACATGCAGTCGCGCGCGCAGCAATTGAATCCGGGGTCGCGACGCGCAGTCTTGACCTGGAAGCGTATCGCAGCGGGTTGAATGCGCAAGTATTTAAATCCCACACAATCATGCGTCGTGTGTTTGAGACCGCGCGTTCCTCCGATCGAAGGGTCGTGTTTGCCGAGGGTGAAGACGAGCGTGTGCTTCGTGCCACTCGGACCATCCGAGAGGAGTTGCGAAGCCGGCCCATTCTCGTCGGCCGGGCTGATGTTGTGGAGGCGCGGATAGAGAGGGAAGGTCTCGACCTCAGGCGTGGAGTTGACTATGAGCTTGCCGATCCACAGGACGACCCTCGATATCGAGACTACTGGACAACCTACCACCAGCTTCTCAGACGCCAAAGCGTCACACCAGATCTCGCCAAAACGGTGCTGCGCACGAATTCGACAGCAATCGCTGCGTTAATGGTGCATCGCGACGAAGCAGACAGCATGATTTGCGGGACATTTGGGCATTATAATTGGCATCTCAACCATGTCTCACAAGTATTGGCCAGAGACGGACGCACAGCAGTCGGTTCTCTGTCACTGATGCTTCTGGACGATGGGCCGCTCTTCCTTGCCGACACGCATGTTCATCGCTTCCCCACATCCCAAGAGCTCGCTGAAATTGCCAAATCGGCCGCGCGACACGTTCGCCGCTTTGGTGTGGAGCCCAAGGTTGCCCTGATCTCAGATTCCGAATTTGGCAATCTCAATAGTCAGTCGGGCAAATCCGTACGGGAAGCGATGGACCTCCTTGATGCTGAGGAGCTATCATTCGTGTACGAAGGCGAGATGAATGTGGAAACTGCGCTCGATGCCGTTCACCGCGAGCGCATCTACCCGAATGGGCGCCTCGCCGGCCGCGCCAATGTTCTTATTTTTTCGAACGCAGAGGCAGCCGGTGTGACCCGTAGCATTCTGCGTGCGGTGCCAAAAGCAATTGAGGTGGGACCGATCCTGATGGGAATGAGCAACAAGGCATTCATTGTCACGCCGTCCATCTCTGCGCGCGGTCTATTGAATGTGGCTGCACTCGCCGCATCCAAGGTATCGACTTACGCCTGAAGTACGGGGTCACCGGCGTGGCCCGACGTGGACCGCAGATGCTTTCCACGTCGGGCAATTCTCCTTTTCCTGCCGGACTGAGTCCTCGCGTTTTTGTTCGCCGTTCACCGGTCGCGAATGACACCATCATGATCGGCTGCCACATAACGACCACCCTGGAAATGACGAGACACCGGACCTTCCTCGTCCGGCAAAAACGCCTCGGGTGCGGCATGATCCGAGATGACGTCTTTTGGGTCATAGCCCATCCGGGCGGCGAGCGAATTATCCCACCAGCTTCCGCCGCCTCTAGACACGCCGAAAACCGTGGTTGCTGTGACATCTTCATGCAATAGCCCGATCATCGTCAATTGGCACAGATCCTTGGGGCTGATCCAAACTTCGAGTGAGCGGGGCAACATCGGCCTGACGCTGCTGTTCCCGATCCTGATGATCAAGCTGCGGATCCCATGCTTGTCCCAATAGAGCCCTGCTGTCAGTTCACCCCAACATTTCGAAAGCCCGTAAAGGCCGTCTGGCCGCATCTGATCCATAGGACCGACCTGGGCCGATCGAGGGTAACAGCCAACGACGTGATTGCTGGAGCCTAGAACGACCCGCCCAACGCCTGTTCGACGGGCAGCTTCGTAGACGTTGGTGGTGCCCGTCACGTTGACGGCGAGGATCTCCTGAAGGGGGGCTTCTTTGGGTATTCCGGCCAGATGTACAATGCCATCCAATCCCTCAAATGCCGCGCTCAGATCATGCGGATCAAGCATGTCGGTCTGCCGGAAGGTTTCGTTCGCACTCAGCTCTGGCGGTTTGATGAGGTCGAGAACCCGGATGGTGTGAACGCGGTTGCACAGTTCTCGCCTCAAGGCCACGCCGACACGGCCTGCACCGCCTAACACGCCAATCCTAAGGGTTTTACGATCGCCCATCTTTGCTCCTGCCGATTGATGATTATCCGAGATTTGTTTAATAGCTGTAGATCGCTTGTCAATAGTTGTAAACATGAGCAGGTTACGGAGGATGAAATGACCGGGTGCAAGTCCTTTCAGCTTGAGGGTGGTGGAATTGTCGTTGAAATCATCGAATACGGCGCCCGGGTGACACGATGCCTTCTACCCGATGCATTCGGCGCAACCGTCGATGCGGTGCCAGGGCTCGAGAGCGCTGGCGATTACAGACAGCGCGGAGGCACGATGGGCGCAATTGTCGGCCGCTACGCCAATAGGATAAGTGGCGGAATGATAGCGATAGGTGATCAGACCTACCAGCTTTCTCAGAATGACCATCCCCACACGATGCATGGGGGAGCGGCGAATTTCTCAAATTCCCTGTGGAGCGGCGAATATACGAGCGGCAACAGCGTGCAGTTGCGCCTGACGAGTCCTGATGGCGACCAGGGTTGGCCGGGAACCGTCCAGTCTTGCGTCAATTACAGCGTTAATGATGCGGGCGAATTGTCGATCGATATGTCGGCGACATCCGATAAGGATACGTATTTGAACATGCTGTTTCACGGATATTGGAACCTCGGAGGCCATAATGAGGAAACTGTTCTTGGTCACTGGCTGAAAATAGCTGCCGATTTCTATCTTCCCAAATCCCCGCAAGGGATCCCCACCGGTGAGATCGCGACCGTCGCCGATACCCCGTTCGACTTTAGGCGGGGCAAACTGATCGGCAGGGACTTCAATCATCTCAAAGGCGGATACGGGCACAATCTGTGCCTGCGTAATTATCGACCTGGAAAGCTAGTTCCCGCGTTGTTGCTGGTCAATCCTCAGAGCGGACGGGCGCTTACATTGCATACCGACCAGCCAGGCCTGCAACTCTACACGGCGAATCAATGGTCGCAAATCGCGGGGAAGGCTGGTGCACGTTACAAAGCGCATGCCGCGGTTGCGCTGGAGAGCCAACTTTACCCCAATTCACCTAACACCCCGACATTCAACCCTGTGCCGGTAAGAGCAGGCGAAGTATATCGTCACAGAATGGTGTTTTCATTCCGCGCGTTCCAACCTGACGAGTTAGCTTCTGTTTTTGGTGCGCCGCTATAATCAGATACCTTCAAACATACGATTGCGCGCGCTTATTATATGGTTTTTCATTGCCGCAAAGGCTTCATCGGGATTTTGCGCGACAATGGCTGCGACTATGCGTTCATGCTCCTGCTGCACCACGCGGATCTGGGCTTCAGATCGACGCAAACTGAGGTTGCGGGTGACATTCATCCCTGCAATCACGTGTGAGCGAAGCGACGCCTGGATCGAAGCGTGATATTGGTTGCGGGTCGCTCGGGCAATTTCATTATGGAGATTGAAATCTTCCTCCGTTCCCAGATGTCCTTCGGCCACACATTTGTCCAGGGCGCGCATCGCCGCCGCGATACGATCAAGAGCTTCGGAATCGCGTTGCAGTGCCGCAAGCGCCGCTGCTGCTGGCTCCAGGCCGCTCCGGAACTCAAAACACCTTTGGACATCGGCAAGCGAACCGACGGGCACCAGTTGCAGGATGTCACCCTCTGGCCGGCGTTGGACATATGAACCCGAACCCTGCCTCGAAATAATTACGCGGTCTTCACGAAGACGCTGCAGAGCTTCTCTCACAACAGGGCGAGAAGCATTGAACCGTTCGGCCAACTCAAGTTCGCTTGGCAGGCGGGAGTTCACCGGGAACGTGTTGTTCGCGATGAGTTCGACGATATTCTCATAGATGACGCCGCTAAGACGCCCTGACAGGGTGTCGTCGGCCCGCACTTCTTGTATGGCGGTAGACATGCCTCTTCTCCAGTCTGCAGGCCAACTTTGTTCGCCCGATTTGTTAGATTTCCATAAATGCTGAGCGACGCTTAAACTACAACCCTAGTTTTACCTATTTTAACACCTCCAAAGGCCACCCAGCAGGAAGTTGCGTCGACGCGGGGCGTTCCTCTGCACGCATCTTATCCCCGCCGCAAATCAACATAACAAAAAACGTTCAATATTGACAAATATGATCCTATCTGCGAGGCAGTCTTTTAACGGCGATTTAGGAGAGAAAGTGATGCAATTAGGTTTTATTGGTCTGGGTACGATGGGCCGGCCCATGCTCGAGAGGTTGCTGCGGGCTGGGTACAAAGCGCGTTGCAGCCGCGTCAAGCCAATATCTGACTATTTGCTCGGCCTTGGCGCGGTATCCGCAGAAACCCCTGCTCAGACAGCTAGCGAGGCGGATGTCATCATCCTCATGCTCCCTGACACTGACGACGTATCGCACGTGTTGTTCGGGCCGGATGGCGTGATTGAGACTGTGAAACCAGGGAGCCTTATCATCGACATGAGTTCGATTTCGCCAGTCGCGACGAAAGATTTCGCCCGGCGTGTCCGCGAGGCTGGCGGCAATTACCTTGACGCCCCAGTATCAGGTGGAGAAGTTGGCGCGCGTGAAGGCACACTTTCCATCATGGTCGGGGGAAATCAAGCCGACTTCAATCGGGCTCTGCCATTGTTCGAGTTGATGGGGAAGAACATCACGCATGTAGGTGAGGCAGGATCGGGCCAGGTCTGTAAGGTGGCCAATCAAGTGATTGTGGGCTTAACCATTGAGGCGGTCGCCGAGGCTTTTCTTCTGGCCGAACGCGCTGGTGCAGATATCGCAAAGGTCCGGGAAGCATTGATGGGCGGCTTTGCCCAATCGCGCATTCTCGAAGTTCATGGTAAGCGGATGATCGACCAGACTTTCGATCCGGGCTTTACACTTCGACTGCACCGCAAGGATCTCAACATTGCCACCAGCGTCGCCCAATCTCTGGAGTTCGGTCTTCCAAACACGGCATTGACGGTCCAACTGATGAACGCGGCTCTCGCGCAAGGACTGGGCGAAAGGGACCATTCCGCCCTGTTCGTTGCGCTGAAGGGCGGGGTCGTCGTGAAAGGCTCATGACGATGCCGCAGTTCGAAGTTGTCGCAAAGGTGGGCTGCCGGGTCGGTGAAAGCCCGGTCTGGGACGCTGGAAATCAAACGTTGCTATGGTGCGATAGCCGCGCGGGGACGATATTCGAGCTCGATACGCGAACGAACCAACTGTCGCGTCATGGTCTTCCCAATGCGGTCGGCTCGTTTGGACTGACCGATAACGGCGGTCTGATAATCGCGATGGCGTCGGGCATTCATCTCTATGCCCGCGACAGCAAAATGCTGTCGCTGCTGGTGGATCCCGAGCCTGGGCACGCTGACCGTTTTCCCGGAGATCGCCTGAACGACAGCAAAGTCGGCCCCGACGGAGCGTTTTGGGTCGGCAGCATGCATAAGAGCGGTCCGACCGCGGCTCTATACAGGGTCACCTCCGACGGGCGGGCCGAGAAGAAAGTCGATGGACTGGAAACTTCGAACGGACTGGCCTTCTCCGCTGACGGTCGTTGGATGTTCCATACGGATTCGAAACAAGGCTGGATCGAGCGATATGATTTGGATCCTCTGACCGGAGCACTCTCGAACAGGAGCCGGATCGCCGAGCTGAGCGATGTAGAAGGCAGGCCGGATGGCGCAGCCACCGATGCCGCAGGATATTACTGGAGCGCGGGTGTTTCAGCGGGACGCCTGAACAAGTTCAGGGCCGATGGAAAGCTTGAAGCACGTATCGAATTGCCTTTGAAAAGGCCCACGATGGTCTGTTTCGGCGGAACGGACATGCGGACGTTGTTCATCACCAGTATCCGACGACCCGATGACGCATCCGACTTGTGCGGCGATGTCCTCAGCCTGCGGGTCGATGTGCCTGGCGTTCCTGTTCCCGCCTTCAAAACTGCAATGGCAGGAGAACGGTAACAGCCGATCGCGGCGGCGCTGGAAATTCTACGAAACATTCAAGAAACAGGATTTGCATCATGACCGCGCACGATTCTTTAATAAATGAAGACCGCACTTTGCTGGAGAAAATGTTCTTCGCGGCCGTGCGATCCGCACATCCGGGCGAAGGGATTAAGGCTCTTCTGCCGGTACGGCCGACCGGTCGTGTCGTCGTCGTGGGCGCGGGCAAGGCCTCCGCTAAAATGGCGAAAGCGTTGGAAGAGGCGTGGCCATCACCGCTATCCGGTCTCGTCGCCGTTCCCTACGGCACGACCACAGAATGCGAGCACATTGAGGTCATCGAGGCAGCTCATCCCGTTCCCGATCTGCAGGGACTTGTTGCGGCATCGAGAATTCAAGAACTCGTTCAGGGCCTATCTGAGGATGACTTGGTAATCGCTCTGATTTCGGGAGGTGGCTCGTCGCTACTTGCGGCGCCCGCGGTGGGACTGACGTTCGAGGACGAGCGAACCATCAACGATGCTCTTCTGAAATCGGGTGCCGGTATTACGGTCATGAACCTGATCCGGAATCAATTTTCGCGCATTAAGGGCGGACGCCTTGCGTTGGCTTGCGCACCGGCACGCGTTTTGACACTCGTCGTGTCCGATGTCCCGGGCGATGACCCGGCCGTGGTTGCGTCCGGTCCTACAATTCCAAGTAGCGGATCGCGGGAAGAAGCGCGGCGGGCAGTCGAGCTTCATGGCATTGATTTGCCGCCGGCCGTAGCGAAACTGCTTGCTTCGGAAGAAAACCTTCCTCCTCGGCCCGATGATCCAATCTTCCTGCGAAATACCGTGCATGTAATCGCATCAGCTTCGGCATCCCTAGACGCCGCCGCGACCGTCGCGGTGGAAGCGGGCTTGGACGCACATATTCTTTCGGATGGGATAGAAGGTGAAGCATCTGTCATTGGCCTAATGCACGCCGCGATTGTGCGCGAAGTCGCGATTCGTGACCGTCCTTTCAAAAAGCCCTGTGTACTGCTTTCCGGTGGTGAGACGACGGTTACTATTCGGGGAGCGGGTAGGGGTGGACGGAACACGGAGTTCTTGCTGGCTTTTGCTGAAGGGATCAAGGGGATCCCAGGTGTGACCGGCCTAGCGGCGGATACCGATGGGATTGATGGAAATGGAACCCAGGCCGGTGCCTTTTGTGACGGCGCCAGCACGCTGTGGATGCGACGGGCGGGGCTCGATCCGCAGACTTCGCTAAAGGGCAATGACAGCGCGACGGCATTTGCCTCGATAGCCGCCCTTTTCGAAACCGGGCCCACCGGCACCAATGTGAATGATTTCCGCGCTTTCCTTATCAGATGAGCCGGGTTGTGCGCCCGCTCTCACCTCAAAAACCCTAGCCGCGTCACTCCGATAACAGCGCGCTTGGATCAGGCGGGAGGCCTGCTTGTGTGACCCTTCGCCATGACATCCGCCAGGTCGTTAAACAAAAACGGCTGCTCGCCTATCTTGCGAGCGGGTTTTTCTCCAACGTTGGCACATGGGTCCAACGGCTGACGATGGGTTGGTTGGTGTTCGAGATGACGGCGTCGATTGCCTGGGTTGGGGTCGTCGCAGCCTGCGAGGTTCTGCCTGCAGTTTGTCTGCAACCTGTCGCTGGCGTACTGATCGACCGGTTCTCGCGGACGCGTACGTTGGCTTTTGGAAATGCTCTTTCATTTCTGCAGGCCGCGTCGCTGGCTGTCTTCTATGCGGCGGGAATGCTTGACATCACGCTTCTGGTGGCATCCGCAACAATACTGGGTCTGCTGGAGGGGATCAATCAGCCTGCCAGGCTGACCATCATTTCCGAATTCTCCCACAGGGAAGGCCTTCGGGTCGCGATATCCCTCAACTCTCTTTCGTTCAACTTGGCACGCTTCGTTGGACCGTTGCTGGCCAGCGTGTTTCTTACCAGGGGCGAAGCAATGCATGCCTTCGCCCTCAATGCTGCCAGCTTTCTGCCAATGATTTGCTTGATGCTGCGGGTACGCCTTTCAGGAAACGCGCGGTTTGAATCCCCATCTGAGAGCGTAGGAAGAGCTTTTCTTTCTGGACTCCGTTATATCCGCGATCATCCAGTCATTTTCGACCTGCTATGCCTGGCCGTTATCGTCAGTCTCTGCTGCCGCTCTCTTATCGAGCTTTTGCCGGCAATTTCAGGATACTGGTACAATAACAACCCGGTCATGTTGTCAGTTTTGACCTCTTCGGTGGCGTGTGGAGCATTGCTGGGCGGCATCTGGATTCTGACAAGACGAGATATGAAAGCAATCCTACAGGCCGTTGTCTTGATGTGCGGAATGAGCAGCCTTTCTTCTATGGTGATGTCAGCAGGCGGAAGCCATCTCGTCATCGCGTCCATCTCCGCCTTCTGCTTGGGTCTGAGCGCCTCGGGAAGCGCCGTTGGTATGCAGAATTTGGTTCATTACACTGTTCCCAGCCCTTATCTAGGGCGTACGATGGCCGTCTACGGGCTGGTCCAGCGCGGCGGCGCAGTCATCGGCGCTGTGCTGCTAGGCTTTGCCGCCGATGCCGTTGGCCTACCGGTTCCTGTTTTCGCGGCAGCTGCATTGGCTGCTTTTGCTACGCTCATTTTCGCACGCCGGATCGCTACCCTTTCCCATCGACTTGACGAACTTCAGCATGAGCACGCGGGCGAAAAAATACGCCATGATTAGTTATTACTTGTAAATTTTGGTAAACACGTTAAACCTCTTAGGGGTTGCCGCATGGGCAAACACTCGCTGTGCTTCACCGAATTTGTCTAGGATTCGGCATTCGGTACCGCAGAAGGAAAATGGAGGAGGATCACATGAATAAATACATCAATCTGCGGCTGCGCGCGGGTACAATAGCAGGCGTCGTTGCTGCAAGCATGTCGCCGGTGATGGCCCAGCCTGTTGATCCTGCGGTTACTGTGGCGCTTGCTGTCGAGCCAAATTCTCTCGATTCCTGCGACACGCAGCCAGCGGATAACGCCAATGTCGCTCGTGGCAATATTTACCAGTCTCTCACCCATGTGAAGGCTAAGGACGGTAGCGTAGAGCCGCTTTTGGCCGAATCCTGGAAACAGAGCGATGATCTGGTCTGGGAGTTCAAGCTGAAGCCCAATGTGAAATTTCACGACGGCAGCACATTCAACGCGGAAACCGCCGCTGCGAACATCATGCGGACGCAGGCCGGATTCCAGATCGACGGGCAGGCCATAGCGTGCCTGAACAGTGGCCAGATTCCTGAACCGATCAAGGCCGAACCAATCGATGATCTGACACTTCGCGTGACGACGACCCGGCCCGATCCGATCTTGCCCCTGCGCCTCTCCTATGTGGATATCGGCGGAATGGAGACCCAGAGAACGGCTCAGAAAGCCGCGCAGCCTGTGGGAACCGGCCCATATCGGTTCGTGGATCGTGTCCAGGGACAACATATCAAGCTGACGCGATTCGACGGCTATTGGAGTGCCGCGCCCCAGATTAAGGACGTGACATATGTTTACCGCGCAGAAGCAGCTGTCCGCGCTGGTATGGTCACAACCGGCGAAGCCCAGATCGCGACAGCGATCAGCGCACAGCACGCAACCGACGACGGACGCACGTTAGAATACAAGGACAATCGTATCGTCCTGACCCGTCTGATGCCTGACAAAGAGCCCTTTTTGGACAAGCGGGTCCGGCAGGCAGTTTCAAAGGCAATCGATCGCGATACATTGGTCCAGGTTCTCATGGGCCGTACCGGTAGTCCGTGGTATCAGTTTCTCAGCCCACAAGTGAACGGCTATGTCACCGATTTCGACACGAGCTTTTTTAGCTTTGACATTGAAGAGGCACGTCAATTGGTCGAAGCAGCCAAGGCAGACGGGCATGACGTCGGCGCCGAATTCCTGATCGTCACGCGCCCAGATCTGTTTCCCGGTGCGGATGAAGTCGTACAGGCAATCGCGCAGTCGCTTCAATCCATCGGACTGAACCCCCGTATCGTCAGCCTGGAAAATACAGCGTGGCTCAAGTATCTGCGAAAGCCATTCGCAGCTGACCAACCGGCAACGATGATGATGATCTCTCACGACAATACGTCGGGCGATGCGAGTTTCAGTTTCCCGAAATATATCACTTGTTCGGGCAATCTTTCCTCGACGTGCAATACTAAGATCGACGAGCTCATCTCCAAGGCGGATATCTCGAAAGGCGACGAGCGCTCACAGCTTTATCAGGAGGCCGCTAAGGTTCTCTACAACGACGAAACGACGATGTTCGGCATTGCCGAGCAGGTTCGTCTGATGATGGTTGGCGAGAACGTGAAGTATGAAGCCAACCCACTCACGGGCATCGAGATCCTCATTGCCGATGTCACGATCAGGTGAGCGTACCGGGGAGAACTTGGTTCTTTCGCCCGGCGACGTTGAGATGGCCCTGCTCCCGTAGCGTCAAGCTCACCGGCGGCGAAAGGATCGACAGCGACGCGGTCATAAGGGGATCGCGTCGCCATTATGAGTGAGGGATTTGCGTGTGACTACCATAGCGATGCCAGCGCCTGCACAGGACATTATCGCCCGTAAGGCCGAAATTGTATCGAAATTGGCTGCGGTGCTTCCCGCCGATGCGGTTATCGCGGACCCGGAGGAAACGCGTGCTTATGAATGCGATGCATTGACAGCCTATCGCTGCTCGCCGCTCGCCGTTGTGCTTCCTCGCACGACTGAGGAGGTGGCCGCAGCGGTTCGCATCTGCCACGAATTGGGGGTTCCGATGATTCCCCGCGGTGCCGGTACCTCACTCGCCGGCGGTGCGCTTCCCACAGCTGATAGCGTCGTCATCGGCACCATGCGTTTGCGCGACGTGCTAGAGGTCGATACCGCCAACCGCTTTATTCGCGTCCAGGCCGGCGTCACCAATCTTTCCGTCAGTGCAGAACTTGAACCAGACGGTTTCTTTTACGCGCCCGATCCGTCGTCCCAGCTTGCCTGCACGATCGGTGGCAACATTGGTATGAACTCAGGTGGTGCGCATTGCCTTAAACACGGTGTCACCACGAACAACCTGCTCGGCGTCCGCATGGTGCTGTCCACAGGTGCAGTTGTTGAACTTGGGGGTTCGCACCTTGGCGCGAACGGTCTCGATATGCTTGGTCTGATCTGCGGTTCCGAGGGCCAGCTAGCCATCGTCACCGAAGCAACGTTGCGCATACTTCCACGACCGGAAGGGGCACGGCCTACATTGATAGGTTTCAACAATGCCGAGACCGCTGGCGAGTGCGTGGCGCGTATCATTCGCTCAGGGTTGTTGCCGGTTGCGATCGAATACATGGACGACGTCTGCCTGCGTGCTGTCGAGGCCTTTGCCAAGGCAGGCTATCCTGACTGCGCGGCCGTGCTGATTGTGGAGGTCGAGGGCTCAGAGGATGAGATCGTCGATCAGATCGAACGCATCCGTGTGACCGCATCCGAACTTGATCCGGTCGAGTTCCGCAGCAGCCGCACCCCGAACGAGTCGCTGGCAATCTGGAAAGGGCGCAAAGCAGCCTTCGGCGCAATGGGCCGACTGGGTGACTATCTCTGCCTGGATGGTACCGTTCCCCTATCGAAACTGCCTTATACGTTGAAGCGTATCGGGGAGCTTTCAAAGAATATGGCCTGGAAGTCGCCAATGTCTTTCACGCAGGCGACGGAAACATGCATCCGTTGATCCTCTTTGATGCCAACAAGCCCGGTGAGCTCGAAAAGGCTGAAGCCTTCGGCAGTGACGTTCTTCGTCTCTGCGTCGCCATGGGGGGATGCCTCACCGGCGAACACGGTGTCGGGATCGAGAAGCGTGACTTGATGACTGAGCAGTATGAGCCGGACGACTTGGCCATTCAGATGGAAATCAAGGACGCTTTCGATCCAAAGTGGCTGCTCAATCCCGCAAAGGTATTTCCGCTCGAGGCAAGCCGCTCATATCGGGAGGCGGCAAGATGGAATTGAAAGCGGCAACGATAGGAACCTCGAGCGCTCCGGGAGGAATGGCGCCGTCGACCGAGATTGAATTAGCGGAATATCTCTCAGAATGCCACGCACACGCCGTGACGCTAAGGGTGGCGGGGGGCGCCACGCGCAGCCGTCCTGCGACAACGGCTGAAACGGTGCTTACGACAAGCATGCTTGATGGGATCGTGGCTTATGAGCCAGGGGAACTCACGCTGATAGCGAAATCCGGTACGCCGGTCGAGACGATTGAACGCGCGCTTGCTGCTGAAGGGCAGGCCTTCGCGTTCGAGCCGATGGATCACCGATTGCTGCTGGGTTCGACCGGTACGCCGACGATCGGCGGTATGGTTGCGGCGAATGTCTCGGGACCGCGCCGTGTGCGCGCCGGAGCATGCCGTGATCATCTTTTGGGCGTGCGTTTTGTTGACGGCCGCGGTCGTATCATCAAAAACGGCGGCCGGGTGATGAAAAATGTCACCGGAATGGATCTCGGAAAGCTGCTGTGCGGCTCCTACGGTGCGCTGGGTGTACTTACCGAAATTGCGATCAAGACCCTGCCGGTCGCTGAAAGTCAGAACACGATCGCATTTGGTGGCATCTCGCCGCGCGAGGCGGTGAAGATCTTCTCCTCGGCACTTGCAACACCGTTCGAGGTCTCGGGAGCGGCTTTTCACGACGGCACGGCTTGGTTGCGAATTGAGGGGCTTGCCCGACAGGTGGACCACCGGCGAGAAAAGCTGTCTGCCCTCTTTAAGGGAAACGATCACGTTGTCCTTAGTGACGAAGAGAGCCGGCTCTTGTGGCTCAGCCTCAGGGACCTGCACCATTTCACCAAGGGCAATGACGCTGTTTGGCGCATCCTTGTGAAGCCGACCGACGCTCCAACCGTGTTGGAGGCGCTGAAACCGTTTGGCGGCGATGCTTCTCTTGATTGGGGAGGGGGAGCGATTTGGTACTCAGGCAACCTGGATGCTGCCGGAATGCTTGCTTACGCTCCCTCGGGCCTGGCGACGCTTGTCCGCCCCGGACCAATCGTAAACGTTCACGTTTCCCCAGTTGAAGCACCGGGCGTAGCCGCACTGACCGCCGCACTTCGCAGAACATTCGATCCTGCTGGGATCCTGAACCCCGGATTGATGGTGGAGTGAAATGCAGACCAATTTCGATACGGATCAACTCGCCGACGCTAACACAGCGCGATCGAACGAGATTCTTCGCTCATGTGTCCACTGCGGCTTCTGCACGGCCACATGTCCGACCTACAAGGTGCTTGGCGACGAGCTCGATAGTCCAAGGGGGCGGATCTATCTCATCAAGGACATGCTCGAGAACGCGAAGGTTCCCGACGCGAAAACCGTCAAGCATATAGACCGTTGCCTCAGTTGCCTGAGCTGCATGACGACGTGCCCGTCGGGTGTTCACTACATGCATTTGGTGGACCACGCGCGGGAGTATATTGAGCAGCACTACAAGCGTCGATGGGACGAACGGGCACTGCGCTGGCTCATGGCGCGGGTTCTTCCGTATCCCGAGCGTTTTCGACTTGCGCTCAAGGGAGCTAAATTGGCGCGGCCCTTCCGGAAGCTGATCCCAGATGCCCGAATGCGCGCAATGCTTGAGATGGCTCCAGCCAGGTTACCTCACCGCAGTCAAAATGATCGCCCACAGACCTTTGCTGCGCAAAACAACCGGCAAAAGCGTGTCGCACTCCTTGTGGGATGTGCTCAGCGGGCCCTCAACACCGATATTAATGATGCGACCATCCGTCTGCTGCGTCGACATGGATGCGATGTCGTCATTCCAAGGGATGTTGGTTGCTGTGGCGCGCTGACCCATCACATGGGCATGACAGATAAGAGCCACGCCATGGCGGCCGCCAACATCCGGGCGCTTGTGGTCGAACTGGACGGTGCCGGTCTCGACGCCGTCGTCATAAACACTTCGGGCTGCGGGACCACTGTCAAGGACTATGGCCATATGTTCCGAAATGGTCCGCTTGCCGCCGATGCGGCCCGGATATCCCTGTTGGCGAAAGACATTTCGGAACTCATGGGCGAGATCGGCCTGGTCGATGCAACCCATGCCGAGCCCCTTCGCGTGGCCTATCACGCCGCGTGCTCGTTGCAACACGGGCAGCAGGTGCGTTCGCAGCCAAAGGACTTGCTTAAAGGGGCAGGTTTTCAGGTGGTCGAACCGCGCTACGGTCATATATGCTGTGGCTCGGCGGGCACCTATAACTTGATGCAGCCTGAGATCTCGGCGCAGCTCAAGACCCGCAAGGTAGCAACGCTAGAGGCTCTTAATCCCGAGGTCGTCAGCGCGGGTAACATAGGCTGCATGATGCAAATCGGATCGGGCAGCGGAATTCCGATCACGCATACGGTGGAACTTCTGGACTGGGCGACAGGCGGGCCAAAACCCCCAAGCCTTCAAAACGTCAATCGTCCGGCGTGCCACTGCTGACTCGGCCAGATGACCATACTTTTCGATCAACGCCGCTCGTTTCGGCGGACCGGATTAGACGCAGATCATGGCCCGGTGGCTCGATAAAACTGTGCAATCGTCCTGCCAATCCGCACCGAACGGACCACATCTTCGCGACGCGACAAAACATATTATGGAGAAACAACATGAAAACCATCTCCCGCCTCGACCTGGATGACGCTCGCGAGTTAATCGCGGGCGCCACAGCTCATTCTGTGGAAATCGGAGTGCCGATGTGTATTGCCGTGACCGATGAAAGTGGCCAACTTATTGCTTTCGAACGGATGGAGGGAGGAAAAGTGACCTCGACAACCATTGCCATCGACAAAGCCTTTACCGCAGCGGCGGCGAAGAAGGCAACACATGAATACGGCGTCGCAAGCCAACCCGGTGCACCAGCCTATGGCATAAGTTCTGCTATTGGTGGGCGTCTGATGGTCGTGGGCGGAGGATTGCCTGTTCACTGGGACGGCCATGTGGTCGGAGGAGTTGGTGTCTCCTCTGGCACGCCGGCGCAGGACCAAGCAGTTGCCCAAGCCGCAATCGACGCTTGGCAGAGCTCCATAGCCAAATAACAACGTCGTCGTGTAGCGAGCGTTATAGAAAAACCGCCCGAGCAGCATCAGAGGCCGTGAACGATATTGCCTTCTATGCCGTGGAATACACTCACTTTGCGCGGGCCACCAGAATTGATTTGCCAGATTCAGGTGGTCAGCGAAATCTGAGCATTCTCTCCGCGCCTGTGTCTCTGGCGGGCATTAGAGCGTCGTATGCTTAACATGGCGCATACCGGCCGCGTTGAAGAAGTTCAAGCATTCCGCTCGATTGAAGAGGTTGCAGATTGAACCGAGCGCCTTTGTGAGGGTGTCAAAGGTTCTGGCTTGTGCGGCTCTGAGGTGCGCCTTGATCTTTGAGAATGCCATCTCGATGGGATTGAGATCGGGGCTGTAGGGCGGCAGGAAGAGGAACCATGCGCCGTGATCATGCAGGATTTCGGCGGCTCTTTTGCTCTTGTGGACGGCCAGGTTGTCGAGGATGACGACATCGCCGCGTGACAAGGTCGCAGCAAGCTGGGTCTCGATATAGGTGTCGAAGGCGGCGCGGTTCATGGGGCGATCGATGATCCATGGCGCGGTCAGCCCGAAGCATCGAAGCCCGGCGATGAAGGTCTGTGTTCCCCAGTGGCCGAACGGCGCATCCATGCGCAATCGATCGCCGCGCGGGCAGCGGCCGCGCAGCCGAACCATCTTCGTATTCACCGTATGCTTCGTCAATAAAGACAAGACGATGCGGTTCCAGCCGCATGCGTGGCTGACGCTTTGCGATCCAGACGTCACGAGAAAGCCGCACCGTCGCGCGTGCGCGTTCCGACGCCATCAGGGCTTTTTTTATATGTGAACCCTTCCGCCACCAGGACCCGTGACAAGGACGATGGCGCAACACGAACGCCATGCGTCTCGTCAAGCTTGTCAGCCAGTTCCGGCATGGTGATGTCGGGTCTTACCTCGACCTGAGCAATCACAAAGCGGCGATAGGTCGCAAGCTTGCCGCTGCCGGATGGACGGCCCTGACGGGGCGGCGATACCGCTCCCATCTTCCGGCGGCGCCGCATGACGCGGATTGCCGTGCTGTCGCCAATGGCGAAACGACGCGCTGCCGACCGGCAGGAATGTCCTGCCTCAACCATTGCCACCACGCGTTCGCGGATATCCAGTGAATGCGATTTGCCCATGAAACACCTCCACTCAAAAGGGAATCATGAAATCCATCAAAATCAAACAGCTAACGATTCACGTTTTGTGAACGACGCTTTAGACCTCAAGAGGGGCTTGGCGGCCTAGTCAAGCGTAGCGGCTCATTCCGATTAGGCGAGATTACTCAACGGCGGAAATTGACCTCCACTCCGGCAATACATAGCGCGTCAGGATGGCCTCGCCGTCTTCGGTGGTCATCTCGATCACTTCGTTCATCAAATCGTTTCGATGAGCTGGTGCATCGTGGGCCGCGAGGGACAGTTCCCGCTGCAGGGGAATCAATGTTCTCTCGAAATAAGAGAGCCAACGCCCGGAATGAAGAGGGGTGCGGTGGCGTGTATGATCAAGTAGATCATTTTGGACCATTCACGGCGAGAACCACCTGTCTCGCATGGGTCACTTGATAAAGGTCGGTAACGACGAATCCGGCGGCGTGCAAATGTAGTATTTTTGCACTTTATTTAATCGATTGCCTCGATACAATGCACTTTAGATTTGAGTTGGAGGGCCTCATGTCAGAACCGTCGATCAAGCAAGGGCTGGAAAGCACAGCGCATCACCAAAGGCGCGGCGAACTGTTGACGTTTTTCGCGCTGGCCTTTGGAATCTGGCCGATCATTGCTGTGGGCGTCGTCGGCTCTTACGGATTTGCCGTCTGGATGTGGCAGATCGTCTTCGGCCCTCCGGGCCCACTGGGACACTAGGAGATGCGCGAGGGAGCCCCAACCCGGCGATCGTTCCTCCTTGGCAAGGCTGCCAATAAGTCGATATCGATCAACCCTCCCGGAACGACGCCTTCGAGTTTTCGGTCATGCACCGGGTGCGGACTATGCGTCGAACGCTGTCCCACCGGAGTGATAAAACTGATCGACGGACGACCATCGCTCGATTTCGCGACGGCTGAATGCACGTTATGCGGCGATTGCCGGGCGGCATGCCCGGAACCCGTCTTCGAGCCTGAGGGCGCTCTCCGCTTCGATCATCACGCCTCGATAACTGATACGTGCCTCGCGAAGCGGGACGTCGCTTGCCAGTCTTGCAGTGAGAGCTGTCCCGAGAATGCCATCCGGTTCAAGCCTCGGAGAGGCGGGCCTTTCCTGCCTGACATCGACGAACACGCCTGCGTCGGCTGCGGTGCCTGTGTTGGAATTTGTCCGGTCGGCGCGATAACGATGAACATTCGCGAACGGGAGGCCGTCGATGCTTGAGCCGCATCCCACCTACCACATATCCAGCGCGGTGATCGCCACCATGCCCGCAGCGACCGAAAGCATCCTCGCAGAGCTTGCGCGGATGGAGAACGTCGAAGTCCACGGCTGCGAGCGAGGGAAGATCGTTCTTGTCATCGAGGGGACCAGTACCGGGATGATGGGCGACTGCCTTTCGAGGATATCCCTTCTTGACGGTGTGATTGCGGCAAACATGGTTTTCGAACATGTCGAAACGGAGAGCGCAGAATTATGACCGAAGCACTGACGCGACGCCAGATTCTGAAGGCCCACGCCGCCGGCATCGCTGCGGCCACAGCTGGAATCTCCCTCCCGGCCTCAGCCCAGCCAGTTCCCGGCGGAGTGAGTGCGCTGGAGATCAAATGGTCGAAAGCTCCCTGTCGCTTCTGTGGCACCGGGTGCGGGGTGATGGTGGGCGTCAAGCAAGGCCAGGTCGTGGCGACCCATGGTGACATGCAGGCGGAGGTCAACCGAGGCCTGAATTGTATCAAAGGCTACTTCCTCTCCAAGATCATGTACGGTGAGGACCGGTTGCAAACGCCGCTGCTTCGCAAACGTGGGGGGGTGTTCGACAAAGAGGGAGAGTTCGAACCGGTAAGCTGGGACGAGGCGTTCGACGTCATGGCCCAACAGGCTAAACGCGTGCTCAAGGACAAGGGGCCGACAGCGATCGGTATGTTCGGCTCCGGTCAATGGACTATCTTCGAAGGCTATGCGGCAACCAAACTCATGCGGGCGGGGTTCCGGTCGAACAACCTCGATCCTAACGCGCGTCACTGCATGGCGTCGGCGGCCGTTGCTTTCATGCGCACCTTCGGCATGGACGAGCCGATGGGTTGCTATGACGATTTCGAAAATGCCGATGCATTCGTGCTGTGGGGTTCGAACATGGCGGAAATGCATCCAATCCTGTGGACCCGCGTGGCCGACCGCCGGCTCGGCCACGACCACGTTCGCGTCGCGGTCCTTTCAACATTTACCCACCGCAGCATGGACCTGGCCGACGTCCCGATCATCTTCAAACCGGGTACCGACCTTGCGATCCTCAACTACATCGCCAACCACATCATTCAGACCGATCGGGTCAATACGGAGTTCGTCGAGAAGCACACCAAGTTCGCCCGAGGCGTGACCGATATCGGCTACGGGCTGCGGCCTAACGATCCCAAAGAAGTGAATGCCGCCAACTCGGCCGATCCCGGCAAGACCGAGCCTATGGATTTCGATGCGTTCAAGGAATTCGTCGCCGAATACACGCTGAAAAAGACCTCCGAGTTGACGGGTGTTGAACCCGAGTTCCTAGAACAGCTGGCAGAACTTTACGCCGACCCCAAGATCAAAGTGATGTCGCTGTGGACCATGGGGTTCAATCAGCATGTCCGCGGCGTCTGGGCAAACCAGATGGTCTACAACATCCACTTGCTGACGGGAAAGATATCTGAACCCGGCAACAGCCCGTTCTCGCTGACGGGCCAGCCCTCGGCGTGCGGCACGGCGCGCGAGGTAGGAACGTTCGCGCATCGGCTTCCAGCAGACATGGTCGTGACCAATCCGGAACATCGCAAGCACGCGGAGGAAATCTGGCGCGTCCCGCACGGCATCATCCCCGAAAAGCCCGGATACCATGCCGTCCAGCAGGACCGGATGCTCAAGGACGGCAAGCTGAATTTCTACTGGGTCCAATGTAACAACAACGTGCAGGCCGCACCCAACAACAGCAACGAGACTTACTTGGGCTATCGGAATCCCGAGAACTTCATCGTCGTTTCTGATGCCTACCCGACGATCACCGCGATGAGCGCCGACCTGATCCTGCCGGCCGCGATGTGGGTGGAGAAGGAAGGGGCGTACGGGAACGCGGAACGCAGGACCCACGTCTGGCACCAGCTCGTTCAGGCGTCGGGAGAGGCGCGTTCCGATCTCTGGCAGATGATGGAATTCTCCAAGCGGTTCATGACCGAAGACGTGTGGCCGACCGAACTCCTCGATGCCAACCCCACCTATCGGGGAAAGTCGCTTTTCGACGTGCTTTTCCGCAACGGAGAAGTGGATCGCTTCCCCCTCAGCGAAGTCAACGGCGAGTACGACAACAACGAATCCAAGGATTTCGGCTTCTACGTCCAGAAGGGCCTGTTCGAGGAATATGCCGCCTTTGGCCGTGGACACGGACATGATCTGGCGCCTTACGACGTCTACCATGACGTTCGCGGCCTGCGCTGGCCGGTCGTGGATGGGCAAGAGACCAAGTGGCGTTATCGGGAGGGGTATGACCCATACGTGAAGCCGGGCGAAGGCGTGAAGTTCTACGGCCAGCCTGATGGCAAGGCGGTCATTCTGGCGGTCCCTTACGAGCCGCCAGCTGAGTCTCCTGACGAAGAGTTCGACTTCTGGCTTGTGACCGGGCGTGTTCTGGAACACTGGCATTCCGGATCAATGACGATGCGGGTGCCTGAACTCTACAAGGCGTTCCCAGGCGCGCGCTGTTTCATGAACGCCGATGACGCCCGAAAGCGGGGGATAAACCAGGGTGCGGAGGTCCGTATCGTTTCCAGGCGGGGTGAGATACGCACCCGCATAGATACGCGCGGCCGCAATCGCATGCCGACCGGCGTCATCTTCATTCCCTGGTTCGACGCCAGCCAGCTGATCAACAAGGTAACTCTCGACGCAACCGATCCCATCTCCAAACAGACGGATTTCAAAAAATGCGCGGTCAAGATTCTACCGGTCGTCGTCTGATGCGGCCCGAATGGATGGCAGTCGCAGGCGGACTGCTGGTGTTCATCGCGACTGCGGCAATCGCCCAGGTGGCGTCGAAGAATGTCCCGCAGCTCGAGGGCCAGACCCATGCCATGGAATCGGGCGCAGCCGCCGTCCTTCCGAAATGGGTGGTCGACGATAAACGGAAGATGCGCGCATATCCGGACCAGCCTCCGATCATCCCCCATTCGATCGAGGGCTACGAACTGTCGGTCAACGCCAACCGCTGCCTCACCTGCCACAAGCGCGAATTCACGCAGGACTCCGGCGCGCCAATGATCAGCGTGACGCATTACATGACGCGCGACGGGCAAATGATCGCAGACGTCTCCCCGCGGCGCTACTTCTGTACGGCGTGCCATGTCCCGCAGGCGGACGTACAGCCGCTGGTTCCCAGCACGTTCAAAGACATGAGTGAGCTTGGGTTCAAGCCAGCGGGAAGCGAGTGAGACCATGATCGCCTTGATCCGGAAAGTCTTGCTGTGGGCATGGGGTATTATGATTACCCCGGCTGTGACCTTGGGACTAGGATTTCTGACCCTTGGCGGCTTTATCGGCGGCGTAATGTTCTGGGGCGCTTTCAATACTGCTCTCGAAGTGACCAACACCGAGAAGTTCTGCACCGGGTGCCACGAGATGAAGACGAACGTTTACGAGGAGCTGACGCGAACCATCCACTTTTCCAATCGTTCAGGTGTCCGCGCGAGCTGTCCCGATTGCCACGTGCCTCACAACTGGACCGACAAGATTGCGCGGAAGATGCAGGCATCGAAGGAAGTGTGGGGAAAAATCTTCGGCACGATCGACACCCGTTCGAAGTTTCTCGGACATCGCTTGGCTCTTGCGCAGAACGAGTGGGCCCGGATGAAAGCCAATGACAGCTTGGAATGCCGCAACTGCCATTCCTCTGTCGCTATGGACCTGCAAAAGCAGACCCAGAGAGCTGCCGATATTCACACGCAGTATCTCCTGACTGGAAAGGCTACCTGCATCGATTGCCATAAGGGGATCGCTCACGAGTTGCCCAACATGGAAGGTATCGATCCCGGCTGGAAAATGCCGAAAGAATTGGAGGGCAAAAAGATGGCTGTGGATTCGCCTGTTGAGGAGCTCCGAAGGTTCGTAGCCGATGTTCATACGGGGCTGTTCTAAAACCTGGCGAGATGCGCTTTGGTCGACAACCAGGTTTCGGACCTCGCCTTCTCTGATAATAATGAAGCACATGATCGACAGTGCCAAAGTTCGGGCCATTCGCAGGCTGCCGGCGCAAAGGGGGACTTACAAGGAGGCTTTTGGTCGATCAAGCGGTGGTTTTCAACGATAATTCATGCCCGCGCAGACGGTTAAGGACGCTCTCTCGGCGTCATCCTGACTGGAGGCGATGCTTCCGATTACAGCCCTGTTCCTGATCTGCTGGCGATACGGGTTGGCAAACCGAGGTTGTTTCTTGCCGACAAAGGATATGACCGCAACTTCCTGCGCGAGGAATTGCGGATCTATGGGATCACGCCGGTCAATTCCGCCGAAAGAGAACCCGCCTGCATTCGACTACCGAGCCTACAAGGCTCGAAAACGCATCGAGAGAATGTTCAACCGTCTCCAGCAGTTCCGGCGCGTGGCAACCCGGTATGACAAGACCAAAAAATCCTTTTCGGCATTGTTCAACAACGGGGGGTTCCGTGGATGATTTGTGCAGACCCAATCAATCCGCTGGCATGGTTAAAGCGGCGGATGGTGGGTGTCGCCCTTCAACTGTTCAGCAGCCTATCTAGCGGCAACCTGAAGAGCCTTATTCCCGCGTCGTCGCACAGCTCGAATGTGTGACTTCTAACTTGGCTGAAAGAAAACCGTTGCTCGATCAGTATCTCTTTCACAGCGATTTTTAGTTGCCGGTTCGTTTCAGAGACTAATGGTAATTAAGTCAATGCTAATCGTGTCTTACGTAGTAGTTGCCATCCATGAAGTGAAAGTAGTGCTGCCCCATACCTGCACCCTAACATTGAGCAAGTCGTGACCAGGTCAAATAACATTAGCATCTGTTAACCTTTGCAATGGCTAGATGTTGCGCTGGGTACGTGACCGTACAAAGTCACAACCTTGACGCGCTGCGGATGTCAGGTTCTAATGCCGACAGCTGAGAGCGTTGTGTGGCCGGACGTGATGCAACTGGTTGTTGTTACGTTGATCAATCAAACGATGACGGCTTTGAATTCGTGTGTACTAATTACATTAGGAGCGGATTTTGCCCGATAAATTCAATTGGATGCTTGAGCAATGCCGGGGGACCATGGCGTGGCAGCTGAAGGCTTGCTTCGAACGCCAAGGCTTCATTTGGGAGTTGCAGGATAAGGCGTTGTACTATGTATTAGCAGCTGTCGGGGCACTGATCGCTGGTTATGCAGCTTGCCGCTACCGAAGGGCGATAGAGTGCAGCATCGCAAATGGTGTCTCCAGACTTATCAAAGCAAAGCGTCGAATAAGTCGCCGTATATCCGATATCGTTGATCCGTCGCCGCACGACGTCGCTGTGGCTTCATCGTCGGCTGATGTACCACCATCCTCATTGCAAGGGTCACAAGAGGACGCCGTTGTTCAAAGTCGCCGTGCGGTGGCTTTGGATCGTGAACACGATAGCATTGGTTTTGCCAGCAAACGTGATTTAATCATATCAACTACACCAAGAGGGGTAGTTTCAGCATGCACAGGCATGCATTGTTCGCGAAGCGTTCGCTGATCGTTTTCGCAAGCATTACTTTTATAAGTATATTCTTATATAGAGACTGAAACAAAGATTGCTATCCAGACCAGATGTGCCATAGATTAGAGGTGGCTTATAGTGATTCCTCGCCACTGACCCCCTGAGCCTTTTGGCGGCAGATTGGTGAGAATGGGTCACCAATCTGCCCTTTCTTTTCGCCGTTAGGCTTGCTCTTCCTTGCGCAGTTCGTACGGTCCATTCCCACCAGTGCTCTTTCTCAGCCTTCAACGTTCGCTCTTCCCCGGCGTTGTGGCCTCGGACCAGCGCCGCCGAAACTGTCGCGGCGCACGCTCAAGCCGTTCTGGAACGGCTTCGACATATGGAGGTTTCTAGTTTCAGGGCTAATTAGCGTGCTCGAATCTGCGAAACAAATAAACTCATCGATCGCTGGACGGCATCAATCGGCGAACCGGTCTGATGCCATTCCGGCAGGTGTCCATCAACGGCCATGCGGGCGAGTCCATAAACGAGCGCCCTTGCACCGAGTATGAGATGGTCAAAATCCAATTCCTCTCGTAGCAGCCCGCCCTCCTGCGCCCGCCCGAGCAGATCGCTCATCAACAGTCGAATTTCTTCATTGTCTCGGCGCAGCGACTCCGAGCTATTAAAATCGATGAGGGTACGCGAACTTATTATTTCGAATTGAGTGGTGTTGGACAGCGCCCAGCGGAGATACCCGCGCCCAATTGCTTCGAAAGCTTCAAGAGGGTCCTGGCCGGGATGCTCCGCAAGTGCGTCGCCGACAGCGCTCTTGAGGCGTGACATTGCCTGTTCGGCCACCGCAGTCATCAGCGCAGTCTTCGTTTTAAAATGGCGGAACGGCGCAGCAGGAGACACCCCCGCTCGTTTGGCCGCCTCTCGTACGGAAACATGCTCGACGCCTCTTTCCGCGATGATGGCGACGGTCGCGGAAACCAACGCTTCTACCAGGTTTCCGTGGTGATACGGCTTAGGCTCAACCTTGGCAGGCGAGTGATTCTGAACATCGATCATCTCCGGTTCATACCACAGGCATAAAATGTAATCACCATTAACTTTGTGTTTGACGCTAGGATTTAGGTATGTAATCACCGATTACTTAATATGGAAAAAACATCGTGCACCGTTATGTCCTCCTAGGCCTATCGCTTAATTTATTCCTGGCAGCAGCCGTGCATGCCCAAGAACCACCAACACTCGAAATAGTTTGGCCTCCCGCCGACGCGGAGATCGGGCTCGGCAAAGATGTTGATGGATCGGTGGGGATTGTGGTCAAAAGCAATTTCAGGCTCTTGGCGAGCGGACAATGCGGTGAGGATTTGCGGTGTGGTCACGTTCACCTGAAGATCGATCCCAGTGGTCATAGCTGCAACATTCCGGGGCAGCCATATAATAGCATGAACAGCGATTTCGGGGGCGATCTGATCAAGGCTCGTTTCAGGCATTGCCCGACGCCAGCTGGAATTCACGTCATCGGCGTCGTTCTAGCCGACGATAGCCACAAGCCTGTGTTGATCAATGGCAAGCCGGTCGTTGCGCTGATCAAAGTGAGAACGAAGTAAGAATCAGTGGATGGCGATGAAAATCAATCTGGCAATTAGCGGTAATTGCGACTGCGGCTGGCCAGCTGGACAAAGGTGTCAATGGCGGTCGCGTGCATGTCCTCGGCCCAGATTCCTCCTCGGTCTGTCGGTTTCTTCAGAATCAACTGTCAAACGAAATAGGAAATCGGCCATGGCCTATTGGAAGGATGCTGATGCGGCGGAAGGGCATCCTGCTGCTGTTGTCGGGACTATTCTCGGTTCCCCAGTCGAGCCGTGGATTTCCGGCCTTGTCGCGATCAGCGGTAACTCTCGTTTCGGCCATTGGTCTGGTGTTTCGATTACGCGCTGGGTCATGCGATGCGTTACCGGGATGGTGACGTGCACGCAGTAAGCTTTTCGACCCTGGTGTCGGACATTACGGACAGGCTCGCAGACGCGCAAAACGTTGATCAGGTCAGCACGCGCTTCATCGCTCTCATCAAAGATTGCGGGCCCACACACTTCCTCACGATTGAGCTCCCGACCTTCACCGGCGACTGTCTCCGCTCACGAACAATTCTAACGAACTGGCCGGCCCCTTTGGTTGCGACCTTCGACAAAGCCATTACCCTCTGTGAGTGGCCAATCATCCAGTCGCTGCACAGGAAGGTTGGGTCTCACTCCAGCGATTGGTCGCGCCCGCGGGGTTGTGATACCGTAGCCATGGCGGATTTAAGCGAAATGTTGCGCGAGACGGGCCTGATCTACAGCAACGTGTTTTATGTCCATGACATGAACGGGAGAACCGCGAGCGTCATTCTTAGCGGAAGAGTTCCAATCTCTGAGGTTGCAGACGTAGGTTTCCTCCAACTCGTCTCAAACATTATGTTCAACCGATTGGTAGCTTTGCGCGTTGGATCGCCACCCGATGCCAATATTTCCGTACGCGAGTTAGAATGCCTTCGTTGGACAGGGGAGGGCAAGACAAGTGGAGAAATAGCTAAGCTGCTGGGGCTTTCCGAACATACCGTCAACCATCACCTTCTCAGCGCCGGCCGAAAGTTAGGCGCTTCAAATCGAACAAATTCGGTGATCCGCGCCGTTCGGCGCGGGATTCTCTCACTGTGAACCATGTCAGACTGGGGAGGTTGCCATGGGTGCATTGCGCGGCGGGGGATGGCCGCTCTTTATCAAATGAACGTGATTGATGTGATCATCATGCTGCTCATACTATGTAATCAGTGATAACACCCAAGGAGAGGGGATGGTCTGTGATCCTCGCAGACCTCCGCACTCCGGGTGGAGGACACTATGACCGTGCGTGACGCTGTTATTCCTAACCCGAGGCCGTCGATAGACCGTCTTGCCGAAAGTATCGCGAGTGGATTGAAAGAAGGTCTTCCTGGCATTTCGAACGCAACACTTTACCGGTTTTGACCTGAGACCCTTGTCCCCTCCAGTTTTCGGGAGAGTCTTGGGTTTTCAATCTGGCCTTA
>UBTA01000043.1 GCA_900468065.1 Hyphomicrobiales bacterium | reverse complement strand
CCGAGATTGCCTTCGGATTGCGCATTGAACGGCGTGGAAGTTCGAGCCCCAATCCGTTTGGCGAGACAGTCCTGTGGCTCTTTGTCGTAGACAACAACAAACTGAAACCTGTGCTCGATAACATTGTGGTCGCAGGGCACCAGGGTGAATGGGATACCAATTGCGCTGGGGAATTCCAGACGATCGAGCGCACGCTCGCCATGGGGCGCCTTCAACCAAACCGCTATTCCGATATCCTCGTATCGGAGAAGAAATCAAAGACTATCAGCACGTTGGGCCCGGACGGAGAGTGTGTGGACGACAGAGACGCGATCACAACTGCCCGTCGTGTGCGCTTCCATAGGACTGCTTATCAGGTGCCGGAAAACCTCAAACGGATCGACTAAATGCACCGCGGGCTCGCAAAATCACCGAGTCGATATGTGCAGTTGCTCGTCAAGTAATAAACCAGAACCGCACCGCTCGTCGACGCAGGATAAAGACCGATAATGTTGCATTATCAGTCGTTATGGTTGAGCCCGGCAAGAATGGCTGTGTCATCGCGCAGAAGCCTAAAAATAGCGTTTCTGACACGCTGCGGCGTCTCTCAGCACAGTCATTATGTCGGTGAGCGCGCCGCGGACCAAGCCAGAGGTCAGCCCCTCCCCTGCAACCACTATGTTGGGCATCGCCGGCGCGGTGGGATCCTGACATGCCTTTCGATGCCTGTAACAAAAGGCCCAGCTTGGCCGAATGCTTTGAAAGTAAATATCCATTGGTATTATGGCACTACTGCTGACCCGGAGGGCAAACTCCACCATCAGGGGTCCGACGATAAGGGCGGGCTGAAGGAGGTATAATGACCAAGAGATCCATTAGCCCGCGCGAAGCGGCAGCCCGTGCTCTTTGCCGGAAAGACGGTCACCCAGAGAACATCCAGTTCGAAGGCCGACCGATGTGGGAGAGCTATCTCGACACCGTGGATGTCGTCCTGGAGACGGCAACTCCGCTATCGATTGAGGCTACGGCGCTGCGAATGACCGAACTGGTGCTAGAGGAACATCGCAAGTCGATGATCCACTTCGATGCCAGCAAGGCATGGATATTCGAGACCTATCAGCAATGCCTGGCGAAGGTGAGAAAACAGCCATGACGGCACAGCGCAGGCTTCAATTGGTATCGTTCATAGCAGCCAGTTCGGCCAACCACTGGCCCACTCTAGCAAGCGAGCCATCGTCGCTTGGGGTGCCGCGGTTTGAAGTTTTACGGGGGAGCGACTGGTCAATGTGTCGGTCAGGCCGTCGGTTGACGCCGATTGCAACAACTCGATGCGGTCTATCGCGACCCCCGCCAGTTCCTGGAGGATAGCGATGTCTCGATGGCCGAATGATTTCGGACCACGATCGATCGCACAAACCGTGCCGATCGTATGGCCATCCTTCGTTGATTGCAGCGACAGTGCTCATCCATGACGCTCGCAGTGGTCACCCGTAACGTCAATGACTTCGAGGGCGTGGCAAACTCGCCAGAGGGAAGAGTCCATAAAATCATGATGCTTCCAATGATCGGCCGAGAAAATACGCTGTTGCAGGCGGCGTTTCCCTAAAGTCGCACACCTCCACCGGAGATGGAGGCTTGGCAGGCTGTTCTTGGATTACTAGTTTTCGTTCAGTGACCGCGCGTTGTCATGGAGATTGCGGAATCGTGCCGCTGCCTCTGTCCTGTTGTGCACACCCAGTTTGCGGATGATGTGGTGCAGGTGGATCTTGACAGTATGCTCCGACAATCCACATTCCACGGCGATCAGCTTGTTCTGAAGACCGTGCGAGACCATTTTTAAAATTTGGGATTCGCGGGTGGTCAATTCGGGCATGTGGATAGGCCGAAAATCTTGGCCACGGAGAGAACCGGCACCGTCGGATGAGGTCGTCTTCTGGTCGCGTGTTTTCGCCTGCATAATGAATCCTGGCGGAAAATACTCACCGCCGCAAAGCAACAGACGGATGATCGACAACCAGACGTCCAGCCTCAAATCCATCGGCAGAACGCTACGAATGAGCGGAGAATTGACGACATCTTGAAGAGATGTGACGAGAACCTTGTCGTAGGGCTCGATCACCGCGGTCAAGGCGTGCGGGTGAGCGCGCAACATCTCGGCCGCTTCCGCTTCCGCCTTCTTCATCAATGCGGTATCGACAAGAATGAGTGCGACAGGATGAGCGAAAGCTTCACAGGCGGCATCGACAGCGTCTACCTGTTCGACCAGAACCCACGGGAACTCCCGCTCGACAGCCTCGATCAGACGCTTCGATACGCTGCCGCTGTTTGTTAGAATCAATAGAACGCGCTGGGGCTCAAGCCGTTTTCTGGCACCCGCAATGTCATGCTCATTCCCATCCAACAGCATCATATCCGCATCCATCAGTCAAAGCCCGCCTGTGCTTGCCATGACGACAGAGCAAACGGAATCCACGCACCACTCGCGAGACTGTAGCTTACGCAAGGGATGGCCGCGACGGCGCAAAAGGGCTGAGAAAGGAGCGGCGATCAATGCACCTGGGGATATCGCCGCACGGCCCCTCATCCTAACGGACGATGACGGCACCCTACGCGGCCTCCAACCGACGGAGGGCATTCGCCTTTTCCCCTACTCCTTCCTTGCCCGAACTCGCCTTTGGTGAGGGCAATAGCAATCGAGACTAATATCTCTACCTTCAAGGCAAACGCTTCATGCCGATATCAGCAATATTGATGAAGCAGAACCGCAGCACTTCCCCTTCTCAATCGCTGTCTATTGGGCACACTGAGCGCTGCATCCCGCCAACGGGACGCTCGGGGTCTTAAGCTTTGGAGAAAGACATTGACCGCATTTTTCCGGCGTTACTGCAAATTGTTTCCTGCGTTTCAGGTCCTGTTCGCGGCAAGTATTTTCGGCGGCCTGTTCACGCCCGCGCTCGCAGGTGACTTTCAACTGACACCACAAACCAGATTTCGCCTGACGATTGTCCAGTGGATGCCAACGAAGGGCGCTTACGAGAGGTGGGATGCACTTGGCGGCGAGTTCCTGATTTCGCAAACGGGCACGGTAACGCTTCCGGTGGTCGGCACTCTAGCGGTCGCCGGCCTCGACAGCGCCGGCCTCTCAACCGAAGTGGCCAACCGGCTGAAAGCCAAGATCGGCTTGGTGGAAACGCCTGAGATAACGGTCGAAATTTTGGAGCAACCGCCGGTGTATGTCGTTGGAAACGTCAATGCGCCGGGCGAATACAAGTTTCATCCGGGCATAACCGTACTGCAGTCACTGGCGATGAGCGGCGGCGAATTCAGGCCGCTAAACGGCACCCAGAATTCCGTCGATAAAACCGGTTATGTCGGACAGTTGCATGAGATCGCCAACGCCACCCTGCGCAGCGAGATCAAGATTGTCCGGCTTCAGGCCGAAATGTCCGGGGCAAAGGAAATGCGCCCTGACCTGGTACCACAGGATGACCAAGGCCTGGCATCGGCAATCTTCCAGCAGGAACAGGTCATTCATGCCGCGCGCTTGAACGATCTGGACCGCCAGTCGAAATCCTATGGCGAATTGCGTGACCTGCTGACATCCGAGATCGACATTACCGAAAAAAAGATCAGCAGCACCGATGAAGACATTGCTTCGATCCAAAAGGAGCTGAGCAATGTGAAATCAATGGTCGAGCGCGGTATTGCGCTTCCGACGCGCCAGTCGGACCTGGAAAGGACGTTGCGCAGCTACTATGCTAACCGTCTCGATCTCGTCACCTCGATCATGCGGGCGCGCCAGAATATCGCCGAAGCGACACGCAATCTCGATGGTCTCAGCGACAAGCAGCGCACCGAAGTCGCCTCGCAACTGCAGGCAGAGCAGGCCACCCTCGATCAGCTGAAATTGAAACGTGACACCACGCAGACGATGCTGCTCAACGCGTTGTCGGCCGGCGGCGGTTTGCAAGCCGGCGAAGAGCCCCTCGCTTTTACCGTGACGCGCCAGGTCGACGGCATTGCCAAGGAAATAGCTGCGGAAGAGACGACGGTCCTCCAGCCGGGCGATGTGGTGCGTGTCCTTCGCCAAAAGCCACCAGCATCGAACGCATCGGCGGCATCAACCAGCCTTCCAGTTGCCGAGAACGCGCAAGCCGAGCAGGCAAGCCAATGAGGGAGCAAGGTGCTTTCGTTGATCGTGCGCCACGCCACTCGCAGGATCCGCTCGTGGGGACCTGCCGGGCTGGCAACACAATCCACCATCACCACGCGGGGGCGTATGCAGCATGAGCTTCCAGATAAAATCGCTCGGACTGGACGGCGTTTTGGAAGTCCTCCCGACGAAGGTCGATGACGACAGGGGCTTCTTCTCGGAGACCTGGAGCGCCCACCAGCTCGCGGAACATGGCGTGACGCTGAATTTCGTACAGGACAATCACTCCCGCTCCATTGCGGCGGGCGTTCTGCGAGGCCTGCATTACCAGTTGCCGCCGTACGCTCAGGACAAGCTGGTTAGGGTGGCGAAGGGCTCGATCTTCGACGTCGCCGTCGATATCCGCAGAGGTTCAACCAGCTTCGCCCAGTGGATCGCCGTCCGCATTTCGGCCGACAAATGGAATCAGGTCCTGATACCAAAGGGGTTCGCACACGGCTTTCTGACACTCGAACCGGACACCGAGGTGATCTACAAGGTCACCAATCCATATTCCGCCAGCCATAGTCGTTCCATCCGCTTCGATGATGCGGATATCGGCATCATATGGCCCATGAATCCGTCCAAATTTCAACTTTCCAACAATGATCGCATGGCGGCTTCGCTCGAAGAGGCTGAACTTTTCGATATGATCGAGGAGTGCCATCCATGAGCGCAGACACGAAGAAGGGAGGCTCAGACCGCGGCGCGGCCCATAGCGTCGTCTGTGCAGAAATTCCAAAACATGGCGGCCTGCTCGGTCCATGGGCAGTCCGACAATGAAAATTCTGGTGACCGGCAACAATGGCCAGGTCGTGACCAGCCTTGTCGAGGCCGCTGCCGATATGGAGGAGATCGAGTTGATTCCCGTCGGGCGGCCGGAGTTCGACCTGACCGATCCCGCGTCGGTACGGCAAACCATTCTCGCCGCAAAACCTGAGATCGTCATATCGGCTGCGGCCTATACCGCCGTCGACCGGGCCGAAGACGAACAGAACCTTGCCTATGCGGTCAATGTGACAGGGGCGGCGGCGGTTGCCGAAGCTGCCGCGGTGTTGCGCGTGCCAATCATTCACCTGTCCACGGACTATGTTTTCTCCGGCACCGACCCCTACCCTTACCTTGAGGATGACGAGGCTGAACCGAAGACTGTCTACGGTTATACCAAGCTGCGAGGCGAGCGCGCGGTCGCCAGCGGCAATCCCCGCCACATCATTTTGCGAACGAGCTGGATCTATAGTCCCTTCGGCACCAACTTCGTCAGAACCATGCTGCGCATCGCATCCGAACGCGACAAGATCGCCGTCGTTTCCGATCAATGGGGAAACCCGACATCGGCGCTGGACCTTGCAAACGCCATCCTGTTGGTGGCGACACATCAGGCACGGCATTTTTCCGGCATCTATCATGTGACCGGCTCCGGCGAGACCAACTGGTCCGGATTCGCCAAACATATTTTCAAAGTTAGCCAGGCTTACGGCGGTCCAACGGCCGCAGTCGATGAGATTGTCTCCACCGGTTACCGCACCAGAGCCAAGCGCCCGGCGAACTCATGCCTGTCCACTGAGAAGTTCGAGCGGACTTTCGGCTGGCGCGCACCAAGCTGGCAATCAAGCGTGGAGACTGTCGTGCGGCGCATCATCGACCGGGATTACCCTGATTATCCTTCACCGCACGACAAACGCGAGGTTTAACCCATCCATGACCGTGCAGGAAACTTCACCCCAAGGGCAAAGCTACACCCAGATTCTCAAATCGACGATATTGATCGGCGGCTCGTCGTTGGTGACGGTATTTTTCTCGATCATCCGCAATAAAACCATGGCGATGCTGCTCGGCCCGGAAGGCGTCGGGTTGATGGGGATCTACAGTTCGATCGCCGATATTGCCCAAACTCTTGCCGGTCTTGGAATCCAGTCGAGCGGCGTTCGCCAGATCGCCGAATCGATCGGAACCGGCGATGCTGAAAAAATCGCCCGGACTGCATTTGTCTTGCAAAGAATCTCGTTCGTCCTCGGCATCGCCGGCACGCTGATGCTGGCCGCGCTGGCAGCGCCTGTGTCATGGTTCACGTTCGGCGACCATCAGCATGTCGCAGGTGTCGCCTTGCTGTCGCTTGCCATCTTCTTCCGGCTTGCCTCGGCAGGACAAACCGCACTGATCCAGGGGATGCGCGAAATTTCCACACTTGCCCGCATCAATGTACTGACCGCCTTCTTCACCACTGTCATTACCGTTCCTTTCATCTACACCTTCGGTTCCGAAGGTATTGTCCCGTCCCTCGTCGCAGTCGCCGCCGTAACGCTTCTCACATCGTGGTGGTACAGCCGCCAGATGGTACACCGTGCCGTCACTTTATCGACGCCGCAGATGCGCCACGAACTTAGGGGGCTGGTCAAACTGGGTCTTGTTTTCATGGTCAGCGGCCTGCTGACCCTTGCCGCAGCCTATGTCGTGCGCATCATTGTCCTGCAGCACGGCGGCATTGCAGAAGCCGGCCTGTACCAATCCGCCTGGGCACTTGGCAGCCTCTATGCCGGCTTCATCCTTCAAGCTATGGGCACGGATTTCTATCCCCGCCTGACTGCCATCGCGAATGATCATCCCGCGTGCAATCGCATGGTCAACGAACAGACGCAGGTTAGCCTGTTGCTTGCCGGTCCCGGGGTGCTTGCAACATTGACATTCGCACCAATGGTCATGTGGCTGTTCTACTCCCCCGAGTTCTTTGCTGCCGCGGATCTGCTGCGCTGGATTTGCCTCGGCATGCTGCTGCGGATCATTGCCTGGCCTATGGGGTACATCGTGCTGGCAAAGGGTGAACAAGCGATCTTTTTCTGGACCGACGTTGCCGCCACGCTGGTGCATATCGGCCTTGCGTGGCTGTTGGTGAAACAGTTTGGCCTCGTGGGGGCCGCCGCAGCATTTTTCGGGCTCTACGTCTGGCATGGAATTCTCATCTACGTGATCTCACGCAGGCTCACCGGGTTTCGCTGGTCGGCCGCCAACCTTTGGATCGGCTCCATTTTCCTCGCCTTGTCCGCGCTGATTTTCGGCGCGACGTTCGTCCTGCCGTTCTGGCAGGCAACCGCGCTCGGATCGGTCGCGGTCCTTGTGAGTGGCCTCTATTCACTGAAAATGCTGATCGCGCTTTTGCCGCCGGAAACGCTTCCCCGGCCGATCAGAAAATGGATATCGAAGTCTATCTAGGCGACGTGAAAGAGCCGCGATGCGGGGAACCTGCATCGCGGCTTAAACATGATTCGGTTTAACGATCAGCGATCGATCAGGCCGTCGCCGCGCGGCGATCATTGCACATATAACCCAGCGCTTCGGCGACGAACAGCACTTCATCGTCAGTCATCTGCGCGAACAGCGGCAGGATGATCGCCCCCTCCTGCGCCGTAACGCTGTTGGTGAGCTTTCCTGAAACCCGATGCGACGCCGGCTCGGCGTAGGCTGCCTCGCGATGGGTGTTCATGATCCCGCGCCGGGTCGAAATCCCCTTGTCGAGCAGCAGCTGCATCGTGTCGCGCTGGTCGAGCCATGGCGGCAGCTTTACACAGTAGCTCTGCCAATTGCTGCGGGCCCAAACGGGCTCCACCGGCGTTTCAAGCCAGGGGATATTGCCGAGGCTTTCCGTATAGAGTCCAGCAAGGTGACGGCGGCGTGCGACGAGGGTGGGCAGGCGTGTCAGCTGCACCCGGCCGACCGCCGCCTGCATGTCGGTCATGCGGTAGTTGTATCCCAGCTCGGCATAGCTTTCATAGATCACCTGGCGCGAGCCGTGGCGAACGGTATCTGTCACATCCATGCCATGCTGCCGCCACAGCCGGAATTTGCGATCATAGTCAGCATTCGCGGTCGTCAGCATTCCACCGTCCCCGGTGGTTATCACCTTGCGCGGATGAAAGGAAAAGCAGGCGATATCACCATGTGGCCGGCCGATTTTCTGCCATTCACCTTCCCACAAAATTTCACTGCCGGAGGCACAGGCTGCATCCTCGATGACGGGGATGGAAAGCCGGCTACCGATTTCAACGATACGGCTAAGGTCGCACGGCATGCCCAGTTGATGTACGCACAAAATAGCTTTCGTGCGCGGCGTCACTGCCGCCTCGATCAGATCCGGATCGATATTAAATCCGTGGCTGCCGATGTCGACAAAGACCGGCACACCGCCGCCGTAGCGGATGGCGTTTGCGGTCGCGATAAACGAATGGCTGACAGTAATAACCTCGTCGCCCGCCCCGATGCCGACTGCCCGCAAGGCAAGATGGAGCGCGGTGGTGCAGTTGGAGACGGCACAGGCATATGGTGTGCCGACGAATTCGGCGAATTCACGTTCGAAGGCAGCGACCTCAGGCCCTTGAGTAACCCATCCGGACAGGATCACACGCCGCGTGGCTTCCGCTTCCTCTTCATCGAGGAAGGGTTTGGCGACCGGGATTTGCGGGAGTATATGGCTCATGCTGCCTGTCCTCCCAAAACACGTTCCTGCCGCCACCAGGCGACGAGGTCACGCAGCCCCTCCTCAAGCGTTATTTCCGTCTTGAAGCCCAGAAGCCGTTCCGCCTTCCGGGTATCAGCCAGTCGGCGCGTGACGTTGTTGACTTTCCGGGCCGGCTGGTGTTCGGGCTCCATCGAATACCCCATGACCTTCGTCAGCATCATGGCCAGCTCATTCAGGCTGGTCTCTTCGCCACTCGCAACATTGAACACGTCGTCGGTGACATCGGATTTTGCAGCAAGCAGATTAGCGCGGGCGATATCGCGGATATGAACGAAGTCCATCGTCTGTGTGCCATCGCCGTGGATGATCGGTGCCAAGCCGGCGGCAAGGCGCTCCATCCAGCGAATTAGGACCTCGGTATAGACGCCGTAGACGTCCATGCGCGGGCCGTAAACGTTGAAGTAACGCAGTGCCACATATTGCAGGCCGTACATATCGGCAAAACTGCGCAGCAGGCCTTCGTTGAAGGTCTTGGCCGCTCCATAGATCGTCCGGTTGTTGTAGGGATGATGCTCTTCGGTGGTAGGAAAGCTCTCGGCAAGGCCGAGAACCGACGCCGAAGACGCCGCGATCACCTTCGAAACGCCGGCTTTGACCGCCGCTTCGAGCACATCAAATGTGCCTCCGGCGAGAACCTCGAAGGCTAGCCGGGGCTCTTCCGCACACTGGGTGATCCGGATCGCTGCTTGATGAAAGACGATATCGACCCCATCGAACGTTTTCGCCAGCAGCGCACGATCCCTGATGTCGCCTTCAATGATGGTGACGGGTGCTGCACCAATAGCCTGAACCAGATTTTCGCGGCGTCCTCGCACGAAATTGTCCAGCACCAGAATTTCACGAGGCTGCTCCTGTGCAACCAGATCGGCAATATGAGAGCCGACGAGGCCGGCACCGCCGGTGATGAGGATCCGCTTGTTTTTCATGGTTTCCGCTCCAACTGAATCTATCATTTGCCGAATGCCGGTGACTGCTGAGCAACGTGAGGTCTATTCGGATTTCCACCCGCGAAAACGGCTTGGCGTCTGGATGCGCCGGCCCGCAAACCCGGCCGCAGTGCGCGCTCGAGCATCTCGACGACATATTCCTGCGTCTCGGCAGTGATGTACGGGCAGAGCGGCAGCGACAGGATTTCCCCCGCGGCCTGTTCTGCAACCGGGCAGGTCGTCCCCAGCCTGGCCAGGGAGGCGAATGCAGGCGTGCGGTGGATCGGCGTGGGATAGTGAATCCCGGCGCCGATTCCGGCCTCATGCAGGGCGGCAAGAACCCTGTCACGATCGCGAACACGGATGACATAGAGATGCCAGACGTCCTCATTGCCATCGGCGGAACGCGGCAGGACCACATCCGAAGAGGCAGACAGCAATTCGTCATAATACGCCGCAGCATCCCGCCTGCAGGCATTCCAATAGGCGAGCCGCTTCAACTTTGCGCTCAAAACGACGGCCTGCAGTGCATCCAGCCTGGAATTGAAGCCGAGCACTTCATGGACATATTTCGTCTTGCTGCCGTGCGCGGCGATCATGCGGATGTGATCAGCCAGATCCGGATCGTTGGTCGTTACAGCACCTGCATCGCCGAACGCGCCGAGGTTCTTGCCTGGATAGAAGCTTGTACCCGCAACTTTCCCTAGGCTTCCCGCCGGCTGACCGAAGCGCTTGGCGCCTTGCGACTGCGCCGCATCCTCAATTACCGGCACACCCCAGGCCTCCGCGATCGGCAACAAACGTTCAACCGGCGCCACCTGGCCAAACAGGTGCACTGGCACGATTGCTTTCGTTCGCGCGCTCATCGCGTCGGCGACACGATCAGGATCGATCAGCAGGTGAGCCGGATCGACATCGACGACGACCGGGACAGCCCCGATGCGTGATACCGCCTCTGCCGTTGCAACAAACGAATTCGCCGGGAGGATGACTTCGTCGCCAGTCGAAATGCCAAGCGCCCGCAACGACAGCTCAATGGCATCGGTGCCGTTGGCCAGTCCCACGCAACTGGAAACACCCGTTGCCTGAGCGTAGGCATTTTCGAATTCGGAAACCGCCGCCCCTCCAATGAAGGCGCTCGTGGCAATGATTTTTTCCCAGCCTGCTTTGATATCTTCGCTGACTTCCTGCTGTTGGGAGGCAAGGTCGATAAGAGGTACGTTCATGTGGACTGCCTCACTTTTTGATAGGAAAATCGCGCCGCAAGCGCAGGGATCTTGTTGTCCGACCTGCGGTCTTGAACCTGTCCATCGGCAGGAGAGATGCCACGCCGGCCTTCGTCGAGCAGCATCGCCAAATCCGCAACATTGATCCCCATGGACATGCGCGTGGACGTAATCTCAGTTGCTGCCGCACACGACGCTGCGCCGGGCAATCGGATCTCCTGGAGGCGCAGAACACCATCGCCGGTCAAAATGTCGGCGTGACCCATCCGCCGATCGACATCGACCACACGTCCAGGGATGCGCCCGACGTAATTCCGCTGATCGGGCACCAGTTCAGCGCGCAGGATTTCGATTTTCCGGGTGCCGAGATAAGTGAAGGCAGGCGGAAACTCTCCACCGAGCGAGCGGATCAGCCGGTCGATCATCATCGTCGAACTCGACCAGTCGATCATGCCGTCCGACGGCACCCGGCCGCAGCAATAGCTGGCCTTTGATTCGTCCTGCCGGTCGCCAAGGTCGCCGGTCAACCGCCGTTCGACCGCCTCGGCCAGCAATTCCCGCTGCAGGGCATTCAATCGCTGATATAGGTCGGCGACGCTGTCCCGCGGCCGGATGGGAACAAAACGCTGCATGAGTATGCCGCCGGCGTCGAGCTTTTCCGTCAGGCAATGGATGCTGATGGCCGCCTCCGCCTCACCGTTGAGGATCGCCCAGTTGACGGTGGCGCGGCCACGGTAACGCGGTAAAGGTGCATAATGAACGTTGATAAAGGGCCGGCTCCGAAGAAGCTCGGCAGGCAGCACCCTATTATAGGAAGACACGACCACGGCATCCGGCTGCAGCTCTTCAATGGCCGAAGAAAGCATCGCCATAGAAGCGTCAGACACCACTCTCACGCCCGAGGCCTTAGCCATTTGCACCACATCGTCCTCTCCCGGACGGACAAGCGCCAAAACAGTAAATCGTTCTTCCAGTGCACGGAATGCCGTTGCGGCCGTTGATCCCAGGCCGACAAGCAGGACTGTCCGCTCAGAGCGCATCGACATACTCCATATCGGCGGCCGTTCTCTGCTCAATGGGTTTCAGCAGAACCTGCGCCACCTTCAGGCCGCCGACCTGCAGCCGAATGATCGCCTCCGGTCCAATCGCCGAGGGCAGAACTGCCATATGACCCGGCGAGGGTGCGATGCGCGGCCAGTATCGGAGACCAAGCGTGTCAAGCATCGGGCGGTCAAGATCGCCCCAGAACTGGGCAATCAAAGCGTCAGGTGCGTTGCGCGCCAACCAGAGGGCGTCCTCCGAGGTGAGGACAGGCTTCCAGCAGGGACGCTGCGAAACGAGGAGCACATCGGGGCGGGGTCCTTCACGCAGGGTCTCGAAATCCGCCGCCAGCGAAACGATCGCCCCCACGCCTTCCAGCCCCCGTCGCAGATATTCGGCGAACGGGTTGTCGCAAAGGACCGCAATCCTTGCCCTGTAGGGGGCGACACCGGCCTCAAGGAGCGATTTGACGGCCATCAGGCCAAGATAGGAAAAGACGTCCACATTAGGATGGCGCTCGTTGGTACCGGCTGTGGCAATCCCCCGTGCCTGGAGTGCAGCAAGATCGACATCGAAGCGCCCTGCTTGAATTTCCCAGGATTCAAACATCAGCGGTACGACCGCGGTCGGTTTCAGGCATCCGATCGCTTCCGCATCAAGGGGCCTGACATGACCCGAATTGGTAACGATATCGGCGCTGGCGAGCGCCGCCTTGTCCTTTGTTTCGACGACAGAAATGATGCCCGGCTCAATCCCGGCCATCGCAGCCAGCATATGGGTATTGTTTTCAATATCAGCGGCATGGCCGTACCGGGTGGTCCGGGTCACCGCAATGACCTTGTTTGCGCCCGCCAACGCCGCCGCGATCGGCGTTACCGCGTAGGCACCCGACGCCGCCTCGGTCATGACCGTGTAACCGGAGAGATCCAGATCACAGGCAGAAACCGTTTCGCGGACCAGCCGGAGCAGGCGCTGCGGTTCGAAACCGGGCAACAGGTCCATATCTGCTGCCGCGGCGTGCTTCGCCATGGGAACTGTCATGCGATCAGCCTTGCCTGTTCGAGCTCGATGACGCGTCCGCGCTGCGCAAGTGATTGCGTCGCCGCTTCCAGAATGCGGACAACGCGCAGGCCGGCATTTCCGTCAGCAATCGGCTGCTCGCTGTTCTCAACGCAATCGATAAACTGCTTCAGCTCGCGGCCAAGCGCCTCGGTCATGTCGAGCTGGGGCGCATACATATCGCCCGTGCGGTAGCCGACCATCATCTGATAGACCTTCTCGCCGTTGCGCTGCGGATTGCCATTCAGCGTGATGCCCTTGTCGTAGATCTTGATCTTTTCGCTGGGCTCCAGGTCGTCGTAGACGATCATTTTGCTGCTTCCGCCGATCAGTGTGCGGCGCACCTTGACGGGTGCCAGCCAGTTGACGTGGATATGGGCAATCAGCTTGCTTTCGAAGAAGAGATTGAGATAGGCGATATTTTCTGGCTCGCCGGCGACATGGCTCATGCCAGTTGCCGAAACCGCGACGGGCTTTTCCTGCAACACGTAATCCATGATCGACAGATCGTGGACGGCAAGGTCCCAGATCACGCTGACATCGTGCTGGAACAAGCCCAGATTGACCCGCACAGAGTCATAATAATACATGTCGCCAAGGCCGTTCTCGACCACTTCACGCATCTTGCGCACAGCGCCCGTGTGCACAAACGTGTGGTCGACCGCCAGAACCAGACGCCGGCGGGCGGCTTCGTCGACCATGCGGCGGGCCTCATCCACTGTCGATGCCATCGGTTTTTCGACAAACACGTGCTTGCCGGCCATCATCGCCTGCATCGCCAGCTTGAAATGGGTGAAGACCGGGGTCGCGATGGCAACGGCGTGAACGCGGGGGTCGCGCAGGATTTCGTCGAAATCACTGGTGATTTCCACGGCTGGGTAACGGGCCTTGACCATCGTCAGACGTTCCGGCCTCAGATCACAAACGTAGAGAAGCTGAGCATCGGGGGCTTCCGCTATATTCCTGACAAGGTTCGGCCCCCAATAACCGTAGCCGACCACAGCAATACCGATCATTATACTCTCCTTGATGAAATGATGCTGGCCGGCGCGTCGTGCACGCGGCCGATAATTTTGGCGGGAACACCTGCGACAATTGCGTAATCCGGAACATCCTTGGTCACGACCGCCCCGGCGCCGATCTGTGCGCCTTCGCCAATCGTCAGGCCCGGAAGGATCGTGGCATTACTGCCGATGGCCGCACGGCGCTTGACCAGGGTGGGAACGACGTCCCATTGCCCATCGGACAGAAGCTCGCCGCCGGAATTGACGGCCCGCGGGTATGTGTCATTGGTAAACATGACGCCGTGGCCGACAAAAACGCCGTCCTCAATCGTCACGCCTTCGCAAATAAAGGAATGGCTGGAGATCTTGCAGTTTTGTCCGATGATCGCGTTTTTCTGAATTTCGACGAAAGTGCCAATCCGGGAACCAGCGCCGACGCTGCATCCGTAAAGGTTGACAAGATCGGGATGGTGGATGACCACCCCTTCACCCAAGATGACACTTGCTGCGATCATGCCGCCCACATCCCCGATTGACATCGAATTCAAATCGGCTTGCTACGGCGCGTTTCTGTGCCGCGAGTGCCCGCGTCCAATATGAATTCCTGTGCCCTCAGAATGAGTTCGTTTCGGCGAACGAGTAAAGGAAACAAAATGCGGTAATTCGCCCATCGAAAGGCGTAGCTTTACAGTGCGTATCGATGCGCCCTACGGCGGATGCTTGCTTCTTCCAGCACCCGGGCCTGCGCTCTTCCATCAAAGGGGGAGCTTGATAGCGCCGACCAATCACGCAACTCTGACGGTATTTAGAGCGCGCTTGCCAGGGACTCGATGTGTCTGCGGAGCAGCCAAAAACAGAGGAACGCAATGCGCCTTCTCGTCTATCCGCATGACCTTTCGATCGGCGGCAGCCAGATCAATGCCATCGATCTTGCCGCAGGAGCCGCTGCTGCCGGCCATGACGTCGTCGTCTATGGTATTCCCGGGCCGCTGGTTGAGTATATCTCCGAACGCAAGTTACGGTATATTCCTGCAAGCCCCCTCCACTACCGCCCGGCACCGACACGAATCGCGCAAATTGCCAAGATTGCCTATCAAAACAAAATCGACCTCATCCACGCCTACGAATGGCCGACATGTCTTGACGCCTATTATGGCGCTTCGCTGTTTCTCAACGTCCCCGTGCTCTGCACGGTCCTGAGCATGGAAGTGATGCCTTATGTTCCACCGTCCGTACCACTTATCATGGGAACAGCTGATTTGGGCGAGGAAGCGGAAAAGGTCCAGCGCGGTAAAGTCTGGGTTCTGGAGCCGCCCATTGATAGTGACCGGGACAACCCCGGCATAGACGGAAGCTATTTCCGCCGAAGGCATACCTCTTCGACGGAGAATTTTCTCATCGTCAGCGTCTCGCGCCTCGCGCTCGATCTCAAGCTTGATGCGCTGGTTCGTGCCATCGACGCCGTTGATCTGCTTGCCGCATCGTATCCGCTGAAACTGGTCCTGGTCGGCGACGGTCCAGCCCGCGAGGCGCTGGAAGCACGGGCAAAAGCGGTCAATTTGCGGCATGGACGGGCTGTTGTTGTCCTTCCCGGTGCGGAAATGGACCCCAGGGCCGCCTATGCCGGCGCCGATCTCGTGGTTGGTATGGGAAGCTCGGCCTTGCGCGCGCTATCGATCGGCCGGCCGGTTATTGTCCAGGGTGAAGAAGCGTTTTCCGAGATATTCGAACCAAGAACCTATGATCTCTTTCTGAAGCAAGGCTTTTATGGATTGGGCGACGCAAGGCCGGGCGCCCATCAGCTTGCGCGCCAGATCGAAGAGCTGGTGATCGATCCCCGCCGGCGTACGGAGCTCGGGATGTTCGGCCGGCGGATGGTCACGGAGCGTTTCAGCTTGCGGCGAGCCATAGATTTGCAGCTGGGTATCTACCAGGAGGTTTTGGCCAATCCTCCACGCCGAAACCTGGCCGATGCCGCTCGCTCGGCACGTCTGGCCCTGGAGCTGGAATTTGCAAATCATACTCCCTCCCGAAAACGCAATCGCAAAACCCGCGAAAGTGCGGTTCTGGACGCCGCTCGGTCTGGACGCTGGCCGCCGAAGACTGTCGAACATCATTAAAGGCGGGCGTGGCACCAAGCAGACGGACAATCCGAAGCGCGCGCGGGCACGCATTGATCGTCGCACCATCTCCGGCAATTGGGTCCAGGGATCCTGCCACCCCTTGACAGGTTTATGCGCCACCGGATTGTCTGTACCGTCTCTGGTAAGGTGAGCTATGGTATAGTTTGCCGGCGCACCGATACAGATTGAGCTTACGTGACGAAAACCACTTTCACATATTGGCTTGCCGGCGTTGGACTTTGGCTCGCGGCAATTCTCTCGTTTGCGTTCTATACCATCGAGACGACGGAGCAGCGCCTGTCCGATGAGCTCGAGGCGACCGGCCGGACCCTGCATCGCCTGATCTCGCAACGCGTGGCGCAGCATGATGCGCATATGACCAGCCTGATCGCCGTTACCAGCGGTGCCGAACCGGCTCGCTCCGGTGCCGTCCGCCAGGTGATGGAGAGCATTACCAGGTTTTATCCGCGTATCGCTTGGATTGTGCTTGTTTCTCTTGAGAGCCGCGAGGGCTCCAGCACGCCTCCCGGTACGCTCATCCGGCGGTTGCTGGAGGTTCCGGATGGCGAAACCGAGGATCTATCGCCGCGTGGAGACGCCATCGCCAAACAGCAACCCGGCAGGATCAGCGTCTACCCAAGCCGGAATGGGCGATATCTTCTGGCAAAACGGGCGCAGCCACCTTCGGCTGCCGCAGTCGTGCTCGCCATTGATGCCCGACTTCTCCTGGAGCCCGAAGAACGGCCGCCATGGGCCCAGCTCCAATTGACGCTCGACGGACAATCCTTACTGGATCTGCCAACTGAAACTGTTGAAGCTTCCGGCCTGCCGTTGATCGCTTCACCGCATTTCGAATCGGTCATCGATGGCGAGAGCCGGCGCCTGACCCTGTCGCTCGACAGGCCCGTCTCTCTTGCTGCATTGCTACCGCTGAAGCAGCTGCTCGGCTTTGCCGCGGCCACCGGGCTGGCTTTTTTTGCGATCATGTTTGCACTGCGTCAGCGCCAGGCTGCGCAGATATCGCAAAAAACGATGCAGGAAGCGGAGGCGCGCGCCCTCCTGCAGGAGCGCGAGACGCTGCTTGCGCATGCTTCGCGCGTCAACGCGATGGGGGAAATGGCGTCCGGCATTGCACATGAACTGACACAGCCGTTAACCGCGGTTTTGAGCCGCAGCCAGGCCGCGCTCCGGCTGGCCAGCGCAGACAACCCCGACATCCGGCCAATCGCCGACGCACTGGAAATCAATGTGCGCGAGGCCAAGCGGGCCGGAGAGATGCTGAAACGCATGCGCGACTACGCATCCAACAGAGCGCCCAAACCGGTTACAAGCGCAATCAACGCAATCGTCACTGAAATCGTGGCCCTTACCTTAGCCGACCTCAGGCAACGTGGCATCACTCTGGAATGCAGCCTCGCGCCGGAGCCGATTAGGGCAATGGTCGATGCCATAGAACTGGAGCAGGTGTTGCACAATCTGATCCGCAACGCAGCCGACGCATTAGAGGGTGCTGAAACCCTGGCAAAGCTCATCCGCATCGAGACTGAGGCGGTGAACGGCGAGATCCAGATCGTGGTGGGGGACAACGGTCCGGGGATTGCGCCCGATGCGTTGCAAAAGCTGTTTCATCCGTTCTTCACCACCAAACCGGAGGGCATGGGCCTTGGCCTGTCCTTGTGTGCAACGCTGGTGGAACGCGTCGATGGAAGAATAGAAGCGGCAAATATCCCCGGCAGCGGCGCAAGTTTCACAATCTTCTTGCCTGCAGCACAGGCGCAGGAGATCGCATGAGCCAACATCGGGTTTACCTTATCGACGACGACGAGGCCGTTCGGGAGGCGATCGCCTTTCTGCTCGGCACCTACGGCGTCAATGTCGAGACCTTTGGCGACCCCAGAACGTTCCTCGCCCATATCAACGCGGACAAGCCGGGTTGCATTCTCGTCGACCTGCGCATGCCGCTGGTTTCAGGATTGCAGCTTCACGCACAACTCACTGGGCGCGGAATCGACTGGCCGACGATCATGATCACCGGCCATGGCGACGTCGTAGCCTGCCGGCGTGCCTTCAAGGCGGGAATCCATGACTTTTTGACCAAGCCGGTCGATGGCGAGGTTCTGATGGAGGCACTACAACAGGCATTTGCGAGGCTGGACGCTCTTCTGGAAAGGCGCGAGGCGCGGTCACAACTGGCGCGACTGACCGAGCGCGAACGCCAGGTCCTCGACATGGTCGCCGGTGGCTGGGCGAGCAAGGAGATTGCGGCAGCGCTCGGCGTTTCGGCACGAACCATCGACGCGCACAGGGCAAAGATCGCCGAAAAACTCAACACCAGCTCGGTGGCTGAATTCGTTCGGCTGACGCTTGCTGACAAGGGATCCGCATAGGTAGTTCTACCGATGCGAGGTGGTGGTATCGCGGATTCCGCGATTTCGAGGGTTTTGATAGGCCTTGGCTCGGACAAGCGAAACGCTTCCTCCGAACAAGGGACAGGAACCACGCCATGATCAAAAGCTTTCTTCTCGCCACGTCGGCACTCGTCTTTACCCTCAGCGTCGCCCACGCCGAACTGCTGACCGAAAAGAACATCCCGTCGAGCCTTGCCGTTGAGATCGCCAGCAATGCGGTTGAGGCTTGCGCCGCAGACAAATACAACGTGACGGCGGCCGTTGTGGACCGCGCTGGCGTCCTACGCGCCCTCGTCCGGGCCGACAATGCCGGCCCCCATTCGGTCGAAGCCGCTCGCGCCAAGGCTTATACTTCGGCATCGTCGCGCACACCGACATCGAAGATGGCCGAGAATGTCGCCAACAACCCTGCGGCGGCCCAGCTCGTCAGCATTCCCGGCTTCCTGGTGCTTGCCGGCGGCGTGCCGATCAAGGCTGGTGACGTCACGATCGGCGCAATCGGCGTCGGTGGCGCTCCCGGCGGCAATTTCGACGAGGCATGCGCTGTGGCCGCGATCAAGACGGTCGTCGACCAGCTGAAATAAGTACGGTTCCAATCAAAAAACCTCGCCTCCGGCCACCGGGGGCGAGTTTCGGTTGGCGATTAAAGCGCGTTCCGTCACATGATTTCGGGCAGCTGCGGCGCAATCAAGGCCTGTCAAAACGACTTCGATTATGGATTGACGCCGTAGCCACTGTAAGCCTCTGCGGCCAAGCGATCGGAATAGCGCCGCATCATTTCTACCTGGACTTCCGTCTGGAAAGCCATCACTTGGCTGCGGATGGCATCTTCGGAGCATCCCAGATTGCTCAGCCGTTCCGCCAGGGCACGGCATTCCGTTTTCCAATACTGCAGAGCCTCGTCGCCGTGGACATTTTCCAGCTCACGGGCACAGCGTCTGATGGTGCTTGCCTGTCCCGACAAGGGGAACGGCACGACCCGTTCTTCCGTTTGCGAAAAACGCACATCCATCAACGCAGCACTCATCAGGCGGTTCTCCATGTCGGTGATTCTGATTTACAAAGCATATAGTTAACGCTTGGTATCCAGAGCGCGGCTTTGCCAATTTTAGCGGCCGAAAGACCCATTTCGGATGGAATAGAGTGTTCGGTGGCTGAGCCAGTCATTAATTCCCACCATCGTGTCACAGCCGTCCGCCAGCGTTCACACCACCGCATCGAGGCCGCTCCCGTGCATTCCTCCTGCGTACCGTGGTACCTCCTCTGTGTCGGCCGTTCCTGTCGCCAGGGCAAATGCGACGGCAAGACGTGAGGTTGCCGCTTGCAAAAATAATCCATATGTGAAAATCTTCTTTACATAAGAAAACTGGAGGACGCAGATGGACATCATTTTGTCACGAGCTCTTTGCGCTGGGTTCACGTTATGAGCGCCACTGCACCCACCGTAGGCGTGACCTCGACCTATCCTTCCGACATGCCGGCCGATCATGCTTCGCTCCCGGTGTGGAACGCTGAAAACTGGCTCTATGAGGATTGGCCGGTCGGCCAGCGCATCCGCTCTTTACGGCGCACGATGGCCGAGGGCGACAGCCACATGTTCAACATGCTGGTCACCGACATTCACCCTTATGTGCAGGACCAGATGTTTGCCGCGCGCGAAGGCATTTTCGGCAAGCGCCTGATTGCCGGCGCATTCGTGTTTTCGGCCGGCCTTGGGCTTGTCGCCACCAACTGCGTCAACGCCTTTTCCTATGGTTATGACAAGCTGCGCTTCATCAAGCCGGTGTTCATCGGCGACACCATCTATACGATCCGCACCAATCTCGATAAGCGGCCGCGCTACAAGGACATGGGCCTGATCCGCGCCAGCTACGAGGTCTTCAAGGGCGAAGGCGAGCTGGTGCTCTACTGCGAACATCTCCAGACAGTGAAATACAAGAACCCCGCCGATTTTGCCGGCAAGACGGAAAAACAATAAATGTCAGCCGATACCGACCTTCCCCTCGCCGGCCTGATCGTCGTCGATCTCAGCCAGTTCCTGTCCGGTCCCTATTGTTCCCTTAGATTGATGGATCTCGGCGCCCGCGTCATCAAGATCGAGCGGCCCGATGGCGGCGACCTGTCGCGGCGCCTATATCTGAGCGATACCGAGATCGGCGGCGATTCCACTATTTTCCATGCGATCAACCGGGCCAAGGAAAGCCTGTCAATCGACCTGAAGGACGAGAAGGATCTGGCATCGCTGCGGAAACTGCTGAGCAATGCCGACGTCCTGATCCAGAACTTCCGGCCCGGCGTCATCGAACGGCTAGGGCTGGATTATGAGGCAGTGAAGGCAATCAACCCGCGCCTCGTCTACGCCTCTATCAGCGGCTACGGCGAGGAAGGCCCCTGGGTAAAGCGGCCGGGGCAGGACCTGTTGGCGCAGTCGCGCTCGGGGGTGATGTGGCTGAACGGCGATGAAGACCAGGGGCCAGTTCCATTCGGTTTGGCAATCGGCGACATGCTGGCAGGTGCCGCACTTGCACAGGGGATTCTTGCAGCACTCGTCCGCCGCAGCATCAAGGGCACCGGCAGCCATGTCGAGACCAGCCTGCTTGAAGCGTTGATCGATTTCCAGTTCGAGGTGCTGACGACCCATCTTAACGACGGCCGGCGGCTGCCGAAGCGGGCAAATTTCCGCAGCGCCCATGCTTATCTCTCCGCACCCTACGGCGTCTACGCAGCGGCAGACGGGTATCTCGCAATCGCCATGACGCCGATCCCCAAACTCGCCGAGCTGCTCGATATGGACGAGCTTGCGCCTTACCGCGACAACTCATCCACGTGGTTTACCGCTCGCGACGAGATCAAAGCGCTGATTGCCAAGCGCATCGCCACCAAGACGACGGACGAATGGCTGGCAATCCTTGAGCCTGCCGACATCTGGTGCGCGAGGGTGCTGAACTGGAACGAGCTTCTGGAGAGCGAGGGCTTTCAGGTTCTTGACATGTTGCAGACCGTCACCCGAGAGGACAATATTTCGATCACGACGACCCGCTCGCCGCTGCGCGTCAACGGTGTCCGGGCCAAGGTCGATCGCGCCGCACCCCGCATCGGCGAACATAGCCAAGCTATTCGTGATGAGTTCGGGCTGTGAGCATCACACTCAAAGGCATGACCTGGAACCATCCGCGCGGCTACGATCCGATGGTCGCCTGCTCCCGCCGCTGGTTCGGCAAGACCGGCGTAAACGTCGAATGGGAAAAGCGTTCCCTGCAGGATTTCGAGACATTCCCGGTCGAGGAGCTGGCGCGGCAGTTTGATCTCATCGTCATCGATCACCCACATGTCGGGCAGATCACCCACGAGAAATGCCTGCTGCCGCTGGATGTCACTGGGCGTGAGATCGAGCGAAGCGCGCTGGCGGCTGCCAGTGTCGGGCAATCCTATCCGAGCTACACTTGGCAGGGCCGCCAATGGGCTTTCCCGATTGATGCGGCAACGCAAGTTCAAGCCTGGCGCCCTGATTTACAGGCCACGCCGCCCGCCAACTGGACCGAGGTCCTTGAACTGGCGCGGAATGGCAAAATCCTCGTACCGCTCCGCCCGCCGCATTCGCTGATGAGCTTTTATACGCTCTGCGGCAATCTTGGGCAGCCGTGCGCTGTCGAAGGTCCGGGCGACCTGATCGACCTTGAGACCGGTTCCCGTGTTTTCGAAATGTTGCGCGAAATCGCCGATCTGGTCGATCCGGCCTGTTTCGAAATGGACCCGATCGCGGTTCTCGAGCGCATGGCGCAACCAGATGCAAAGGCCATTGTGGCGCCGCTGATCTATGGTTATGTCAGCTATTCCGGGAACGGTTTCCGGCCGGGCCTCATCCACTTCGGCGACATTCCCCCAGCGGGCAAAAGCGGACCCGTGGGCTCGGCGCTGGGCGGAACCGGGATTGCCGTTTCGGCCTTTTCCGAAAGCCCGGATGCTGCAATCGACTTTGCCTATTGGATCGCCAGCGGCGATGTCCAGAAAGCCGAGTATGCCGTTGCGGGCGGACAGCCGGGCCATGCGCAAGCGTGGGAGGATGCCGCTGTCAACCGCGCTGCCGCCGGCTTCTATCGCGGCACCCGCTTGACGCTCGATGCGGCCTGGGTTCGCCCCCGTCATAATGGTTATATGGGCTTCCAGCAGACGGCATCCGACCGCATCAATGACGGTCTGTTGCAGCGTCAATCCGCCAGGACGGTCGTCGGCGATATCAATCGATTGTTTGGAGAGAGCTTTCGGTAAGGAGATAGGCCGGCGGTACAGGCCGGCCGTATCAGAGGCGCCAGAGCCTCTTGGCATTGCCCGACAGAAGCTTGTCGCGCTCGCTTTGCGAACATCCGGCCAGAAGTGCATGGGTTGCCGCCGCCCAGGTCGACAGGCCACAACCCAGCGTGCAGACCGGCCAATCGCTGCCCCAGACAACACGATTCCAACCGAATTGCGCGATGGCGTGCTCGACATACGGACGAAGCGTCTCGATCGACCAGCTGTCCGCTTCGGCATAGGCGACGACGCCGGAAATCTTGGCGGTGACGTTCGGTCGCTTGGCGATCTCGGTCATATTGTCCCGCCACGGCTGCACCGCGCCGGATGCGATGGCGGGCACGCCGCAATGGTCGAGGATGAACTGAACGTCCTGCGCGAGGTCAGCCAGCGCAATCGCCTTTGGAATCTGGTGCGGCAGGACGCAAAGGTCGAAGGACAGGCCAGTTGCCCCCAGCCGCTTGACATTCTCGCGAAACAGAGTGCCTTCCGAGACATCATCGGGCACGACATGCAGCACGCGGCGGAAGCCCTTGACGAACGGGTTTGCCTGTTGCCGCTCAAGATAGGCGGCAAAACCGGCCTCCTCCGGACGGCAGGCGGCGATGGCACCGGTGATCAGGTTTCCGGGCCGCTTCGAAAGCGCCTGGATATAGCCGATCTCAGCTTCGATCTCGGCGGGATCGACATCGACTTCCATATGAAGCGCAGCCTCGATACCGCAGCGTTTTGCCTCGGTCGCATAGGCTTCATAGAGAAAGTCGCGGTCCAGCGCCGGTACACCCGAAAGCCACGGATAGGCAAGTGCTGCCCTGTCGATCAGATGCAGATGGGTGTCGATGATCATATCCCGTGTCCTCCGGCGCCACAAATCGACTATTTCACACAAGAAGATATCATTCAAATAAGAATTTCAATTTTGCGACACACAGGCGGCCGCTCATTCTGGGTGATTGACGTCTGATCCCGCAAGCAATGAAAGTTGGGCGGCGGTCTTTTGCAGAAGCGCAATGCTCTCCGTGATATCCGGAGCAGAGGGGGCGTTGACTAGCGCGATATAGGGGCAGGTCAATGCGGCAATGCCGCGCCCGTCCGGCCCCAGGATCGGCGCTGACAGATTGTAGACGCCAGCGGTCTGGGCGCTGGCCATCATTTCATAGCCGCGCTGGCGGATCCGGTCGAGCCGCTCAAAGAAGTCATCGGACAGTGGAGGCTCCGACTGGCTTTTGACATGTTCTGAAATCATCATCTGCCGCTCTTCCTCGCTGCGGAAGGCGAGCAGCACATGGCCCGATCCTGTGTCAAACAGGCTGATATGCGAGCCGACGCGGATCGAGATGCCCCAGTAATCCGGGGCCTCCTGCTGGGCGATGACCACGGCAAAGCCGCGGTCGAACACCGCCAGATGATTGGCCTGGCGGCTGCGCTGGGCAAGGTCGCGCATCAAGGGCGTCGCATAGGATGCCAGCCGCCGGACCGGCGCATGCAACTGCGCCAGGCCAAACAGCTTGAGCGTCAGCGAGTAGCGGTCGCCATCGATCCGCGTGACATAGCCGCGCCGAACCAGCCGGTCGAGCATGCGGTAGAATTCGTTCGGGCTCCGCTCCAGCTTCTTGGAAATTTCGGCCTGCGTCAGGCCGCCATCGACGCCGGCCAGAAGCTCGAGAATATCGAGCCCCTTGTCGAGCGCCGGTGCGCGGTAGCGGTCGGATTCATCAGCGTCCATCATACATCCCCTGTAAATGAATTACTTCATATACGCATAAGAGGCGCGCGACAAAGCAAAGTTGCGGCTTGACGCAAGGTTAAGTTTGCTGTTTGTATATAAATCAATTCCTCACAAATGAGGAATTCCCGCCATTGGGATGGTGTGGACGTGAGGAGGAGAAATCATGAACAAGCTGCTTTCCGGCGTATCGACCGGCGTAATGTTGTTTGCCTGCTCGGTCGCGGCGCAAGCCGCAGACCTGCCCGGTAAATTCGACGGCGTGACCATCGATGCAAAGCTCATCGGCGGCCAGCAATATGAAAAGCTCTATGAGCGCATCGGCGAGTGGGAAAAGGCCACAGGCGCCAAGGTCAACATCCTCTCGAAGAAGAACCATTTCGAGCTCGACAAGGAAATCAAGTCGGATATCGCCACCGGTGGCCTCAGCTGGTGCGTCGGCTCGAACCATTCGTCGTTCGCGCCGCAATATCCGGATATCTATACCGACCTGACGCCGCTGATCCCGGCCGAGGAAATCGCCAAGTTCGTGCCGGCGCTGATTGCCGCCTCGACGCTTGACGGCAAGCTGGTAATGCTGCCGCGCGCCCAGTTCGACGTTTCGGCGCTCTATTACCAGAAGAACCTCTATCAGGATGAAGCCAAGAAGACGGCATTCAAGGCAAAGTACGGCTACGACCTGACACCGCCCGACACCTGGGCGCAGGTTACAGACCAGGCCGCGTTCTTCGCCTCTCCGCCGACATTCTACGGCACGCAGTTTGCCGGCAAGGAAGAGGCAATCAACGGCCGCTTCTATGAAATGCTGGTTGCCGAGGGCGGCGAATATCTCGACAAGGATGGCCGCCCGGCCTTCAATTCGGACGCAGGTGTGCGCGCACTCGACTGGTTCGTCAATCTCTACAAGAACAAGGCCGTTCCAGCCGGCACAACGAACTACCTCTGGGACGATCTCGGCCAAGGCTTTGCGTCCGGTTCGATCGCGCTTAATCTCGACTGGCCTGGCTGGGCGAGCTTCTTCAACGACCCGAAATCCTCCAAGGTTGCCGGCAATGTCGGCGTGAAGGTTCAACCGGCCGGTTCGTCGGGCAAGCGCACCGGCTGGTCCGGTCACCACGGCTTCTCGGTCACGGAATCCTGCGCCAACAAGGAGGCAGCCGCATCGCTGGTCTGGTGGCTGACCAACGAAGACAGCCAGAAGCTGGAATCAGCGACCGGTCCGCTGCCGACACGCAGCGCCGTCTGGGATTTCAACATCAAGGCCGCCGAGGGCGACGCCTACAAGACGGAAGTGCTGCAGGCCTTCCAGGAAGCGGCAAAATACGCCTTCCCGGTCCCACAGACAGCCGAATGGATCGAGATTTCCAACTCGGTCTATCCGGAACTGCAGGCTGCGATCCTTGGCGACAAGACCTCCAAGCAGGCGCTTGATGCGGCCGCCGAGAAGGCCACAACCATCCTGCAGGATGCCGGCAAGCTTTGATTGAACTGACGCGGCGCCACGGCTTTCGTCGTGGCGCCGCCTTTCATTTCCGGCGCAAATCAAAGGGCGCGACATGAAACTATCCAGATTATCGGCACCGGTGCTGCTGCTATTTCCGGCGTTCCTGGTCCTGGCGGCGGTCGTCGTCGTGCCGCTGGCGCTGTCCTTCTATTCGAGCTTCACGCCTTTCCGCCTCACCAAGCCGGAATCGCTCTACGTCTTCATCGGCCTGCGCAACTACATGACCGTCGTTTCGAGCTCGGATTTCTGGGTCGCTTTCGGGCGTACCGTGCTTTTCCTGACAATTGCGCTCAATGCCGAAATGCTGCTCGGCCTCGGTCTTGCGCTGCTGGTCTCCAAAGCTGTACGCGGTCAGCGGCTGCTGCGTACCATGATGATGTTTCCGATGATGTTTTCGCCGGTGCTCGTGGGTTTCCAGTTCAAGTTCCTGTTCAATGACAATATCGGCCTGATCAACAACGGCCTGCAGGCGCTGGGGCTGACCGACCAGGCAATTCCGTGGCTGATCAACGGCAACCTGGCACTGTTCTCGATCACCGTCGCCGAAGTCTGGTCTTCCACTTCGGTCTTCGCAATCCTCATTCTGGCCGGGCTTCTGGCCATGCCGCGTGATCCAATCGAGGCAGCCCATGTCGATGGCTGCACGCCGCTGCAGACCTTCCGTTACATCATCTGGCCGTATCTGATGCCGTTTGCCTTCATCGCCATGACCATCCGTTCACTCGACGTTGCAAGAGCCTATGACATCGTCAAGATCATGACCGATGGCGGCCCGGCCAAGCGAACCGAGCTTTTGTGGACGTTGGTCGGACGCACCGCCTATGGCGATGCCCGCATGGGTCTCGCCAATGCCATGGCCTATTTCGCCATCGTGCTGTCGATCCTCTTCACCGTCTATTTCTTCCGCAAGCTCGCAGCCGCGCGCCAGCAGATCGGAGCTGAGTGGTAATGGATATCAATTCGTCCCACCGCCTGCGCAAGCGGCTTTATTCGCTCGCCCATATCATCACCCTGTTTGTAGCGATGCTGCTCATCTGCCTGCCCGGCTTCTGGATCATCTTGTCATCGCTGCGCCCCACCGTCGAGATCATGGCGAAGCCCCCCGTCTGGATTCCGCAGGACCTGTCGCTTGACGCTTACAGATCGATGTTTTCTGGCGCCGGCCAGGGTGGCATTCCGGTCTGGTCCTATTTCCGCAACTCGCTGATCGTCTCGATCACTTCGACATTCATTGCGCTCGGGATCGGCATGGCGGGCGGTTACGCCTTTGCGCGCTACAAGTTCAAGGGCAAGTCGGCGATCTTCCTCGGCTTCATGCTCACCCGCGCCGTGCCCGGCATTGCACTATCGCTGCCCTTGTTCATGATCTTTGCTCGCACCGGTATCATCGATACGCATTTCGCGCTGATCCTCACCTATGTCGCGCTCAACGTGCCCTTCACCATCTGGCTGATCGATGGTTTTTTCCGGCAGGTACCGAAAGATCTGGCGGAAGCTGCCCAGATCGACGGCTGCACGCGTTGGCAAGCCTTTTGGCAAGTCGAGTTTCCGCTTGCCGGTCCCGGCATCGCATCGGCGGGTATCTTTGCGTTCCTGATCTCGTGGAACGAATATGCGCTGGCCTCGCAGATCACCCGCTCCGTGAATTCAAAGACGCTGCCGGTCGGCCTGCTCGACTATACGGCGGAATTTACGATCGACTGGCGCGGCATGTGTGCCTTGGCTGTCGTGATGATTATCCCGGCGTTGACACTCACCTTTATCATACAAAAACACCTCGTCTCCGGCCTCACCTTCGGCGCGGTCAAAGGATAATTTTATGGCTCCCGTCAGTCTCAAGAAACTGGTCAAGCGCTACGGCGCGCTGGAAGTGGTGCACGGCATCGATCTCGAAGTGAAGGACCGCGAGTTCATCGCTTTGGTCGGCCCGTCCGGCTGCGGAAAATCGACGACGCTGCGGATGATCGCCGGCCTTGAAGATGTCAGCGGCGGCACGATCGAGATCGGTGACAATGTCGTCAACGACCTGCCACCCCGCGCCCGCAACATTTCCATGGTGTTCCAGTCATATGCGCTCTATCCGCATATGACGGTTGGCGAGAACATGGGCTTTTCACTGAAGATCGCCGGACGTCCGCCCGAGGAAATCAAGGAAAAGGTGGCGGATGCTGCAGCCATTCTCGACCTTTCGCATCTTCTTGAGCGCCGCCCCTCGCAGCTTTCCGGCGGCCAGCGCCAGCGTGTGGCCATGGGCCGGGCAATCGTCCGGCGCCCGGACGTTTTCCTGTTCGACGAGCCGCTGTCCAATCTCGACGCCAAGCTGCGCACGCAGGTCCGCACCGAGATCAAGAAGCTGCATGCACGCATGCAGGCAACGATGATCTACGTCACGCATGACCAGGTCGAGGCGATGACGCTGTCCGACCGCATCGTCATCATGCGCGATGGCCATATCGAGCAGATCGGTACGCCTGAAGATGTGTTCAAACGGCCGCTCACCAAGTTTGTTGCCGGCTTCATCGGCTCGCCGCCGATGAATATGGATGATGTAACGGTTGACGGCGGCAAGCTGGTCTTCGCCACCGGCGCTACCCTGCCGATCCCCCCGAAGTTTCGCCAGCGCCTGACGACTGGCCAGAAGGTAACCTTCGGCCTTCGGCCCGACGATTTCTACCCGACCGGTCATGGTCTGAATTCGGGCGATGCCGAGGCGGTCGCCGAACTTCAGCTTCCGGTTTCGATCACAGAACCGCTGGGGAATGAGACACTGGTCTTTGTCGGCTTCAACGGCCGCGATTGGGTGTCACGCATGCTCAACCCGCGCCCCCTGCCGTCCGGCCAGACCATCAAGATGAGCTTCGATCTCTTACAAGCACACCTGTTCGACCTGACCACCGGCAAGAGCCTTGTCGCTTAAGGAATCTATGATGGCCCGTATCGAGAAAATTGAACTGCGCATGGTCGACCTTCAACCGAAGGTGAAGCGGACCGACGCGATCCAGAGCTTTGTCAGCCAGGAAACCCCCTTCGTCACCATCACCGATTCCGATGGCGCAACAGGCACGGGCTACAGCTATACGATCGGCTCGGGTGGCTCTTCCGTCATGCGGCTGCTGTCAGACCATCTCGTGCCGCTGTTGATCGGCGCCGATTCCGACTGCATCGAGGCGATCTGGCACAAGCTGGAATTCGCCACGCACGCCACCACGATCGGCCCGATCACGGCGCTGGCGCTGGCGGCCGTCGATACGGCACTCTGGGATTTGCGGGCAAGGAAGCAGAACCTTCCTCTGTGGAAGCTCGCCGGCGGCGCCCGTGACCGTTGCCCGCTCTACACGACCGAAGGCGGCTGGCTGCATATCGACAAGCAGGCATTGGTCGATGATGCCCTGCAGGCCAAGGCAAATGGCTTTTCCGGCTCCAAAATTAAGATCGGTCGCCCGCATGGCTCGGAAGATTACGACCGGCTGTCGGCGGTGCGTGCAGCCGTCGGTCCCGTATTCGAGATCATGACTGACTGCAATCAGGGCTTTGCCGTCGATGAAGCGATCCGCCGGGCCGCGCGCTTGCAGGAACTCGATCTCGCGTGGATCGAGGAGCCGCTTCCGGCTGATGATCTTGATGGCCATATCCGTCTCTCGCGTTCGACCACGACGCCGATCGCCGTCGGTGAATCGATGTATTCGATCCGCCATTTCCGTGAATATATGCAAAAAGGCGCCTGCTCGATCGTTCAGGTCGACGTCGCCCGCATCGGCGGTATCACCCCATGGCTGAAGGTCGCGCATGCAGCCGAAGCCTTCAACATTCCCGTCTGCCCGCATTTCCTGATGGAACTGCATGTCAGCCTGGTTTGCGCCGTACAAAACGGTAAATATGTCGAGTATATTCCCCAGCTCGACGATCTGACGGAGAAGCGGATGGAGATTGTCGATGGCAAGGCGCTCGCACCATCCGAGCCGGGCATCGGCATCGCCTGGGACTGGGATGCGGTCAAATCGCGCTCGGTCGAAGAATTTACCCGCGAATTCCGGGCCTGACGGGAGACGGTTATGCAGCGCATGAGCATGGTGATCGGGCTTGAGCCGACTAAGGTTGAGGAATACCGGCGGCTGCATGCAGCCGTGTGGCCCGAAATCCTTGCCCTGATTTCGGACTGCAACATCACCAACTATTCGATCTTCCTGAAGGAGCCGGAAAACCTGTTGTTCGGCTACTGGGAATATGAAGGTACCGATTTCGACTCCGACATGGCCAAGATTGCGGCGCATCCGAAAAACAAGGAGTGGTGGTCGGTCTGCATGCCCTGCCAGAAGCCGCTTGCTACCCGCAAGGACGGTGAGTGGTGGGCAATGATGGAAGAGGTTTTTCATCATGACTGAGCATTTCGATCCGACAATGCTGCGCCAATGGTGGCCCAAGCCCGCCACGCCGCGTCCTATCGTCATTTTCGGCGCTGGCAGTATCGTCGGCGACGCCCATTTGCCGGCCTACAGGAAAGCTGGTTTTCCGGTCGCAGGTCTCTACGATCCAAATGCCGTTAAAGCACGGGGACTGGCCGAAACCTGGGGCATCCAGGTATTCGCCAGCCAAGATGAAGCGCTCGCGGTTGAAGACGCCGTCTTTGATCTTGCGACCCCCCCGGCAACGCATGCCGCGATCCTGTCGAAACTGCCGTTGGGCGCTGCCGTCCTCATTCAAAAGCCGATGGGCTCGGATCTAACCGCAGCCACGGAAATCCTGGACATATGCCGCACCAGACAGTTGAAGGCTGCGGTCAACTTTCAGCTGCGTTTCGCGCCGATGATGTTGGCCTTGAAGGATGCGGTCGAGCGCGGATTTCTTGGCGAGATCGTCGATTTCGATGCCTGGCTGGCGCTGGCGACGCCGTGGGGTCTTTGGCCTTTCCTCAAGGGCCTGCCGCGGATCGAAATCGCCATGCACTCCATCCACTATCTGGATTTTATCCGCGGTCTCATCGGCAACCCGCTGGGGATTCATGCCAAGACCATCGGCCATCCAAACCACGACGTCGCCCAGACCCGCACGGCTGCTATTCTCGATTATGGCGACCGACTGCGCTGCGTTCTGTCGGTCAATCACGACCATGATTTCGGCCGGAAATTCCAGGCCTGCGAGTTCCGCATTTCGGGCACGAAGGGCGCCGCCTATATCAAGCTCGGCGTCAATCTCGACTATCCGCGCGGCGAGCCGGACGAGCTCTGGATACGCCCGGCAGGGGGCGACGAATGGGTTTCCGTGCCGCTGCAAGGCGCATGGTTTCCAGATGCCTTTGCCAATCGTATGGCCAGCCTGCAACGCTTTGCCATCGGCGAGGACGAGGTGCTGACTGGCTCCGTCGAAGATGCTTGGCAGACCATGGCGCTGGTCGAAGCCGCCTATCAATCCAGCGCGAAGCCGGCAACGCCAATTGCCCAGCTACCGGGATTTGAATTATGAGCGAACAGATCATCCATTTCGAAGACTACGAACTCGGCTCCGTCCGGCTGACCACCGGCCGAACGATCACCGAGACCGATTTCGTCGTTCATGCCGGTCATACCGGCGATTTCTTTCCGCATCACATGGATGCCGAATTCGCCAAGACCTTGCCAGGCGGCCAACGCATCGCCCATGGCACGATGATCTTTTCCATCGGCGTCGGTCTGACTGCGTCCCTGATCAATCCGGTCGCGTTTTCTTATGGCTATGACCGATTGCGGTTTGTCCGTCCCGTCCACATTGGTGATACGATCCGCACGCGCGTAACGATCGCAGCCAAAGACGACGACCCGAAGCGGCCGGCATCCGGCCGCGTCACCGAACGCTGCGAAGTCATCAATCAGCGCGATGACGTCGTGCTCGCCGCCGATCACATTCTTATCGTCGAACGCAAGAAAACCTAAAAGAGGCTAATGACATGACCGCCAATCTGACCGGCAAGATAGTCCTGATCACCGCTGCGGCACAAGGCATAGGCCAGGCCTCGGCCCTCGCCTTCGCCCGCGCGGGCGCCATTGTCCACGCCACCGACATCAACGCCGAGGCCCTCTCCAACCTGACCAAGGAGCCAGGCATCTCAACCCACATTCTCAATGTGCTGGAGGCCGAGGCGGTTTCGACGCTGGTCGCTGAAATCGGCGACATAGATGTACTGTTCAATTGTGCCGGCGTCGTCCACGGCGGATCGGTGCTGGAGATGAAGGATAGCGATCTCGAATTCGCCTTCGATCTCAACGTCAAGGCGATGATCCGCACCATCCGCGCCGTTCTGCCCGGCATGCTGGCGCGCGGCGACGGTTCCATCGTCAACATGTCGTCGGTCGCCTCCAGCATCAAGGGTGTACCAAACCGCTTCGCCTACGGGGTTACCAAGGCTGCCGTCATCGGCCTGACCAAGGCCGTTGCTGCCGATTATGTCGCTCAGGGCATCCGTTGCAACGCCATTTGCCCCGGCACCGTCGAAAGCCCGTCACTGCAGGAGCGCATGCGTTCGCAGGGCGACTACGATACCGCCCGCGCCGCCTTCATCGCCCGCCAGCCGATGGGCCGGCTCGGCACGCCGGAAGAGATCGCCGACCTCGCTGTCTATCTCGCCGGTGCCACCTACACGACCGGCCAGGCCTACGCCATCGACGGTGGCTGGACGATCTGACGCCTTGAAACAGGACACACATCAATGAAACTTCTTCGCTATGGCGCACCGGGCGCTGAAAAGCCGGCCATCCTCGACGCTGACGGCGCAATCCGCGACCTTTCCGCCCATGTTTCTGATATTGGCGGCAAGGATATCGATCCCGCAGCACTTGCCGCGCTGGCAAAGCTCGATCCGGCAAGCCTGCCGGTCGTCGCCGGTACGCCGCGCATCGGCCCTTGCGTCACCGGCATCGGAAAATTCATATGCATCGGCCTCAACTATGCCGACCATGCGGCCGAATCCGGCATGGCCGTTCCGCCGGAACCCGTCGTTTTCATGAAGGCAACCTCGGCAATCGTCGGCCCGAATGATGATCTGTTGATCCCGCGCGGTTCGGAAAAGACCGACTGGGAAGTCGAACTCGGTGTGGTCATCGGCAAGACTGCCAAATATGTCTCCGAAGCCGACGCTCTCGATTATGTAGCCGGCTATTGCACCGTCCACGACGTTTCCGAACGCGCCTTCCAGATCGAGCGTTCCGGCCAGTGGACCAAGGGCAAGTCCTGCGACACGTTCGGTCCGATCGGCCCCTGGCTGGTGACGAAGGACGAAGTCGCCGATCCGCAGAACCTTGGGCTCTGGCTGAAAGTCAACGGCGAAACCGTACAGAACGGCACGACAAGGACCATGGTCTATGGCGCTGCCTTCCTCGTGTCCTATCTCAGCCAGTTCATGTCGCTGCATCCCGGCGACATCATCTCCACCGGCACGCCACCCGGCGTCGGCATGGGCATGAAGCCGCCGCGCTACCTGAAACCCGGCGATGTGGTTGAACTCGGTATCGAGGGCCTCGGCAGCCAGAAGCAGACCACGCGAGCAGATATCTAACGGGTTGGCCGATGCGGGGCTTCTCTGCACCGGCCAATTCATAATCCCCTGACCACAGCCTGCCGCCCATACTTTTCGGAGCAAACCCATGACCCGTATCACCGATCTCCGCGTCTTCGACCTGCGCTTCCCCACCTCGCAAAGCCTGGACGGTTCGGACGCGATGAACCCCGATCCGGATTATTCTGCAGCTTATGTCATTCTCGATACCGACACGGACGGACTCTCCGGTCACGGCCTAACCTTCACCATCGGCCGTGGCAACGAAATCTGCTGTGCGGCCATGAATGCGATGAAGCACCTGGTCATCGGCGCCCAACTCGGCGAGATCCTTGCCCATCCCGGCAAATTCTGGCGCCACCTGACCGGCGACAGCCAGCTCCGCTGGATCGGCCCGGACAAGGGTGCGATGCATCTTGCCACCGGCGCTGTCGTCAACGCCGTGTGGGACCTGCTTGCCAAACAGGCGGGCAAACCCGTCTGGCGGCTGATCGCAGACATGCCGGCCGAGGAGATCGCCGATATTGTCGACTACCGCTATCTGACCGATGTGATCACCCGCGATGAGGCCGTTGGCATTCTCAAGCGTGCAGAGGCGGGCAAGGGCGAACGCATCGCGACGCTCGAGGCGGAAGGATATGCCTGCTACACGACATCCGCCGGCTGGCTCGGTTATGACGATGACAAACTGCGCCGTCTCTGCCAAGAAGCGATCGATGCCGGCTTCAACCATATTAAAATGAAGGTGGGCCGCGATTTGGCGGACGACATCCGTCGCCTGCGCATCGCCCGCGACGTCATCGGCCCCGATCGTTACCTGATGATCGATGCCAACCAGGTCTGGGAAGTCAACGAAGCGATCGAATGGGTCAACAAGCTCGCCTTCGCCAAGCCATTCTTCATCGAGGAACCGACCAGTCCTGACGACGTTGCCGGACATCGCAAGATCCGCGCAGGCATTGGCGCCGTCAAGGTCGCGACCGGCGAGATGTGCCAGAACCGCATCATGTTCAAGCAGTTCATTGCTGAGGGCGCGATCGACATCGTCCAGATCGATTCATGCCGCATGGGCGGCCTGAACGAAGTGCTTGCGGTTCTTCTGATCGCCGCAAAATATGACCTGCCGGTCTGGCCACATGCCGGTGGTGTCGGGCTGTGCGAATATGTCCAGCATCTGTCGATGATCGATTATGTTGCCGTGTCTGGGACCAAGGAGGGCCGGGTGATCGAATATGTCGACCACCTGCACGAACATTTTCTCGATCCGTGCATCATCGAAAACGCCGCCTATATGCCACCGAAGGCATCAGGCTTCTCAATCGAGATGAAGGCGGCTTCGATCGAGCAATACCTGTTCAAGGGTTGAGCAGGGGGCGGTTAGGCCGCCCCCTGAAACTTAGTTATGTTTACGGATGATACCGTAAACGATGTGCCGGTTTTCACCGAACTCGACACGCGCGTCGATCGAATTGCGATCGGCGCTGGCGTTGATGATATTCCACATTTCCACGTCAGAACGCAGCAACAGCGCCCAGTTCATGAAAGTTTCCATGTAGCCGTCATCATCGACGTCGCGCGAGAAATTCGCGAACAGAAACACACCGTTCGGCTTCAGCATGTCCAGGCAAGTCTGGGTCAGCTTGATCGCCACCTTGTCGGCAAGATAGTCGTAAAGACCTGCCGCGTAGATGAAGTCGAACTTGCCGATCGTGTGCGATTTCGTCAGCAAACCGCGAACGGAGCCGTCCATCGCCTCGACGCATGTGCCGCTGAAGTCGCGTACCATCGAACCGACGCTGAGCGGATCCTGGTCAAGAGCCACCCACCGCTTGATCCGCTTTTCCCGCAAGGCCGCCGAGTTGTCGGCCTCGCGCAGATGGCCGGCCGCCACCGTTAGGATTTCAGTGCCTGGGCCTTTTTCGGTCGCGATTTCGTCGACGTAACGCGTCAGGAGATCTCGGCGTTCACGCACTGCGACCGGAGACGGGGACTGGCTGGTGTAGCCGTAGAGTTCCTTGCCGAGTGGCGACGCCTTGGCGATTTCCTCTGCAATCGTGGGGTGACCGTAGATGAAGTCAATCAACTGAGCATCGCCCGAATAACCGCGCGGCTTCATGAACGACCAGCGCGTGAACGGATCCTCATGAAAGAAATCCGCGACCGGGTGGTTTTGAACGATCGGGATCAGCTCCTGCCAGACATTGTGATGATATCTGCGGCGCGTTTCGTGAAGCGCGCCAATCAGGCGATGGATGATGAGCGCCGGGTCCTGATCCTCCTGGATCTGTTGTTGTGCAATCTTCAGCGCAAGTGTGACCTCTACGCGGCCGGTCGCAAGCTGCTCGTAATGAAGATCGTTCTTGGAGGAGGATAGTTCGGAGGTTATGGCCGCTGGGGTGATTAGGCTTTCGCCGTCAAATGCAATCTTGATTTGGGTCACTCGAGCCTCATGCGTTAATAGATCATTAACACTATGGGGAAAAACGAGTGCAGTGCCAATCAAAATTGCACGTATCCGCATGGCATGGTTAACGCACTCGCGTAACAGTGGGGACTCTCGAACAAATGCGCCGGCCCTCTGCAAATTCAGGAAAACTTAATGTACGTCCCATACTGTGCCCAAAAGTGCTGCCTTTTCCTGGTGGGCTGCCTATCCGTTCTGCGGGTACGGATGCCTCGGGCACGGCCAGTCATCTGGCGGAGACTTCGAACTCAAGAGGATGAGACGCAACGCGATGGGACGTGCATGAAGCACACGCTTGCCGACGTAGTAGAGATTGATCTCAACGCTGAACTGCCGAGGCCAGCGTCGGCAGAACTGCGCATTCTTTATCGTGACGAGGGCCAGAGCACACGACGGCAAGATACCCGGCAAGGAATGTGGATCGCCATTGCGGTGTATCTTCTGTTTTCGGTAACCGACATTCTGTTGGTTCCGGACGTTGCCCCATATGTGATCTCTGCCCGCTTCGTTATCGGTACGATCGCTTTCATTCTGCTGGAGCTGCAGTTCCGCTGGAACGCCAGTGCAGACACGATTGATGCAACCTGCGCGACGGCCTTGGTCATCGCCTATGCAGGGTGGCTCTATCCGTCACTGATGACTGCTGATACGCCGAGCATCTCCTATTACATGGTTTTCGGCGCCATTTTCATGATGAGCGTCAACCTGTTCTTCAGCTTTCAGTTCCGCCTTTCCCTGATGGCGTCTGCCGTCATCCTCCTGATTTTCTTTGCCGCCTTGCTGTCGTTCCCCCCGATCGACCCCTCCTATAAGCTGGCGTTCGGCACCTTCTGCGTGTCGTGCTTCGTGTTCACGTCTTATGTGAACTGGAAGCTCAACAGAGAACGCTACAAGGTTTTCCTCAACGCGATCGAGGCCCGCCTGCAGCAAAAGGAAGCTGCCGAACGCGGCGACGCCTTGCTACGCTTGTCCAACACCGATCCGCTAACCGGCCTCGAGAACCGCAGGGCGATCGATCAGAGATTGCGTGACTACTGGAATGCCTGGCAGACCTACGGTACGCGCTTTACAGCGATCCTTATCGATGTCGATTTCTTCAAGAAATACAACGATTGCTACGGCCATCAAGAGGGTGATCGCTGCCTCATTCAGGTGGCGGATGTCCTCACCGAATCGATCAAGCCTTATAACGGTTCAATCGGCCGTTACGGCGGTGAAGAATTCATCGTGCTTGCGCGTGTGGCATCGCAAGACGAGGTCGCGGAACTGGCGGAAAGCATCCGCTGTACGGTGGAAAAAATGGGCCTGCTCCATCAGCAACGCCGCGATGGCATGTCGATCGTCACAGTCAGCGTCGGGGCCGCGTTCACCAGAAGCGAAGCCGGCACGAAACTGGAAAAGATCATCCATGAGGCAGACCGCGCCTTGTACGGCGCAAAGGCAAGCGGGCGCAACTGCATCAAGCTGTTTGACCCGAACGATCCGCATAGCAGCGACGAAAGCGAGAATGTCGCCGCCCTTTTGAAGATCGCTACGGCTCAAAACCTGGTGTCGCTGGTTTATCAACCGATCCGCAATGTCTCATCGGGCAATGTCGAAGCTGTCGAGGCTCTGATGCGCCTGACGATGATCGATGGCACGTCTGTTTCCCCCAGCCTGTTCATTCCTATCGCCGAGCGAACAGGCGCCATCCTAAATCTTGGATACTGGGCGATCCGAACGGTTTGTTCCGAGCTGCTGATCGACAATCATGTTCGCGTTGTCAGCGTCAATGTTTCCCCGATCCAGCTCAAGACGCCCGGTTTTGCAACATCCGTTGCTGCTATTTTGGGCGAAACCGGCGTTGCCGGCGGCAGGCTTGCCTTCGAGATCACCGAAGGTCTCGAGATGGAGATGAATTCCGATATCCTCCGATGCATCAGCGATCTGAAGACACTGGGTATCAAGATATGGCTCGACGATTTTGGAACGGGTTTTGCCGGCCTCTCCTGGCTTCGCCTGATCGATTTTGACACGGTGAAAATCGACCGTTCATTCTTGCATGATAGCAATACCCCGAGGGGCAAGGCCATGCTCCAGGATATTATCGGGCTCGTGCGCAACCGCGGCCACAAGATTCTGGTGGAAGGCGTCGAAACGGACGAACAGCTGGCTCTGATGCACGAATTCCGCATCGATCAGGTGCAAGGTTTCCACGTCGGCCGTCCGGCACCGGCCGAAAAATTCCGGGCAAAACCCCGTGTCGACGACCATGCATCGCGTGTGCGAAGACCGGCATAGCGCGATCAACGCATAGAGCCGGTCTCGACAATTGGGGGTTCACAGCCGAAGCCCGGCCCGTTGCGCTGTTCAGATCGCCGTTGCTGCTGTTTCTTTCGACCGCACGAACTCTTCGTAAAGCATGGTGAGCCGGGCTTCGATATAAGACCCGAAGTCCGGCTCAACAGTTTTATCAAAAGACAGTTTCAGCAGGTCATCGGTCTCAGAGATCTTCACGGCCTTTTTGCCGACGCCGGTCTTCCAGACAGAGGTTCTTGCCTTGTCGCGAATTTTACGTAGCTGATCATAGACCAGCTGAAAGCGCTCGTTCGATTTCAACTTGCCAAAACCAGGTTCGACGACAAGCTTGAGGGCTTTCGCCTTCTTACTCTCATCCTCGATCAGGTCGGCAAGCTCGGCCCAGCGTGTGCGCCCGAAATCCGGAGCCGCGCCGATGGCTTCAATCAATTCCGCAGGCAGGCGGTTGACCAATGCGATCATTCTGGAGAGAGCCGCCTTGTCCACACCGAGAGCCGACATGATGAGGTCGCGGCTGAAATTTCGTTGTTCCAGCCGTGACGCAAAAAAAGACCGCTCGATGAATGTCAGGTCGGTGCGCGCATTGTTTTCCTGGCCCTGACTAACGACCAACTGTTCGTCGCTCAGGTCCCGGATAACCGCTTTGACCGTCCCGCCGATCTCGCGGATGGCCGCCAGACGCCGGTGTCCATAGGCAACCTGAAAACGTCCATCCCTTTCTGGATGCGGACGAACCAGGATGGGGACTTGCTGTCCATGATCGCGGATCTGGGCAACAAGAATCTCCTGGTCCTCGAAACTGATACCCAACCGATCGACAACGAATGAACTGTCCACTACGGCGGGATCGAGCTCGACAATCGACTGTCCGCGCGCAAGCTGTTCCTCCAGTGCATCGACTCGCTGCGCCTTCTCGTGGATACCCCCCAGGGACTGCGATATAGCCCCAACAGGGCTGGCGCGCTTCAGTGGCTTTTCAAAGCCTGCAAGGGGACGCGAATTCGCAAAAGGCGGCTCGCCTTCGACCGCCGAACCCGTTTCAGGCTGCGGGAGCGAGAAAACATTCTTGCGAGCCATTGTTACTTCCTTCCCCAGGTCCGTTTGACCAGATCTTCGATTTCGTTGTTGACCGCCGTGAGAGATTCCAGCGCGCGATCGTACGTTCCCCTGGTAAATTGACTTCTTTCGACTTCATAAAGTGTCTGTTTGGTCAGGCCGGCATCGGAGATGGCGGTCGATTTCAGCATCGCGTTTTCCAGCACGCGATTTCCGAAAATGGATCTCATGAAACCTGACATCTGCGACTGCGGTCCATCATTGGGTTCATAGCGGGTGACCAGATATCGCATCCAATCATAGTCCATGGAACCGCCGGCCTCCTCGACGACCGACAGGAGGTCACCCGTCATGTGCAAGAACTGGCTCATCGACATGACATCGAGCATTTGCGGATGAACGGTAATCAGCACGGCCGTGGCAGCGCACAGAGCCGATAGCGTCAGAAAGCCCAGTTGCGGCGGGCAATCGATGACCACGATGTCATAGGCGCTTTCAATCTCGGCCAGGCATTCACCGATGCGCGCAAAAAACATCGAATCCGTTTTGTGCCGCCCGGCGAGAGCCTTCGGCGTCTCATGCTCGAACTCCATCAGCTCGAGATTGCCTGGAATGATATGAAGATTGGGCGTGTAGGTTGCGCGCACAATGTCCGTTACGTCGCGCCTTGCTGCGTCGTAACGGATTGCACCATAAAGCGTCTCGTTCTCGCCAACATCCAACTCGGGCTGGTGTCCGAACAGTGCCGACAGCGAGGCCTGTGGGTCGAGATCGATGGCCAAAACCCGGTAACCGCGAAGTGCGAGAAACTGTGCAAGATGTGCCGATGTCGTCGTCTTGCCGGAACCGCCCTTGAAGTTCATCACCGAAATGACCTGAAGCTTCTCACCGGCGCGCCGGTGGCGAACGTACTTTCCAGGCCCCTTGCCCCCTTCGTCGAGAAAGTGACGGAGATTTTCAATATCCTGCACGGAATATTGGCGGCGGCCATTCGCCAGCGGTTCAGGCCCATGCCCGTCAGCGACGATCTGGCGAAGGTAGCCCTGATGGATACCAATGAAATCGGCAGCTTCTGCAGGCATAAACTGGCGAATGGTCTTTTGAGCTGTCGGCGGAAATGTCCGCTGCTGGTGCGCCCGCAACTGGCGGGACAGTTCCTCGGCGTCAGAAGAGATCAACGAGCGCAAAGTCTCATTGTTTTTGCCGCTTGCCGTATTCAACATTGAGATCTCATTCTATCTGCGCTTATTTTCTATTTAACGCCTAAAATGCGCTGATTGCAGTAATTCTGATTCTCCGCTGCATGGCAAAGTCTTTTTTGTTAAACCACCAATGAACCATGACATCAGGCGGGATCGTGTCTGTTGTACGCGTACAATCCTCGATCGCAACGTTCTCGACCTCGTCGACACCGGACAGAAAAGTTAAAAATCGTGATCAACACCGCTGGTAAATTTCAGCCGAATCGCTAGATTGCCCCCGCCTTCTAACGGGCGGTCAGAGTTGAAAGATTTCAAATGCAGGTATTAGTTCGCGACAACAATGTCGACCAGGCGCTTCGGGTGCTGAAGAAGAAGCTCCAACGGGAAGGCGTCTTTCGCGAAATGCGGATGCGTGAAGCTTATGAGAAGCCGTCGGTAAAGAAAGCACGCCAGAAAGCCGAAGCGATCAGCCGTCAGCGCAAACTCGCGCGTAAGCAGCTGCAGCGCGAAGGCCTGTTGCCGGCGCCAAAGAAGAAAACGGGTGCTTGAAGCAGGCTCAAGTCATCAGCACCGATCAGCCGTTTCTTCGAGCTGGCCAGTCTGTTCATGGCGCCGGTCGGTTGAGCCGGTTTACCGTGCAATCCTAGGCGTTCCATGGCCGTATATTTCAGGACCTCGATAGCCGACGCCACAGCATTTGAAATGCTGGAGGAGCGGCTGTCGAGTACTATCGATTTTGACGGATACTTCAATCTGTTTGGTGTGCAGGACGAGCTGACCGTTTCCTGGACACCGGCCATGAGCGCTGCTGAATTCAAACACGATGTGACAGACGCCCTGCGGTTGGTATGGGAGACGGCGCGTTTTTGGCTGGTTTACCAGCGCAGTGAAAGCCGCAACGATCCGGGAATAAACGAAATCAGAAACGCCGCTATCCGGCTGAGCCGCGGCTATTCCGAAGCAGTCGTCGTCACACTTTGCCTGCTCGGACGCGCCGACAATAAAAGCGATCTCGAACTGATTTTCATGTGCTTCCGGGAGGAGGCAGAGCGGCGCAATTTCCGAGTCCGGTATGAGGGCAAGTTCGTACCTGCCCCATAGCCCAGTCGGACAAAGTTCGATTACCTCGCAACCCGGCCCTTTCAAACGAATCTCGCTGGCGCTGATGACGGTATATCTCGGGAACAAATATTAGCGCTCCGAGTTATTCTTGTGGTTCTGGGAGGAGCCCAAGATGATCATAGAAACGGAAATGAATTGCAGCAATATCTGCTGGGCCGAGCCTGTACGGGTGCGTGTTGGGCACGGTATCCCCGTCGACATCGATGGTCCGCAGTCGGCGCTGAACACAATGACACAGCGATGGCCGCAAACGCGTGGCGAACACTACGACCGTGCAAGGAACCTTTGCATGGCGGCGCTCGGCAGGCGCGTTTCGGCCACCTCCATTCGTGACGACTTCGTTGCGGCATGTTTGGAGGCGGGGATACTCGCCCAATAGCCCATGACCCAGATCATTCGCATAGATCTTCGGATGAGATGGGAGTATCCGGTCCGGGTTTTGGCCGCCGACGGCAGGGTAGACAATATCGTCGGCCCGGGTGATGCCCTCGCCTTCCTCGTGAAAGGTTGGAACCGTCATAAGGGCCCGTCCTACAAGGTTGCCCGAAAGTCCTGCCAAGATGCCCTACGCGGGCAAATCGGAACAGCACTCTCCCGCTCCCATTTCATCACGGCATGTATCGAGGTCGGTATTCTTCAGTAAGCCAGAACATCCTTGGCCTTAAAGCCAAGTCCACCTAACATCTGTTGCCAAGATTACTGTAGCTGGGGCTTTTTTAAGAAGCTGTCGCGATCAGCCGACTTGACGCGAAGCCAGGCCTCGCGGCCGTCGCGCAATATCCTGACGGGAATTTCTGATCCTGCCGGGCCACTCTTCCAGACCTGACGGTAAAAATCGGCAAGGCCTGCGATCTCGCCATCGCGAACTTCGGCAATGATGTCGCCACCCCGTAACCCGGCCCTGGCGGCAGGTCCGTCCGCAGCAACACTCATGACAACTACGTCCCCGTTGCTTTCCGCCGCAAAAGCGCCGAGCCACGGACGCGCCGGCTTGTTCACCTTTCCCCGAGCAAGCAAATCGTCAAGAATAGGAGGAAGCAAATTAATCGGGACAACCATGTTGATATCGGAACTCGTCCCGTTCCGGCTCATGACCAGCTTAAGGGATCCGATCCCCAGCAGCCTCCCATCTTGCCCGACAACAGCAGCGCCACCCCAGGAGGGATGGGCGGGTGCGACGAAGATGGCTTCGTTTAGTAGATACTCCCAATATCCGGCAAACTCTCGCTTCGCCACGATCTTCGTCTCCAAGGATCGGCCAAAGCCGTCAGCAAAGATAACGGGATCGCCAACCCGTGCATTTACGGCATCACCAAGCAACAGGGCCGGGCTGTCCAGTGCGCCAAGCGCTCGAACGAGACCCAGACCAGTCTCCTGGTCATAGGCGAGCGCATGACCGGCAACGACCTTTCCATCAGCCCTCGTGATCCAGACTTCTTCAGCCTCGGTGATCAGATAGCCAATTGTCAAGACCAGACCATCCTCGCCAATGACCACGCCGCTGCCTTCACGCACAGTCCCGAGCGAGTGAGCAGTAAAGGCATCGTCCGGGATTATGGTACGAATGCCGACCATTGAACGGGAGACTGCGTGAGTATCCATTTTTCCATCTCGACAGGAAGTTCCTAAGGACCTGTGTGAGATAGGTACGCCTATTGCGCATCGCAAGCCTCTTGGCACTCACGGTACGTTTCGCGGTGCGGCGCAACGGCGGCAAGCCAGTGCAACCCCGTCAGTAGACAGTTCGTTTCTGAACCAGCATCTCGCGAAAGCGAATGGCTGCCGCGGGCACCGTAAAGTTAATGGACAGCGGTCAAAAATGTCGCTCGCGAGTTTCGCTTCTGCGGCTTCCAGGCGGGCGATTCTCGCAAGTTACTACGTCAGCACGTCAGCACTCCGGGGCGAGAGGTTTAGCGACCTCGTGGCGACCCTTTCAAATGGATGATTGTTGTTGTTGTTTCACATTGATCCCGCCATGGCTGGAACCAACTCTTTCAGACCACTGCCGCAGCCGTGCCGGGTCGAACTACGGAGCAGGTGTGGTTGAAAAACGGGGCGAAGAAGCCCGCTTCAACACGACAAGGGTCATTGACGACCGCGGCTTGCCGTATTCCCGGCTCTCCATCAGCGCTGAATCCTCCATGCGAATTAAAATCGAGCATGAATAAGAGGCGTTCGCCCCCGCGGTTCCCAAAGGGCTCCTCCGGATAGACGTGCATGGCACGCTCGCCCGTCAATTCGCCGAGCCTACCCGATTGACAGCATGTCGAAACGCATGCTCGAAAAAGCGTTTCCGGTGGCTTTGTGAGAATTTCTTATGGGTCGCTTGATCGATCGCCCGCAGATCGTTTGAAAAGAAGGAAGTTTGCGCATCGGCAAACGCTGCTGTCGGTGTTTGACCTCCTAAAATCGCCACGATTGATCGTGGACGAAAGCTTCAAGGCGCTTGCCACATATTGTTGAACCCATGCAAATTAGCCTAATTTTTGATCTTTTTATGCGTTGCCTCAATTATAGGCCCTTCCGGCATTGCACTCTTTGCTTTGCTGCGCCATGAATGCCTCATGGCTTATCTGGACCTCACCATTCTTGTCATCGATGAGAACGCGATCCGCGCGTCGATCATCGAGGAGGGACTGCGAGAGGCTGGACACGCGAAGGTCACGGTCGTTCACGAGGTCAACGGTATTGCGCGGATCATCGAAACACTGCAGCCGGATGTGATCTTCATCGATCTCGAAAATCCCAACCGCGACATGATGGAGCATCTATTTCAGTTGACGCGCACGGTCGCCCGGCCAATCGCCATGTTCGTGGATCGCTCGGATACCGCATCCATCGAGGCTGCGGTCGATGCCGGCGTATCCGCCTATATTGTCGATGGACTGAAGAAGGAACGGGTCAAACCCATTCTCGACATGGCCGTCAGCCGTTTCAATGCTTTCAGCCGGCTGCAACGGGAACTGGCGGACGCCAAGTCGGCCCTGGAGGAGCGCAAGATCGTTGAGCGCGCCAAGGGCATCCTGATGAAAATGCGTGGCCTTTCCGAGGAGCAGGCCTTCGCCCTGCTGCGCCAGACGGCCATGAACGAAAAGAGGAAGATCGGCGATATCGCCCAAAGCGTCGTCACCGCGGCGGGATTGCTGATGTGATTGCCCGGCGCGACGTCTTCCGGCGGGAGGCATTGGAGTGAACATGATAACCAAGCTCAAGGACTTAAGCGGCAATAACGGCCTTGCCGCACCGGCGCGCTTGACCGGCGAAGGCTCGCGCATCCTGCGGGCCGGCTTTATTCCGCTCGTTGACGCTTCCGTGCTGATTGCAGCGTCAGAGTTCGGCTTTGCGCGGAAGGAAGGCATCATTCTCGATCTGGTCAGGGACGTCTCCTGGGCCAATGTCCGCGACCGGCTCGCCTTTGGGCATTTCGATATCGCTCACATGCTCTCACCAATGCCGGTCGCGGCAATGCTGGGCCTGGGCTCCAACCCTTCACCGACCATTACCCCGTTTTCACTCGGGCGCGGCGGCAATGCCATTACCCTGTCGACGACGCTTTACGCCCGTATGCGACAAGAGACATCCCTGATCGAAACGGCCAGCGCCCTGGACAATGCACTGGCGCTGGCAAAGGTTATCCTGGGAATGAAAGCTCGCGGCGAGCCACTCCCGACGCTGGGCGTCACCTATCCCTTCTCATCGCACAACTATGAAGTCCGCTATTGGCTAGCGGCCGGCGGTATCGATCCGGATCGTGACGTCAAGCTCGTTGTCGTGCCGCCACCGATGACGTCGGATGCGCTGGCGGCGGGCGCCATCGACGGGTTCTGCGTCGGCGCGCCCTGGAATATGGTTGCCTCTGAACGTGGCGTCGGCCGCATTGTCGCCGTCAAGCAGGATATCTGGCCGTCCGCACCGGAAAAAGTCATCGGCATGCGGCCCGAATGGGCGCAAACCCATCCGGAAACCGTCTCCCGCCTGATCGTGGCACTCGATGCCGCGGCACGCTGGTGCGACCGGCCGGACAATCACGACGCCTTGTCGGAAGCGCTAGCCAACAGCCGATACATCGCGGCACCCTTCGACATCATCCGCCGGGTTCTGGCAGGCGAGTTCAATCTTGACGACCAGGGCAATCTCCGCGTCATCGACGGTTACTTCAAATTCCATGCCGACTTTGCCAACTATCCGCGACCAAGCCAGGCGCTGTGGATCTACAGCCAGATGGTTCGCTGGGGACAGGCTGGGCTCTCATCCAGGGACAGGACAGGCGCGGCCTCGGCCTATCGGCCGGATATCTACCGCCTGGCGCTTGGCGCGAGCGCCGCGCCACTCCTGGATGACGATATCCGCATCGAAGGAGACATGGACGGAGATCGCTTCATGGACGGGCAGATTTTCGACCCGACCAGGATCGCAGAATATCTAGCGGCTTTTCCTGTCAGAAATAGCGCATTTGATCGCGCTCTGGGCGACGAACTCTGACTTAGCCTTTTTGCGTTGCACAAAATTTCCCACCTGAACTTCGCCAGCCAAAAGCAACCGCCGATTTTTTTTGCACATTTTCCCTGTGGTTAAAAAATACTCAGGGGTCAAATTTAGACCAAAATCGGTTCAATTTCAATGATCTAGTATTTGTTTTCGAAACTGGCACAGGGTTTGCAAGGGATAAATTGCTGCGGTCAATGGCGATCGCAGCGAGTCGAAGCCAAATAGGCCTTCGCAAAGACACCGACGTCGCAAGGGTTTTGCAATCCGGGATTCCTTTTTCCCGAAGACGCAAATCTCCGAGCGGCGTTTTTTATTGCCCAGAATCCGACCGGCCACTCTTAAGGGAACCTGTTCATGACGACGACTTTGAGCAACGGCATCACCCGTCGCGACCTTCTCAAGACGACAGCGACCGCAGCACTCTTCACAGCGATCAAGACGGCGTTCCCTTCCGGCGCCTTTGCCGCCACGGCCGGCCCGGAAGTGACTGGTGTCAAGCTCGGCTATATCGCGCTGACCGACTCAGGATCGCTCATCATTGCCAAGGAAAAGGGCTTCTTCGAAAAGCACGGGCTTGCAGACGTCGAAGTCGCAAAACAGGCCTCCTGGGGCGCGACTCGCGACAATCTCGTGCTCGGTGGTGCAGCCAACGGCATCGACGGCGCGCATATCCTCTCGCCCATGCCCTACCTGATGCACACCGGCAAGGTGACGCAGAACAATGTTCCAGTTCCGATGGCGATCCTCGCTCGCCTCAACTGTGACAGTCAGGCGATCTCCGTCGCCAAGGAATATGCCGACACCGGCGTCCAGCTCGATGCCTCTAAGCTCAAGGCCGCCTTTGAGAAAAAGAAGGCCGATGGCGGTGAAGTGAGGGTCGCGATGACCTTCCCGGGCGGCACCCACGACCTGTGGCTCCGTTATTGGCTGGCCGCCGGCGGCATCGACCCGGACAAGGACGTTTCGACCATCGTCGTACCGCCGCCGCAGATGGTCGCGAACATGAAGGTTGGCAACATGGATGCCTTCTGCGTCGGTGAGCCGTGGAACGAGCAGCTGGTCAACCAGGGCATCGGCTTTACCGCGGCCTCGACAGGCGAAATCTGGAAGGGGCATCCGGAAAAGGCGCTTGGAATGCGCGCCGACTGGGTGGAGAAAAACCCGAACGCCGCCAAGGCACTGATGATGGCCGTGATGGAAGCCCAGCAGTGGTGCGAAAGCATGGACAACAAGGACGAAATGGCTGCGATCGTCGGCAAGCGCCAATGGTTCAACGTACCGGTGAAAGACATCATCGGCCGGCTGAAGGGCGACATCAACTACGGCAACGGCCGCGTCGTTCATGGCAGCGACCTCTACATGAAGTTCTGGGCGAACGGCGCGTCCTACCCGTTCAAAAGCCACGACACCTGGTTCATGGCCGAGAACATCCGCTGGGGCAAACTGGCGCCCGATACCGACATCAAGTCACTGGTCGACCAGGTGAACCGCGAAGACATCTGGCGTGCCGCCGCCACCGATCTCGGCATTTCCGCCGCCGACATCCCCGCGACCACGTCGCGCGGCAAGGAAACCTTCTTCGACGGCAAGGTCTTCGATCCGGAAGATCCATCCGCCTATCTCCACAGCCTGTCAATCAAGGCCGCGTCCTGACCAAAACAATGCCGACGCATACCCGTTTGCACCGGCTTTCCTCTTCACCTTCAGGAGATATTCCATGCCCGCATTGGCCCGCAGGGAAAAAATCGTACCGGCTGTATTGCCCAAGACAGGCGCAAGCGTCGTCGCCCTGCCTGGTCGGCCCGTGGCAAAATTCGCCGCCAGAAAAATCGCGCTTGCCGTGGGCCGCAATGTCGGCCCGCCGCTGATCGTTCTGGCCGTCATTTTGGTCATCTGGCAGGTGCTCTGTTCCGAGGCCGGTGCAACCCTGCCGCCGCCATCGCAGGTCTGGCAGGAAAGCTACGATCTGATCGCCTATCCATTCTTCAACTTCGGATCGCAGGACATCGGCCTCGGCTGGCGCGTGCTGATATCGCTACAACGTGTTGCCTATGGCTTCGGCCTTGCCGCCGTCACCGGCGTTCTCGTCGGCGCGCTGATCGGCCAGTCCATCTGGGCGATGCGCGGTCTCGATCCAATCTTTCAGATCCTGCGCACTGTTCCGCCGCTCGCTTGGCTACCCCTGTCGCTGGCGGCGTTCCAGGATTCCAACCCTTCAGCGATCTTCGTGATCTTCATCACCTCGATCTGGCCGGTGATCATCAACACGGCCGTCGGCGTGCGCAACATTCCGCAGGATTATCGGAACGTCGCCAAGGTGTTGTGCCTAAACCAGTTCGAGTTCTTCTTCAAGATCATGCTGCCGTCGGCAGCACCCTACATCTTTACCGGCCTGCGCATCGGTATAGGCCTGTCCTGGCTCGCCATCGTCGCAGCCGAAATGCTCACGGGCGGCGTCGGCATCGGCTTCTTTATCTGGGATGCGTGGAACTCCTCGCGCCTGCCCGACATCATCGTGGCGCTCGCCTATATCGGCGTCGTCGGCTTCATCCTCGACAAGCTGGTTTCAGCGGTCGGCTCCATCGTCACCCGCGGCGCGTCCGCAAACTGAGGCACAGATCATGAGCGCCTATCTGAAACTCGACCACATAGACAAGCATTTTGATCGGGCGGGGAACCGGGCCGAGGTTCTCAAGGGCATCAACCTGACGATCAACAAGGGCGAATTCGTCTCGATCATCGGGCATTCCGGCTGCGGCAAGTCGACCTTGCTCAACTTGATTGCCGGCCTGACGCCGGTCTCATCCGGAGCCGTGCTTTTGGAGAACCGGGAAGTCAATTCACCTGGCCCGGAACGCGCCGTCGTCTTCCAAAACCACAGCCTGCTGCCCTGGTTGACGGTTTATGAGAACGTCAATCTCGCCGTCTCCAAGGTTTTTGGCAGGACCAAGAGCAAGGTGGAACGCCACGACTGGGTGATGGTCAATCTCGACCTCGTCCAGATGGCCCATGCCAAGGACAAGCGCCCGTCGGAAATCTCCGGAGGCATGAAGCAGCGCGTGGGCATCGCCCGTGCGCTGGCCATGGAACCGAAGATCCTTCTGCTCGACGAGCCGTTCGGCGCGCTCGATGCGCTGACCCGCGCCCATCTGCAGGACGCTGTGATGGATATCCATCTTCGGCTCGGCAATACCATGCTGATGATTACCCATGACGTCGACGAGGCTGTGCTCTTGTCCGACCGGATCGTCATGATGACCAACGGTCCGGCCGCCTGTATCGGCGAAGTGCTCGGCGTGCCGATCGTCCGGCCGCGCAACCGCATCGAGCTGGCATCTGACCGAACGTACCTTAAGTCCCGCGAGGCCGTGCTCAAGTTCCTCTACGAACGTCACCGCTTCGTCGAAGCTGCGGAGTAACCGACATGACTCAAAAACTCGTCGTCATCGGCAATGGCATGGCGCCCGGGCGCATGCTGGAGCATCTTCTCGAACAGGCGCCCGGGCTATACGATGTCACGATCTTCAACGCCGAACCGCGCGTCAACTACGACCGCATCATGCTCTCGCCGGTGCTGTCGGGCGAAAAGACCTACGAGCAGATCGTCATCCATGGTGACGGCTGGTACATCGAGCATGGCATCACGCTTTACAAGGGCCACAGGATCGTCTCGATCGACCGCACGAGGAAGATCGTAACGTCTGATCACGGCGTGACCGAAAGCTATGACAAGCTCGTCATCGCCACCGGCTCCGTTCCCTTCATCATTCCGGTGTCCGGCAAGGATCTGCCCGGCGTCATCACCTATCGCGATCTTGACGACGTGCAGGCGATGCTGCTCGCCGCCCAGTCGCGCGAAAAGGCCATCGTCATCGGCGGCGGCCTGCTCGGCCTTGAAGCGGCCGCAGGCCTTGCCTCACGCGGCATGGATGTGACCGTGCTGCATGTCATGCCGAGCCTGATGGAGCGCCAGCTCGATCCGGCCGCAGGCTACCTGCTTCAAAAGGCCGTCGAAGAGCGCGGCATCAAGGTCATCTGTAAGGCCAACACCAAAGCCATCATCGGCGATGGTAAGGTCGAGGGCATCGAGCTCGACAATGGCACGATCATCCCGGCAACGCTCGTCGTTATGGCGGTGGGCATCCGTCCCAATGCCGGCCTTGCCAAGGAGGCCGGGCTTGCGGTCAATCGCGGCATTGTCGTCGACGCCGGAATGCAGACCTCCGATGGCGATATCCTGGCGCTTGGCGAATGCGCTGAGGTCGGCGGCATGGTCTACGGCCTCGTCGCACCGCTCTATGAGATGGCCCGCATCGCCGCATCGCATCTGGCTGGAGACCGCACGCCCGCCTTCGTGCATTCGGACACGCCGACGAAACTGAAGGTCACAGGCATCAACCTCTTTTCGCTGGGCGATTTCGCCGAAGGTGACGATCGCGAAGAGATCGTGCTGCGCGACGCGACGGCCGGAGTCTACAAGCGCTTGGTGCTAAGGGACAACCGCATCATCGGCACAGTGCTTTACGGCGAAACCGCCGATGGCGCCTGGTTCAACGATCTGAAGAAGAAAGCCACCGATGTCTCGGAAATGCGCGAGACGCTCATTTTCGGCCAGGCCTACCAAGGGGCGTCCACGCTGGACCCTACGGCGGCCGTTGCAGCCTTGCCGGATGATGCGGAAATCTGCGGCTGCAACGGCGTCTGCAAGGGCAAGATCACCGGCGCGATCACCGGCAAGGGACTGACCTCTCTCGATGACGTGCGGGCTCACACCAAGGCATCCGCCTCCTGCGGCTCCTGCACCGGACTTGTCGAGCAGTTGATGACCATCACGCTCGGTGACGCTTACAATCCGGCCGCCGTCCAGCCGATGTGCACCTGCACCGACCTTGGCCATGACGACGTGCGCCGCCTGATCAAGGCCAAGGGCCTGAAGACCATTCCGGCCGTCATGCAGGAACTGGAATGGAAGACCTCCTGCGGCTGCGCCAAATGCCGACCGGCACTCAACTACTACCTAGTCTGCGACTGGCCGGACGAATACGCCGACGATTATCAGTCGCGCTTCATCAACGAGCGCGTCCACGCCAACATCCAGAAGGACGGCACCTATTCCGTCGTGCCACGCATGTGGGGCGGCGTTACCAATTCCGGCGAGCTGCGCGCCATCGCCGACGTGGTCGACAAGTTCGAAATACCGATGGTGAAGGTGACCGGTGGCCAGCGCATCGACCTTCTCGGCATCGAGAAGGAAGACCTTCCCGGCGTCTGGGCCGACCTTGGCAAGGCCGGCTTCATCTCCGGCCAGGCCTATGCCAAGGGCCTGCGCACGGTAAAGACCTGCGTGGGGTCCGACTGGTGCCGCTTCGGCACGCAGGATTCGACCGGTCTTGGCATTCGCATCGAAAAGTTCATGTGGGGATCCTGGACACCGGCGAAGCTGAAGCTCGCCGTCTCCGGCTGTCCGCGAAACTGCGCCGAGGCAACCTGCAAGGATATTGGCATCATCTGCGTCGACAGCGGTTTCGAAGTCCATTTTGCTGGGGCTGCCGGCCTCGACATCAAGGGCACTGAAGTTTTGGGCCTCGTCAAGACAGAAGATGAGGCGCTGCAATACATCGTGGCGCTAACCCAGATGTACCGCGAACAGGGCCGTTATCTCGAACGCATCTACAAATGGGCAAAGCGCATCGGTCTCGACGAAATCCGCCGCCAGATCATGGGCGATGCGGACAAGCGCCAAGCCTATTACGAACGCTTCGTCTTTTCCCAGAAATACGCCCAGGTCGACCCCTGGTCGGAGCGTGTCTCCGGCAAGGACAAGCATGAATTCCGGCCGATGGCGACGGTTGGATACTCGGAAGCGGCGGAGTGAGGTCAATGGACATGAACTGGATCGCAATCGGCGACATCAACGACATTCCGCTGCGCGGCGCCCGCTGCGTCAAGACCCCGCAAGGCAAGATCGCTGTCTTCCGCACCTCTGACAACGAGGTCTTCGCCATCGAGGACCACTGCCCCCACAAGGGCGGTCCCTTGAGCCAGGGCATCGTTCACGCCAAGGCCGTCACCTGCCCGCTGCACAACTGGGTCATCTCGCTCGAAACCGGCAAGGCGCTCGGTGCCGACCAGGGAGAAGTGCGAACGATCCGGGTGCGCAACGAGGACGGTACGCTCTCCATCGCGCGTGAGAGCCTGATGATGGCGGCGGAATAGGCGCATGGAGCAAGGAATGCCCCCCTCTGTCGCTTCGCGACATCTCCCCCTCAAGGGGGGAGGTCGGACCCCCTATGCTGCTGCCTCGTGCTGCAGGCTCGAGGCCCAGGCGGTCCGGCTTCCAGTTGAAGGAGACGAACGGCGCGGCTGGTTCCCGGTCTCCCCCCTTGAAGGTGAGGTATCAGCGACGCTGACAGAGGAGGGTGAAAGCCATGGGCGACTGAACTGCAGGGAGAATGCCCATGTCCACTGAGACCAAGACCACCTGTCCCTATTGCGGTGTCGGCTGCGGCGTGATTGCCAAGATCGATGACACCGGCGTAGTCAGCGTCAGCGGAGACCCGGATCATCCTGCCAACTTCGGGCGACTGTGTTCCAAGGGCTCGGCGCTGGCCGAAACCATCGATCTCGACGGACGAATTCTTCATCCGCAGATCAATGGAGAGCGGGCGAACTGGGATGAGGCGCTTGATCACGTGGCCTCCCGTTTCTCACAAACCATCGTCGAGCATGGCGCGGATTCCGTGGCCTTCTACGTTTCCGGCCAATTGCTGACCGAGGATTACTACGTCGCCAACAAGCTGATGAAAGGTTTCATCGGCTCGGCCAATATCGACACCAATTCGCGGCTATGCATGTCGTCCTCCGTCGCTGGCCATCACCGCGCCTTCGGTGCCGATACGGTGCCGGGTACCTACGAGGACATCGAGCTCGCCGATCTCGTCATCCTAACCGGCTCCAATCTCGCCTGGTGTCATCCGGTGATCTACCAGCGCCTCGCCGCCGCCAAGGCAGCCCGCCCGGGCATGAAAGTCGTGGTCATAGACCCGCGCCGGACGATGACAGCCGATATCGCCGATCTGCACCTGGCAATCCGCCCGGACGGCGACGTGGCGCTGTTCATGGGCCTGCTTGCCCATCTCGCCGGGACGTCTTCGATCGACCAGAACTATATCGGCCAGCATACCAATGGCTTCGCAGAAGCCTTCGCCACCGCCTCTGCCCTCAACATCCCCGACCTGGTGGAATTGACAGGCCTGCCCTCGATGCAATTGCGCCAGTTCTTCCGGCTGTTTGAGGAAACCGAAAAAGTCGTCACTTGCTACAGTCAGGGCGTCAACCAATCGGTTTCCGGCACCGACAAGGTCAACGCCATCATCAATTGCCATCTGGCAACTGGACGCATCGGCAGGCCCGGCATGGGCCCATTCTCGCTCACCGGCCAGCCGAATGCCATGGGCGGACGCGAGGTCGGCGGTCTTGCCAATATGCTTGCCGCCCATATGGCGATAGAAAACCCGGAGGATTGCGACCGCGTCCAGCGCTTCTGGCGGTCGTCAGATATTGCCCGCAAACCGGGTCTCAGGGCCATCGATATGTTCCGCGCCGTCGCCGATGGCCGGATCAAGGCGCTGTGGATCATGGCGACCAACCCCGCTGTCTCGATGCCTGACGCTGATGCCGTCGCCGCCGCCATCGCCACCTGTCCTTTGGTGGTGGTATCAGACGTCCTTCAGCAAACCGACACGACGAAATATGCCCATGTGCTTTTGCCTTCGCTCGGCTGGGGCGAAAAGGATGGCACCGTCACCAACTCAGAGCGCCGCATCTCCCGCCAGCGCGCCTTTCTCAACTCACCCGGCGAGGCGAAGGCCGATTGGTGGCAGATGGCCGAAGTCGGCCGTCGTATGGGTTTTGCGGATGGATTTTCTTTCACGTCCGCAGCCAAAGTCTTTGCCGAACATGCTGCCCTCTCGGCCTTTGAAAACGACGGCGGCCGCGATTTCGACATCGGTGCGCATCAGCACATCGATGAAAAGACCTACAATGTGCTGAGCCCCTTTCAATGGCCGCAGCCGGCAGGCGCTGAGCCCCACACAACTCGGTTCTTCGCCGACGGCAGCTTCCTCCATTCCGATGGCAAGGCGCGTTTCATTGCCGTCAGCGCTCCGATCTCGGACCGCACCAGCACAGATTTTCCGCTAACGCTGAACACCGGCCGCATCCGGGACCAGTGGCATACGATGACGCGGACCGGCAAAAGCGCCCGGCTCTCCGCCCATATCGGCGAGCCGTTTGCCGAGATCCACCCGCGCGACGCAATGGAACTCCGCATCGCCAGCGCGGGCCTCGTCGAAATCGAAAGCCCCTACGGCAAGGCCGTGGTGCGTGCCCTCGTGACCGAACGTCAGGCCCGCGGCAACTTGTTCGTGCCCATGCACTGGAACGACCAGTTTGCCGCCAAGGCCCGCATCGACGCCGTTGTCGCGCCGGTCACCGACCCCTTCTCCGGCCAACCGGCCTCGAAAAACGTCGCCGTCACTGCCCGGCCACTAAAGGTCGCGAGCTATGGTTTCGCGGTTTCGGCCGCCAAACCGCAGGGCCTCGACGCCACCTACTGGGCCATGGCGAAGGCCGAAGCGGGCTGGCGCCTGGAACTGGCGTTCGAGGTCGCGCCCGAAAACTGGACGCAGTGGTGCCGCACCCATCTCGGCATTCCCGGCGATATCGAGCCGCTCGGCTACGCCGACACTCAAACCGGCGACCTGCGCCTGGCCTTCTTCGTAGGCGATCGCCTCCTTGCCGCCTTTTTCCTCGCCCGCCAGCCGGTCGCCGTCGCGCGCAACTGGGCCATCGAACAGCTCGCCGTCCGGCACTCCGAACTGGCAAAGCGCTTCGGCGTCGTTGCCGGACGTCCCGGCGCCGGACGCATGGACCCCGGCGCCACCGTCTGCTCCTGCTTCAGCGTCGGCGTCAACCAGATCGTCGCCGCCGTGCGCAGCGGCTGCCACAGCGTCGAGGCGGTCGGCAAGGAATTGAATGCCGGAACCAACTGCGGCTCGTGCCGCGCAGAAATCAGGGGGATTATTGATGGATGTCTTGCAGCTGCTGCCGAGTGACCGGGACGCCACCCCCGCCCGCGTTGCGCCACTCGCGAAGCTACCCGTGTTCTGGGCGCTCGAAGGAAAACGGGCCATCGTTGCCGGCGGATCGGCCGCAGCCGCCTGGAAGGGGGAACTGCTGGCCGCCTGCGGTGCTGAGGTTCATGTCTATGCGGAGAAACTCAGCGAAACATTTTCCAATCTCATCCATCGGGGTTCGGAATCTGAAAACGGACGTTTCATCCACCACCGACAGGAATGGCATGCCGCTGCGTTCGACGATGCAGCCATTGCAATCGCAGACTGCGAGGAGGATGGGGCCGCTGCAAACTTCTTCGATGCCGCCGGCAAGGCCGGAGTCCCGGTCAACGTCATCGACAAACCCAACTACTGCCAGTTCCAGTTCGGCTCGATAGTCAACCGTTCGCCCGTCGTCGTCGCTATCTCGACCGATGGCGCAGCCCCCATTTTGGCGCAGGCGATCCGCCGCCGCATCGAGACATTAATGCCTCTGTCCTTGAAGTCATGGGCGGCCCTGGCACACGCCATCCGTGACAAGGTCAATGCAAGGGTGAGCCCCGGCGCGCCACGGCGCGCTTTTTGGGAAAGTTTCGTCGACCGCGCCTTCGGCCCGGCTCCAGAGGTGGGGACCGAAAGCGATCTTCTCTGCCTCGCCGGCCGCCTCGACATTGCGGCCCACTCGTCCATTGGCCGCGTCACGCTCGTCGGCGCAGGTCCTGGCGATGCGGAACTCCTGACGCTTAAGGCCGTGCGGGCCTTGCAGGCCGCCGACGTTATCCTGTTCGATGATCTGGTCTCCGACGAGGTACTGGAGCTCGCCCGGCGCGAGGCCAAGCGGTTGCTGGTCGGAAAACGTGGCGGCCGTACAAGCTGCAAGCAGGAAGACATTAATGCCATGATGATTTCGCTCGCCAAGGCCGGCAAGCGCGTCGTCCGACTCAAGTCCGGCGACCCGATGATCTTCGGACGCGCCGGCGAGGAAATCGCCTCCCTGGAAAAGGAGGGCATTGCCGTCGATATCGTGCCGGGCATCACATCCGCCAGCGCCATGGCCGCAAAACTCGGTATTTCGCTCACCCACCGCGACCACGCACAGTCCGTCTGCTTCGTCACTGGCCATTCCCGTTCCGGCCACCTGCCGGCCAATCTCGATTGGCAGCATATGGCCGAGCCGCGAACCACGACGATCTTCTACATGGGCGGCCGAACCTCAGGCGAGATCCGGGAACGGTTGCTGACCGCCGGCATGAATGGCCGAACACCGGCCGTTGTCGTCAGCGCGGTGACCCGCAGCAATGAGATGAGTTGGGTTGGCACGCTCGACGGGCTTGCCGCCGCGGTGGAGTTCATCGGCGTCGACAGCCCGGTGCTGATCGGCGTCGGCCATGTCTTTTCTGAAGCGAAGCAAAGCGCTGAAACGCAGTCGGAAGTCGTTTCACGTATCGCGCGAAAGACCGTCTGATGCTGGCAGAACTCCTCGCTTCCTTCTGCCTTAGTCTCGCCATCGGCTGCAGCTGGAATTGGTTCAAGACCATCTTTACACCCGCGACAGACGATTCTGTCCTTCGGTCACCTTCGACCACACTAGCAACTTCGATTTGTTTGAGTTCGTTCGGTTTGGCTTTCGCCATCGGTCCATTAATCACCGGTGCGTCAATTGTGGCGGTCGGAGTCTTGTCATCGAAATTGTTTGGCAAGATGTTGGTGCAAAGAACAAGGCTTCTAACGCTGTGTCTGGCTGCCTTCTTTTTGGCTTGTCACCTTCTGAACAGAACTTAGGCAAGACGATTTTGAAAGATCGCCTTAAAAGGACTCGAACCTAAAACCCTTTCGACGCTATTTCTAGAAAAAGCATAAAATATTGAAATTGCTTGCAAAATGTTTCCGACGAGAGACTATTCCGATGATGAGCGCATCACAGCGTGACACCTTTGATCCCAAAGACAATAGCAACAAAGAATACCCTCGAGGTTTCTCCAACTATTCGGACTAGTCGGACGATTTACGCTCCTCGCGGCGCCTGGAGTGTCACTGATGCGCTGCAAAAGTACCAGCATTTAAACTATCCTGCATCGCGGGCGCGCACGATCCGGCCGCAGGAAAGCACCGCGCGACATAGGCGAACCTTGCTAAGACATTATTTTCTGGCTATATTACTGGAAATAAGCTGGAGAATATCGTGGGCAGCTCGCAGAAACGCGCCATCCAAAACTATCGAGCTCGCCTTAGCGAGCGCGGATTGGCGCGCTTCGAGGTGCTCGGCCGCGATACTGATCGCGACCTCATCCGATCATTGGCACGCCGTTTGGCAGAAGACGGCGCCGATGCCGCGCGCCTCCGCGCGGCTGTCAGCCAAACAATCGCCGGTGAGCCGCCGAGGAAAGGCGGCATCCTGGCTGCGCTCCGCCGCTCCCCGCTGGTTGGGACCGATCTTGACCTTAACCGTCCCCGCGAGGAAGGACGTAAAGTCGAGATCTGATGCGCTACCTGCTTGATACCAACATCATAAGCAACATCACGAAGCCGTTCCCCTCCGAGACACTTCTTGAATGGATGGGCGCGCAAAAAGACGAGGACCTGTTCATCGCGTCGCTGACGGTTGCCGAAATCCGCCGGGGCGTCCTCGAAAAGCCAGCGGGAAAGCGGCGCGATCAGCTCGAAGCCTGGTTCTCTGGACCGGAAGGGCCACAGTCCCTGTTCGCTGGTCGTGTGCTACCTTTCGACGAGAACGCGAGCTTGGTATGGGCGCGTCTCATGGCGGACGGGAAAGCGCAAGGCCGCCCTCGTAGCGCACTCGACACCATCATAGCCTCCGTTGCCGAAGCCCATGGATGCACCGTCGTCACCGACAACGAAAAAGATTGCGCCGGCGTCGAAATCGTCAACCCGTTGCGGCAAATTGAATGACGGGGGCATCAACGAAGATACGTCACCAACACACGGCCCCGTCGACCCACCCAACCACTTGCAATTGGCAAACTGAGCAAAGCTATCGTATTCTTTCAGGGGGGCGCAGCCAGTGCACACTTGTGCACCTTCCATCGAAGTCATTGAAGAATGGCTCTCGTCGAACGGAACATCAAGGTAACGTATGGCCATCTGCTGCTCCAACAGCAGACTGCTACAGACGCAGACCTAATCGCTGCAATGCGGCCGTATTTTGAATCCGCACATCTGACGCCCGTGAGTATTTTCATCGGCAGATTGCCATAGATCTTCATCCCGATGCAGACGCTCCCGGCGCGCACGCCTGCTATCCTCCCTGCCTCCCGTCCACTGCACGGCGCGGCCTCTTCGGAGAGGTCATGGCGGGAATGATGACAGAGGCATTCTAGGAAAAATTCGTTGGCGGCCACGAAGGGCGTCTTCCAATCTTTTTTTTCCGCGAACACGCCGATGTTGAGGCCTACCTATGCGACCTCGCACGCGACCCTGCCCAAACCCGCCAGATATTCGGCCGCTTTGGCTCCTATTTCTCAGGACTCTCGCTCAACGACGCCGGAGAGGTTGTGCGCTTCATCGCGGGCGAAGCGAAAAGACGAGACCGGCGAGCGCGTTCGACCCGGTCGGGGTGTCTGGTTCGAGATCAATCGGGATACGCCAATCCCTCACGGATTGCGCCAGCTCCAGCGTCTTCTGGAGCTTCGCGATTTCGAGGGCCATCAGCCCGCAATTCCGTCGATTACCAGGCTATCCTTTTGGGCAGTGCGCCGCCTCTTCCGCGCACTAGCCTTATTCTCATCGGGAAACGGAGCTCGCGAAGGCAACACGCAGTAGCAGATTTCACGCAGTGACAACTATCGGACAACGGAACGATCAGTTTACAAAACCCTGGAATAGGGATATCTTATATCCTTAATATCCATTCGGCAGTTGCCGCGGAATGCAATCATGATCTTGAAAAGCCAGGTTGAATGGGCGCTTCACTGTTGCGCCATTCTTGCAGGTCTCCCAGAGGGGCGATATCTCTCAACAAAAGCGTTGGCCGAATTTCATGGTCTTCCGAAGGAATATCTGTCCAAGGCACTTCAGGGCCTTTCCCAAGCCGGACTGGTCCATACAACCCTCGGCCCATCGGGCGGATATCGTCTGGCGCGCGCTCCGACGGAACTGACGTTTCTCGAGATTGTCGAAGCCGTCGAGGGAAAATCGCGCACCTTCGTGTGCAACAATATCCGTGCGAACAATCCCTGCCGACCAAAAGGCTACTGCGAATCCAAGCCCTGCGCGGTGGCACGCGTCATGTGGGAGGCAGATGAAGCATGGCGCAGCACGCTCCGGGGCGTGCTGCTTTCCGACCTGACGGAAACATTGGCGCAGGAAATACCGGCGGACATCTGGGGAAATTCCTTCGAGTGGGTGTTAGACCGTGCCGGCTGATCGGGCGGCCACAGGGGACATTACCTTTTCACCTTCGCTCGCCACAGGGAGGGCGCAGAGATAACTTTGCGACGGTATCGCCAATAAAAGACCGTTCTCCCTGCAGTGCCGGTGTATCCCATCGATCACTTCGTTTCTTGCCGGGATCCTGTGCGAAGGATCGGCGACACGGAACTGCAATTCAAGCTCGAGCGCAGCGGCGTCGATTAATTTGAGAGCAACGATTGCGGGCACTTGACGATCGATACTTCCGCAGGCTTCAAGGACTGTCCGCATGACCCCCTCAACGAAACGCGGTTCGTGACCGGATGCGATCCGTACACTCATAGAGATAAGGTGCGTTTCGTCTGGCCGGCTGAGGTTGGTCAGCCCAACCTTCGCCAGGACACTATTGGGCAGGACCACCACATTGTGGGCCCCGGTTAACAACTGCGTCGATCGCCAGTTATTTTCGACGACACGGCCTTCCGTGCCGTCGGCGAGCTGAATCCAGTCACCGATGACAAACGGTCTTCCAAGTGTCAACGCAATGCCGGAAAAGACATCGCCCAGCGTGTTCTGCAGTGCAAGGCCGAAGATGACAGCGACAACGCCGGACGTTGCGACCAGCGTGCCGATCGGCGCGTCGAATACGAATGCAAGGATCGACAGCGCAATCCCGATATAGACTACCGCCACCATGAGATCCTGCAGTAGCCGCGCTTCCGTCGGCCGACGGTCGAGTACAATGATCCGCACGACACCGATCAGCGACCACGCAAGATGGATCCACCAGAGAACTCTGGCGGAGGCGGCGAGGAAAGCCGGGACATTATTGTCGTATGTTTCGCCCACCCGATAAGGAAGGACCCCGCCGAAACCCAGTACGGCCGTCATGGCCGCGAAGAAGACGATCTGGATTATGAGCCTTGCCTTGGGTCGATTGCGGCCCTGGAGGTGCCATACGATAATCCCGGCAATGCCGAGCAAATTGATCGATAGAAGCGGCAGCAAGGCAGCATCGTCAAGCATGGCTAATTCTTCAAATTCGGTGTCTGAAAAAGCCGGACGCTGCTGACAGCGCCCGGATAGGGGCGTCACTTCTTGATCGGGAAAGTCAGCTCTTTCTGAGCCGTATCAACAACAAAGACCGCCAGAAGTCTTGCCTTTTCAGTGGTACTGCCGTTCGCGCTGACAGCGTGACGGTCGCCCGGCAGCTCGGAGAAGTTCTCTCCAGTCTTGTAGACCTTGACAGGTCCATCGTTTACCTGACTGCGGATCGAACCCTCCAGAACCGTCGCATAGATAAAGGCGGTGTCTGGATGGGTATGCGCATCGGAGAAACCACCCGGGTCGTACTCGACCAGAACCCCCTTGATGCTCTTGCCTGGAACATTCGGAAGTTCGTGCTCGTACACCACCGTTACCGTCGCGGCCTTACCGCCAGAACTTTCATGGGCCGCGGCCGAGCCAATCATTGCGGCCAAAACGGCCGTTGCTGCGAAAATTGATCTGATCATGTCGAAATCTCCTGTTTGCAAAGGGAAAATGTGCCGGGTAATGCGACACGTGTCATGCCATCTACTTGCGCGCCAATGTCGGAAACCATTGCTCGAACGTGGTCCGGCCAAGGCGGGGATTGTTGTCGGAGACGAGCGAGCCATCTTCGAGCCGGGCGCCGAAATATCGAGCTTCCGTATCCGGCACGACCTTGCGCTCGTCTCCCGTGGCGGCGAGATAGCGAGCTACAAGGTCGCTCAATTTCGACCGCTCCGGCCCGGCAATCTCGATCATGCCGTTCATCGGGGCGGAGAGCGCCACGTCGGTCATCGCTTCGGCGACGTCGTCGGAGGCGATCGGCTGGACGTGGGCCGGTGACAGGTGAACCGTGTCGCCGACAGTGCCGGATTGAGCGATGCCGCCGAGAAATTCCATGAACTGCGTGGAGTGCACGATCGTATAGGGGATGTCGGATGCCTTGATCAGCTTTTCCTGGGCAAGCTTGGCTCGGAAATAGCCGCTTTCCTGCAGTTTTTCTGTGCCGACGACCGAAAGCGCGATGTGATGCCTCACCCCCGCCGTCTTCTCCGCGGCGAGCAGGTTGCGGCCGGATGTGTCGAAGAAATCCATCACGGCCTTGTCCTCGAAGGATGGCGAATTGGCGAGGTCTATCACCACCTCGGCACCAGTGAGCGCTTCTGCAAGCCCCTCCCCTGTGATCGTGTTGATACCCGTATTCGGAGACGCGGCGATCACGTCGTGGCCACGACTGCGAAGGCGCTCGACCGTCTTTGTGCCGATGAGGCCGGTTCCGCCGATGATGACGATTTTCATAAGACTTCTCCGTTCGCGGACGCCAGCGCGCCGCGTTGTGTGGTTGATCCGTCGGGGGGAAATGCTTAGTTCAGGCCGGCCTTGTCGAGGCCGTAGGCTTTGTCAGCCGATCCGGGCACGGCCTTAAAGGCGATGCTGGCCCGGTTCCAGGCATTGATCGTCATAATTGAGAAAGTCAATTCGGTGATTTCCTTTTCCGAAAGCTGGCCGCGGACCCGCTCGTAAAGTTCGTCGGGAATGCCGCCCTCGGGAAGTTTCGTGACCGCTTCCGTCCATGCCAGAGCAGCGCGTTCGCGCGGGATGAACAGGGTCGATTCCCGCCAGATGGCGATGTGGTAGAGGCGGAGTTCGCTCTCTCCGTGGATCTTGGCTTCTTTCACGTGCATATCGAGGCAGAAGGCACAGCCATTCACTTGCGACGCGCGGATGTGGACCAGGTCATGGATTTTCTGCTCGATTACGCCGTCGTCCATGGCGGTGGAGAGGTCCATGAGCTTCTTGAAGAGTTCGGGTGATTGCTGTGCGTAGTTCAGGCGCTGTGTCATTGCTCTCTCCGTCATTAAGGATATTTAGTGTCCTTATGGATAAAACATATCCTTAATCGCTGGACAGGCAAGTGTTTCCCGCATACGCTCGCGACATAAGCCTTATGTCGAAAAGTAAGGGTGCTGAATGGACATCGTATCGACCTTGAAAGCGTTCCTGCGCGTGGCGGAGACCGGCTCCTTCTCGGCAGCGGCGATCGACCTTGGGCTAACCCAGCCAGCGGTGTCACGACAGGTGTCCGCGCTAGAAGCTCATCTGAACATCCGTCTTCTGCATCGCACGACAAGTGCGCTCGCCCTGACAGTTGAGGGCGAACAGATGATTCCACGGGCACGGCAGGTCCTGGAGGCGGTCGATGCAATTGGCGAGACGGGCCGCATCGAAGGTGGTCGAGCGTCCGGAAGAGTCAGGCTGAGCCTGCCAGCACCACTGGGGCTCTACGTGAGTGACCGTCTCCACACGCTTCTTGAACGTCATCCTGGCCTGATTGTCCAACTGATCTTTTGCGAAGAGCCTTCGGACCTGATTGGAGAGGCGATCGATCTTGAAGTCCGCCTCGGTGTGGTTGGCGACAGCAGCCTGATATGCCGGCGCATCGGCTGGACGACGGCATCTCTTGTAGCTTCACCATCCTATATTGCACGGCACCACCCACCTCAGGCTCCCGAGCACGTCGCCGATCATGACTGCATATGCTACAGACGGGCGGGCGATGGCAGATCCTGGTCGTTTTCCAACGGAGCTGACGAGGTTCAGGTTCGCATCGCCCCGCGTATGATTGCCAACAGCGCGATGGCGGTTCATCGTGCTGCGCTGTCCGGCGGCGGGCTGGCGGTACTCTCCCATATATTGGTCGATGCCGACGTTAAGGCAGGGCGCCTGTTGAAACTTATGCCCGAGTTCCCGCCGACACGCCTACCCATCAGTGTCGTTTATCCGTCGCGTCGCAACATCCCGCAGCGCGTCAGGGCAGTGTTGGATTTCCTCGTCGAGGCGGTTGGCGAAGACGCATTGATGGCGTCCTTGAACTGAGCTAGCGGGAACATGCTATGAAAAAACAGAGTACTCACGCCTTGAAGAGATACGAACCTGCGACGCCTGCCTCGAATGACCTACTTAATACGAACTTCGAGGTGTAACGCCTATCTGTGAAAGTTCTCCCGGTAGCGCTTAGCCGCCAGTCAACTGTTGCAGCTGATGCGACATCAGTGATTGTCTGAACCGTCAAAGTCTTTATCACCCCGAGTTTTATTGCGAAAGATGTTTGCTTTTGGGGTTGTTTAGCATAAGCGCCAGTGTCGGCGAGAAACACCAGTGAGACGGTAACGAAAGAATACGCCCGGGCAACGCCGCAGTGCCGTACAAGTCAGCTTAATGACAAGTCCCCACCAAAAATAGACAAGCACTGCTCCGCACGCCAGGGCCTACCGATGCCGATCGGACCAATCGAGATGCCGCGCTGACCACCCTATGAGACCAACCACGCCTATTGCCATCGACAGGCTCATGATTGCGGTCGACCAAGCAGGTGGCCGATCGCGGCCGGATTGACATGCTCGTTGAGTGGTATTGGCTGCCAAACACAAACTAAAGTGAATGCTCTGGAACTATGAATAGTCCGTCGAGGTTGTCGATATTTTGGCAATTCAGCACAGGGCAGGTTGGATCATCTCGTGTGGGAATATTCTTCCATTCTGCATACTGGTTGGTATCACAGTATCGGCTGTTGCGAACGAAACGATCATAGAGCGGCAGGCCCCTAGAAGAGCTCCAGCGGAAGATTACGGCTCCACGCTGATGGACGGTATCGCGGGCTTTTTGGCAGGTTATTGACAGCGGATTCAGACGCATTATTGCGAAGGACGGTGTCGCAATAAAGCCGATTAGGACGACGATGAGCAGCTTCTTCATGTTCCATCCCCACGGGGTTTCAATCGGATAACTAGTGCTTCAACACTTGGTTCCAGGGATCCGCGTATAATAAAATCGTGCTGAGTGATGGCCGCGGAGCCGGCATGATCATATCACACGGGGCGCGATGCCAAAAAATGTCGTGCAAGTCGGTCCGGAGCAAGCGATGCATTCAGCCAACAAGCCAATAGCCAAAAAGCCAAAAAGCCAAAAAGCGGACACGTTGCTTTCGGGGGTTCAATCCCAGTCCATACGCAACTTCGTTGCACAACGTTCATCCAATATTGGTTTTTATTTTCAGACGTTCCACGAGAAAATGCCGTCACGCGCCGCTGGGCCAGGCGGGGAACGCGGCCTTCCGCGCAGCATGATCAACGCACAAGATCGGCCTATATCTTCGGTGCCATCTGCCCGAAGCTTGGCAAGGCGGCAGCTCTCGTGCCGTGGTGCGACACCCACGCGATGACGCAGCCTCTGGCGGAAATCGCCCGCCATGTTGACGAGGATGCGCACGCCATCCTCATCATGGATCAGGCAGGCTGGCACATGTCCAATCATCTCGTCGTGCCTGAAAACATCACCATCCTACCACTCCCGCCGAAATCGCCGGAGTTAAACACAGTGGAAAACCTCTGGCACTTCATGCGCGAAAACTGGCTCTCGAACCGAGTCTTCAAATCATATGACGACATTGTCGATCACTGCTGTGATGCCTGGCGAAAGCTCGAAAGCCAGCCATGGCGGATCATGTCCACCGGCCGCAGAGAATGGGCGAATGGGTTTTGATCAGTGAGGATCCGTATTAGTGAGATCTGTGCGCGGGTCCCTTTACGGGCGCGTTGATTTATGATTCCCTCAATTTGAACAATGGATTGAGGTCTTCGATGTCACGTCGGCGCATTGGTCAGGAAAAGTTCGGTTTTGCCGTTGATCGCGGCCAGCATTCGTCTTTGGATGAGCTGGCCGGACTGATCGACTGGACACCGGTGGATCGGTCTCTTGGCGTGATTTCCTGCTCTGCGAAGGGCGAGCCAGCCTGGCCGCCAATGGCCTTGTTCAAGGCGATGCTGCTGTCGATTTGGTATGACTTGTCCGACGTCAAGTTTTCCGAGGCGTTGGACGACAGAGGATCATTCCGACGGTTCTGCGGGTTCTCGGGCTTCAGAGCCGACGCCGGAGCGAACAGCTTTCGTACGGTTTCGTAAGGCCCTTGTTGCTCATGGCCTGGACAAGATCCTGTTCGACGAGATCACCCGTCAGCTCAAGGCCAAGGCGATCCAGGTGAAGACCGGCACGCTTGTCGACGCGACCATCATCGCTTCGTCCAGTAAGGATGACGAAGAGGGGCATTGGGTCAAGCATAAGGGGCGGCCAGCAGTTCATGGCTTCAAAGCCCATGTCGGTGCTGATGCGGATACGGCCCTTGTCGAGGAGATTGCCGTAACTCCAGCCAACGTAAACGATGGCAAGGCTGGCCCTGATGCTCTGCCTGACAATCCTGGCAAGGTGTTTGCCGACAGCGCCTATCGCGGCAATCATTTCGGCGACGCGGTGCGCGCCAAGGGTGGAACGCCACGCATCGTCGCCACCGGTATGTGGGGACGGGACGAAGCCGAAACACAAGCACGGCTCGAGGCCTGGAACCAACCAATCCACCGTATCCGTGGCCGGATCGAGAAGATCTTCGGGACTTGGAAACGAAGCTACGGTCTCCGCCGGATGCGATGGCGAGGGCTTGCTAAAGCAGGCGTTCAAATCCGCCTCACCGCCATCGCCTATAATATGAAACGGAGTTTGAAGATCATCGCTATGGCCAGCGCTCAAAAAACACCACCGGCGCTCACAGGAGAGCGTCAAAGGCCAAACCAGGTGACGCCGGCGCCGATATCTTCGCATCTTCTGCCTGAAGCCGAATAGCTCGCGGAAAATCAAGGCAATGGAACTGCCGCGCACAGGTCTCATTACATTACTGGTCGTTGCCGACTTGAGGTTGCGACAAAAGACGCTCTCACACATCCATCAGATATAGCGCATGCAATGGTTCCACCATCAGATGTATTAGAAATCGCAGACTTACGGAACCAGACACCCGCCTTTTGGCAATTGACAAACGGTCACGGGACCGCATCGATTTATGAGGCCTTTGCCTCCCTACTACCATCGACCTCCAGGTTCATCGATCGATTACTTTACAATCGAAAAATCGATTGCATCCTTTCCGTTATGACAATCCGCCACCTGACCCACACATCTTCGCCGACGTCCCTTGCAACTGGGGACCTGTGTATCGTTGGCGCGGGAATTGCGGGTCTTCTCCTCGCAATCCGCATTGCCAGAGCCGGCAGGAAGGTCGTCGTGCTGGAAAGTGGAAAAAACCACGATGATCCCCAGATTCAGTTCATGAATGCCGTCGAGGATGCCTCCGCACGGTATGGGCGTGAACTGTCTGGACGCTACCGTGGACTGGGAGGCACCTCGAGCCGATGGGGCGGACGGATGATATCACTGCGTGGACAGGATACAGCCGAGCGACCTCATCTTGGTGTGCCGGGCTGGCCCATAGATATGGCGCGTCTCGATAAATATTCCGATGAAATTGAAAGTCTTTTCGGTGTTGCCAACGGTCCGTTCGAACACGTGGCGATGCGCAGCACCAAAAACGATTTATCGACCAACGACACTTTGACAGTCCGTTGGGCAAAATGTCCAACCTTTAGGAACTGCAACCTTTCAACACTGCTGGGACGCGAACTTCTACAAAACCCAAACCTCGAAATTTGGCTGGACGCAACGACCTGCGATTTCACCTTCGACCGTGAAGCTGGTCGGTTGAAAACACTGATCGCACGAAATTTTGTTGGCAAAACGCTGAATGTCCTCGCCAACAATTTCGTTTTGGCGGCAGGAACAATTGAAACGACGAGACTCCTGCTCGTCATGGACAGATGTGCCGATGGCCGCATTTTCGGAAAGACGAGCGTTTTGGGGCACTACTTTCAAGATCATCTCAAAATTGAAGTGGCGAAAATCGAACGACGCGATCCTTTCTTGAGCAACCGGTACTTTGCCTATCGGTTCTTAAATTCCACGCGGCGCGACCTTCATCTGGAGCTGCCACATTGTGCACAGGTGGATCTCGAGGTCGGCAGTGCGTTCGCCTACATAGCCATGGATTTGGCTAAGAGCCCTTTGGCGAGCATCAAAAAGCTTATGCAGGGTATGCAGCGCCGCCAGTTCGATTGGCAAGCGCTGTGTGCCCTGCCGCAGAATGCGGGGCTGCTGGGCAAGGCCGCCTATTGGCGCCTGATCAGAAAACAACTTTATGTCCCGCCCCGTGTTGATTTCAAGGTCATGCTTTGCGGCGAACAACTGCCAAATTGGGAGAACAAGATCTCACTATCTGCCGTCAAGGACCAATTGGGAACCCCTAAGGCTCAACTTGACTGGCGGCCGATGGAAAGTGAGGAACGCACCTTACGGACCACAATGGCGCGCCTCGCAGAGTACTGGGCGAGAGTTGGACTGGATCAAATATGCCCGCTGATCTGGTCTGTAGGGGCTCTGGACGGCGCTTTGCCTCTTGTCTCAAAAGCGGAGGCATGTGCCCATCCCTCTGGGACAACACGAATGGGCATGGACCCGAAAACCTCCATTGTCGACGCCAATCTGCTGTGCCATGCGGTGCCCAATCTCTCGGTCGTGAGTGCTTCGACTTTTCCCACGGCAGGAAGTGCCAACCCCACGTTTACCATAATGAAATTGGCCTATTTTTTCGCAGACACTTACCTGTCGAAATTTTGAACCTCACCGAAGCCAACCGGTGGCCTCTCGCAGAGGCAGCCGAAAGTGTGCTGGGAATACCTCACGACGTGCAAAGCAAGCGTTGCCGCACGCAAACGCGTCCGTCGAAGTTTGCGCGACAATCCGGTAAAAGTTATCAAGCGGAAGAATTTCTCAGCATATTCGTTGGCCGCGAAGTGATCTGGCCTGATCGAGGTTGCGAATGATACCGCTGGTGGAGCCGCACTGGACCGGCAGCTGGATGTCGGATATTTGCGGGCGATCTTCAATAGGAACGCCGGCAATTCGCCGATGGTGGCCGGATTAATGGTGCCAAATCCTGATCTTGCGTTCCGTGCTGCCATGTCGGCTGCGCGCTCACACTGCACCGAAGTTAATCAAATATTGATGCCGGACGAACCTATGGGCCTTGGCATTCTCGCTCTCGCGCCATTTCGGCGCGTCAGGCAAATTTTTTTTCGGTTAGGGGATATGGCGGCGAACTCTAGGTCAGGAGCTCAGCGAGCGGACACGATGCGTCACCCCTACTGGTCGTTCAAAACGCAATCTCAAGAAAATCGCGACGTTCGTTCTAGGCAAACCGCCCTCTCTTTCTTGAGAGATGAGGATTCGGCTCTTCTAGAACATTCGAGAACGGTTGCCCAACGAATTGAGGACGGTTGGTAAACAAACGCATGGGCCCACCTCAGGGCTCATCGGATGACGAGCAATGATGATAATCGTTTGTTGGAAAATCCCGCCCTGCGGATCGCATCAGAGCTCACGGCTCATTAACCTTTTCGAGTTCAAAGAAATATATCCGATCGTCTCCCTGAATCGTCATCGCTCCCATGATCCTGCGATCATCCATCCTGCGGAAATGATCGACTATTGGTTGATCATCATAGGTCATCGCGGCACTCGGAACGCCGTGAAATGACATGGTTTTCAAGGATGCCACCTGGCCTTTGGCCCGAAACAAACTCTGCAGATACGAAAACAGGCTTTTTGCGGCCCGCGTCCGCCCGACCTTGTGGAAACGCAGCGCTAGGCGAAGCGATATTCTTGCCGGGTTGATCGGAATCAGGCGCTGCTCACCCACGCGAAACAGCAACGCATCCGCACGCATGCCTGGCGTAAACCGTTTGCCGAACCAGCCGAGGTTTTCCAGCACGCCGTCGATAGAATGGCCTGACGGAATGCCCCGGCCGGCCCATAGCCCAATCATCTCGCTGGGCTCGATCGGCGGCAAGGTTTGAAATTTCTCGAGCGCGTTCTGCATCTCTGTCCTGGCCAATCTTAGCGCTCCTTCTCCGTCACTACGACGCCGTTCCGTCCTGGCCTTGCCTGCGCTGCTGGGCGCGTCGTTTTGATTTGGCCTTTTGCCGAGCGATCCGCAACTCCTCCAGGACCGGGAGCCACCAGCCTCGTGCGAGCTCTTGTTCGCCGGGTGGCGTTCGCGCTGGCCAGGTCGCCACAAGCTTCCAGAGAACCGGGTCGCCATGACGCCCAAACGTGCTCGTCTTTCAGGTTTGCAGGAAAGTAGTACGTGCTGACAGTCGCTGGATCTGCCAACTCGCCCTCCATGCCGGTGAAGACAAAGACACCAGCATGCGTGCCAATCGCTCGTTCGAACGGCGGGACATCGCCTGCCAGCACAGGATAACGTCTTCGCCGGCGCTCCCTCAGAGTGGCTTTCGATGCCTCCTCTTCCTCTGTGCCCATCATCGCATTACGGCGCGCTTTTTTCACCTCGGGTTCATTGCGCGCGGCGGCCGCTTCCATCACTGGCCACCGTCGGCGCAGTTCGTCGTATGATCGGTAAGGCACAATCCACAGCCGGCGATCCGCGTCCCATCGCGCAAACGAGATTTCACGGATTTCATTCACGACAGTGCGTGAGTAAGGCGTCCGGACGTAGACCCAGAACGTCCCGCTTCGAGATAGCGGCATTCGATCGGATCGAATGCGAAAGGGTCCCTGCCCTTCTCGTCGGCAAAAGTCTCCGCCTCCACTTCCATCTCGGCAAGCCAGCGTCCAATTCGTCTCCGAGCGGTGCGGCCGGGTACAAACCAGGCATTCAGACTGTCGCTCCAGCGGGCGCGTGGGAAACGCTCCCGAAAACGCTGCACGTTGATCCGATCGTGAGGCAGGTCCGTCGTTGCGCCTACGCGGTTCAGCTGAGGTGTTGCGGTTCAGTTGCTTTTCCATTGCCCTATAACGCGGCAATGCAGCCTATGTTACGTACGCGGAGAGGTTTTATGCTCCTGCACACTTATTTGCGTGGTGCTCAAGCTTAAAAAAAGGTTGCGTATTCAAGTGACGTAACTCCTTACGCTACCGACTGATGCGACATATCTGTCAACAGAGGGAGTGACCGATGCAAATTTTTGACTTTATCACGCAAGATGAGGTCGAGGACTTGCAAGAAGAGATCCATTGCATGCTCTCCTTATTCCCCCGGATATTCTGACTGCTTGAGAAGTTGGGCCAGATGGACCGTATTGCGGGCCAGCATGGAGATCATGGTCTGAACGGCTTCCGGTGTCTTTTTCAGATCGACAAAGTTCCTCGATCCCATTGCCTCACCGACCCAGTAAGCCACTGCATTGGCCGGGATCGTAAAGCCGACATCATTAAGGGCCTGGAAGACCTCCGCGGAAACGTGGTGAGCGCCATCTTCGTTTCCAACCACCGCAACTGCGGCGACCTTGCCGTATGAGACCATACGGCCCTGATCGTCGGTCTCTTCCAGAAATGCGTCCATCCGCTCCAGCGCGCGTTTGCAAACACTTGCGGGCTGCCCAAGCCAGATAGGGGTGCCAACCAGCAGGATATCGGCTTTTAGGACCTTTTTACGGATATCCGGCCAGGCGTCGCCTTCGCCCTCGTCAGAGGTCACGCCCGGCTTGATATTTCGATCGGCAAGTCGAATCGTCTCGGTTTCGACGCCGTGCTTCTTGAACTCTTGGGCAATAAGCTCGAGCAATTTGCCGGTGGAGGATGCCTCCGAAGAATCCGAGGACTTCAGTGTGCCGTTCAAGGCAAGTGCATTCAAGGGCATTGCTACTCCTATCTTGAGCGATTTCTCACCATTCCATGCGCCAAATTCTTGGTGGACATGGGCGTCTCTTGTTCGCGAAAGGCGAAACCGATCATGAGCCGAGTTGTTCCCTGCCGGCCACAGCCAGGGAACAAACGCTCGGCCGGGCCGTCATTGATCCGCGCCTCTTCGCTTATCCGGTCTACCCACTCATCGAAATGATCAGGCGCACAGAGGTCGAGGATGTCAAAATATCCTTCCTTTCTCTCCGAGATCATCCTGAGCGCCCACGACCAGGCGTTCATCCAGATAAACATTGCCGGCTGGTACGGCGATAACGGCGTCCCGTCGGATGACGGGGCCGCGACCGACGCCGCAGCGATGCTGGAAAAATTGGTCAGACATGGCGACGCTGACAGAGCCTGACTGAGGACGCTTCTCCGTCCGCCAGGGTAAAGAAGGTGCTCATGATCGACGAACCGTCGGTACCGATGGTGGAAGCGACTATCCGGCGGGCGGCACCACTAAACCGACCTTTCGAAGACCCTCGATCAATTGCGCCTGGTCCGTCGGCTGGATGTTTCGTGGGGGTAAGCTCGGCCTCGATGTTTGCGATGAAGGTGGGCCTCATTTTCATGAAGATGTCGCTCTCGCGCCTTGCATCCTCTTTGCGGCTGACCTGAGCATAGATTACAGCCGCAACAATGTGGTAGATCGGAAAGCTCCGCAAATCCCCCTGCTCTATTTTCAGCACGGCCGTCTTCCAGACCGCCTCAAGACATCAACGCGGTGGACGCCGATGGCCTTGACCCGGAGACGCACTTCATTTGACGCCGACAAAATCTCTTCCGTCTCTCCGGCTGTCCGCTCTCTGATGATCCCATTCTTGCTCGCCACACGGACCGTACAATCAAGGCGCACGACGTTGGAACCGCCTACCCGGCTAGGAGTTTCTTGTGGTCGGGACCGACGGACGGCAAGCGGCTGGCAATCAGCAAAGAACGATCCGTTGCTGTTATTGGAAATCGTGAGGCGCCCAAATCCGTGACCGAAATCACCCTCCCTCAGGAGCACATCGCGTTAAGAGCGCCCGTGTTGCTGTCGGAGCAGAACAAGCCGGAAGGGTATATATGCGTCAGCTGCGGGTGGGCAAAGCCCGCCAAAACCCACCCGATCGAGTTCTGCGAAAACGGCGCCAAGGCAACCGCGTGGGAGGTCACGTCACGACGAGGGCGTTTTTCGAAGACCACAAGATCAATGAGCTGGAGCAATGGCCCGACCATGACCTAGAGGAACAGGGACGGCTGACCCTGGGACCGGTCATGGATAAATATATGCCCGTCACCTGGATCGAGGCCTTTGAGGTCGATACTCATTGGACAAAAGCCTGTTCTCAATCCTGTGCTTTGGCGATCACGGGCGATGTCGTCCGTAGACGGTGGACATCCGAGCAGAAGCTGCGAGTATCGTGGAGAGTTTCGAGCCGGGCGAGACGGTTTCGGCGGCGGCCGTGGATTCTAATGAACACGTCGTCGGCGGATGGTTCGAGGTCGACCTGCGCGTCACCGACCGGAACTCGGAAATCGCGCGAATCATTCCACCTGGCTCGTCTTTCGGCAGGTCATTTGTGTGCGAACCGACAAGATGAACGAGGGTATGCCTGTGATGGATAATCGACGCGCCCATCCCGCAACAAATGGGCGGACATCACTACGCGTGGTCTTCCAGGTCGATTAGCGCCAGGTGCAACGATTACGAACCACACATCGCCTACGCCGAATACTGCGGTTTGAGACTCCCCCTGAGGTGCGGTTCACCTAATCGGCCGCGTCCCCAACAGTGTCAGCGACATAGGCACCTCGGCTACCCAATGGCTGCGGTGCGCCAGTTGTCGTATCCCGAACAGTTTGATGTTCCAGTTCGGCGTTGAGCTCGGCGCCGACGATGACAATCATCACCGAGATCCATGTCCAGATCATGAAGCCGATCAAAGCTCCCAACGCCCCGTATGTTGCGTGATAGTCTGCGAACGTTTCCAGATAGAATGAGAAAAGGATCGAGGCCGGTACCCAGAGGAGTGTGCTGAATACCGCCCCCCAGCTTAACCAGCGCCCTTGTGCAGGCTCCCTGCTTGGCCCGAAGTGGTATATCATGGCAATACCGCCACCTATAAACGCCAGGGCGATAGGCCAGCGCAAGAAGCGGATGAGTGTCTCCTGCCAGCGGTCGAGCCAGAGATAAGCCAGTACAGCGGGGACACCACCTATCGCAGCTATCAAGATAGAGGCCAGCAGCAACGCCATCGCCGTGAACGCCAAAGACATTACGTTTAACCGAACGATACCCCGCTTCTCGTTCTCGCCGTAAGCAATGTTCATCGCATCGAATATCGCTTTGACCGCGCTGTTCGCGCTCCAGAGGGCCACAGCCAACCCTACCATAAACCCCACGCTCAGAGACGACGGCTTTGCCATTACGAGAACATTCAACTGGGTGAGTATGATATCGAATGCGCCCGGTGGCAGTACATCGGAGACAAAATCGATGTGCTGTACCATTGTCGTCGGATCGGCGATGAGGCCGTAAAGAGAAACGAGTGCGCATAGAGCGGGGAACAGGGAAAGTAAGACATAGAAAGCGACACCTGCTGCAACAAGCGTTACGCGGTCCTGGATGACCTCTTTCACCACTCTCCAAAAAACATCGCGGAGGCCTTTGGCTGGTATTTCGTTTGGGGTCTCGGCTTCTCGTCCCCTGCCCGGTTCCTCGGCATTTATTTTTAAGGCACCCGCCTGGTCAAAACCATTGGTCATCTGTCCCTCCCATATCTTTATAACAAATAGGGCTGGCTCTCGTTCAGGCGATGGCAGGTATTCCCTTTTCGCACGACCGTCGAGAAATACTCGATCACGCGTGCCAGGTCATGATCGCGTGATTATGCAGGACGAATTCCGTCCGCAGCTAAAGCAATGTTGTCTGGGCACGGAACTTTGCGGCGTAACACTGGTTATGGTTCCACAATCGGGAATCCACGATCATGGCTATCTACAAAGACGAGCGAGGCAATACGGTATCGACCGCTGAGACGGAGAAAGTTGTCGAGGCAACGGCTGTTCAATCACGCCAAGGACTGCTGGGCAGACCCGTCCTAATGGTTCTCATCGGCGGCCTGGTTCTTGCCGCTGTCGCCTGGGCGGTTGCCGGGCAATATGGCGAAGCCATAGACAATGATGCCGCCACGACCAAACAGCAAGCGACCGACACCAAGGCAATCGTTACCCCGTCTGAACAGACTGTCATCGACAATACGCCTCCCGCGGGAGAAAAGATGCAACCAGCCCCCACCGACCGGGACCCAACGGCGGAATCCGGTACGGGAGGCGCCTCGCAGTCTGTCGTGCCTGCCGGCACCGAAAAAATCCAATAGCATCCAAAGGGAGTGTTCACATGAACGATCAGTTTGACGAGGCAGCGCCGCTGGTGGACGAAGCACTAGCGGCGACTGATCGAAAGGGCGACGAGAAGGAGGAATTGCGGGCGCTTAAGGCGGAAGTCGCACGTCTGCAGCAGTCGTTCGCTGCCACGATCTCCGGAGCGGGGCATATGGCGTTCGATGAAGTTGGCGAGAAGGTGCGTTCACAGCCCGTAGCGGTTGCGGTGGCCGTTGGTTGCCTTGCATTCCTATATGGCGTCACCCGATAACCATGCCACGCAACCCATGCGCGAGCCACACGGTCGCCAATAACATCCCACAAGCAGCTGTGGTGACAACAAAGGAACCCCAATGTCGAACGCTACAAACGACCAGAACAACATCGGACCAACGACCGGAACAAGTCACACGGAGTTTGGTCAGTCCGTCGAGAGCCGCGCTCAAGTCCTGGACGCCACCACAACATCACAGGCCGAAATCGAACCTCTAAATGTATACCGCCTTAGACCGATCGCCCAGGCGCATGACCCGCGTTGGGATAACTCACCCTATCAAGGCGAAGTCGTTGTAGCGGCACGCACGACGGGCGACGCCCGCATAGTTGCTGCCGAGCGTGAACTCGATTTTATGGAAGTGGATTCCGCACCCGCGGAAGGTGTAACCACGAGCGACGCCAGTGCGTTCCGATCTGAGAAGCTCTACACTGTTATCGAACTGGAACATGGGCGGACCGATCTCACGCGCGGTGTGCTCGAGGGTAATATCGCAGTGGATACGATCAAGCCCGTCCAGGTGTGAGATCCTGGGCGCAACCTAGTTTCATGGGGCCGCAGCCACCCATTATGGCGGGTGATGTAACCGAACGGCAGCGTCCGGAACGCTCTGGTTGTAAAATATGCCACCCGCAGTCAGCGCTACGAACTTGTCCACGTGTATTCGCCTACCCAAGAGGGGCGCTTAGGTGTACCCAAGTGACGCATGGCTTGGCGACAAAAATGGCTGGTCCGGCACCAAACAACGCATGATCCCCGGTTGAAATTATGCGCCCGCCACCCTGGTCGGAGCGGCCGGCGTCAACGTGTTCGACTATACCGATATCTATGGCGGCGAACCCCATCTATGCGAGCAGCGCTTCCAGTTCGCTTCTCGGAGCGAGCTGGCGAAGTGTGAGAAGGTCAAAAGGAGAGTAGGGCGCAACGGTCAACGAGACGGGATCGGGAGAACCAGATCATGGATACGCGCCACGAGCGCGCCAGATTGAATTCGACCCGCTCCGCGAACTCCCATACGGGCCCGCGGCATCTGATGGCCGCAACGTTGAGGCCGGACACACATGTCAGCACCCGACCACGCTCCTTGCTCTTCAAAAGGTTGTATTTGCACAAACGGGGGCGTCCACACATGTCCATGATGACGATATCGCCAGGCGTCAGTTCGGGAACGAGAACCTGGCTGAATAGGCAAGGAACGCGTCGCCGTTCATCGGGCCGTCCAGCACCATGGGAGCTGCCATGCCGCCCAATCGAAGGCCGGCGGTCCTGGAACCAGAGCAACTGTGATGGACCTCACTCAGCCGAATGAATTTGCACGCCGTGGCAGAGCATGCCCCAACTCGGCGAACGCAGATACGGTACGGCGTGCTGCGGCGGATCGGGGTTCTCATCGGGATTAGGTACGGGCTCTTCATCGGGCAGCCTATCGGGATCAGGTACCTTTACAGGTGTGGGCGGCGGTTCACCGATGCCTGGCGCGGGGTCAGCACCGGGGACTGGTGTGACCGGCGGAATGCTCATTACGCGATCTTCTGCGATTTGGAGGGTGTCAAATACCCGCCGATAGCATCCTGAATTTTCTTAGGTGGCTCATCTTTGTTTGCGGGTATTGGGTTCGGCGCCTCTGCCGGCGACCGTTCTGCATCGGGTGGCGTTTTTGGGGTATCTGTCATCCCATCCTCCTTTGAACACCCAGAACCTCTACGGGGCACTCTTGTTCCGAGGAGGTACGAAACGCGCGTTTTAAGTGCTGCCGTAAAGAAAAGCCGCCAACCTTTCGGATGACGGCCGAGAAGTTAGCGAAGGAACAGCTGAAACACGTCGTTCGAGTAGTAGTAACCGTCGCTGTGGCGGCGATAGCCACGACGATGTTCACGATAGCCACGGTGTCCATTCCAATATCCGCGGCGCTCTTGGCGCCGCTCGACACGATCGTGGCGGCGGTCCTGTCGTCGATCAAAACGATCGCTGCGCCTGTCATGGCGGCGCTCTATCCGATCTTGACTGTCGTTTTGGCGCTTTTTCCAGACTTGTTCGCCGTCATCATCGTCGCCGTACCCATCCTGGACGAGGCGCACGTCAGACGTTACTTGAGACTTCGCTGGAGTGAATGGAGCGGCTGACACTGGCGTGAAGGTCGTAAGACCAACCACCACCGCAACTGCTGCGGCGCCGATGGACTGGATTATCTTTCTCATGGTCATCCTTTCAAGGTGGTGGCCAACCATGCGCCTGGGGCTATGAACCCGGTGTGAACCCTTCGTTCATATTGGGGGTTGTCCAGCGCGCCGCGAGTGTTGGTGCGGTTGGTGTCGCGCCGGCCTGCGGTGATACAAGCCCCGCCGCCATGAGGAGTGCAATGGGGAAACCTACCGGACATGCGGAACGGCAGGCGGAAGTTTAATCGGGTTGGCTACCCGACAAGCGGCGCAGAATCTCCCGCGCCTTCGCCTTTTGCAGTTCATCTGAGGGAATAGGCGATACAGCCTTGCTCTGGCGACCTCGGTGCTGTCGACCGCGGCGTTCATGCCGCCACCTGCATAATGTCCCGCCCAATCGAATCCGGACTGTGATGTCGGCCACGACAAGAGGAAGCGGACTTGAATTGAAGAGATCGACGTCGACGTTGTAGCCGGTGTGAGGGGGATTATCGCGCCAGACACGAACGTTTCGGCCCGTGCGCTCGCAATGGTATAGCTCACCATCGACTAGACAAACGCCCTCGCAATCCTAGGCATCAACTGGAGGCAGATCAAGCTGTTCTGGCCGGAGCGGTATGTAGGCGCCATGACGTCGCTGGCGACTGTATGATGAAGGGAACGGCATGGCTCGCTGCAGGGACGACGGGAAGACGCAGTTTCATGCTGCGACCTCCAGACAATCTGCCCTCATCTGTTCGTGGTCTGGGTGAGGTGCAGCATCCGGCGATACATCGCCACATCGTTGCCCCTATGTGCTCGACGCTGACGACGCGGAGCTTCAGAAGGTCGCCCAATGTGACAGCGACGTAGAGTGGGCGGCCGTCGTAAACCGCGGCATCGACGTGGCCGCTACTGCAAATATCGAGAAGGATCCAGCGCCGCGAGCCAGTAGCATCTTCGAACTGGATTAGATCGCCCGATCAGAACAACGTGGCGGGCACGTTTCACAGTGCCTTGAGGGTTCCGACTACGACTCTCGCCTGTCTTCTCGGGACCAGTCTTCTTGGCAGAGCCATTCTTTCAGGCGGGTAAGCGCGGGGGGTGGTGCGCATCGAGGGCGTTCCTCGTTGCGGTATAAATCTCAATGTGATACCTTTAGATCAGAATTTTACCATAACCAAACCCTGCGGATATTTTTGATACTAATGGATCATTCTTTGCTTTTAGGTCGGCAAATCGCGGCTGCCCGTAGTCTCTTAGGAATAGGCCAAAAAGAATTGGCAGAGGCCTCCCGAATTTCGGTTCCCACGCTAAAGCGGATGGAAGGCAGCGACGGCGCTGCCTCTGGCATGCCGAATAATGTTCTGGCGGTGAAATCCGCTCTAGAATCGGCCGGCATCATCTTTATAGATGCCAACGGTAACGGTCCTGGCGTGCGCTTGCGGGATCGATGATGCTTAGGTTCCTACGATTTCTTTCCTGTAGACGACGGTATAAGCCATTGATGGCAAAACACTAAAGGGCAGGGCAAGGCCGGTGGGCGGATTGCGGTGCCTGTTGAGGCTCCCGTTCGGAAACTGCTGTCAAGGTCTGCCTCGACAACCTTGCAAACGCACACGACCAGTCCCGTGGACATCACGCCCTCTCCTTCGCTTCGGCGGGGACAATTAATGCCAAATTTGCGAGTTGCATCCCCGGCGGCATTGTCTACGATTTTCCAATGACAAATGATCCAACACGACGTCACCGGCGAAAGTGTTCACCCATCTCACGGCGCAAATCCCCGTAAAGCCTCTTCGTCCGATCTATTTGCAGTCCCAAGTCGCGCGCGACAGCGATTGTTCGTCCATATAACCTCCTGATTTGAATGTCTTGGCCACTCAATGGTTCAAGCAGGAGGTCTCTCAACGACTGTGTAGAACTCATCCAGTCCTCCACCGCAGGTGGAGGTTCACTTTGAATGCAAAAATACGCCCAAAAATGTGCGTTGAAAAACCCCTAAATTGGTAGTGTTATATATGCACTCTTGGGAGAGAGGCAGGCATTCCATATTGCACTTCTTATTGTGAGCCTTTTCAATGGTCATATTGCGCCGCCATCTGGCAACGGATGGCGGTTTTTTATTGGTGAAAAAACAGCGGAAATACTCCCCTAGAGATTGTTCATGCCGCACAAGGCTACTCTTACCATCGCCAAGGCGGAGGCGGCGCGGAAGCTGGCTGCTCCGTACACGTTGCGGCTGGCTTCCACTCAGAGAGGCCAGCAAGGTCTGGACCGTGTCCGCTGACTCCAACGCCTAACCTCGCCTTTTGTAAACCTCGAACGGAACAAATCGATTGCTCTGAAGTTTATTTTTCGGAACAACTTCAGGCTGGAAACGATGGGCGAACAACTCCGTATTCAATACGACGGCATAAGTAAGACTGTTCTTTTGCAACTCGGGGACAATAGCAACGTCTTGCCCGATCTATTTGACAAGGAGAGTGCTGAGAACGCTGCCCGAAATTTCGCGCGAGATTCTTGGGCCTACGAAAGGCCACAAGAAACGCGCTCAAAGAACGCCTCTCCCAACATGCGACCACGGATGGACTGGCACGTATTGTGGGACGGTTAGAAGGTCGGGCAAGCGCTCGGCCTTTTTCTTTGCCATTCAGGCAAGCAGCTCAATCTCTTGACAGAGACGTGAACGATGTCAGGTTGGACGCGCACTTCGTGGTTCATCCTTCCATTTATAAATCCTTCGGCGGAGATACATGCGGCGGCGGTGATGACATGAGCGCTTGAAGCATCGGAGGCCTGCCTGCCGATCCCCGCGACATACAGGACGTCTTGACGATCTCGGCCATGGAAAGGAATCCGTGGCTCGCCGACGGGCGCCTCCCCGGTTCTGGAGCGCGCATCTAAACTGCGCGGGCGAGCAAGGAGGATCCCCTTCTCACGTCGTCGATCGAAGACGTGTAGAAGACTTGATCGACCGTGGCGTCGTCGAAGAATGACGGAGGAGAATGCTGCCGTAGCTACCGAGAGCAGCCGGCGGCGGCGTGGAGGCAAACTCGCAACGCGTTCAACGCTAAATCGCCGGCGCGTCCCCGCTGCGCCGCCGCTCGCGACGCACAAACCCGGCACGAGATCGTCCGAGAAATCTCCCCGACGAAACTTCAAAGGGCAGCTAGAGCTTGCTTAGGTCCAGGCAGAGGGCCAACGCTTCATTCAATTGCCCCTGCATGAATGGCTTCGCCAGTCTTTGGAGTCCAGTGCCCCCGCCATTCGGCAGCTCCGCGTACCCAGTCGCAAGAATGATGGGTATGTGCGGATACCGCTCAGCGAGCTGCTCAATTAGTTCCACGCCGGTCATCTCCGGCATCGCTTGGTCCGTAATGACGACGTCTGGAGCCGCTCCCTCGTCAAGCATTCGAAGGGCGTCCTTGCCAGATTGCGCTTCGATCGCAACATGGCCGAGATCTTCAAGCATTAACGCGGTATTCATTCGAACGAGAGCGTCGTCATCAACCGCAAGCACCCTCAGTGAGCGCCCGAGGAGTGGAGCCACATTTGCGACAACCTCAGAAGCTGGAGACTGCTTTTCTTCCGGTCCAGCGATGGGAAGCCAAAGTTCGGCCCTTGTTCCTTCTCCTTTGCGCGACTTGAGGACGAGGGCGCCGCCCGACTGCGCCATCAGCCCCTGGATCATGGAGAGTCCGAGGCCGGTGCCCTTCCCAATTCCCTTGGTGGTGAAGAAGGGCGTCGTTGCCTTCTCCAGCGTTTCCTCGTCCATCCCGTCACCCTCGTCGGCGACGGAGAGCACCATGTAGTCTCCTGCCGCCAACTCCTCGACTTGTTCCGACCCGATAACCCTGCGCCGGGCTTCGATAGATATTCTCCCACCGTGGGGCATCGCATCGCGAGCATTGACGACGAGGTTGAGCAGCGCACTCTCAAGCTGGTTTGGGTCAGACATGACGGGAGGCATCATGAGGGGGAATGTCGTGGCAATTTCGACGTCAGGACCGATAGTGCGTTCGATGAGCGACGCCATTTCCTTCACAAGCTCTGGAAGATCGACCCGTTCCAGCTTGAGATCCTGTTTCCGCGAAAACGCGAGCAAGCGCTGGGTCAGCGCGGCGCCGCGTTTTGCACCTTGAATGGCGTTCTCGATAAGGTCAGCGTTGGGTCGGCCCGACAACGCACGCTTCTTGGCGATTTCCAGGCTTCCCAGGACCGCAGTCAAAAGATTGTTGAAGTCGTGTGCGATGCCGCCCGTGAGCTGGCCGACAGCCTCCATCTTCTGAGCTTGGAACAGTTCCTGTTGCGCGCGCTCAAGGGCTTCCTGAGCTTGCCGCTTCTCGGTCACATCGCGCGTCACTTTGGCGAAGCCGATGAGCGACCCGTCTTCAGCATGGATCGCATCGATGATGACGCTCGCCCAAAAGCGCGTCCCGTCCTTGCGCACACGCCAGCCTTCCTTTTCGAACCGCCCTTCCTTCGCTGCGATCTCCAGCGCCTTTTGAGGCAGCTCGGCTGCACGATCCTCTTCCGTGTAGAACCGCGAGAAATGTTGCCCGATGATCTCGCTTGGCTCATATCCCTTGATTCGCTGCGCGCCTGGGTTCCAGCTCGACACCTCGCCTTCAGGCGTCAGCATATAGATCGCGTAGTCGGTGACACCCTGCACTAAAAGCCGAAACTGCTCTTCGCTACGCCTGAGCACTTCTTCGGCAATCTTCCGTTCAGACAGGTCGCGGGTAATCTTGGCGAACCCGATGAGCTTCCCGCCGGGATCGCGGATGGCGTCGATTATGACGTGAGCCCAGAAGCGCTCGCCATCCTTCCGGACCCGCCAGCCTTCAGCCTCGAAGCGTCCTTCGTCCTCCGCAGTCGACAACGCCCGCTGTGGAATGCCGGCTTCACGGTCTTCAGTCGTATAGAACCGCGAGAAGTGTTCGCCCAGGATCTCGGCTTCCGTATAGCCCTTGAAGCGGTTGGCACCCGAATTCCAGCTACTGACGTGTCCTTCGGGGTCGAGCATATAGATTGCGTAGTCGGTGATAGCGTCGATCAGCAACCGATAGCGGCCGTCCAGCCCGTCGGTCTGGAGCGTCGTCACGTCTGCACTCATCGTCATTCCCCTCGTTAGACGGTTTGGCCGTCAACTCTGGTTGGAACTTAGGTCATCCCACCCCGACAACAAGGTCCGCCTCCACGGTAAATGGATTCAAAGTGAGCCAGATGCAACTGGCTTCGGGAACCTTGGTCGTCGAGATCCTCCTTCCCAACGCTGCCCGCCTGGAACCGGGAATACGTAGTCTGGGTTCGGGACGAGCTCACGGACAAATTCGGAGGGGTCACTCTGCATGTTGATTCCCAAATGGAAGGTCTGTGGATAGACGACGACGAGATTGATCACGATCGCATCGTCATCGTCGAGGGTCCTACTGGTCTTCCTACCGCGAGGAGCTTGAAGTCCGCTTCCGCCAGGACGAACTCGTTGTCCGTGCGAGCGAAATCGAGCGCATTTGAGCGATACTGGATCGCACTGGAGGACGTCGTGCGCGCGGAGTTTAGGAACTATCGACCGCCTTGCGGATTTCGCCTGGGACAAGAAAGGATTATCAAACTGAGCGACGATAAAAAGGCACAGCAGGCGATCGAAGAAACTGGAAAAGGAAAAGATCCGCTTGACGGTCAGGAGCTGCCAGTCGCAGGTCCTCACGCCGCCAAACATCTAACCGACGACAACAAGACCCCCGGAACCGGAGCACTTCCGGATGGCGAAGACGAAAGCGTTTCACCAGGCGGGGGCTAGCCGCATCTATTTGCGTAAAACGCCAGTGCCGCGAGAAACACCAGTGAGACGGTAACGAAAAGAATACGCCCCGGGCAACGCCGCAGTGCCGTACAAGTCAGCCTCAATGACAAATCCCCACCAGCAATAGACAAGCACTGCTCCGCACGCCAAGGCATACCGATGGCGATCGGACCAATCGAGGTGCCGCGCTGACCACCCTATGAGACCAACCACGCCTATTGCCATCGACAGGCTCATGGTTGCGGTCGACCAAGCAGGAACGCTTAAACCCAATGGGATGTGGAACACATCAATGCCCGTCGATAGGGTTGAGTCGAAGTTTGCCCAGTTGATCTGCCGAGCTTGGGCGCGAACTCTTGGATTATGAAGAATGCTGAGCCGACTACAAAGACTGTTTCGCCGAGTATCCAAGGCGAAGGAGCAGTTTCCCGACTTAAGCGTTGCGATATATCCGGCGAGTTTTCCGCGAGTGTTCCAGCCGCACGGCTACCCGGATGTTGATGGCAAAAGCCAGCTCGGAATTCGATCGCAGTAAACTCGTCATCGAGGGACGTTGGGTGGATGCGTTCCAGGAAGAGACACCAGGACGGATCAGCTTTCATCGCATGACTTGCTCCGGTTTTTCCATTTGGGGATATTGACTGATATACAGCCCGCGCGCCTTAGTCTTGGTCGTACGCACGCGGTGATAAAGCCAAGATCGCGCTCAGCGCGCCGTCCAGCTCGTCAAGAATATGCTCTATGCCGCTTGGTTCGAACGGCCGCAAACATAGCGGAGCCTCGGGATCGATCAGATCCGGGCACCACCCGTCGCATCAATCATCTGCCCCGTTGTCCAGCGCGCATCGTTCGATGCAAGGAAAGCGATAACGTCGGCGACGTCCTCCGCCCGGCCGACACGTGAGAAGACCGAGAGTGCTTCGGCGCCTGCGCGCGCGTCCGGCGAGGCCAGCCACTCGGCATTCATATCCGTCTCTGTCACGCCCGGCAGCACGGCGTTGACCGTAATCCCGCGACCCGCAAATTCGGGTGCCAGCGCCAGTGTCAATGTCTCCAGCGCGCCCTTGGAGCCCGCATAGGCGGGATGCGTCGGCGCCGCAATCCGCGTAAACCCGGTCGAGACATTGATGATGCGGCCGTTGTCGCGAATGTGGTCCGCCACGGCCTGCATCAGGAAGAACGGCGCCTTGTAGTTGATCGTCATCACCTCGTCGAACACGGCTTCGCTCGTCTGCTTTAATGGCAATGCGGGCGCGATGCCAGCATTGTTCACCAGAATGTCCAGAGCCGTCGAACCCATCTCGGTAAGCGCAGCTTCGCTGAACTGCGCCCAGAGGCTGTCGGCCGCGTCCTTGCCGTGTCTGAAATCGGCCTCCACGGCGACGGCCTTGACGCCGAGCGCCTCGATGTCGCGGACGGTGGTATCGGCAGCATCCGCATTCGCGGTATAGTGCACGCCAATCAGCGCCGCACCTTCCTTTGCAAATGCAAGAGCGGCCGCCCGGCCAATACCGCGCGAACTGCCGGTGATGAGGGCTATCTTGTCTGCGAACCTGTGGGACATGGATCAATCCGTTGCTAAATTAAATAGTGACCCCTACAATAAGAGCAGAAAGCAACCTGTCAACGAATTTAATAGGGATCGGTATTTTAATGGAGAAGCCAGTCCGCAAGCGAGGCAGACCACCCGCGCTCGATCGCGTCGTAGGGCTGGACATCGCGGCACGCTTGTTCTGGGAACGCGGCTACGAGGGAACCTCGACCGCGGACCTCACGAAGGCCATGGGGATCAATCCGCCGACTCTCTATTCGATGTTCGGCTCGAAGGAAGAATTGTATCGTCAGGCGCTCGACTTCAGCATTGCCCGTGAAAACAGCCGCCGCTCGGAAATTCTCCAATCCCATCTTCGGGCTTACGACGCCCTGAGCCTCTACCTCTACGATATCGCTGACGGCGACACCCAGCCGGATAAGCCGCGAGGTTGCATGGTCTCGACGGCCGTCCTGCAGCATGCGGAAGAAAACGCTTCCGTCGCGCGGATGACAGCGGCCTTGCGCGAGTCGTCGATGCTGACCGTCAAAGCTCGCTTCGACCGTGCTGTCGAGGAAGGCGAGTTACCGGCGCAAACAGATACAGATACGCTCGCGCGCTTCTATGGTGCGATCATCCAGGGCATGTCCGCCCAGGCCTGCGACGGCGCATGCAATGTGCGGCTGAAGCGGCTGATCGACGTTGCACTCACGGCATGGCCGGGAAAGCGTCAGACCTCGACGGGGAATTCGGTTTGAAGACACAACCGCTTATTCTGATCGCAAGATGGCAGAACTCAATATTGGGCAATTCTATCGCCTCCCGCGGGCACAGGACGAGGGGAAACCATTGCGCGTCCTGCCAGAGTTTCGTGATTAATCCGTAGACGACCGGCGGACGTCGCGTCCAGGTGCGTCTTGCTGCGCACCTTCCCATCCGAACACACTGCGGCCACCCCACTCATGTGATTGGCGGACCTCACCGGCGACTATTTCCTTGAGATCCGGGCCAGTAACGTATTTCTCCAGCTGGCGGGCTTGGTCATCGAGGCGTTTCAGCGCTTGCAGCTCTTCATCCCGGCCTAGCCTAGCCTTCGTGACCGCCGACTTCATGACACGGATCGTCTGATCGTAGATCTTGAGGGGAACCGGGAACGGATGGCGATCCTTGCCGCCATGGGCAAGAGAATAGCGCGCGGGATCCGAGAATCGGCAGGGCGCCCCGTGTACGACTTCGGCGACCATGGCGAGCGCCTTGACGGTACGCGCGCCAACGCCAGGGATCAGCAGTAAATTCTCAAAATCCTTTGGCCCGCGATCAGCCGCTGCGGCGAGCGTTGCGTGAAGTCGTTTCATATTGACGTCGCCCTCTCGCACGTCGTGATGGGTCGGCATGATCAGGTGCGGCAACATCGGCTGCGCGCCTTCCCTGATCTTACGCTCCGGCTCCATGACGATCACCTCTCGGACGATGCGATCTGGTCCGAGAGAGGCGAGAAGATCGAGCTGGGTTGAGCGAGAGGTCGCGGCACGGCGATCGGCGAGATTGACGATCTCACCTTTCCCCTCCCCTTCGATCGCCGCATGGGGAGAATCGACGAAACTGGTGATACCTTCCGACAGCCAGTGGTATCGCCGGGCCTGCAGCCTGTCTGCGTTCATGCCCTGCTGCACGACGACCCATTTGCCGTCATCGGTAACGACAAAACCATGGAGGTAAAGGTCGAAACCGTCTTGCACCGCGGCGCTGTCGACCTTCGCGACCAATCGGCTGGTCGTCGCGAGCGCATCCCCGTCGATGCCGACGCGATTGCCGACAGCTATGAGTTCGTCCGGCGTCTGGCGAGAGTTTCGGCCGCGCCCGCCGCAGACGTGGATACCAAGTTCGCTCGAAAGGGGCGCCAGCCCGCGCTTAAGAGCGCCGATAACGCTGGTCGTGATGCCGGATGAGTGCCAGTCCATGCCCATGACGCAACCAAACGATTGAAACCAAAAAGGATGTGCCAGCCGCCTCAGAAACTCTTCGCGGCCGTACTCGATGACGATCGCCTGGGTAATGATCGCACCAAGCTTCGTCATGCGGTCGCCGAGCCATCGGGGAACGCGGCCACCATGAAGGGGAAGATCGGCACTACCTGCTCGTTGAACCATACCACCTTGTACACCAGCACCGCGGGGCACAACAGAGAAAAGTTCCCCAAATGTTCTGCCGTCACAATGAGTATATCGGAGAACCAAGCATAGTGGTGGCAAAGCCACGGTTCGGGAATTCGCGCATCAACTTCGGTCCCCGGGGCAGCCGCAGGAGATTGAGCGTCGCGCCGCCGACACAGCGGAAATCGGGATCGACTGCCCCCGAAGTCGTATTCCGTTTCCGGGCCTAACGAGGATGCGCCGGTTCAGTGACCACTTGCTTCGACCGTCTGACCAAGCACCGGGCAATATCGATGATGTCGTCCCGCGACGCCGTCGGATCCTCAATGTTCCACGCGCGCCCAATGACGATGGTGAAATCGACCCCCTTCACCTTTCGAAGCTCGAAATTGCGGCTGGGGAAATCTCTGATCCATCGTGGTGCAAAGCCGATACCAAGTCCGGCCGACAGCAGCGAAATCGGCGCAAAGGTGTCATCGCAACCGTAGGCGATATTGCACACCAGATCACGCTCGGCAAACATCTCGGCAAAGTTGCGTTCAGTATATGACAGGTTCTGCCGCGAGAACGAGATGATCTTCTGAGCGCGTAGGTCGTCGATGCCGATCTCCGCCAGACCGGCAAGACGCCTGTCCTTCGCAACGGCCAGCAGATATGCATCATTGGCCATCGTGGCGGCGGTTATCAATGGCTCCAGTATGGCGTTGGAGAAGCAGGCCGTGCACCTTCATCACCCGATAGACGCGTTTGGCGTTGGGCCATGGACGGCTTTCGCTGCGGGCTTTACGGCGTAAGATCGCGTGAACCCGGCGATATCCATAGGTCGGCATCTCGGAGATGATCGCTTTGATTTCATCGACGAGATCATCATCGGCGAGCGGTGGCCGACCACGGGCTTTGGAGGGACGCTGTTTCACACGCTCTGCCATATTTGACCGGGCAACACCAAAAGTTTCGCACACAGCCGTCATCG
>UBTA01000042.1 GCA_900468065.1 Hyphomicrobiales bacterium | reverse complement strand
CAGGGCGGGGATAAACGGGGATGAATTTTTTGGAAACGGCGTCTCTTTTGCGTACGGGGCAGAAACCCCGATGTGCATGCCAAGTTTCCATTTCGCGCTGGATATAAGGGATGAAAGGTGCCGCCCCACGGCGGCACCCGAGTTTTAAGCCCGCAAAACGCCACCGGTGTTCTTTGTCACATTGGCGATGATCTTGCCGGTCAGGGCTTCGAAATCCTCATCGGTCAGCGTGCGCTCGGCCGGCTGGATGACGACTTCGATAGCGACGGACTTCTTGCCTTCGCCGACGGATGCGCCCTCGAAGATGTCGAAGACGTTGACGCCGGTGACCAGCTTGCGGTCGGCGCTCGAGGCGGCCTTCAGGATCGCGCCGGCTTCGACGGATTTATCCACCACGAAGGCGAAGTCGCGCTTGACGGCCTGGAAGGGCGAAAGCTCCAGCGCCGGCTTGGTGCGGGTGGCCTTCTTCTTCGGCTCGGGCATGGCATCGACATAGACTTCAAAGCCTGCGAGTGCCCCGGACACGTCGAGCGCTTCCAGCACCTTCGGATGGAATTCGCCAAAGGTGCCGAGAATGATCTTCGGGCCGAGCTTGATCGTGCCGGAGCGGCCGGGATGATACCAGGACGGGCCACCGGCTTCGAACTGGACATTGCCCATCGGCACGCCGCAGGCTTCGAGAACGGCAATGGCGTCGGCCTTGGCGTCGAACACGTCGACCGGCTTGCCGCCGCCCTTGGTGGCGTTCGACCAGGAGCGCCCGGCGCCGGCAAGCGATGCGGTGCCACGGCGGATACCGCCGGCAACGCGGCGCTGACCCGATGGCGTATCGTTCTCGTAGGTGCCGGAGACTTCGAAGATCGCCACGTCGCCAAAGCCCTTGTCGGCATTGCGCTGTGCGGCAGTCAAGAGACCGGGCAGCAGCGAGGGCCGCATGTCGGACATGTCGGCGGCAATCGGGTTTGCCAGCGACAACGAGGCTGCGCCGCCGCCGAAAAGCTCGGCCTGCGCCTTCGAGATGAACGACCAGGTCACGGCTTCGAGCATGCCGCGGGCGGCCAGCGACCGCTTGGCAAGCCGGGTGCGGATCTGCAGGGTCGTCAGGATCTTGCCGTTGACGGCGCCGAGGCTTTCGATCGGCTGCGGCTTGATATTATCAACGCCATGGATGCGCATGACCTCTTCGACGAGATCCGCCTTGCCATCGACATCCGGCCGCCATGAGGGAACGGAAACCGAGACGCGCTCGCCGGAGCCTTCAACGCCGAAGCCGAGACCTTTGAGAATCGAGATGCTCTCTTCCGAGCTGACCTCAAGACCCGTCAGGCGCTTGACTTCCGAGACCGGGAAATCGACGATCTTGGGCGTGTAGCCGGCATAGCCGACGACATCGGTCTTGGCTGCGGTGCCGCCGCAGATATCAACGACCAGCTGGGTGGCGCGCTCGATGCCTGCAACCATGTATTCCGGATCGACGCCGCGCTCGAAGCGGTAGCGGGCATCGGTGATGATCCCCAGTGCGCGGCCGCTCTTGGCGATATTCACCGGGTCCCAGAGCGCCGATTCGATCAGCACGTCGACAGTGTTCTCGTCGCAGCCGGAATGTTCGCCACCCATGATGCCGCCGATCGACTCGATGCCGTTCTCATCGGCAATGACAACGTTAGCCGGCGAAAGAATATATTCGCGCGTGTCGAGCGCCAGAACCTTCTCGCCTTCGATGGCCCGGCGGACGGTCAGGTTACCCTTGACCTTGGCGGCATCGAAGACGTGCAACGGCCGGCCCTGATCAAAGGTCATGTAGTTGGTGACATCGACCAGCGCGTTGATCGGACGAAGGCCGATGGCGAGCAGGCGCTGCTGCATCCATTTCGGGCTCGGGCCGTTCTTGACGCCGCGCACGAGGCGAAGCGCAAAACCCGGGCAGAGATGGCTGTCTTCGCCGAGGTCGAGCTTGACCTTGGTGGTGGTGTCGCCTTCGACCTTGAAGGTTGGCTGCGGTGCCGCTTTCAAGGTGCCGAGGCCGGAGGCGGCGAGATCGCGGGCGATGCCGTAGATCGAGGTGCAATCCGGACGGTTCGGCGTCAGGTTGATCTCGATCATCGGATCGTCGAGCCCGGCATAGGCGGCAAAGCTGGTGCCGACGGGGGCGTCTTCCGGCAGATCGATGATGCCGTCATGGCTGTCCGACATCTGCAGCTCTTTTTCCGAGCACATCATGCCGCGGCTTTCGACGCCGCGGATGGTGCCGATGGCGAGCGTCACGTCGATACCGGGAACATAGGCGCCGGGAGCGGCAAAGGCGCCGACAAGGCCGGCGCGCGCATTCGGGGCGCCGCAGACGACCTGGATCGGCGCGCCCGCACCGGTATCGACCATCAGCACCTTCAGCTTGTCGGCCTGCGGGTGTTTTTCAGCCGAGACGACCTTGGCAATGACGAAGGGCTTGAACGCAGCCTTGTCGTCGACATCCTCGACCTCCAGCCCGATCGAGGTCAAGCGCGCGCAGATCTGTTCAAGGGTAGCATCCGTTTCCAGATGGTCTTTCAGCCAGGAGAGTGTAAATTTCATTGTCCACCTGTTCTCAAATAATCAGCGTTCCAGCACTTCAATGACGCGGAAGCGTTCGCAAAGAAGGTCCATGTCGGGAGAAAAGCCGCCGTTGCGCCGGAAGTAGGTTTCGTGTGCTTCGCGCCAGGAAGACAGGGAACGGTCGCCTTCTCCTTCGTCATAGGCAAAGGCGGCATCAACCTCGTCAAAGCGACGATAGGTCAGCTCGATCGTTTCGACGACGGCCGCTGCCCGGGCTTGTCCGTCCAGAACTACGTCGTGTCGCCCCAGTTGCGGCATAGGCTCCTTGCCATCACCGTAATCCTGCAGCCGGCTGCACGTCGCCGTTTTTCGGCCTTCGAGCACAAGCGCCAGCAATTCGTCGGCGAGTGCCGGAGAATCACCGAAACTAAAGGCTACCAAGCCTTTGAGGCGCGCTGGAAGGTCTGTCACGCGCTCAACCCGCCAAACAGCGTCGGCATATCCAGCGGGCGGAAACCGTAATGGCTCATCCAGCGGACGTCGGCGTCAAAGAAGTTGCGCAGGTCCGGCATGCCGTATTTCAGCATGGCGATGCGATCGAGGCCCATGCCCCAGGCAAAGCCCTGGTAGACGTCGGGATCGAGACCGCCGGCACGCAGCACATTCGGATGCACCATGCCGCAGCCGAGGATTTCCATCCAGTCGGTGCCTTCGCCGAACTTGACGATCGGGCCGGAGGAACGGTCGCACTGGATATCGACCTCGAAGGACGGTTCGGTGAACGGGAAGAAGGACGGGCGGAAGCGCATCGTCACATCGTCGACCTCGAAGAAGGTCTTGCAGAACTCTTCGAGGATCCAGCGCATGTTGGCGACGTTCGACTTCGTATCGACGACGAGGCCTTCGACCTGATGGAACATCGGCGAATGGGTGGCATCGCTGTCCTGGCGGTAGGTCTTGCCCGGGATGATAATGCGGATCGGCGGCTTCTGCGCCTCCATCGTGCGGATCTGGACCGGCGAGGTGTGGGTGCGCAGGACCTTGCGCTCACCGTTTGCGTCCGGATTGAAGAAGAACGTGTCGTGCATCTCGCGGGCCGGGTGACCTTCGGGGAAGTTCAGCGCGGTGAAATTGTAATAGTCGGTCTCGATATCCGGACCTTCGGCGATCGAGAAACCCATGTCGGCAAAGATCGCAGTGATTTCGTCGATGATCTGGCTGATCGGATGGATACGGCCGCGCTCGGCAGGCGAGGAACGCACCGGCAGCGAGATGTCGACGGTTTCGCGGGCCAGCCGCTCGGCAATAGCCGCGTCCTTCAGGTCGGACTTGCGGGCGGTAATCGCGGCAAAAACATCGGTCTTCAGCGCGTTGATCGCGGCGCCGCGCGTCTGGCGTTCTTCCGGCGTCATGGTGCCGAGCGTCTTCAGGAGCTCGGAGATCGAGCCCTTCTTGCCCAGTGCATTGACGCGCACGGCTTCGATCGCGGCTTCATCGCCGGCAGCGGTCACTTCGGCCAGCAGATTGTCTTTCAGTGCTTCCAGATCGGACATCGTTCATTTCCCGGTTCATTGCCGTGATCGGTCAAAGAAAAACCCGCGCCAGCCGAGCCAGCGCGGGTTTCCCAACTAATATTGAAAAGGCTTGGGAAGCGCTGGTCTTAACGAACCGCGCTTTCAAACTCGTTCTTGGTGCCGGCGTCCTTGAGGTAGTCCAGCGCCTTCTTGGCAGCAGCAATCAGCGCGCCGAATGCTTCCGGCTCATGGATTGCCATGTCAGACAGAACCTTGCGGTCGACTTCGATGCCAGCCTTCGACAGACCGTCGATGAAACGGCCGTAGGTCAGGCCATTTTCGCGAACGGCAGCGTTGATGCGCTGGATCCAGAGAGCGCGGAAGTTACGCTTGTTGACCTTGCGGTCGCGGTAAGCGAACTGCTTCGAACGATCCACAGCTGCCTTGGCAGCGCGGATGGTATTCTTGCGGCGGCCGTAGAAGCCCTTGGCTGCCTTGAGTGTCTTCTTGTGCTTGGCGTGGGAAGTTACGCCGCGTTTTACACGTGCCATGATATGATCTCCTTAAAATCCAAAGTGCCAGACGTCTTAGAGACCGTTGGGCAGGTAGTTCTTGATGACCTTCTTGCCATCGGGCTCGGCCAGAACCATCGTTCCGCGCGCGTTGCGAATGAACTTGTTGGACCGCTTGATCATGCCATGGCGCTTGCCTGCGGCAGCTGCCATCACCTTGCCGGTTGCGGTGATCTTGAACCGCTTCTTGGCCGAGGATTTCGTCTTCATCTTGGGCATTTTGCTACTCCATTTTTCTTGATTTCGAGATCGACTGACGAGGTCGTCTCCAGCGTAAAAGAACGGCCACGGCATGCCCTGCCGGACCGTTCGGACGGGGGCTTGTAACCGAAGCGCCCGCAAAGTGCAATGGGATTCAGGATAGGACCCGATATTTCCCATTTTCCGAGCTCAGAATGAAAAAGCCGCCAGTCCGGCGGCTTTCATCAGGTCTGGCCTGAAAACGAGGCGCTTACCTCGGAGCCAGAACCATCATCATCTGACGGCCTTCCAGCTTCGGCTCGGCTTCGACCTTGGCGATTGCTGTGGTGTCTTCCTTGACCTGGAGGAGCAGTTTCATGCCCAGCTCCTGGTGCGCCATTTCGCGGCCGCGGAATTTCAGGGTCACTTTGACCTTGTCGCCTTCTTCGAAGAAGCGGTTCATCGCGCGCATCTTGACGTCATAGTCATGCGTGTCGATGTTCGGACGCATCTTGATCTCCTTGATCTCGATGATCTTCTGCTTCTTGCGTGCCTCGGCGGCTTTCTTCTGCGTTGAATATTTCAGTTTGCCCAGATCAAGGATCTTGCACACCGGCGGTTCCGCGTTCGGCGAGATCTCGACGAGGTCGAGGCCCAGTTCTTCCGCCATGCGGAGCGCCTGTTCGGTGGGAATGCTGCCGTGGTTTACACCTTCGGCGTCGATGAGCTGAACCCGGAGGGACCGGATTTCCTTGTTAGAGCGGGGCCCGTCTTTGACAGGGGCGTCCGTTTTGAACGGTCTGCGAATGGTCGTACTCTCCTCGAGCTGTTTCGAATGCGATGTCGGTTGATAGCGCTTTGTCCCGGCAAAATGCCGTCCAACTGCCGCTTGGTCTTCATGTGTAAATTGCTGCGGAAAAGTCAATAACACAGCTCTTCACGAAAATCACCACCTGTCAGGCATTCGGAGAATCTGTTTTAGAAAGAAAATCAGCGGGAAGCGCTTTAAAATAAGGAAAATAGCATGTCATTGCCAATGTCGAACGCCGATCCGGACATACTCGAAGTCGGCACCGGCAGCGAATCGCGCCGCATCGCCATGCGCATCCTGAAGGCAAAGAGCGGCAAGAGCTTGCCGACCCTGGTCTGGCTGGGCGGCTACCGCTCGGACATGACCGGCACCAAGGCCGTCGAGCTGGAGCGGCATGCGGCTGATTTGGGTTCCGCCTGCGTCCGGTTCGATTATTCCGGCCATGGCGCCTCGGGCGGTGCCTTTACCGATGGGACGATTTCCAGGTGGCTGGAGGAAAGTCTCGCGGTCATCGGCCATGTTGGCCCGAAGCGTATGGTGCTGGTCGGCTCGTCGATGGGGTGCTGGGTGGCGCTCAGGCTGATTGCCGAACTGCGGGCTCGCGGCGAAGGCGCAAAAATCGCCGGTCTCGTCTTGATCGCGCCGGCCCCGGATTTCACCAGCGACCTGATCGAGCCCAATCTTTCGGACGCCGAACGGACCTCGCTGGCCGAGCGCGGCTATTTCGAGGAGCCGACGCCCTACGGCCCGGATCCGAATATCTTCACGGCACGATTGATCGAAGACGGTCGAAAGAACCGGGTATTGACCGGCATTATCGAGACCGGCTGCCCGGTGCATATCCTGCAGGGCATGCAGGATCCCGACGTTCCCTATGGTCATGCGCTGAAGCTGATGGAGCATCTGCCGTCGGACGATGTGGTGATGACGCTCATCCGCGACGGTGATCACCGCCTGTCGCGGCCGGAGGATATCGAGCGGATTCTGACCGCCGTGGATGCCATGTTGGCCGTCTGAAAGCCGTAAAACCCCTACGACCAAAGGCGTTGCCGGGCATTTTAACCATATCCGGCGATCCCCGATTCAGCTGATTGACTTCGTTTCGGTCGCGCTGTTAACTCTTTGTTAACGATTAGAGCGGCGCGCGGCGGGGTATCTCCGCGAAAGCTGACCAGAGTTTTCAAGCTTCGCGGGGATTCTTCAGAAATGTTTCGGAAGAAAACCGCGCCACAGGGGACTTGCATGGCGCAGTTGATGGGCATCCGGAAAATGGTCGTGGCACTTGCGGCTGTTTTCGCTTCGGCAGGCGCTGCAATCCCGGCGCCGTCTGCAACCGCACTGTCGATGCAGACCGGCGCCATCACCTCGCAGCCGATCGGCCATTACGAATTCTGCCAGACCCACCGCCCGGAATGCGAGATCAAGACAAAATCGACGGTCGCACCGCGCGTCACCGATTTCGGCTGGTCGGTCATCCGCCAGGTCAATCTCGCCGTGAACAGCGAAATCACCCCGATGACCGACATGGACCTGTTCGGCAAGGACGAGGTCTGGGCCTATCCGGATGGCGCGGGTGATTGCGAAGACTTTGTTCTTCTGAAGCGCAAGCGCCTGATGGAAAAAGGTTTCTCTCCGTCTGATCTGCTGATCACGGTTGTCCGCAAACCGGACGGCGAAGGCCATGCAGTTTTGACAGTGCGCACCGCACAGGGTGACTTCATCCTCGACAACCTCGAAAATGACGTGAAGCTCTGGAGCAAGACGCCCTATCGCTTCCTCAAGCGCCAGGCGTCGTTCAACACAGGCCGCTGGGTGACAATCGAGAACGGCGCGGAAGTGCTGGTCGGTTCGGTCGGGAACTGATAGCTGGTTCGTACGCAAACTACAGAGACACCCAATCACTTTCGCAACGAACTTTTGTCGTGCTCGAAAACGACAAAAGTGGTTGATTCGCCGTGAAATCTGTCTGCTGCGACGCCTGTTCTTACCGACCGGTTCTGTAGTAAATTGTATCCAGCGGCTTCGACGGTGTTTTCCCAGCGGACGTGTTTGTCCATGCAACGGGAAAGGCTCCAAAACGGAGTTGATTTCCCGCTACCCATAAACTGTCATACAGATGCGTTCCTTCAGCAGCGAACGTGAAGGGGCCACAGGTTTTTCCCGCGACCGACACCGGCACGTTTTCCTGCCACCCAGTCAACCCGCAACCAGCGCTATCGCTCGTTTCTTTATTGTAGTGATCGACAACATCTTTGATGTTCGGTGTGGTCGTGAGGGTGCCGACAACATGCTCGATGTGAACTTGCCCGCCCTCGTCTTGATCATGAATGAGTGATCCGGCAAAATTCACCTGAACCGTGGGTGTTTGGCACTGCCTTTTCGCATAGATCTGCGATGTAGCCTTTATCTCATTATCTGTAATGGTGATGCGGGTCACATATCCATGCCTGCCGTTTTTCCCTATGGGCAAGCAATCAGTCGTCCATTCGCCTTGGATACTCTTGTTGCCATCTTGAGCCGCAGAAAGACTCGGAAAAATCGATACACCCACAATAGCAGTTAAGGTTAGCAGGCGGGAAAAGGGCATAAAACTCCTCCTTGGAATCGAATATATGCTTCATGCACCAAGGAATATTGGTTTATTTGTGAAGTGCATTGTCGCGGCTATCCCATATTAGCGTGACGGCCTGGCATCCGATCTTGCATTCATCACGCATTGCCGATCAAGACACCCGCAGCCAGAACGAGGCTGCCGCCAAGCACCACCTGGAAGGCGGCACGTAAGAACGGCGTTTCCATATACTTGTTCTGGATGAAGGCGATGGCCCAGAGTTCGAAGAAGACGATGATGCCGGCGGTGATCGTGGCCGTCCAGAAATGCGGGATGAGATAGGGCAGGGCGTGGCCGAGGCCGCCGAGCGTCGTCATGATGCCGCAGGCGAGACCGCGCTTGAGCGGTGAGCCACGGCCGGAAAGCTTGCCGTCGTCATGCGCTGCTTCGGTGAAGCCCATGGATATGCCGGCGCCAACGGATGCGGACAGGCCGACCAGAAAGGTCTGCCAGGTGTCCTGCGTGGCAAAGGCGGCAGCAAAGATCGGCGCCAGCGTCGAGACCGAGCCGTCCATAAGTCCGGCAAGACCCGGCTGCACATAGGTCAAAAGGAACTGGCGGTGCGCCGCCTCGTCTTCCTTCTTGCGTGCACCTTCCGGCACATGCTTGTCCGTCAGCATGCGGGCAATGTCCTCATGGCCCTGTTCGGCCAGCGCCAGGTCTCCCAGCAATTGCCGGGTTGCCGCATCGGATGTGTTCTTCGCCGCCTCGACATAGAAATTATACGCCTGCGTTTCCATCGCTTCGGCTTCGCCGCGCATAGCATCGAGTGACTGGTTGTGGCGCAGCCAGTCCGGCTTGCGGGTGAGGAAGCCTTTGACATGTTCGCGACGGATCAGCGGAATGCGCTCGCCGAAACGGCGGCGGTGCATGTCGATCAGCATGGTCTTGTGGGTATTCTCCACCTCACCCATGTCCTCGAAGACCTTGGCGGAATCCGGATACCTGTCTTTCAGCGCGTCGGCATAGGCAAAGTAGATGCGGGCGTCGTCCTCTTCCGAGGAGATGGCGAGTGCCAGGACTTCCTGTTCGGACAGCGAGGAGAGTGGACGCTTGGAGCGCGAAAGCAGGCGGGAAAACATGATGCAATCAACCTAGTTTAGAATAATTCTAAATTTAGGACTGCATCACGCGAAGGTCAACCCCAAACGGACAGTGTGACTCGACAGGCGGCAGGATAAATTCCTACATAAACAGAAGGATGAACGCCCGGAAGAAGGCCACTCTCGCATGAACCCGCTTCTGACCAGCAAAGATACGCTTCTCGATCGCATCGGCATGGCGATGGCAGGAAGGCTGACGGCGCGGACGTCGGGCTACGAGCCGTACACGCCATCCGACCCCGAGACGCTGGCGCGGACGCTGCGGCCGGGAGATATCCTGCTGATCGAGGGCAATCACAAGATTTCCAACACGATCAAGTATCTCACCCAATCGACATGGTCGCATGCGGCCTTTTTCGCCGGCGACGAAATCCCGCTGACGCTCGATCAGGCTACCCTGCCGGTCATCGATCGTCCGCAGCTCATCGAGGTCAATCTGGGTGAAGGCTGCGTTGCGGTGCCGCTTAGAAAATACTGCACCTATAATACCCGCATCTGCCGGCCTGTCGGGCTGACACCGGACGATCGCAATGCGGTCCTGTCCTTCATGATCTCAAGGCTCGGGCTGAAATACGACATGAAGAACATCTTCGACATGCTGCGTTATTTCATGCCGACGCCGCCGGTGCCGGTGCGCTTTCGCCGCCGGATGCTGGCTTTCGGGTCAGGGGACCCGACGCGCGCCATCTGCTCGACGCTGATCGCGCAGGCTTTCGAGCAGATCCGCTATCCGATATTGCCGGAGATTACCCGCGCACCCGGCCGGGCGTCGGCGACATCGACCTATTCACGCGCCGAAATCCTGCATATCCGCCATCATTCGCTCTACACGCCGCGCGATTTCGATCTCTCGCCTTATTTCGCCGTGGTGAAACCGACGCTGGAATACGGCTTCGACTACAAGCGGCTGCAATGGCAGGGCGATGACGAACAGGCATTCATCGAAAAAACCAGCTCGTCATAGGGTGATATTCAGTGTCTGTTCGCGCACGATATAGGCCTTCTGCCGGTCGGTAATGTAATCGCGTACGATCGGCGCCGCATCGCGGCTCCGCGACAGCTGCATGTGAAACACCAGCTGGCTGCCGGTGCGGAACATCATTTCGCAGCTGACCAAATAGAATTCCCACATCCGGGCAAAGCGTTCGTCATACATCTCGACGACCTTGTCGCGGTTCTTGTCGAAACGCTCGACCCAGTGCTTCAGTGTCGTCGCATAGTGAACGCGCAGGAATTCGAGATCGCTGACCCACAGGCTGTTGCGCTCGACCACCTCGAAAACCTCCGACAGGGCGGGGGAATAGGCGCCGGGGAAGATATATTTGCGCAGCCAAGCGCTGGCCATGCCGGGCGGGCTCATATGGCCGATCGAATGCAGCACGGCGATGCCGTCGTCCGGCATCAGCGCATTCAGCTTCTTGAAATATTCATCATAGTGGCTGACGCCGACATGTTCGAACATGCCGACCGAGACGATGCGATCGAAGGTCTCGTTGACCTCGCGGTAGTCGCGCAGTTCGAAGCGGACACGGCCTTCAAGTCCGGCATCCTTGGCGCGCTGCGTCGCCAGCGCCTGCTGTTCCTTGGACAGCGTGACCCCCAGCACTTCGACATCTTCGAGCTGGGCGAGATAGAGCGCCAGATCCCCCCAGCCGCAGCCGATATCGAGCACCTTCATGCCGGGTCTGAGGCAGAGTTTGGAGGCAAGCAGCCTCAGTTTGTTGCGCTGCGCCTGTTCCAGCGTCTCGTCCGGTTCGCGGAAATAGGCGCAGGAATAGAGCATGTGCTCGTCGAGGAAGAGCTTGTAGAATTCGTTGCCGAGATCGTAGTGATGGGCGACGTTGCGCTGAGCCTCGCCCTTGACGTTGGACTGCTGGCGCTTGCGGAAGCGCATCTTGATGGCACGCAGCGCCTTCTGGATCGGATAGGAGCCGAGCGACAGCCGGTTGATCGAGAACAGCGTCAGGAAATCGCGTAAATTCGAGCCGTTCTCGAAGCGTAGCGTGCCGTCCATATAGGCCTCGCCGGCGGCCAGTTCGGAATTGAAGACGAGGGTGCGGTAGAGCTTGCGATCGGTCAGCCGCATGGTCACTTCCGGACCGGGCTCGCCCTTGAAAACATGCGGTTTGCCATCGGCGTCGATGACGGTCAGCTGGCCCTTGCGAATGAAAGCTTTCATCATATGCGATAGTGGAAACATGCACACCTCGATGGAAAAAGCGACGCTTGCGGAGCATCACTCTATCACCGGGTTTGCAAAAAGCGCGCCCATAATTCTGGCTGTGTCAGCGGCCGGTGGCGGTGGCGCCGGCGCTGGCGGCAACGACGAGGACGGTGCCGGTGATCTGCAGGGCGGTCATCGGCTGGCTCAGCACCAGAAAGCCGGCAAGGGCGCCAAGCGCCGGCTCGAGGCTCATCAGGATGCCGAAGGAAGACGTGCTCATCCGGCGCAGCGCGATCATTTCCAGCGCATAGGGGATCAGTGGCACGAGAAGGGCAAGCCCGGCGATGGTAACGACACCTTCTATCGTCATGCGCGGCGCATCGACCAGCCCGAAGGGCGTGGCGACGATGGCCGCGACGATCAGCGACATGGAGAGGCCCTGCAGGCCTTCAAAAGCGTTTCCGGCCTTCTTCATCAGGATGATGTAAAGCCCCCAGCCGGTAGCCGCACCGAAGGCAAAGAGAATGCCGGTGGAATCGCCGATCCAGCCACTGCCGTCATGCGCCAGAAGCAGCACGCCGGCACCGGCAATCAGCGGCCAGACCAGACGCCAGCCGAGGCCGAAGGCGAAGGTGGCGACCGCGAGCGGGCCGAGAAAATCGATGGCGACGGCAAGGCCGAGCGGAATGCGTTCGATGGCCGCAAAGAAACACAGCGTCATGCCGGCCATGCAGGCGCCGAGCAGCCCTGCCATCCGCCACTGAGCCCGCGAGTAGCGCAGGATTGGCGGACGCACGATAATGGCCAGCAGAGCAGCGGCCCAGACGAGCCGCAGCCAGGTCGTGCCAAACGGACCATAGGCGGCAATCGCCGGCGCCGACAGCGCCGAACCGAACTGCACGCTCGACATCGACAGCAGACACATCAGCCCGCCGGTCAGCGCAGCTGTGGTGCCGGCGTCCGGCAGCGTTGCCGCGGGCGGAACGATGCCTTCGGTTGCATGGGCTGGTGCCGTTGCCTGTTGATCCAAGACGTCCTCCTCCAGAGGCGATGCCGATCTCGCTCCGACCGGCTCTAGCGAATGCAGAGCCGTCCGGCAAATTCATATTTGTGGGGGTTAACATAAGGGTATTTGATAATGCTCACGGAGCGCCCGGAACATATTGGCGCTCAGCCCGTTATCGGTTGCAGCAACAACTCTGTTTTAGCGAGGGCAAACACATGGACGTCAACGGCGTAGGCTGGATTGCGGCAATCATCATCGGCGGCTTTGCCGGATGGATGGCAGAACAGTTCATGAAATCCAACATGGGCCTGTTCATGAACATCATTCTCGGCATTGTCGGCGCCATTGTTCTCAATGCCATCCTTGCCTTTGCCAACATGGGCTTCACAGGCTGGCTTGCATACCTGGTCATCGGCTTCATCGGTGCCTGCATTCTCATCGCGGTTGGCCGCGCCGTTCGCCGATAAATCTTCCAAAGGAGACGATCATGCTGACATTCGCAGCCGAAGGCAGTGGCCATGGCCAGCTGGAAATCAACGGCAATTCGCAGCCGGTTTCCTATGAACTCATAGAGGCGCGCGAGGAAGACGATAGCCGTCAGGTCCGTATTCGCCTCAACGCACCGCGCGACTGGTTGCTGAAACAGGGTTTCAACGGCGAGGCGGTCCTCGTCCGCGACAATGGTTCACGCATCGCGGTGCGGCGCGAAGGCGGGCTCGCTGTCGATGACAGTGTTTCCGTGACGCTCGAAGGTTATGACGATACGCATGGCGATGCCGACGATGTGTCGGACGCCTACCCGGAATTGAAGCACTAGCTTCCTGATTTATCGCCGAAACGAAAACGGGCGTGGTTGAAGCCGCGCCCGTTTTGCATTCAAAATATCAAGGATCAGTCCTTGGCGCGTTCGACGTAGGATGCGTCTTCCGTGAGGATGACGACACGTGTGCCGACGCCGATATGCGGCGGAACCATGGTGCGCACGCCATTCGACATGATCGCCGGCTTGTAGGAAGACGATGCTGTCTGGCCCTTGACGACCGGCTCGGTCTCGACGATTTCGAGCGTCATGCGGGTCGGCAGTTCCAGCGCCAGCGCCAGGCCTTCGAACATCTTCAGCTGAACGGACATGCCTTCCTGGAGATAGGCCTTGTCGTCGCCGACAACATCAGGCGAAACGGCAACCTGGTCGTAGTTCTGCGGGTTCATGAAGTGGAAGCCTTCGCCATCTTCGTACAGGAAGGTGTGCTCGCTATCTTCGACAAAAGCGCGCTCGACCTGCTCGGTGGTGCGCCAGCGTTCGGAAACCTTCACGCCATCGGAAATGCGGCGCATGTCCACCTGGGTCACAGGCGTGCCCTTGCCGGGATGAAAGTTCGCGGCGGTCAGAACGGCGTAGAGCTTGCCGTCGACTTCGAGAACATTGCCCTTGCGGACTGAGGAGGCGATTACCTTGACCATAAGTCTTCCTTGTAACTGAGCTGGATGCGTCGTAGAGGAGCGCACGAAATATGCGCGTCACAGACGCCAGAATGCGTTTTCGGGCCGCACCTATCCTATATTTGGGTAAATTGCCAGTGTGACGGCAGATCAGGCTCGAAGAAACCCGTGCAACCACCGTAAAATATCGACTGCCCGAGAAAACGGAAACACGACTTTCATGCCTGCTGCCTCACCCTGGTGGACGCCAGACGTCCATGCCGACCGCCGTGGTTTCCTGATCGGCCGCAACCGGATTCAGGCGGCGCTGCGCGGTTTCTTCGCTGCGCGCGATTTCATCGAGGTCGATACCGCGACCCTGCAGGTATCCCCCGGCAACGAGGCACATCTGCATGCCTTTGCAACGCAGGCTATTCATCATGATGGCAGCACCGCACCGCTCTATCTCCACACCTCGCCGGAATTTGCCTGCAAGAAACTGCTTTCGGCCGGCGAGGAGCGCATCGCCTGCTTTGCCCATGTCTATCGCAACCGCGAGCGCGGGCCGTTGCACCACCCGGAATTCACCATGCTCGAATGGTACCGGGCCGGCGAGACCTACGAAGCCCTGATGCGCGACTGCGCCGATATTCTCGGTCTGGCAGCCGAAACGGTGGAGGCAAAGCAGCTGACCTATCGCGGCGCGCTGGCCGATCCGTTCGTTGAGCCGCAGCGCATCACCGTTGCCGAGGCATTCGCGCAGTTCGCGGGCATCGATCTTCTTTCCTCCATCGAGCCGAGCGGCGAAACCGACCGGGAAAGCCTCGCCGAAACCCTTCGCACCGCCGGACTGCGGGTGGCGGACGACGACACCTGGGCGGATATGTTCAGCCGGGTGATCGTCGAGAAGGTCGAGCCCAATCTCGGCTTTGACCGCGCGACGATCCTTTATGAATATCCGGTCGCCGAGGCAGCGCTGGCGCGGCCCACGCCGCATGATCCGCGCGTCGCCGAGCGGTTCGAGCTCTATGCCTGCGGCGTCGAGCTGGCCAATGCCTTCGGCGAACTGACGGATGCCGCCGAGCAACGCCGCCGCTTCGGCCTGGAAATGGCGGAGAAGAGCCGCGTCTATGGCGAAACCTATCCGCTGGACGAGGACTTTTTGAAGGCACTCGAGATCATGCCGCAGGCCAGCGGCAGTGCGCTTGGCTTCGACCGGCTGGTGATGCTGGCAACCGGCGCATCGCGGATCGACCAGGTGATCTGGGCACCGGTGGCAGAGACCGACCAGCTGAGCGAGGGCCGCAAGTGACAGCGCTTCGTTCCTTGAAAACGATCGATGATCTGCAGGACGCGGGTCTGATTTCCGTCGATCGGCGCGCCGGGCTGGATGATGTTGCCGCCCGCTATGCGGTGGCCGTCACGCCGGCGATCGCAGCTCTGATCGACCCCAGCGACCCGGATGATCCGATTGCCCGCCAGTTCATTCCCGATGCGGCGGAGCTTGTTCGGCTGCCGGAAGAGCGCGAAGACCCGATCGGTGATGGCGCCCATAGTCCCGTCGAAGGCATCGTTCATCGTTATCCGGATCGCGTATTGTTGAAGGCCGTGCATGTCTGCCCGGTCTATTGCCGCTTCTGCTTCCGCCGCGAAATGGTCGGGCCGCAGGGGCTCGGCACGCTTGCATCGCAGGCGATGGATAATGCCTTTGCCTATATTGCCGAGCATCCGGAAATCTGGGAAGTCATCCTCACCGGCGGCGATCCGCTGGTGCTGTCGCCGCGCCGGTTGGCCTCGATCATGGAACGGCTGGCAACGATCGAGCATGTGAAGATCGTCCGTTTCCATACCCGTGTGCCGGTGGTCGAGCCCGAGCGCGTCGATAGCGCGCTGATCGAAGCGCTCAAGGCCAGCGGCAAGACCACCTATCTGGCGCTGCACGCCAATCATCCGCGTGAACTGACGGCGGATGCGCGCGCTGCCTGCGCCCGGCTGGTCGATAGCGGCATTGTCATGGTCAGCCAGTCGGTATTGCTCAAGGGCGTCAACGACGATCCCGACACGCTGGCGGCGCTGATGCGCACCTTCGTCGAAAACCGCATCAAGCCCTATTACCTGCATCACCCGGATCTTGCCCCCGGAACCAGTCATTTCCGCCTGACGATCGAGGAAGGGCAGGCGCTGGTCGCCTCGCTGCGCGGCCGCGTCTCCGGCCTCTGCCAGCCGGCCTATATCCTTGATATTCCCGGCGGCCACGGCAAGACGGTGATCAGCGCCTCGACCATCGAGGACAATGGTGGCGGATGTTACACGGTGTCGGATTTCAACGGCGAAGAGCACGCCTATCCGCCGGCATCGGCCGGGAAGCAGCCTTTTTAAAGACGGATTTTGCCGAACAGGGCACTGAGTTCCGATTGCCGGCCGGTACCGGTTTTCTGGAATATCGACCGTATATGGCTTCGGACAGTCTCATAGCCGATGCCGTGCTGGCTGGCGATATCGACGGCACTCATGCCGCTGGCGACAAGCAGGGATATCCGCGTTTCCGCCGGTGTCAGGTCGAACAGTGCCATCAGCGTTTCCGGCTTCAGCCGTATCTCTTCGTCCGGATCCTCGATCAAGGCCATGGCGCAGGAATGCGAGAAAACGTCGGCGAGTTGGGTGCCAAACCGTTCAAAGCGAACGATGAGCGGCCGTTTGCCGGGACGCGACAGACGCACCGCCGACACTGTCTCGGCGCTCGGACCGGGTGCCTGCAGCGCGATTTTGAGTTCGCGCTGGAAATGCGCCGTTTCGGTCGGCACGCCGGCACGCACTGCGCCCCTCGAAATACGTAAATCGCCGGTAAACAGCGCTTCGGCCTTCGGATTGGTCAGCGTCACCAGCCCCTTTCTGTCGAAGAAAATGCAGCCGATATTCGAAGTCTGGAAGGCGGCTGCCATGCCCATGACCTTGCTGGCATCGAGATGTTGGGCGAGCTGAACGGCGGTCAGCAGCCGTGTCCGGATGGCATGAAAATGCTGCATGTCACGCGCCTGCGGGGAATCATCCGTCAGGCTGCTCTGGAGGACAAAGTACAGCTCATCCTTTGCCGGCGAGATATCCATCAGGACGCAATCGCCAACGCCGTATTTTCGCATGAACCGATAGTATTCCTGGCGCTCGAACTGTTCTTTCGAGACGAAATCGGCTTCGAGCACGACGCCAGAACGGTGCAGCGGCTGCAAAAGATTTGCGCGAAAATCGCGCGATCCCCAGTCGTCGCGCACGTAGCCTTCCAGAAGCGCGTCGAGATTTTCCGTGCTGAGGGCTGCGCCGAACGCGCCACGTCCGGACGGCTCCATGATATTGGCACCCAAAGCGCCGCTCGCCCTGCTGATGGCCTCGATCGTCGGCAGCCACAGGGAGGGCTCAAAAATTGCAGCCTGGACCTGGTCCAGCGCTTGAGAGAGGAGTCCGGCGTTGACGCGCATTCGAATCTGCTCACATTCGCAAGAGCCGAGTTTAAGTTTTCAACGCTCCTCGCGTCAATGGTCGTGCGGTAGGCCTGGGAGCACGATCAAGGCCCCATTTTTGGTTCTATGCGGCATCGGACGGAAATTCTGCACACAAAAAAGCCGGCCACTGGCAGTGACCGGCTTTTTGATATCGTAGGCTTGATCAGCCCTTGATCGGCGCGATCGAGATTTCGACGCGGCGGTTCTGCGCGCGTCCGGCCGGGCTGCCATTCGATGCGATCGGCCGGTCCGGACCGTAGCCGACAGCCGACATGCGGCGCTGGTCGACGCCCTGCGAGCCGAGATAGTTGGCGACCGAGATGGCACGCCGTTCCGAAAGGTCCTGGTTGTGGCTGGCGCTACCGGTCGAATCCGTATGGCCATCGACATCGATCAAAGTCTTGTTGAACTTACGCAGTACAATCGCGACCGAGTCCAGTGTCGGATAGGCGCTGGGGTTCATCTGGTCGCGGTCGGTGCCGAAGGTAATGTTTTCCGGCATGTTGAGAACGATGCGGTCGCCGACGCGGGTGACCGAAACGCCGGTGTTCTGCAACTGCGCGCGCAGTTCGGTTTCCTGGCTGTCCATGTAGTTGCCGATCAGGCCGCCACCGAGCGCGCCGATGCCGGCGCCGACAAGGGCGGCATCGCGGCGTCCGGCAGAGCTGCCGCCGACCAGAAGGCCGGTCGCGGCACCCAAGCCCGCGCCGATCAGCGCGCCACCGGCGGTGTTCGACATCTTCTGCTGGCCCGTATACGGGTCGGTCGTGGTGCAGCCTGAAAGATAGACGGTTGCGATGGCCAGTACGGCGATTTTCTTGATCATGGAATCAGAGGTCCCCAAATGGTGCTTCCTTTGCTTCATACTACTGATTGCGGCAGGAAGATGAAGAGCAAGCCTTTTGGGAAATGAACTTTCTGTTTCCGGCTGCGGATTGGTGCTACCGCGGTCTTCAGTTTTGGGAGCCGGGCAGGCATACAAGTTTCGATCGGCCCGGCTCTTCTGCGTGTCGAATTATTCGGTCAGGTCGATCTCTTCGGTGTTGCCGCCCGTGCAGGTGTAACAGCAATCCGAGCAGGTTTCGCCATTGTCCGGACCGGTGCCCCAATAGGTTTCCTTGTCGCCGGAGATCCAAGCGCCGTAGCAGATCTTTTCGCCCTGGTCGCAGGATAGCGGGATCTGCTTGGTCTCGCCGTCATCCAGCAGATAAACCTGATTGTTGCCTGGCCAGACATGGTCGCGGTCCTGGCTGTAAAGCTCGACTTCGACGGCATTCGGGTGGCTGTTCTTCATTTCGAAGGTGACATCCGCCGCCGAGGCAGCGGAGATGCCGCCGAGAAGCATGGCGATGGAAAACGCGGCCAGACCCGCGCGCTGAAGAATGGTTTTCATGGGTTCCCCTTAAGAATATCGGCCTTGCGGCTGTACATCAGCTAGCACGAAGATAAGAGGCGTGAAATGGCCTGACCCAGCCGATATGGACTGTTTCCGTCAAGGGATATGGCCATTTTTGGTGTCAAGGACGGCTGAAATGGTTGCCGTGATTTCGCGCGTCAATTCGTGGCCAGCGTCTTGTAGAAGAACGTCGAGCCGCAATAGCTGCCATCCGGCATCAGGGCATATTGCGGAATGACGCCGACGCGCTGCCAGCCGAATTTTTCGTAGATGCTCTCCGCCGGGCTTCCGGTTGCCGTATCTAGCACGAGGATATGCCGCCCATGCTTGCCCGCCTCTTCTTCTGCAGCGTCCATCAGCAGGCGTGAAAGACCGAGGCCGCGGGCCTTGCGATGGACGAGCAGCTTTTTCAGATCGGCGCGATGCGGCTGGTTCGGCATCATGCCAATGCCGAGCTGAACCGTACCGAGGATTTCGCCATCGGTCTCGGCGACGATCAGTACCGTGTTGCCCTCTGCAACAGCCCGGGCAACTCCTTGCCAATAGGGGACCGCGTCCTGCGGCGTATAGGGCGACATGAAGCCGACGGAGGCGCCGCCCTCGACGCAATCGGACAGGATGTCGGCAAGCGCGGGCAGAGCGGCCGTGGTTTCGGAAGGGGTGAGCGTGCGGATCGTAACCTTGGACATTGGGACTAGACTTTGCTGCGGTTGAGAATGATGGCGTAGCGTGCCGGCTTGCTATGCGGATTGTGAAAGATATGAGCTTCGGCAAGCCGCATGAACAGGCAGTCGCCGGCCTCAAGGACATGCGTCTCCGCCCCGGCGGTCATGGTCAGCCGGCCTTCGAACAGCCAGAGATGCTGCGTCAGCCCGGCGTCGAACTGCTGCTGTTCGAACACCACGCGCGCACCCGGCGGAAACTCGACCTCGACGATATCGACCGGCGAACCGGTGCCATCCGCTGAGACCGAGCGGCGCAGATAGCCGGTTTCGGGATCGCGCCAGATCCGCTGGTCGTTCCGGCGAGCGAGGGGATCACCGGCAGTTTCGCCATCGGCGAAAAACCGCGACAAGGTCGTGCCCAATGCGCTGCAGAGCCGGGCGAGAAGCTGGGCGGTCGGGCTCGCCTCGCCACGTTCAATGCGCGAGATCATCGCACGGCTGACGCCGGCGCGGCTGGCGAGATCGTCAAGCGTCATCGACTGTTCCAGACGCAGCCGTTTCAAGCGTTCGGCGATATCGGTTTCGAATGAATTTTCCATTATATGAGAATTAAACGTTCATATAGTGGAGTCAACGAAAATTTGGTGACCGTTGCAATAAATGCGTTGCATGCCGCTGCGGCGACAGTCGAAAACAGGATATGCCGCTATGGTGTGATTCACGGCTGGCGTCGGGTGAAACCACCAAGCGATCAATATGTTAGGGCATTCTTTCGCAAGCGCTCCCGTTGGCGGCTTGGCTGATCTTTAGGGGCGCAGATGGTGGCGAGTGAAGAAATCCGGTCCGAGCAGCCGCGCGCATCCGTGCTGTCGATCGCCAGCATCGTTGCCTCCATGGCCTGTGTCGGCATCGGCAATGGCATGATGTTCGCCTATGTGCCTTTCCTTCTGGCGAAGGGCGACAGCCCGCCCTGGGTTGCCGGGGCGGCGGTGACGGCCCTTGCCTTTGGCGGTCTCGCCGGTTGCGTCGTTGCCGGCCCGATGATCCGACGGGTCGGCCATGCGCGGGCGTTTTCCTGCTCGATGGCGCTGGTGCTGCTCTCGGCTTTTTTGATCGCGCTCGGCTTCCATCCGCTGCTCTGGGTTTTTGCGCGCGGCGTCTATGGCGCGGCGGGCAACATCAATTTCATCATCTCGCTGAGCTGGCTCAACCATGCCAGCGCCAACAGCTGGCGCGGCAAGGCGATGTCGGTGTTCTACATGGTCTATGTCATCGCCATTGGCGCCGGCGCCTGGCTGTTCGGCCAGATTCCGGCGGATGGTAATCTGGCGCCGTTGCTCACCATCTTCTTCACCACCATGGCCATCCTGCCGATCGGCCTGACGCGCCTGCCCAACCCGCCGCCGCCAGCCAAGGTCAGCGTCGATGTGCCGATGGTCTGGCGCAATTCCCCCGTCGCCTTCGTTGGCGTTCTTGCTGCCGGTGGGCTGTCCATGGCCGTGCAGGGCTTTACGCCGATCTATGCCGCCGCCAATTCGGTCAGCCAGGGCGATGTCGCGCTTCTGATGCTGGTCATGCAGTTTGGCCTGATCTTCATCCAGTATCCGATGGGCGTGCTGTCCGACCGGATAGACCGGCGCATCGTGCTGATCCTCGTCTGCCTGCTGATTGCGGCCGCCGCCGTCGTGGCGCTCAGCGTTTCGTTCGCCAACCTCGTCCTGCTCATGCTGGTCTTTGCCGTGTTTGCCGGTGCCGTCGAAACCGTCTATTCGATCGCCAATGCCCATGCCAATGATCGCACCGCACCCGCCGATTTCGTGCCGCTCGCCTCGACGCTTCTGATGTGCTGGTCGATCGCCGCCACGATCATTCCTCTGTCGATCACGCTGCTGACACCGGTCTTCGGCCCGAAGACGTTTATCTATGCGGCCATGGGCACGGCGCTTGCTTATGCGGCCTTCGTCGCCGTGCGGCTGAAATTCCGCGAAACGGTGCCGCCGCATCTGCGCGAGAATTTCGAGATGAAGAGCGCGCAGATGCCCAATGCCGGCGCGATGGTCGAGGGCGATCCGGTTGCGGGCGATATCCGGCAATTATAGTGAACAAAGCCTGCATTTCCTGCTTTGCGGCGGTTGATACCGCTGCTATATGCGGCGCATGAGCACAACACCTTCAAAGACGCCCCTGTCGCATATCCGCAATTTCTCGATCGTCGCCCATATCGACCACGGCAAGTCGACGCTGGCTGACCGGTTGATCCAGTCGACCGGTGGCCTGGCCGCTCGCGAGATGTCGGAGCAGGTTCTCGACTCGATGGATATCGAGAAAGAGCGCGGCATCACCATCAAGGCGCAGACCGTGCGCCTGCATTACGTCGCCAACAATGGCGAGACCTATGTCCTCAACCTGATCGACACCCCCGGCCATGTCGACTTCGCCTACGAAGTCTCGCGCTCGCTGTCGGCCTGCGAAGGCTCGCTTCTGGTGGTGGATGCGTCGCAGGGCGTCGAAGCCCAGACGCTCGCCAACGTCTATCAGGCGATCGACAACAATCACGAGATCGTCACCGTCCTCAACAAGATCGACCTGCCGGCCGCCGAGCCGGACCGTATCCGCGCGCAGATCGAGGAAGTCATCGGCATCGATGCCTCCCAGGCCGTGCTGATCTCGGCCAAGACCGGCCTCGGCATTCCCGACGTGCTGGAAGCGATCGTGCATCAGTTGCCGGCGCCGAAGAGCGAGGAAGGCGAGAACGGCCCGCTGAAGGCGCTGCTCGTCGACAGCTGGTACGATGCCTATCTCGGCGTCATCGTTCTCGTACGCGTGCTTGACGGCACGCTGAAGCGCGGCATGACGGTGCGGATGATGGGGGCGGACGCCAAGTATCAGGTGGAGCGCGTCGGCGTCATCACGCCGAAGATGGTCAATGTCGATGCGCTCGGCCCCGGCGAGATCGGCTTCATCACCGCCTCGATCAAGGAAGTGGCCGACACCCGCGTCGGCGATACCATCACCGAGGACAAGCGCCAGACGGCCAAGATGCTGCCGGGCTTCAAGCCGGCCCAGCCGGTGGTCTTCTGCGGCCTGTTCCCGGTCGATGCTGCCGATTTCGAGGATCTGCGCTCCGCCATGGGCAAGCTGCGCCTCAACGACGCCTCCTTCTCGTTCGAAATGGAATCGTCTGCCGCGCTCGGCTTCGGTTTCCGCTGCGGCTTCCTCGGCCTCTTGCATCTCGAAATCATTCAGGAACGTCTCGAACGCGAGTTCGATCTCGACCTGATCGCCACCGCCCCGTCCGTCGTCTACAAGCTGTTCATGAACGACGGCACGGAGCGCGAGCTGCACAATCCGGCCGATATGCCGGATGTCGTCAAGGTTGCCGAAATCCACGAGCCGTGGATCCGCGCGACGATCCTGACGCCCGACGATTATCTCGGCGGCATTCTGAAGCTCTGCCAGGACCGGCGCGGCCTGCAGGTCGAACTCACCTATGTGGGCAAGCGTGCCATGCTGACCTACGACCTGCCGCTCAACGAAGTCGTGTTCGATTTCTACGACCGGCTGAAGTCGATCTCGAAGGGCTATGCCTCGTTCGATTATCACCTGACCGAACACCGCGAGGGCCATCTGGTCAAGCTGACGGTGCTGGTCAACGGCGAGCCTGTCGATGCGCTGTCGATGATGGTGCACCGTATGGCTGCGGAACGGCGCGGCCGCGACATGTGCGAAAAGCTGAAGGATCTGATCCCCAAGCACATGTTCAAGATCCCGATCCAGGCCGCCATCGGCGGCAACGTCATCGCCCGCGAAACCATCTCGGCACTGCGCAAGGACGTAACGGCAAAATGCTATGGCGGCGACGCCTCGCGCAAGCGCAAGCTGCTCGACAAGCAGAAGGCCGGCAAGAAGCGCATGCGCCAGTTCGGCAAGGTGGACATTCCCCAGGAAGCGTTCATCGCAGCACTGAAGATGAGCGACGAGTAACGTCTTTTCTTCCATCGGACATGCGCATACAAGAGGCGCATGTCCGATGGAGAGGATCATGTCTCAGCCGTCTCGCAAATCCGCCGATCTGTCCCTCGATAGCAACCTCGTCTCGCAGGCACGCGATCTCAAGATCAATTTGTCGCGTGCGGCCGAGGACGGCATCGGGCGTGCGGTCAAGGCCGAGCAAGAACGTCTGTGGCGGCTGGAAAATGCCGAGGCGATCCGGCTGGAAAATGAATATGTCGAGAAGCACGGCCTGCCGTTGGCGAAATATCGCCAATTCTGATGGCGAGATTCCAAGTCTACCGGCTGAAGTCAGAACCCATCCTGGCTCTTGACCTTCAATCAAACATGCTCAGCGACCTGCCCTCAAGAGTGATGGTGCCTCTCTATCTGGTCGGGGGACATGTCCTGGTCGATTTCGCGGCTCAATCCTCGTTTCCTGATCAACGGGGAGCACTACGTCATGGCGACGCAACGTATGGCGGCGCTTCCTGTTTCTGAAATCGGAGAAACCGTGGCTGACCTCACCGGTCAGGCGGATGCCATCACCGCGGCCACGGATTTTCTGTTCCAGGGCTTTTAGGCGGACGCCGTTCTCGCGGCAAATTCCTCTATCAACCCCCCAAAAGCCTCCATCGGCGGAAATGCCTCATAGGAGTGCACGGCCGATGTTGCCGCCCAGGGCAGCTTCTCGCTGGTAAATGTCTCGACGAAAGGGGCAACATCGCTTGTGTCGTCCAACATGGTCGAGCGCAGGTTGACGAACCAGTCCATGCCTTCGGGGCGGGTGAACATCCAGGTCAGGCAATGCGGGCAAAAATAGTGACGGGTAGCGCCATGCAGGCCGCCGATCACCGGTTCGCCGGCGATGACTTCAAAACCCTCGGCCGGGATGGCGGCGCTGAGCGAAAAGGCGCTGGAGGACATTTTCTGGCAGCCGGTGCAGTGGCAGGCCATGGTGATGATCGGCGGTGCGCTGATCTTCAGCCGCACCTGGCCGCAACGGCAGCCGCCTTCCTGGGGGATAGTCAGTTTGCTCATGATTCGCTCCTCCGCATTCAGGCAATGAACCTAGCGGAGAAGCCTCTGATGTCCAGTGCGGCCGATGGTCAAAGCGAGGGCAAACGGCGCACGACATGCGCCGCTCGTTAGCCGGCTCAGTCTGATGCGCAAGGCCAGCCCGCCGGCGTGGTCAGTCCTTCCGGAAGCTTCGTCTTTTCGTCGCCGCAAGCCAGATCGACCTGGGCCTGTTGGAGCCCCTTGGCTGCGGAAAGATCAAGCCCTTCGATATGGGTGAGGAACATGAAGGCCTGATCGAAATCCAAGGGGCCTTCGAAGGTCGCACCGCTGAGATTGGCACGCGATAGGTTGGCGAGCGAAAAACGTGCCCCGGTGAGCACGGCACCCTTGAACAGGACGCGGCCGACTTCCGCCTTTTCGAAATTGGCTCCGGTCAGATCGGCGCCGCTGAAATCGGCGCGCTGCAGCTCGGCGCCGGCAAACGAGGCGCCGTTGGCGGCAATATTGGCAAAGCTTGAGCGATAGGCCTCGACGCGAGCGAAATTGGCCTTTTCAGCCTTGGCGCCGGCCAGCCACGCGCGCACCAGATTGGCCTTTTCGAGGTTGGCCGATGCCAGGTTCGAACCGCTGAGATCGGTCAGCGAAAAATCGGTGCCGGAGAGATTGGCGCCCTCGAGTTCGCTCGACGGCAGCATCAGGTTCTTCTTGGTGCATTCGCTCCAGTCGAGCCCGGCTTCCGGCGTGCTACCGCACGAGGCGGCCATCGCGGGGGCAGCAGCGGCCAGAGACGCTGCGACCGTCAGAACACTGATGGCAAGTGTGCGGTATTTGGCGGTGGAACCATGGTTCGGCGCCGAATGCTCGGCTGGTCTGTCGAAAAGGTTCTTTATCCGCATACTCTGCTCCTCAGCTCCAAGCTTGCCACGGTCGCAAGCTCCTCCTGCGCTCTATGTAATGCCGCGCAGTTTAATAGATAGGGTCATTGGCTCCGGCCGCAAATGCCGGAACACGTTTATCTGTCATGCGCCGGCAGCCGCGAACCGGCGGATGCCATGGTCAGCGTATTCGGCGGGCTGGATCGTTGCGACCCAGGCACGGGCCAGCGCCAACCCGGCGGCATCCGCCTGCTGTGCATGCCTGGCTGCATGCTCCGGATAGCGCTTCAGCCAGTCCGGTTCGAGGCGGTTGATCACCCCCTCGAAGGTCCGGTTCCAGCCCTCGACCACAGATGTTCCGGCCTCGAAATGAAACTGCATGCCATAGGCGGCACGGCCGATCCGGAAGGCCTGGTTGGCAACGGTGGGGTTGGTCGCCAGATGAACGGCACCTTCCGGCAGAGTAAAGCTGTCGGAATGCCATTCGAAGCTGGTAAAGGCTTCCCCGGCAGCACTCAGCACCGGATCACGTTCGCCTTCCGCCGTCAGTTTGACACCGTGCCAGCCGAATTCCCGCGTTCTACCGAGGAGATTGTCGGCGCCATGGGCGCGCGCCAGAAGCTGGCTGCCGAGGCAGATGCCGAGCACCGACTTGCCGGCATCGGCAAAGGCGCGCATCAGGCGGGCAAGCTCCGGCAGGTAGGGGTGGATGTGGTCATCGACCGCACTTTGCTCTCCGCCAAGCACGACAAGGGCATCATGTCCGTGAATGTCGTTGGGCAGGGCTTGGCCCGCGAAGGGCTGGCGCAGGTCGATCTCGGTGCCCGATTCCTGTAGCGCGACGCCAACCTGCCCAAGGTCGGAATGCGCCATGTTTTCAACCACCAGAACCCGCATCCTGTCTCCGCCTGCTCGCCGTTTTGGTCAGGTTGACCACGCCGTGTGCCCGCTTTCAAGAGGGTTGCAGGGTGATTTCACCGTTGGCGCGACCGGCCGAATGACCGGAAAGCCTTGACCTTTTGGCCTGAAAGTAGCATTGGACCGCCTTGGTCGCGTTCCTTGAAACGCCAGACAGCGGAAAAGCCATGAGTAAAGTGACATCCTCTGCCCCCTCGCAGCGCATGCTGAGGGTCGGCGAACAGGTACGTGCAGGCCTGACACAGGTGCTGCAGCGCGGAGAAGTGCGCGATTCACTGCTTGAGACGACGGTGATTTCAATTTCGGAAGTCCGCATGTCGACCGACCTGCGCGTCGCCACGGCCTTCGTGACACCGCTCGGCGTTGCCGATCATTCCAATGTCATCGAAGCGCTGAACCGCCATGCCAAATATATCCGCGGCCGTCTGACGCCGCATATCCGGCAGCTGAAATACATGCCGGAAGTCCGCTTCAAGGACGATACCAGTTTCGACAACTACAAGAAGATCGACCAGTTGCTGCGGTCGCCGGAAGTTCTGCGCGACCTGAAGGATGAAGACGGCGAGCAGTGATGGCAAAGCATATCACTCTGGACGAACTCAACGCCTGGACGTTCGACCAGCGCCAGACATTCTATCGCAACGGCCTGGCACGGTTCGACAATGCCGATTCTGTCCGCCTCGTCGAAATGATCGTCGCCTCCGGCCTGCCGTTTCGCCACGGCAAGGACATCGCCCATGGCGACCGCGAAATGAAGGCGCTCGAAGCCATCGTCTATTCGCGCTACAATGAAAAGCTGCTGCTGGAGGCCGCCGCATCCGGAAAACCACCGCTCGGCGCCATCGAGCCTTTGATGATCGAAGGCCTCGGTGAAGACTATAGCATCGACAATGGTGCCACCATCGCTGCCGGATACCTGATCGCCAGGCGGCTTTACGCCCTGGGATTTGAAAAGGGCAACAGCCAGAAAATGCCGGATGGCAGCATCGCCAAGACTGCAGCGACGTTCCGCAAAAAAAGAGCCTGAACCATGTCAAAACCCCGCAAGCCCAAGGGCCGCCCGATTTCCGGCTGGCTGATCCTCGACAAGCCGCTGGATTTCGGCTCGACCGAGGCCGTGTCGAAGATCAAGTGGCTGTTCAAGGCGCAGAAGGCCGGTCATGCCGGCACGCTCGATCCTTTGGCGTCGGGCATGCTGCCGATCGCGCTCGGCGATGCGACCAAGACCGTTCCCTATGTCATGGACGGCCGCAAAATCTATGAATTCGCCGTCGCCTGGGGCGAAGAGCGCTCCACCGACGATCTCGAAGGCGAGGTGACGCAGTCGTCCGATGCCCGTCCGTCCGAGGAAGATATTCGCGCCCTTCTGCCGAAATATACCGGCGTGATCAGCCAGGTGCCGCCGCAGTTTTCGGCGATCAAGATCGATGGCAACCGCGCCTACGATCTGGCCCGCGAAGGCGAGACCGTCGATATTCCGGCCCGCGAAGTCGAAGTGTTCCGCTTGTCGCTGCTCGGCTGCACGCCAAACCTCGCGCATTTCGAGATCGAATGCGGCAAGGGCACCTATGTGCGCTCGCTGGCGCGCGATTTCGGCCGTGATCTCGGCTGCTTCGGTCATATCGCTTCGCTGCGCCGCAGTTTCGTCGCTCCCTTTGCCGAAGAAGCCATGGTGCCGCTGGCTGAACTGGTGGCCCTGGAAAAGATCGAGAACGATGAGGAGCGGCTGGAAGCGCTCGATGCCTTCCTGATCGATACGGGCGAAGCCCTGTCGAACCTGCCGCATATCGCCATTTCCGAGGACCAGGCCCATCGCTTGAAAATGGGCAATCCGATCATCCTGCGCGGTCGCGATGCGCCCACGGCCGAACCGGAAGCCTATGCCACGTCCCGTGGCAAGCTGGTTGCCATCGGCGAGATTGGCGAAGGCGAATTCCGGCCGAAGCGTGTCTTCGTCACCGCTTGAAACTTCCATAGACCCTCATAGATTCGCCGCATGGCATCGGTTGCCTTCCGGAAATCGCTGGCGCATGTTCCGGTCTGTATTTGGGATTCGCAAACTCCTTCCGGAGTGGCCCGCGTATGATGTGAATCGAAATCGGCCCATGCCGACCTTCGGCTATGCAATTTGGGTGATGGACGCTTGAGCGACGGACTGGATAGAAAAAGTGCGCCGCGTGCTCCCTGGAGAGCGCTTCTGCGTTCGCGATTGAGACGTCCGCTGTCATTTTATCTGACGGTGCTGCTGCTCGTTGCCGTTGTTCCGTCCTTCGTATTTTCGATGATCATTCTGAAACGCAGCACCGATGAGCAGGAGCGTGTGGTCACAGCGCTGCTCAAGGCATCGACCGGTTCAGTCACGCGCGTGGTGGAGCGCGAGATCGATAGCATGCTGACCACACTGAAGGTGCTGTCGACTGCAAGCACGATCGACAACAAGAATCTCCAGCAATTCTACGAGCGCGCCCACTCATCGCTTGCAGGCACGGATTCCAACCTGCTGGTGATCGATCGTGCCCACAATCAGCTTTTCAATACACGGGTGCCGTTCGGAAGCCAGCTGGCGAAGGCATCCGACCCGGCCTCCATCGACCAGGCATTCCGAAATGGCGGGCCGTTCGTTTCGAATGTGTTCTTTGGTCAGACAGCAAAAAGATGGGTGTTCAACGTCTACCTTCCCATCACCACGCCGCTTGGTAACGGCGATTACCTGCTGACCCTGACCCAGAATGCCGAGAATATGCTGAAGGCGGTCAACCGGGATGTCTTGTCGCCCGGCTGGAATGCGGCATTGCTGGACGGGGCTGGCAATGTGATTGCCTCGTCGGATACGGCGCTCTCCGTCGGCAAGCCATTTTTCATGGAGATCGTGCCGGCGCTGCGTGTCGGTGTCGGCAACGCGGTGCACGATGGTGTTGAATACAGAACAGTCACCGAATTTTCCGTGCTCACCGGTTGGAAGATCATTGCCTGGGCAAAAAGTGCGGATGTCGATGCCCCTGCACTCTGGTCCTATCTTTGGCTGTCGCTGGGCGGGCTTCTCTTTGCCGGTATAGCGATCGCCGGATCCGCCACCATCGCGCGGCTACTGGCGCAGGGCGTCAAGATGCTGGCTCGGGACGCGCATCTCTTGGGAGCGGGCCGACCGATTGCGGCGCGCAAGCACATGATCGCCGAAATCGAAACTGTATCGGCGGCTTTGGCCGAAGCGGCGCAAGCGCGCAGAAAAGCGGAAAACGAAATCCGCTTCCTGATGCGCGAGGTGGCGCATCGCTCGAAGAACCAGCTCACCGTTATCCAGTCGATGCTCAACCAGTCGCTCAACGCAGCCGAAAGCCGGGTGGATTTCGCTGAGGCCTTCCGCAAGCGTATCGCCGGCCTTGCCCGCTCGACCGATCTGATGATTGCCAATGCCGCGCAGGGTGTGGATTTTCGCGAGCTGGCGCAGAACCAGCTGCAGCCGTTCACGCCTGATGATCCGCAGAGGGTTCATTTGTCGGGACCGCCCGTGCGGCTGGATGCGCAGGTATCGCAGACACTCGGCATGGCCTTGCACGAACTGGCCACCAATGCCACGAAATATGGCGCGCTTGCCAACGCGAGCGGTATGATTGACCTGCAATGGTCGGTCTCCGATGGGATGTTCGTGTTCGTCTGGAGAGAGAAGGGCGCCGACATTGCTCCTCCAGAGGGCGGCGGCGTGCGCAAGGGTTTTGGCACGATGGTGCTGGAGCGCATGCTCGGCATGGCGCTGGATGCCAAGCTGGAGCGGATCATGCACGACGACGGGATTGAATGGCGCGTCGAAATCCCGGATGAAAAGCTGAGCGCCAATCTCGCAGTTTCGCCATAGGGTATTTGCCGGACGGCCTGCTTTGTCGTGGAGGGGATATGTTTCTGAACGCCATCAAGACAGCGCTCGTTGTTGTTGCGGTATTGTCCGGTGATACGGCCGTCGCGGTTGCGGCTGGCTGTGTCGTTTCGGACCCGACCGCAACGCCCCTCAATGTGCGGTCAGCACCGCAAGGCCGTGTCCTTTCCACTTTGCCCAACGGTACTGCCGTGGTGATCGTTGAGGAGCGGTCGCTCGCCGGCAAGCGTTGGGCAAAGGTGGGTGCGGCGGACGGCACGCTCGGCTGGGTCTTTGCCAACTACCTCGATTGTACGATGGCCGATGACAACGCAAAATCCGCCCCGATGAAACCGCGCACACCGCCGCAATGACGGCATGTCGAGCGATTGCGGGGCCTTTATCCGCCCTCTTTCTTTTTAACGCCGGATGGTTTATAGGCAGCGCCAGCATCAGACCCCGCTCTCTGCGGACTTTTGCCTTCATGGCCGCAGCTAGACGACATCCCGGCTGCTGGCGACCTGAAATCCTAAACATTGAAAGGATGACACGATGTCGATCACTGCAGAGCGCAAGGCTGCGCTTATCAAGGAATACGCAATCGTCGAAGGCGACACCGGTTCTCCGGAAGTCCAGGTTGCGATCCTCACCGAGCGGATCAACAACCTGACCGATCACTTCAAGGGCCACAAGAAGGACAACCACTCGCGTCGTGGCCTTCTGGCAATGGTTTCCACTCGCCGTTCGCTTCTTGACTATGTCAAGGGCAAGGAAGAGGCACGGTACACCAAGCTGATTACTGCTCTCGGCATTCGCCGCTAAGCCTTACACCGGCGGGACCCTTCAACAAGGGGCCCGCCGGTTTGTTTTTTGCGGGGTACATCCCGCGTTTGCGCTTCCAAAAACGCCGAAACGGCGCTGTTGAAAGCGGACACCCCAGCAGACCGGAAGGGCCGGCTCTGCGGAACCAACCGATGACCTGTCATGGGGCAGGATTGCAGGATGCTTCGGCGCTTGCGCGTTTTCACGCACCCGGAGCGTCAGGCTTTGAGGAAACGGAAACGGCGCCAGCCAATTTTGGAAGCCTCCCGTTGTCTTGCCCGTGATGTGTCATATCAGCGAAAACACTGCCGCCCGCGCCACACTGGCTGCGGCGCGGCATTGCCGCACACGAAGGACAAAACATGTTCGATACCCACACAGTCGAAATTGAATGGGCAGGCCGCCCGCTCAAGCTCGAAACCGGCAAGATCGCCCGTCAGGCTGACGGCGCCGTTCTCGCCACCTACGGCGAGACCGTTGTTCTGGCCACCGTCGTTTCGGCCAAGTCGCCGAAGCCGGGCCAGGATTTCTTCCCGCTGACCGTCAACTATCAGGAAAAGACCTACGCAGCCGGCAAGATCCCCGGTGGTTATTTCAAGCGCGAAGGCCGTCCGTCGGAGAAGGAAACGCTGGTTTCCCGCCTGATCGACCGCCCGATCCGTCCGCTGTTTCCCGATGGCTACAAAAATGACACCCAGGTTGTCGTCACCGTCATGCAGCATGACCTCGAAAACGATCCGGACGTTCTGGCCATGGTTGCAGCCTCTGCTGCCCTGACGATCTCCGGCGTTCCTTTCATGGGCCCGGTCGGTGGCGCGCGCGTTGGCTACATCAACGGCCAGTACGTTTTGAACCCGCATCTCGACGAAATGCCTGAATCGATCCTCGACCTCGTCGTCGCCGGCACCCAGGACGCTGTCCTGATGGTTGAATCGGAAGCCAAGGAACTGAACGAAGAGATCATGCTCGGCGCGGTCATGTTCGGCCACAAGGGCTTCCAGCCGGTCATCGACGCGATCATCAAGCTCGCCGAAGTGGCTGCCAAGGAACCGCGCGACTTCACCCCGGAAGATCATGCCGAACTCGAAGCCGAAATGCTTTCGATCGCCGAAGCCGAACTGCGTGTTGCCTACAAGAACACCCAGAAGGCCGAACGTTACGCCGCCGTCGACGCCGTCAAGGCCAAGGTGAAGGCACACTTCTTCCCGGAAGGCGCTGAGCCGAAGTACACCAACGAAGTCATCGGTGCCGTCTTCAAGCACCTGCAGGCCAAGATCGTTCGCTGGAACATCCTCGACACCAAGAGCCGTATCGACGGCCGCGATCTCGACACGGTTCGCAAGATCGTCTCCGAAGTCGGCATCCTGCCGCGCACCCATGGCTCGGCCCTGTTCACCCGCGGCGAAACGCAGGCGATCGTTGTTGCCACGCTCGGCACTGGCGAAGACGAACAGTACGTCGATTCACTGACCGGCATGTACAAGGAAAAGTTCCTTCTGCACTACAACTTCCCCCCCTACTCGGTCGGCGAAACAGGCCGCATGGGCTCCCCGGGCCGCCGCGAAATCGGCCACGGCAAGCTCGCATGGCGCGCTATCCGTCCGATGCTGCCGGCTGCGGACCAGTTCCCCTACACGCTGCGCGTCGTTTCCGAGATCACCGAGTCGAACGGCTCGTCCTCGATGGCAACCGTCTGCGGCACTTCGCTCGCACTGATGGATGCCGGCGTTCCTTTGGCCAAGCCGGTTGCCGGTATTGCCATGGGCCTGATCCTCGAAGGTGAACGCTTCGCCGTTCTCTCCGACATCCTCGGCGACGAAGATCACCTCGGCGACATGGACTTCAAGGTTGCCGGCACTGCCGACGGCATTACCTCGCTGCAGATGGACATCAAGATCGCCGGTATTACCGAAGAGATCATGAAGGTCGCGCTCAGCCAGGCACAGGGCGGCCGCAAGCACATCCTCGGCGAGATGGCCAATGCCATCACCGAAGGCCGCAGCCAGCTCGGCGAATTCGCACCGCGCATCGAAGTAATGAACATCCCGGTCGACAAGATCCGTGAAGTCATCGGTTCGGGCGGCAAGGTTATCCGCGAAATCGTTGAAAAGACCGGCGCCAAGATCAACATCGAAGACGATGGCACGATCAAGATCGCTTCCTCTTCCGCCAAGGAAATCGAAGCGGCCCGCAAGTGGATCCACTCGATCGTTGCAGAACCGGAAGTCGGCCAGATCTACGAAGGTACGGTCGTCAAGACCGCCGACTTCGGCGCTTTCGTCAACTTCTTCGGCCCGCGTGACGGCTTGGTGCACATCTCGCAGCTCGCTTCCGACCGTGTTGCCAAGACCTCCGACGTCGTCAAGGAAGGCGACAAGGTCTGGGTCAAGCTGATGGGCTTCGATGAGCGCGGCAAGGTTCGCCTCTCCATGAAGGTTGTCGATCAGGCAACCGGCAAGGAAGTCGCCAGGGGCGAAGGCGAAGCCGCTGAATAAGCGTTCGACCGTTTAATCGACTACGGGCGCGGAGCGGATCGTTCCGCGCCCTTTCTTATTTTCCCTGAGAGCCGTCCGAACCGGGCCATCTCTCATCCCCTTTGTTACCGTTTGTCTTTTTGGGAAATCGCTTTCCATTCTCCCTGACAAGCCTAAGGACCTCGACCATGAGCCGCGACACGCTGAAGACCCTTTTCCATCCTTTCGAAACCGGCGTTGTTCCCGCACCCGGCGAAGGCGAGCGTGTGCTGTTCCTGGGAGCCGAGGCCGGCTACCGGCTGCCGGCGGAGTTTGCAGGCTCGATTGCCGCCGTGCAGGCGTCAAAGCCGCTCTACAAGGCTCTGGAAGCCGCCAAGGCGCCAGTGTCGCCGTTTGTCGAGGGCGAGGATTATGACGCAGCACTGATCCTCTGCGGCAAGCACAAGGGTGAGAACGAAGACCGGATCGCCGAAGCGCTGAAGCGCGTCAAGGTCGGCGGCCTGATCGTTGTCGCCGGCGGCAAGGATGATGGCATCCAGTCACTGCGCAAGCGCGTCAACCAGCTCGGCTGGGGTGGCGACAGCCTGCCGAAATATCATGGCATCGCCTTCTGGTTCGGCCGTCCGGAAGACGCCACCGACGTCATCGCCAAATTTTCCAAGAAGCCGGCTCGTGTCGACGGCCGCTTCGATGCAGCACCGGGCATGTTTTCGCATGAGCGGATCGACGCCGGCTCCGAACTTTTGGCCTCGCGCCTTCCCGAGGATTTCAAGGGCCATGCCGCCGATTTCGGCGCCGGCTGGGGCTATCTCTCGGTGATGCTGGCCGAGAAGGCACCGAACCTGAAGGGTATCGACCTGTTCGAGGCCGATTATCATTCGCTGGAAGCCGCACGGGCAAACCTGAAGGCCAATTGCCCGAACGTGCCGACGCGCTTCTTCTGGCAGGACCTGACCTCGGAAGAAACCCGCGACAAGTACGACCTGATCGTCATGAACCCGCCGTTCCACGAGACGCAGGCTGCCGATCCGGCGCTCGGCGCTGCGATGATCAAGGCGGCCGCAAAGGCGCTGAAGATCGGCGGAAAACTGATGCTGGTCGCCAATCGCGGCCTGCCCTATGAGACGGTGATGCCGGAAACCTTCAAGGAATGGGGCGAGACCTGCCGCAATGCGCGGTTCAAGGTGCTCTGGGGCAAGCGCTGAGGCGCTTGCTTTTGCAATTGCTTTATTGACGAAACGGGTACACCTTTAGCTCTCTCACCTGCGTGATATCGCGCAGGCATCGATGGAGTGTGCCAATGGTTTCTAGCTATGGACACCGCCCGCCCGTCACCGAGGGCGTCGCTGAAGTCATCGTCAAAGATATCAAGAGCGGAGAAGGCAGGAGTGGTGCCTCGGAAGTGCCTCTGGCCTTCCAGACCGGCCGTGCGCCGGTTGACCCAGCAGCTCTCGGCCATGCCCGCAAACAGATGACGATGTTCGGCATGTTCGCTCTGGCGGTCCTGGCCGTACTGCTCGTGGTCTGGTGGGTCGCCTGAGCTTGTCAGGCGGCTTCTATTTCCTTGCGGGCACAGCTGGCAAGAAAGGCCGAACGTGTCAGCCCGCGTTCGCGGGCAGCCATGTCGATGGCATCCAGCATGCCCTTTTCGAAGGTGACATTGGCGCGCACGATCCGGGTGCTGTCCTCGATGAAGGGAACGCGCATCAGAAAGGCACCCGCCGCCAGTTCACTGAGAATATCCTCCCGGCGCATAATTTCGTCATGGGAAGATGGGACTGGCGTCGTCTGGTCCTCAGCCCATAGCCGGATTGCCTCAACCGCGTTTGCAGTCAAATCCTCTTCCTCATCGGCGGCAGAAAAAACGCCCGGAAGGTCCGGAAACGTCACGCCATAGGCGCTGTCCTTCTCCTTGTGAACCAGCGCGATGAAGTGTTTCATGGTTAAATCCATCCAGCCTGTTTTGCGATGGCACGAGCGGTCCCTGTCGGCAGGTCCTTCTTCGGGTGCGGCACGATGATCGTCTGTTTGTCTTTGCGAAGCTTGTGATGCGAGCCGCTGACGGACACGATCTCAAACCCCTCGGCTTTGAGGCGTTTGATAATCGCTTTGCTATCCCGCTCCATCTCAGCGCAATCCATCAAGGCCTAATGCGCAATATAATGCGTATTCGGCCTTGATGCAATATTGCCGCAATCGCGCCGAAGCGCAGATGAACTCAGCCCTTCAAAGCTCGCTCAAACAGCCGAGACAGGCGCTCGGCGAAGGCGCGCGGGTCCTGCGGCTTGTCGCCGTCGAGAACGCGGGCCTGGTCGAGCAGCAGCTGGACGGCATCGGTGCGGAATTCGTCGCTGCCGCCGGAGGCAAGTGCTGCGATCAGGCCGTGGCCCGGATTGATCTCGAGAACGGGCTTGGCAATCATGTCGAGCCTACCGGAACCCTGCAGCAGTTTTTCCAGCTGGCGGTCATAACCCTGTTCCGGCGCCACCAGGCAGACGGCGCTTTCCGTCAGGCGATCGGATGCTCGCACGTCCGATACCGCATCGCCGAGCGTCGTCTTGGCAAAGGCGATGAAATCGGTGACGGCTTCGGAGGTTTCCGGTGCGGCCGGCGTTTCGCCATCGGCCGTCGGAACCTGCGTCAGATCGGCAGCGCCTTGGGTGATCGACTTGAACGGCTTGCCTTCGAAATCAGGCGCAGCCGTCACCCAGAAGCTGTCGACGGAATCGGTCAGCAGCAAAACCTCGATCCCGCGGGCGCGAAAACCTTCCAGTTGCGGCGAGGCCTTCAGCCGGTCGAGATTGTCGCCCGTCAGGTAATAGATCGCCGCCTGCGCGTCCTTCATGTCCTTGACGTAATCGGCAAGCGACCGCGTCGCCTCGTCCGACGTGGTGGTGCGGAAGCGCGACAGCGCGATCAGTTGCTCCCGGCGCTCGAAATCGTCGTAGATGCCCTCTTTCAGCACGGCGCCGAACGAATCCCACAGCTTGGCAAAGGCATCCTTGTCGCTGTCGGCAAGCTTCTCGATGGCGGTCAGCACGCGGTTGGTCAGGCCCTTGCGGATGGCGGCAAGGATCGGGCTTTCCTGGATCATCTCGCGCGAGACATTGAGCGGCAGGTCGGATGTGTCGACAAGGCCACGCACAAAGCGCAGGTAGCGCGGCAGCAACTCGGCATCGTCGGTAATGAAGACGCGCTTGACGTAGAGCTTCATCCGGCCCTTGGCCGACGGATCGAACATGTCGATCGGCTTGGATTCCGGCACGAAGGCAAGGCCGGTATATTCATGCCGGCCTTCGGCGCGGAAATGCACGGTCAGAGCCGGCTCATCGTACTGGCCGGAAACACCGCGATAGAAATCGGCGTATTCTTCCTTGGTGATCTCGCTGCGGGACTTCGTCCACAGCGCCGTACCGTCGCCGATACGCTCGGCGTCCGCGCCGGGCTTCTCGATGAGGTCGATCGGCACCGGCACGTGGCCGGACTGATCCTTGACGATCTTCTGGACGCTCCATTTCGACGTATAGCTCTTGGCGTCGTCCATCAGGTGCATGGTGATGCGGGTACCGCGTGCCGGAGCGTCAGCCAGATCGGCTTCTGATACGGTGTAGCTGCCCTTGCCGTCGGACGACCAGACGAAGGCATGGGCGCTGCCGGCGTGACGGGAGACGACATCGACCTTGTCGGCGACCATGAAGGCGGAATAGAAGCCGACGCCGAACTGGCCGATCAGCTGGGCGCCTTCGCCGGCCTTTGCCGCCTCGACGCGTTCCATGAAGGCGCGGGTGCCGGAACGGGCGATGGTGCCGAGCGCCTCGATCATGTCGTCACGGCTCATGCCGATGCCGTTGTCTTCGACGATGAGCCTGTTGCCGTCGGCGTCGAGTGTCAGGGTGATGCGCGGTGTCGGATCGTCGAGGAGCAGCTCAGGCGCGCTGATGGCCTCGTAGCGCAGTTTCTCGCAGGCATCGGCGGCGTTGGAGATCAGCTCCCGCAGGAACACGTCCTTGTCGGAATAGACCGAGTGCACCATGAGATGCAGCAGGCTTGCGACATCGGCTTCGAAGACGTGATTTTCGACGGGGTTTTCAGCGACATTGCTCATGCGTATCTGTCCTCAACGTGTATCTGGATGGTTTGCGCGCTCTGAACTGGCAAGTGCAGATGCAAAATTCAAGAGGCACGGAAAGGGGTGGCGGCCCGGATGTTACTCCGTGTCCGCCGTGCGCAAGGCATCGATGGCCGGCATCGAGGTGATGTTGTAGCCGGAGTCCACATAGTGGATTTCGCCGGTGACGCCACTCGATAGGCCGGAGAGAAGGTAGAGCGCCGAGTTGCCGACATCCTCGATAGTGACGGTGCGGCGGAGCGGCGCGTTCTTCTGCTGCCAGGAGAGCATGGCGCGGGCGTCGGAAATGCCAGCGCCAGCCAGCGTGCGGATCGGGCCGGCGGAGATGGCGTTGACGCGGATGCCGCGCGGGCCGTAGTCGCCAGCAAGATAGCGAACGGATGCCTCAAGGGCAGCCTTCGCGACGCCCATGACGTTGTAGTTCGGCATGATGCGGGTGGAGCCGCCATAGGTCAGCGTCAGCATCGCACCGCCTTCGTTCATCAAGCCTGCAGCGCGCTTGGCGATCTCGGTGAAGGAGAAGCAGGAGATGACCATGGTGCGCGAAAAGTTTTCGCGCGAGGTGTCGGCGTAAAGGCCCTTCAGCTCGTTCTTGTCGGAAAAGCCGATAGCATGAACGACGAAATCGAGCTTGCCCCACTTCTCCTTGATCGCATCGAGGGTCGCATCCACCGAAGCGATGTCTTCGACATCGCAGGGGATGACGAAGTCGGAGCCGAGTTCGGCGGCGAGCGGCTTCACGCGCTTGCCGAGCGCTTCGCCCTGGTAGGTGAAAGCGAGTTCAGCGCCCTGGCCAGCCAGCTTCTGCGCAATGCCCCATGCGATGGAGTGGCTGTTGGCGACCCCCATGATGAGGCCGCGCTTTCCGTTCATGATACCGGTCATGGATTATCCGTTGTGGCGCTGGAAAACGAGCGTGGCATTGGTGCCGCCAAAGCCGAAGGAGTTCGACAGGACGGTATCGATCTTGGCATTGTCGATGCGCTTGCGCACGATCGGAACGCCGTCGAATTCCGGGTCGAGTTCGGTGATGTGGGCGCTTTCGCCGATGAAACCAGCCTGCATCATCAGGAGGCCATAGATCGATTCCTGCACGCCGGCAGCGCCGAGCGAATGGCCGGTCAGCGACTTGGTCGACTGGATATGCGGGATCTTGTTGCCGAAGACTTCGCGGATGGCGCCGATTTCCTTCGAATCGCCGACGGGCGTCGAGGTGCCGTGCGTGTTGACGTAGTCGACTTCGCCCTTCACCGTTGCCAGTGCCTGGCGCATGCAGCGGATGGCGCCTTCGCCGGATGGAGCCACCATGTCGTAGCCGTCCGAAGTCGCGCCGTAGCCGGTGATTTCGGCATAGATCTTGGCACCGCGGGCCTTGGCATGTTCCAGTTCTTCGAGAACCAGAACGCCTGCACCGCCGGCGATGACGAAGCCGTCACGGGAGACGTCATAGGCGCGCGAAGCGGTCGAAGGCGTGTCGTTATACTTGGAGGACATGGCGCCCATGGCGTCGAACAGGTTCGACATGGTCCAGTCGAGGTCTTCATGACCGCCGGCGAACATCACGTCCTGCTTGCCCCACTGGATCATTTCCATGGCATTGCCGATGCAATGTGCCGAGGTCGAGCAAGCCGACGAGATCGAATAGTTGACGCCGTGAATCTTGAACCAGGTGGCAAGCGTCGCCGATGCCGTCGAGGACATCGCCTTCGGCACGGCAAACGGGCCGATGCGCTTGGGCGAGTTGTTCTTCAGGGTGATTTCGGCAGCCTCGATCAGCGTGCGGGTGGACGGACCACCTGAGCCCATGATGATGCCGGTGCGCTCGTTGCCGCCGATATCCTTGTCTTCAAGGCCTGAATCGGCAATCGCCTGTTTCATCGCAACGTGGTTCCACATGCCGCCTTGCGACAGGAAGCGTGCGGCGCGGCGATCGACAAGCTCGGTCGTGTCGAGATTGGGTGCACCCCAGACCTGGCACTTGAAGCCGTGTTCGGCAAAATCGTTCGAAAACGAAATGCCGGATTTTGCTTCACGCAGCGACGTGGTGACTTCCTGCGCATCGTTTCCGATCGAGGAAACAATGCCCAGACCCGTGACAACAACCCGTCTCATGTGGATGACCTCTTCTTTAATCTCGCTGAGTGCGACTATGCCGCGGTTCAGGCAGCTTTTTCTTTCGACAGACCGACGCGAAGGTCAGACGCCTGATAGATGGTTTCGCCGTCGGCCTTCAGCCAGCCGTCGGCCGTGCCGAGCACAAGGCGGCCACGCATGACGCGCTTGAAGTCGATGCCGTACTCAAGCAGCTTCGTTTCCGGGCGGATCATGCCCTTGAACTTCACTTCGCCGGTGGAAAGCGCCATGCCACGGCCGGGTTCGCCCAGCCAGCCGAGGAAAAATCCTGTCAGCTGCCACATGCCATCAAGGCCAAGGCAGCCCGGCATGATCGGATTGCCCTGGAAGTGGCAGGGGAAATACCAGTCATCGGGACGCACGTCATATTCGGCGCGGATGTAACCCTTGTCGAAGGTACCACCGGTTTCGGAGATGTCGGTGATGCGGTGAACCATCAGCATGGGGGGCAGGGGCAGCTGGGCATTGCCCGGTCCGAACAGTTCGCCGCGACCGCATTTCAGGATCTCTTCATAATTGAAGCTGGATTGTCTGGTCGTCATGAACTGTCGTTTCCCCGCTACATCCGTTTTTGGTTGACTTGGTTTAGAGCAAGATAGGAGCGAATTGAAGCTCCGGCATGACCCAAGCGTGTCGTTTCGCATATTCCTGTCTGGCCAAGCGCAATGCCTATTTCCGCCGTCGCATACATGATGGCTGCTGCAACAGCCAGAGATAATTGCCTTTTGCCCCCAGAATCAGGCGGTTTTTACCGTCTGGATGCCTTCAGCGAGCTTGCTTACTATTGAAAGCATTCTCGGCAAAAGTTATATCGGCTCTGTAAGTCTGTTCTGCAATAGCTTGGAAATCTGGATCCGTCCGTATGACGACTGCCATCGAGATCTGTTCGGAAGAACGCCTGCGCCGCTCCGGCCTCAGGCCGACGCGTCAGCGCATGGCGCTTGCCGACCTGATCTTTGCCAAGGGCGATCGCCACCTGACGGTGGAGGAACTGCACGAAGAAGCGGTGACCGCCGGTGTTCCGGTGTCGCTGGCAACCGTCTACAACACGCTGCACCAGTTTACTGAAGCTGGCATGATCCGTGTTCTGGCCGTGGAAAGCGCCAAGACTTATTTCGACACCAATGTGTCCGATCATCACCATTTCTTCGTCGAGGGCCATAACGAGGTGCTCGATATCCCGGTCAGCAGCCTGACGATCGGCAATCTGCCGGAACCGCCGGAAGGCATGGAAATCGCCCATGTCGACGTCATTATCCGCCTGCGCCGCAAGCGCGGCTGATTTTCTTTTCTCTACATCACGTCATCAACGACGTTACATAACGTCGTCGGGATGACGGCCGGGCCTCGGATCTCCGGTTGGCAACGTCCAGCCATATCTCAATGCACCACCGCGCACCGCAAAGGCGGTGAGTACGCCAAGCGTTGAGGCAATCAGCAACGAGGCTCCGAACCAAGTAGCACCTGTAAAGACACCTGCGCCGACAAGCGCAGCCGTGACGTAGATTTCCGGACGCAGCAAGACCGATGGCTCGCCTGCAAGCAGGTCGCGCAGGATACCGCCAAAGGTCGCCGTCAACATGCCGGTGACAAGCGCAACGATGGGCGAGCCCGTCGCAGCCAGTCCCTTGGCGGCGCCCATGACGCTATAGGCCGAAAGACCGATGGCATCGAGCCAGACGAGGAACTTGTAGCGCGATTCCATCATATGGGCCGAGAAGAACACCAGAAGGCCCATACAGCCGCAGACGAGCAGGTAGACCGGATTGGTCACCCAGAAGACCGGCGTCGCACCGAGGATGACGTCACGCAACGTGCCGCCGCCAATGCCGGTGACCGAGGCAAGGAAGATATAGCCGATGATATCCAGCTGTTTGCGTGAGGCCGCCAGAGCCCCGGTAGCAGCAAACACTGCCACCCCGGCATAATCGAGAATTTCCATGATCGGCATTTTTCCCCCCCCGCCAGAAAATCGAGCCCGCCAAAAAATCGAGAAGGACCACAATGGCGCAGTCGCGTCAACGGCAGGCCTGAACGCAACTATCTTTGATTATTGCGGAAAGAGAACGTGCGTGCGGCCGCTGATGAAATAGGCGACCAGACCCGTCCATTCGCGCATCGCCGTCGTCGTCAGTTGCGCGTTCAACGAGGGCTGGCTGAAATCGGGGCCAAGGGTCGCCTCGCCGCTGGTACGATAATCCACCGGCCATGGCGTCACGGCGATGCCGAGCTTACGGAACAGTCCGACGGAGCGCGGCATGTGGAAGGCCGAAGTGATGAGGGCGCAGTTCGACAACCCGTTCGCTTCCAGCAAGTGTTTTGTATTGGCCGCATTCTCGAAGGTGGTGCGCGACTGGTCTTCGCGGATCAGCCGTTCGGGGGCAATGCCAAAGGTCGAGAAGAAGGTTTCGGATGTCTGCGCGTCGCCATCATATTGCCCGCTGAACGAGCCGTCGCCACCCGAGATGAGAATGCGTGCGGATGGATGGGATTGGGCAAGCTTCAGGCCTTCGACGAACCTGTCTGCCGCCTGGTTAAGCTCGATGCCGCCCCGCTTGGCAATCACCTCGTTTTCGAAGGCGCCACCAAGAATGATGATGCAGGAAAGATCGGCGGGCAGGCTTGCGGGCCTTGCGATGCGGTTTTCCAGCGTCTGAAGCATGACGGCGCCGGTACTGGTGAACAGGGTAAGGAATAGCAGGGTGGCGGCAAGCCCGGACAGGAACCGGTACAGCCGCCGAAAGCCGGCGGCAGCGAGAAGAAAGCTCAAGACCAGAAGAATGAAGACCAGCGATAGAGGCTGGGCAAGCAGCCAGAACAGTTTTGATGCGAGAAACATGAGGCCTGCTACCGTCTCTTCAGGGGACGCAATGATCGGGGAGGGCGAACCTACCAGCGAAAGACGGTGTTGGCCAATGCGGTCAAATGCAGACAGGAAAGGCCCGTAGCGGTTTACCAGCCACGGGCTTTCTGAAGACGGGTGGTCCGGGGTTTCAGGCCCGGCCGAGCGTCGTTGGCGCCTGAACGGTGACCGTTTTGTTCCGCCTCAGATAGATCGTGAGCGTCCGGTGAGC
>UBTA01000019.1 GCA_900468065.1 Hyphomicrobiales bacterium | reverse complement strand
CAATCTTCTGGCGTTGAATGACGGGGTTGAAGCGGCACGCGCCGGCGATGCCGGCAAGGGTTTTGCCGTCGTCGCCCAGGAAGTGCGCGAACTGGCGCAGCGTTCGGCCGGTGCCGCCAAGGAGATCAAGGAGCTGATCCGCAACTCCGCCACCGAAGTCGAAACCGGCGTGACGCTGGTGCGCTCGACCGGCGAGGCGCTGACGGAAATCGAAAGCCTGGTCAACCGGGTGAACGAACATGTGGCCTCGATCGCCACAGCCGCCCGCGAACAGGCGACCGGTCTTGCCGAGGTTAATACCGCCGTCAACAGCATGGACCAGATGACCCAGCAGAATGCCGCCATGGTCGAGGAAACCACCGCCGCCAGCCAGACGCTGGCGCAGGAAAGCCGCGAGCTGAAGAGCCTGCTGCAGACTTTTCGCCTTTCACCCGACAACAGACAGGGCAGCTACAGCCGCGCTGCCTGATCCAGTCCAAAAAGACGGAAATGCCGATTGCCCGCGTTCGAAAGGACGCGGGCTTTTTCTTATTTCTGGAAGGGTTATGGGGCGTGGCTCGGTACTATCATCGGTTTGAGTGCCGCAGGCAGCTCGTTTGATCGATACGCTTGACCCCAACGGATTTCCCAGCAGAATGAGGCCGTGATTCAAGGGGTTACATTGTCCTGTCGTATCGACCGGGATATGTGACCCCACAAGGGGGGAACCAGAAATGACGCTGTTTCAACGTGTTGTGATCCGTATTGCCGCGCTGATGGCGCTTGGAGTGCTCTCCGCATGCACCGTTGTGGTCGATGAGCCCGGCGGACGGCCCTATCCCCGGCCAGAGCCGTCGAACCCGCGAATGTGTACGATGCAATATGATCCGGTCTGTGGCGAGCGCGGCAACAATCGCCGGACCTTCGCCAATGCCTGCCAGGCACGGGCGGACGGGTTCCGCATCACCGGCCGTGGCGAATGCCGTCCGCAAAGGCCGGATTTCGGCGGCGACCGGCCACAGGCCTGCACGCGCGAATATGCACCGGTCTGCGCCCGTCAGGGACGCCGCGAACAGACGTTTTCGAATGGCTGCATGGCCGAGGCGGAAGGGTTCCGCGTGATTGGCCGCGGCGAATGCGAGCGCGGCAATGACAGGCCCGGCGATGGCTCAGGCATGCGCCCGCCGCGCGAGCCGCAGATGTGCACGAACGAATATGCGCCGGTCTGTGCCCGTCAAGGCCGGCGGGAGCAGACTTTCCCGAATGGCTGCACAGCGCAGGCCGAAGGGTTCCAGGTCATCGGTAACGGTGAATGCCGCTGAAGTGAGCGCAATAGGCAAGCGAACTGTTCCGGCGGGGCAGTTTGCTTGCATCCATGATTTTGGAGTGAATGGATCGTGCTGCGGATCGTTTCCTTGAATGCCTGGGGTGGCAGCGTCCATGCACCGCTGATGGACTATCTGGCCGATGTGGATGCCGACGTGATCTGCTTGCAGGAGGTGGCACGCACGCCTTCGTCTGCGCAGGATTGGTTGACCTACCGGGACCATGGCGTTGCGTTGCAGCAGCGCGCCAACCTGTTCGATGAAATCCGTGCGGCCTTGCCGGGGCACGATGGTGTCTTTGCGCCGACGGCGCGGGGGGATTTGTTCGATGGTGACCGGGCGATCCCGTCCGAATTCGGGTTGGCGACTTTCGTGCGCACGTCGCTGACGGTTATCGCCCAGGCGCAGGATTTCGTGCACGGCGCGTTTTCGCCCGGCGGCTGGGGGCCGCATCCGCGCGCCCGCAACGCCCATTGCCTGCGTCTTTTCAACCACGAAGACGGGTTTTCGATCACCATCGCGCAGATGCATGGCCTGCGGGATGTCGCGGGCAAGGGCGATACGCCGGCGCGCGATGCGCAGACTGAGGCGCTGATCGGCCTGATCGGACGGGTATGGCGCGGCGACGAGCGGCTGGTGGTCTGCGGCGATTTCAACGTTTTGCCGGACAGCCGGATGTTTCGGTCGATGGCTGAGCTTGGTCTGACGGATCTGATCACGTCGCGGGCGCATACCGATACACGCACGTCCTATTACGAAAAGCCGGGGCGTTTTGCCGACTACATGCTGGTGACGCCGGATGTCGAGGTGATCCGCTTCGATGCCGTCGCCGAGCCGGAGGTTTCCGATCATCGCGCTTTGCTTTTGGAGATGCGGTAGGGCCATCCAGTTATCGTGATGGAAAAAGTTCGGGTGGCCTGCATTTTTTCGTGTTGCGTGTCGATCGCCGCCGCGATCGTTCGTCGTAGAGGTACGGGCATGAGCCCGCGTGACGACCGGACCTTCAAGGAGAACCGCAATGCCCAAGATGATTTTCGTCAATCTGCCTGTTGCTGACCTGGCGAAAGCCACCCGCTTCTACCAGGCGATCGGATGCGAGAAGAACGACCAGTTCAGCGACGGCAAATCGGCCAGCATGGTCTGGTCGGAGACGATCACGTTCCAGCTGGCGAGCCCGGATTATTTCGCGACCTATACGCCAAAGCGGATTGCCGACGCGCATGCAACGACGGAAGTGCTGCTGGCGCTGTCGATCGATAGCCGGCAAGAGGTGGACAGGCTGGCTGAAGCGGGGGGCGCGGCCGGTGGCAAGGCCGACATTCGCGAGCGTCAGGATAATGGCTTCATGTATAACCGTGCCGTCGAAGATCCCGATGGCCATATATTCGAACTGATGTGGATGGACATGGGCGCAGTCTGACCGGGCGGGCAGGGGCTGCGAGGGAAAGGAACTGCTGCAGATGCCAATCGATGTGACCACGATCGGGTTTACCCAGAGCACTGCGGCAGATTTCTTCGGCCGTATCCGGCAGGCCGGCGTCAAGCGGGTCTTCGATGTCCGGCTGCACAATACGTCGCAGCTTGCCGGTTTCGCCAAGGCGGCCGACCTGCCGTATTTCCTCAAAGAGCTTTGCGGCGCTGATTATCTGCATCAGCCGCTGCTGGCGCCGACGGAGGATATCCTGACGTCGTTCAAGAAGGAAAAGGGCGACTGGAACACGTTGCGGCACCAATTCATGAACCTGATGGCCGAGCGGCAGATCGAGACGCGGCTCGACCCTTTATCATTTGTCGATAGCTGCCTGCTCTGCTCGGAAGCGCAGCCGCATCAATGCCACCGGCAGCTCGTCTGCGAGTATCTGGATGAGAAATGGGGCGGAAGGCTCAGCGTCCGCCATCTCTGAGGTGACGGCGTTGGCGCATTGCCGGCGGTCATGCCTATAACCGGTGATGCCTTCGAAAGCCTTCGTTTACCCTGTTTGCATAAAATCCTCTTCAGTTGCGGTCTTTTTCAATCTGCGCCTGCCTTTCGACACAGGCGGCCCGCAGATTTTTCGCAGGGACCGGGCGGGTGCGATGATGCGTTTCGAGGCATCGTCATCGGTAGAGGCGGCAAGTGAGTATGGCGTATGTTTCCCTTTTCCGGCGGCCGGTGGCAGTTTTCGTGCTGTCGTTGTCGCTGGCCGCCTGTTCGACGGATGATCTCACTCCGCCGGGCCGGATCGATCAGTCCGCACGGGTGAGTGCCATCGAACCGGTGAACCGCCATGCGCGCGGTTCGCGGGAAAACCCCTATCCGGCAGCCAATACGCCGGTCAGCACCTTCTCTGAAAATTCTGATGATGCCGTCCCAGCCGATCCGCGCCTGCAGGCGTCCAGCCAGCGGCTGCCGATGATCGATAGCGAGCCGTCGCAGCAGCCGCTTGCCGTTGCCAGTACGCAGCCGATGACCGTGCCTTCCGAGGGCGTCAACATGGATGCGATGATGGGTGTCGAAACCAGCTCGACGCCGGTCGTCGGTCTGGCTGAGGAACAGAACCGCGATTACGGCCGGGGCAACGAGATTGCTGAAGGCAATGCCAGCCAGCCGGTGGTGGGCGGCATCGGTGGCGACAGCGTCCAGCAGCTGGGCGGGCCGCACGCCATGCAGGTGGCATCAGCCGATCCCGGCTACGATCCCGACCTGCCGCCGCTCAGTGCTGAAAAGCAGGCTGCGGAGGAAGCGCGCAAGGCGCAGTTTCTCGATCAGCAGCAGCGCGTGATGCTGCGCAAGAGCCAGGCACAGCAGGAGCAGCAGGTGGCTTTTCTGCCGCGCGCCGGCAATCCTTTGTCGGTTCCTGAGACGGAGCCTGATTTCACCGGGCAGATGCCGGCCTCCGAAATCGCCTGCCGCCAGCGGCTGAAGAAGCTGCGGGTCGAATTCACCGATATTCCGCGGATTTCCAACGGCCGGGCCTGCGGTATCGACTATCCGATCGAACTCACCGGGCTTTCCGGCGGCATCAACGTCAAGCCGGCCGTGAAACTCAACTGCGAGGTGACGGAAGCCTTTGCCAAATGGGTGAAGAACGAACTCGCGCCATCGGCCCGCTACCGCTATCTGTCCGGCATCAAGACGATCAAGCCGCTGGGCGGCTATTCCTGCCGGACGATGAATTCCAAGCGCGGCAACCCGATGTCGGAGCATGCCCACGGCAATGCCATCGATGTCGGCAAGTTCGTCCTGAAGTCCGGCAAGGAAATCGACGTGCGCAAGCCGGGCTTCTTCGCCTTCCGTGAAAAGGGCCTGCTGAAGGCGGTGCGCAGCGACAGCTGCAAATATTTCAACACCGTGCTTGGCCCCGGCAGCGATCCACAGCACAAGGATCATTTCCACTTCGACCTCAGAGAGCGCAAGTCCGGCTACCGGCACTGCGACTGAGCGGATGCACGAACAAGCGTACCCGGCTCGCTGCAATCTGCTTGCTATGCTGAGTTGAAAAATACTATTGCGGATTCGCGTGTAAAAACCGAAGGATTCGCAATGGAAACCAGGACATATCTCGGCGGCTGCCTGTGCGGAAATATCCGTTTCCGGGCAACGGGCACGCCCGGCAATCCCCACACCTGCTCCTGCGAAAACTGCCAGCGGCATTCCGGCGCACAGACGCTTTGCTGGGTGGAGTTTTCACGCGATGCCGTCGAATGGACAGGCGAGGGCGGAATGCCGGCGGTTTATCGTTCGTCCGATTACTCCAGCCGCTCCTTTTGCCCGACATGCGGTAGTACATTGGGTGCTGTCGACGACGAGCCCGTCATTGCGCTGGTCACCGGCAGTTTTGACGCGCAGGACGTCGAGGAATTGCGGCCGGTCTCGCATTCGTTTGAGGATGCTTGCCCCAGCTGGTGGAAGATCCCGGCTGCGGGGTAGCTGGGCCGCGCCACCCGCACAACGGTGGAGCTGAATACACACGCCGGTCGTTACCGGAGAGGGCGGCAACGGCCGCCCCGTTTGCCGGGTCAGTTGCGTCTCCTGTTCTCGATCCTGACGTCGCCGGTCATGATTGCCTTCGTCATAGGCCGCGCGAGGAACGCGTGCGGGAAACCAAGCTCGATGCTGCTCACGGCTTCGAGCTTGGCGCGATGCGCATCATCCAGCTCGAGATCCAGCGCGCCGAGATTGTCCTCTAGCTGGCCAAGCGTGCGTGCGCCGATGATCGGGGCGGTGACAGTTGGGTTGAGCAGGGTCCAGGCGAGCGCAACCTGCGAGGGGGAGCACCCCATTTCGCGGGCGATTTCCTTGACGGCATCGGCAATGACAAGGCCTCTTTCCGTCAGCGAGCCGTTGCCTGCGGCAACGTCGCGCCGCGTTCCTTCGGCTGCCGAGCCTCCGTCATGCTGGCCGAGATCTGCCCGGCTATATTTGCCGGTAAGGACACCGCTTGCCAGCGGCGACCAGAGGATGACGCCGAGGCCCATCTCGGCCGCCATCGGGACGAGATCGCGCTCGCCCGTGCGTTCGATCAGGCTGTATTCGATCTGCAGGGCAACAAGCGGTGACCAGCCGCGCAGATCGTTGATCGCCTGCATGCGTGACGCCTGCCAGGCGGGAAGATCGGACAGGCCGAGATAGAGCACCTTGCCCGCCCGCACGAGGTCGTCCATGGCGCGCAGCACTTCCTCGACCGGGGTCGTGTTGTCCCAGGCATGCAGGTAGAAGAGATCGATATAGTCGGTTCCAAGCCGTTTCAGGCTGTCCTCGACCGAGCGGACCATCGACTTGCGATGATTGCCGCCGGAATTCGGATCCTTGGGCTGCATCGGCAGCGTGTATTTCGTCGCGATGACGAGGCTGTCGCGCCGGCCCTTGGCAAAGGAGCCTATGAAGCGCTCCGAGGTGCCCTCGGTGTAACGGTTGGCGGTGTCGATGAAGTTTCCGCCCCGATCGATATAGGTATCGAAGATGCGGCGCGCTTCGGCTTCGTCCGCCCCCCATCCCCAATCCGAACCGAAGGTCATGGTGCCGAGCGAAAGCGGCGAGACGCGAAGGCCGGAGCGGCCGAGCAGGCGGTAATGGTCGAGTGCTTTGGTCATGATGTGTCTCCTTCGAAACCACTATCGCCTCTCAATTTTGGTTTGATAATCGTCTATTATCAGCGTGATCTATGAAGCGGAGGGTATACAATGCGCGGATCTGACTATGCCGAATTGCGTGCTTTCGCGATGATTGCCGAACATCGCAGCTTTCGGCGTGCGAGCGCTCATCTCGGCATGTCGCCGTCGGCGCTCAGCCAGACGCTTGGCCGCCTGGAAGCAAGGCTGGGCGTTACGCTCCTCAACAGGACGACGCGCAGTGTCTCGTTAAGCGAGGCCGGAGAGGGCCTGCTGTCGCGATTGCGGCCAGCTCTCGCCGATCTTGATGCTGCCGTTATGTCTGTTGCGAGCGCGCGCGGCGTCATTGCGGGCACCTTGCGGATCAATACGACGCGGATCGCCGCGCGGTACTATCTGGCGCAGTTCCTGGCGCCGCTGCTGATGGAGAATCCCGATCTGGTTCTGGATGTGACCGTGGAGGAGGGGCTGGTGGATATCGTTGAGGGCGGTTTCGATGCCGGCATCCGGCTTGGCGAACGGCTTCATGCAGATATGGTCGCTCTTCCGATCAGCGGCGAACAGCGGATGATGTGCGTGGCCTCGCCGGCCTATCTCGCCCGTACCGGAACGCCCCTGACACCGGGCGAACTTCGCGGCCATTCATGCCTCAACTATCGCTGGCCGACCGATCAGAGCCTGTACCGGTGGGAATTCGAACGGGATGGACAGGAGATCGAGATCGGAGTCGAAGGCCCGATCGTCGTCAATGACACCGACATGCTCGTGCGCGCTGCCATCGACGGCCTCGGTATCGCCTATCTTCTTGAGGATCAGGTTTCCGATGCGGTCGGTAGCGGGCGCTTATCGTCCTTGCTGACGGACTGGGCGCCGCGATTTCCCGGATTTTATCTCTACTATCCGAGCCGCCGGCAAGCCTCGCCGGCACTCCGGGCGTTGATTGCCATCGTGCAGCGTGCAGCACCACGTCTGGCTCCTGCCGAAACGGATTTGTAGATTGCGGCGCGCAAAAAAATGGCCGGTCGAAACCGGCCTAAAATGAACCTTGCCGAAGAGGGGACTGCCGGCGGGTTCTTGCAAATCACTGGAAACGTCTGTGTCCCACGGGGTGACCATGGCCGGAGTCCATCACGGTTTGATGACAAAGGGGGAAAACGCCGCGACAATCGCGGAATCGCTGTTTCAGCCGCCCGGGGCTGCGTTGCGCCGTTCGAGTGCTGTGCGGCGGATGATCTCGGCGATCTCCGGGCTGCTGCTCGACAGCATCTGGAAATCTGCCGAATAAAGCGATAGCAGCGAGACTTCGGTGACCGCGCTGACGGTGGCCGAGCGTGGTTCGCCGGTGATCAGCGCCATCTCGCCGAAGAAGCTGCCGGATCCGATCTCCACCGGATTTGGCGTTGCAACGATGACGCTTCCCTCGACGATGAAATACATCTGGTCGCCCCTGTCGCCCTTGCGGCAGATGATAGCGCCGGCCGGTATGATCCGCGGCCGCAGCGATCGCACGACCTCCATCAGGGCGACGGGGCTGAGCTTCTGAAACAGCGGCACCGCGGCGACCAGCTGCCAGTTGCGGACAAAATCCTGGCGGCGGACTTCGTCGTAGAAACCGGTGGCGAGGATGCCGGCCCAGAGCGCAAAAATGCCGATGCCGCACATCATCACCAGTCCGCCAAGCACGCGTCCGGCAAAACTTTGCGGAATTTCATCGCCATAGCCGGTGGTCGACAGCGTCGCCACCGCCCACCACATCGCCTGGGGGATGCTGCCGAACCGGTCCGGTTGGACGTCGCGTTCGATCAGATAGGCCGCCAGCGACGCGCCGAACAGCACGATGACAAAAACGGAGGTGACGCCGATAAGGTTGCGCGCCTCGTTGGAGATAACCCTGCCCATCAACCGGAAGAACGTCGATTGGCGTAGCGGCTTCAACAGCCAGATGGCGCAATAGAGGCTCTGGTCGCGGCGGCCGACGAACAGTAACGCCAGAAGGGGCAGCAGGACGGCCAGCACATCAATAGCGATGGCCGGCATTGCCTCGCGCAGGCGGGCTGTCTGCCACGCGATCAAAGTGCCGATCAGCTGCAGGCCGTAGATCGTCCAGATCCCGGCGAGCAGCATCTCAAGCGCAAACCGAACATGTGCGGCGATATCCGGCGTGGTCAGCGCCGCGATGGCCGCGAGGCCCGTGACCGCCAGCAGCACGTTGAGCAGCGCTGATATTTTCGAGAAAGGTATTGCCGGCATTCGATCCCCCGAGCGCCCGTCACTCCACGGGAACAATAGATTGCCTTCGGCAGAAGCGCAAAGGGGTGGAATCGGCAGCCGATCCGGAATGGCTCGCAGCCGGTGGCGATCTGTTTTCGTCTTTTCTCGATTTTGCAGCTGAAATTTTCGAAAGAACACCCCATATAGAGCATCTCCTTCCGCACCCTGTCCCCCGGAACACATTTCATGGCGCCCATCGTTTCCGTTTCCAATCTGGTGAAAACCTATGCGTCCGGCTTTCAGGCGCTGAAAGATGTCAGTCTCGATATCGAGGAGGGCGAAATCCTGGCGCTGCTGGGGCCGAACGGCGCCGGCAAGACGACGCTGATCTCGATCATCTGCGGCATCGTCAATCCGACCAGTGGTACGGTGCTGGTCGGCGGTCACGATGTCGTCAAGGATTTTCGCGCCACCCGGGCTATGATCGGGCTGGTGCCGCAGGAACTCACCACCGACCAGTTCGAGACGGTGTGGAACACGGTGTCGTTTTCGCGCGGGCTGCATGGCAAGAAGCCGAACCCGGCGCATATCGAGAAGGTGCTGAAGGATCTGTCGCTCTACGACAAGAAGGACAACATGCTGCGTGAGCTTTCCGGCGGCATGAAGCGGCGGGTGCTGATTGCCAAGGCGCTTAGCCACGAGCCGCGCGTGCTGTTCCTCGACGAGCCGACCGCCGGCGTCGATGTCAACCTGCGCAAGGACATGTGGCAGGTGGTTGAAAAACTGCGCGAGACCGGTGTGACGATCATCCTGACCACGCACTATATCGAAGAGGCCGAAGAGATCGCCGACCGGGTCGGCGTGATCAATGGCGGCAAGATCCTTTTGATCGAGGACAAGAAAGACCTGATGAAGAAGCTCGGCCGCAAGGAATTGCGCGTCGATCTTCAGGATCCCATTTCGAGCCTCCCGGAAGCGCTTTCCTCTTACGATCTGACGATCGAGGATGGCGGTCATTCGCTGATCTACGACTACAATACGGCCGGCGAACGCACCGGAATCACCACGCTTCTGACGGCGCTGGCAGAGGCGGGGATCCGGCTCAAGGACATCTCGACGCGGCAGAGTTCGCTCGAGGACATTTTCGTCGAACTGGTGGGAGCACGGCCATGAACCTCGAAGCGGTCAAGTCGATCTATTTCTTCGAGATGGCGCGGACGCGCCGAACGCTCCTACAGAGCGTCGTATCGCCGGTCATCTCCACCTCGCTGTATTTCATCGTCTTCGGTGCCGCGGTCGGATCGCGTATCCAGGAGATCGACGGGGTTTCCTATGGCGCCTTCATCACGCCGGGGCTGATCATGCTGACATTGCTGACGCAGTGCATCGGCAACGGCTCCTTCGGCATCTATTTTCCGAAATTCACCGGTACGATCTATGAGTTGCTGTCGTCTCCGGTCTCGATGACGGAGATCGTGCTCGGCTATGTCGGGGCAGCGGCCACCAAGGGTATGATGATCGGCATTATCATCCTGGGGACAGCCTCGCTGTTCGTCGATCTCTCGATCGCCCATCCGTTCGTGATGCTGCTGTTTTTCGTGCTGACAGCCGTGACCTTCAGCCTATTCGGCTTCATCATCGGCATCTGGGCCAAGGACTTCGAACAGCTGAACCTCATCCCGATGCTGGTAATCCCGCCGCTGGTGTTCCTCGGCGGCAGCTTCTACTCGGTCAACATGCTGCCGCCCTTCTGGCAGGCGGTCAGCCATTTCAACCCGGTGCTCTACCTGATCAGCGGCTTCCGCTGGAGCTTCTTCGAGATCGCCGATGTCAATCCGGTGGTCAGCTTCGCGATCATCATCGTGTTTCTGGCGGTTCTGATGGGATTGCTGACGTGGATATTCAGGACGGGGTACCGGTTAAGGAACTAAAAATAGACAGCCAGCAATAAGCAAATAATACCCAGCAGAACTCCGCAAAGTAAAATCTGATATCTTCGGAGGTTTAAGTTGAAATAGGGTTGGCCGTTTTTTTAGGCTCAGCAAAAAATTGCTGTGTTTGGTCTCGCTCGATCTTATGGGCAGCTAGCCTCAGATCAACCGCAACTGCGCGGGCCTTAGCCGCATCCCCAACGTCAATCAAATGCGCTTTACTTATGAGTTCTTCGCAATCAATACGCCCCTGTTCGCGTATCTGCCAAAGATCTCGCACTCTAAATTGAACAAGTCGAGAGCGATGATTGTTTCTTCAATCCCTCAATCTTAACTCATCCGTCTGCATCTGCAGGAAATCGAGCGTCGACAGGAAGCTCATGCCGAGCAGACTCTGGTCGAGCTTGCCTTCTTCCGTGACCATGGCCTTGATATTCTGGCGGACGATCGGGCCGATCGAGACTTCGGCGAGCGTTACCGATGCGGCGCGAGCCTCGCCATTGGCGGTCGAGACGGTCTGTGTAAAGGCGAGGCTGGCGGGGTTGAGGCCGAGCGTTTCGGCGTCCTCATAGGATAGTGCCACCCGGCTTGCGCCGGTATCGACCAGCATCTGGACTGTGGCGCCATTGACCGTGACCGGCGTCTCGAAATGGCCGTTCAGCACCTTGTGCAGCACGACTTCCTGAATGCCCTCATTGTCGGTAAAGACGGCCGCGCGACCGGGAACGAGGCCGGCGACTAGGCGGTTGCCGAAGGACTGCAGGTCGTTGCGGTAGAGATAGCCTGACACCAGAACAAGGATGATCAGCACCCAGATGCCGAACTGGCGCAGGCTCTGGCCCATGTGGCGGCGGCTTTGCACGATGCCGGTGGCAAACATCGCAGCGATGGCGCCAAGCGTGACCAGGCGGCCGAAATCGTCGTTCATGATGCCGAAAGTGCGGCCGCTATCGTGGTTGAGGATCAGAAAGACGAGGCCGACGGCGAGGATACCCAGAAGGATGGTCAGCCTGGTCATTCGCCGTTCACCCTTTCGCGGGCCATACGGGTGCGGCGGGTTTCGCGGCGCGGCTTACGTTCCAGTGTTTCCAGCCGGGCCGGCAGGCTGTCCATGATGTCGCGGCGTTCCTGGGCGGTATAGAGCGACCAGGCACCGACCTCGTCGCGCGTGCGGCCGCAACCGAAGCAATATCCGGTTTTCGTGTCGATCGAACAGACGAGAATACAGGGTGTTTCCATAGATGCGTGGCGTCCGGATAAGAGCAGGTTCAAACTATATCGTCGTTTCAAATCGCCAGCGCAAGGGCGGCGAAAACGGCGATTTCGGTCAATTGTTGTGTGGCACCGATTGTGTCGCCGGTATGTCCGCCGATCTTGCCATCGACGATTTCGCTGAAGGCAGGAACCGTAGCGGCGAAGGCGGCGATTGCGAGGACAGCGGCCAGCAGCGAGGCACCCGACAAAAGCAGCAAAAGTGCTGCCGACACGACGCCGAAGATCAACGCGAAAGTGACGGCAGAGGCCTGCGGTTCACCGGCAGATGCGGCAACGCCATCCTGGCGGGCAGGGGGCAGTTTCGACCAGTGCCAGACCATCGCGGTGCGGCTGAGCGCTGCTGCTGCAAGGACGAGAAGCCCGCTGCCGCTTGCCGAAACGAGCGGAATGACCGCGGCAAGCGCCGAAACCCTGAGACCGAACGACAGGATGAGGGCAACGGCGCCATAGGAGCCGATGCGGCTGTCCTTCATGATGATCAGCGCCTTTTCCTTGGTCTTGCCGCCACCGAGACCGTCTGCCGTGTCGCTGAGCCCGTCTTCATGCAGGGCGCCGGTGATCAGCGCCTGGATCGTCACCGCGACGAAGGCGGTGAACAGCGGCGAGACCTGAAGGGCGCTGAAGACCGAGACGATGGCCGCCGCCGGTAGCACGATCAGCAACCCGGCCAGCGGAAAGGCGCGCACGGCACGGCTGAGGCGGCCGTCGAAATTGACGAAATGGCGTTGCGGCATGTGGATGCGGCTGAGGAACGCCACCGAGCGTGCCGTGTCGTCGATGAAATCGCGGATATCGAACATGAAAGAATTCCCCCAGGCCGATCCGCCCCCGCGAATCGGTGTTTTCAACCCGATCATGCGACGGCGACACGAACCGGCGCAAATGCCGTTGCCGGATTTGTCGCCGCGCTCTATGAGGAAGCAGTTTTTGCGGCGCCATGCTTCGCCGACGACGAGACGATACAAGGATTTTCTTCATGAGTGCCAGCGGCCTGCCGTTCGACGATTTCCGTGAATTGCTGCGTAACCTGCCAGGCCCCGACAGTGCGGCACTGGTGACGGCGCGTGAGCGCGATGCGCAGCTGACCAAGCCGCCGGGCGCGCTTGGCCGCCTTGAGGAGATCGCTTTCTGGCTTGCCGCATGGACAGGCAGGGCGCCTGCCGTCAACCGGCCGCTGGTGGCGATCTTTGCCGGAAACCATGGCGTGACCAAGCAGGGTGTGACCCCGTTTCCGCCGTCTGTTACCGCGCAGATGGTCGAGAATTTTGCAGCCGGCGGCACTGCCATCAACCAGATCTGCGTCAGTCATGATCTCGGCTTGAAGGTATTCGATCTGGCGCTGGAATATCCGACGGGTGATATTACCGAGGAAGCGGCTCTGTCCGAGCGCGACTGTGCGGCCACGATGGCATTTGGCATGGAAGCGGTTGCCGGCGGCACCGATCTGCTGTGCATCGGTGAAATGGGCATCGGCAACACGACGATCGCGGCAGCGATCAACCTGGCGCTCTACGGGGGGACTGCTGAAGAATGGGTTGGCCCCGGCACGGGAGCGCAGGGCGAGGTTCTGGCGCGCAAGATCGCTGCGGTCGAAAAGGCTGTGACGCTGCATCACGATCATCTTTCCGATCCATTTGAAGTGNNGTGCTGCGGCGCCTTGGCGGCCGCGAGATCGCGGCGATGGCCGGTGCGATCCTTGCGGCCCGCATGCAGAAGATCCCGGTGATCATCGACGGCTATGTTGCCACATCCGCGGCGGCAATCCTCAAGGCCGCCAATCCGGCGGCGCTCGATCATTGCCTGATCGGCCATGTGTCGGCAGAGCCCGGCCATATGAAGGCTATCGAGATGCTCGGCAAGACGCCGCTTCTGGCGCTCGGCATGCGGCTCGGCGAAGGCACGGGGGCAGCCCTTGCTGCCGGCATCGTCAAGGCGGCGGCGGCGTGCCATTCCGGCATGGCGACGTTTGCGCAGGCTGGCGTCAGCAACAACAGCTGATCATCGCTCGCCCCTGCGAGTACCGGGCACAGAGATACTGTTTGCTGCATCGCAATGACGGGCGCCCGATACGGATTTTCGGGTGTTACCGTTAATTGCAAGCCCTCGCCGGTGCGGCGAGGGCTTGATAGCCCATGGCTTCTCACCTATTCGGGAGCGGCGATCCTTTTTGATTATCGTGGCGTGTGTCGTGTGTGTTCACGGCGCATTCAGGCTGATGTCAGTATCGCGTGTTCCTTGCGGCATTTTGCAGGGCGCGGAGCGAGCATGTATCTGAACGAGGACTATCGTCGAATGGCCAGCGAGAAGCCGGTAAAAAAGCTGACGGGTATCCGGCATTTCTTTGCGGCGGCGACCTATTCCTTCGGCGGCGCCAAGCGCTTGCTCGGGGAAGCGGCTTTCCGCCACGAGCTCGGCGCTTTCGCCGTTGCGATGATCGCGTTCGCCATTACCGGCGCGACCTTTTTCCAATATGTCGCGGCCTTCGTGCTGTTTCTGCTGATGATTGCATTCGAGGCGCTGAACACGGCGATTGAGGAAATCGTCGATCGCGTTTCGCCGGAAATTTCCGAAATGGGCAAGAATGCCAAGGATCTGGGCTCGCTCGCCTGCCTGTGCCTGATCCTCGCCAATGGCGGTTACGTCGCCTATGTCGTGGTTTTGTCCCATCTGTTCGGTATTTGAGGCCTGAATCGGCACGACGCGATTTTATTCCCTCTTCAACAGTCAAATTTAATTGAGCGGTTTCTTTCTGTCTGAGCGCTAATTCAAAGTTGACGCGAAAGATCAGGATTATATACCGGGGCCGCCGGACATGTTGGTCCGCAGAAAACTCGGAGAGGTTTCCATGACAATTTCCTTCTCAGGTTCAGCAGGTGCTTTGGCGCTCGCGGCCCTTTTCGCCAGCATGGGCGCGACCGTTGTCTTGGCTCAGGAAGATATCGGCATCGTCGTCTACAATGCTCAGCATGAAAGCCTTGGCGTCGCCTGGGCCGAAGCCTTTACCAAGGAAACCGGCATCAAGGTGACGCTGCGCAAGGGCAGCGACATGGAATTCGCCAACCAGATCGTCCAGGAAGGGGCCGCATCGCCGGCCGACGTGTTCCTGACGGAAAATTCGCCGGCGATGTCGCTGGTCGATGGGGCCGGGCTGTTCGAGCCGGTCGCCGCCGAGACGCTGGCGCAGGTGCCTGAAAATTTCCGCCCGTCGAATGGCCATTGGATTGGCGTTGCCGCGCGCTCGACGGTGTTTGCCTATGACAAGACCAAGCTGACGGAAGACAAGCTGCCGAAGTCGATGCTGGATCTGGCCGACCCGAGCTGGAAAGGCCGCTGGGCCGCTTCACCGTCGGGTGCCGACTTCCAGGCCATCGTCAGCGCGCTTTTGGCGCTGAAGGGCGAAGAGGCGACGGCATCCTGGCTGAAGGCGATGAAGGAGAACTTTACCGCCTACAAGGGCAATTCGACCGCGATGAAGGCCGTCAATGCCGGTGAAGTCGAAGGTGCGGTGATCTATCACTACTATTATTTCGGCGATCAGGCGAAGACCGGCGAGAACAGCAAGAACGTTGCGCTGCACTTCTTCAAGAACCAGGATCCGGGCGCCTTCGTCAGCATCTCGGGCGGCGGCGTGCTTGCCTCCAGCCAGCACAAGGAGAATGCCCAGAAATTCCTGGCCTGGATCACCGGCAAGGGCGGGCAGGGCATCCTGCGCGACGGTACCTCGTTCGAATATGCCGTCGGCAACGGCGAAGCATCGAACAAGGCCCTGCCGGCTCTTTCGGATCTGCAGTACCCGAAGGTCGATCCGGCCACACTCAACAGCGCAAAAGTCACAGACCTGATGACGGACGCCGGTCTGCTGTGATAGGCAGAGCCTAAACCTGATCGGAACGCTCCGGTTAGTATCGTCATTCCGGACTGCCGGTGACATTCGCAGCCGCTCGATCCGGGCGGCTGCGACTGTCGTTTTGCTTTGAAAGCAGAGATTTTGAGCGCCACCGCGTTTCCTGCCGAGCCCGCCTCCGCCTTGCGCCGGCTGATCATCGCCGCCAAGGGACGGTCCAGGGTTCCCTATCTCTGGGTCACGATCGTTGCCGCTTTCGTGTCACTCATCAGCCTCGTGCCGCTTGGCTTCATTGCCTGGATTTCGGTGCAGACCGGCTGGGAAACCGCATCAAAGCTGATTTTTCGCGGCCGTGTCGGCGAACTGCTGATCAATACGGCGCTGCTTGAACTGTGCACATTGCCGATCACCATTGCGCTCTCCGTAGCCCTTGCCTGGCTGACGGAGCGCACCGATCTGCCCGGTGCGCGGCTGTGGTCCATGCTGGCCGTGGCGCCGCTGGCCGTACCGGCCTTCGTGCACAGCTATGCCTGGATCAGCCTGGTGCCGGGCCTGCATGGCCTGACCGGCGGCGTGCTGGTTTCGGTTCTCGCCTATTTTCCGTTTCTCTATCTGCCGGTGGCGGCGCAGTTGCGCCGTCTCGATCCGGCGATCGAGGATGCGGCGGCTTCGCTCGGCCTCAACGCATGGCAGGTGTTTTTCCGCGCCGTGCTGCCGCAATTGCGGCTGGCGATCTGTGGCGGCTCGCTGCTGGTGGGCCTGCATCTTCTCGCCGAATACGGGCTCTATGTGATGATCCGGTTCGACACCTTCTCGACGGCGATCGTCGATCAGTTCCAGTCCGCTTTCAACGGTCCGGCGGCAAATATGCTGGCCGGCGTGCTGGTATCCTGCTGCCTGCTGCTTCTGGTCATCGAGGCGGTGGCGCGCGGCGGCGAGCGTTATGCGCGGGTGGGGTCCGGCGCTGCCCGGCCTGCGGATCGCCGTAGGCTCGGGCGGATGTTGATTCCCGCATTGGCGCTGAATGTGCTCACAGCTGCATTGGCCATCGGCGTTCCCTTCGTCACCCTGACGCGCTGGCTCTATATCGGCGGCAGCGAAATCTGGCGGATCGATCTTGTCGGCGGTGCATTTGCCCAGACCGTGGTTCTCGCTATTGCCGGTGGCGTGCTGGCGACGATCGCGGCGGCGCCGATGGCTTGGCTGTCTGTGCGGGCACCGGGGCGGCTGCAGCGGGTGCTGGAGGCCTGCCACTATTATGTCGGTTCACTGCCCGGCGTCGTGGTGGCGCTGGCGCTGGTGACGATCACGGTGCGGCTGGTGCTGCCGCTCTACCAGACATTCGCCACGTTGTTCCTTGCCTATATCATGCTGTTTCTGCCGCGCGCCATGGTCGGACTGCGCACCAGTATAGCCCAGGCGCCAGTGGAACTTGAGCGGGCCGCCATGGCGCTTGGTCGCACGCCGTTTCAGGCGGTGCGCCAGACGACGATGCGGCTGGCGGCGCCCGGTATTGCCGCCAGCACGGCGCTGGTGGCGCTTGGCATTACCAACGAGCTGACGGCAACCCTGATGCTGTCGCCGACCGGCGTTGAAACGCTGGCGACGAAATTCTGGTCGCTGACAAGCGAGATCGACTATGTGGCGGCTGCTCCCTATGCGGTGATGATGGTTCTCCTGTCCCTGCCGCTCACCTTCCTTCTTTACGTGCAATCCAGACGGGCAACCGGACAATGACGTTTCTGACACTCGATGCCATCAGCAAATCCTACGGCCCGACGGTGGCGCTCGACGCCATCGGCATGAGCATCGCTTCGGGCGGGCGTACGGCGATCGTCGGGCCTTCCGGGTCCGGCAAGACGACGCTGCTGCGCATCATCGCCGGCTTCGAGACGCCCGATAGCGGTTCGCTGGTGCTGGACGGAAAGACGCTTGCCGGCAAGGGAGTGCTCGTTCCGGCGCACCGGCGCGGCATCGGCATTGTTTCCCAGGATGGCGCGCTGTTTCCGCATCTGACCGTCGCCGACAATATCGGCTTCGGATTACCTAAGAATGCGCCGGGCCGCAGCCAGCGTATCGCCGAACTGATGGAGATGGTCGAGCTTGACGGTGTGATGGCGACACGGCGTCCGCACCAGCTTTCTGGTGGCCAGCAGCAACGGGTGGCGCTCGCCCGGGCGCTGGCGCTGAAACCCCGGCTGATGCTGCTCGACGAGCCGTTTTCGGCGCTGGATACCGGCCTTCGCGACACGCTGCGGCGGGCGGTGGCGCGGGTGCTGCGCGCGGCCGGAACGACGGCGATCCTGGTGACGCATGATCAGGCCGAAGCCTTGTCCTTTGCCGATCAGGTGGCCGTGCTCCGGCAGGGGCGACTCGTGCAATTCGGCTCGCCGCGTGCGCTCTACGGAAAACCGAAGGATCGCGAAACGGCGACGTTTCTGGGGGAAGCCATCCTGCTTGATGCCAGCATTGCTTCCGGGCGGGCGCAATGTGCTTTGGGGTCTCTGGTGGTCGAAGCGGGGATCAAGGCAGGCAAGGCGACCGTCATGCTGCGCCCCGAGCAGATCCGGCTGAAGACCGCTCTTGCCGGAACCAAGATCGAGGGGCCGTTCGGGCGCGTCGATGATGTCGAATTCGGCGGCGGCAACTGCATGGTTCTTGTGCGCATCGATCGCAGCGACAGGGCGATGCCGGATTTCCTGTCGATCAAGTGCGTCGGCGCCGACATTCCGGAGCCCGGCGATCTGGTGGGGATCAGCGTTCACGGCACGGTGCATGTTCTGCCGGAGTAAACGCCTGTTAGGCGAAGCTCTTCCTGCGGCGCTCGACGGCTGGGGCATCCTCGATCGCCGGAATGCTTTGCAGCACGCGTTTTGACGGCAGGATGGCGATGGCTTCAGTGCCTTCGCGCAGTTTCGAGCGCAGGATGAAATCGCCATTGTGCTTGGCCAGGATCGCCTGGACGATCGGCAGGCCGAGGCCGGTGCCCTGTTCGGCGCTCTTGATGGCAATCGAGCCCTGACCGAAGGCCGACAGCACGACCGGAATTTCCTCTTCCGGGATGCCCGGGCCATTGTCCTTGATCGACAGGTATTGGCCACCACCAGCGGTCCAGCCGACCTTGACCGAAACCTCGCCGCCGGACGGCGTGAATTTCACGGCGTTCGACAACAGGTTCAGGATCACCTGCCGCATCGCCTTCTCATCGACCCAGACCGCGGGCATGGCGGTTTCGAACTGCTCGGTGATCGTGATGTTTTTCGTCCGGGCGCGCAGCTGAACCATGCCGATGCAATCCTCGGTGATTTCTGCGAGATGGACGGCCTCTTCATTGAGATCGTATTTTCCGGCCTCGATGCGGGAGAGATCAAGGATTTCGTTGATCAGGTCGAGAAGGTGTTGCCCGGAGCGATGGATGTCGCCGGTATATTCCTTGTAGATCGGGTTGTTCAGTGGCCCCAGCACTTCCGTCGACATGACTTCCGAGAATCCAAGGATGGCGTTGAGCGGGGTGCGAAGCTCATGCGACATGGAAGCAAGGAAGCGGGATTTGGCTAGATTGGCCTCTTCCGCGCGGCGGCGGGCCTCATCGGACATCGATTTGGCAACCTCAAGCTCGGCGATCAGGTCATCTTTCTCGGCCTGGACCGACAGGATATGGACATTGGAGCGGTACATGCGGTTGGTCATGAAGACCAGAAAGACCAGCGAGGTCGAAAGGACCGCGGTCAGCGCCATGTAACCGGGATTGCCGGATTTGGCCGTCAATCCTACAAGGGCAAGAATCACCGGGATGAAGGTGATGAGCAGAGCGTTGCGAAGCAGAAACGTTCCCATTGCCGTCGCTGCAAGTGCGATCAGCAGCACGGCACCTTTGTAGAAGCCGAAATCGGTTTCCCCGCAACTGTTGCAATCCTGCATGATGAAGGCAGCCCAGCAGAGACCCATTATCAACTGGACAATCAGAAAGCGCCGGCGCCACTGCGACACCTTTTCCGTCGGGATATCCTGGTTCTTGGCGCGGCGTGCCAGCAGGATGCCGATGGCATGGACGCACAGCGCCATCATTCCCCAGCCGACAAAATCCAGGCTTTGCGACAGGTGAACGCCGACCGAGGAGACGAAGATGACGAACAGCGGCATGGCGATGGCGCCCTGCAGCATCGTGTCGATGTGCAGAGCCAGCATTTCCCTGTCGAACCCTGACGCGTTTGACGGGCCGGCCTGCAGGCGTTCACGGGTTGCGCGCACGGCTTTCGACACCGCCGCGTTGCGGTGACTGCGTGACTTATCGACGATATTCTTGTCGGTCGAGGTGCTGACGCCCGTATTCATGATCTCATACGCGTTAACGGAATCCGCTGAACTTTAAGGGGAAATCCTTAAGAAGTTGCTGCAATTTCCTGGGGTTTCGCCAGGATCTCGTCCCGTAGACCGATGGGCGCAGGCCGAGGGATAATGATGAAACGTACGCTCCGGATCGCTCGGGATCTTCTTTTGACGGTGGTGATCCTGCTGTTTGCCGGGCTTATTGCCGTGCGGCTCGACAGTTCACCGGAGGCCGTGTCGGGGCTGCCACGGGTTGTCGATGGGGATACGCTGGTGATGGATGGAAAACGTATCCGGCTAGCCGGTATCGATGCACCGGAGCTTCGGCAGGTTTGCCAGCGCAAAGACCGGGACTGGCCGTGCGGCACCGAGGCAAAGAGCTATCTGTCGGCGCTGATTGGTCGCGGGAGAACCACATGTGAAGCGGATGGCAGCGACCGGTATGGGCGGCTTCTTGCCGTCTGTACCTCTCAAGATCTCGACCTGAATGCGGCAATGGTCAGTGCCGGTTATGCCGTCGCGTTCGGACATTATGAGACAGAGGAGGGCGAGGCGAGAGATAAGCGGTTGGGCCTGTGGGCTGGCACATTCGACGCACCGCGCACCTGGCGCCAGACCCATGGTGGCATGGACGAGATGCCCCATATACCGGAGGGCTGGCTGGATAGGGCGATGTCGTGGGTCGGCAACTGGGTTGAGAATGCAATGTCAAAGGTATGGAATGACTGACGGGCAGGCGGATGGGCTGGAGGATTTGCGGGCGGCGATTGCGGCGTGCCGGATCTGTCGCGATGCGCCGGCGCGGGGGCCAGATGATAGGTTGCCGCATGAGCCACGCCCGGTGGCGGTGATTTCATCGGCAGCACGGATCCTGATTTCCGGTCAGGCGCCGGGGCTGCGCGTCCATGAGAGCGGCCTGCCGTTCAATGATGCATCCGGCGATCGGCTGCGTCAGTGGCTCGGCGTAACGCGCGAGCAGTTCTACGATCCGAACCTGTTTGCCATCGTGCCGATGGGGTTCTGCTTTCCGGGTTATGACGCGCATGGCAGCGACCTGCCGCCGCGCCGGGAATGCGCGCCGCGATGGCGGCAAGAGGTGATCGATGCGATGCCGCAGATCGAGCTTGTGCTGGCCATCGGACAATATGCGCAAGGCTGGCATCTGGGCGACCGCCGGGCTGCGACGATGACCGAGACGGTGCACAACTGGCGCGCGCATCTAGGCTCTAATATCGGGCCGCCGGTATTGGCGCTGCCGCATCCGAGCTGGCGCAATACCGGCTGGCTGAAGAAAAACCCGTGGTTTGCGGCCGATGTCCTGCCTGTCCTGCAAGAGCGTGTGTCAAAATTGATAATCTGAAACAATTTTCTTTCTTTTGGCTGATTTCACGGTATGTAGAGAATAATATTCGAAGGAGACTGTTTATGGATCGTCTTGACCGCAAAATCCTGCGCCTGTTGCAGGAAGATTCCACACTCGCCGTTGCTGATCTGGCTAAAAAGGTCGGCCTGTCGACCACGCCTTGCTGGCGCCGCATCCAGAAGATGGAAGAGGACGGCGTGATCCGTGGCCGCGTGGCGCTGCTTGATCCGGTCAAGGTCAATACCAAGGTGACGGTGTTCGTCTCCATCCGCACCAACACCCATTCGATCGAATGGTTGAAGCGGTTTTCCGAGGTGGTCGGCGAGTTTCCGGAAGTAGTCGAATTCTACCGCATGAGCGGCGATGTCGATTATCTGCTACGCGTCGTCGTTCCCGATATCGCGGCCTACGATGCCTTTTACAAGCGGCTGATCACCAAGATCGAAATCCGTGACGTGTCGTCGGTCTTTGCAATGGAGCAGATCAAATACACGACGCAACTGCCGCTCGACTACATGGTGATCGACCAGGCGAAGTCCAGCGAGGACTGATCATCCGTCCACAGGCTGCAAACCAAGTCTTTTCAAGACGGCGCTGCTCGTGAGTTCACGGACGGCGTCCTTGCCGATCCACCGGGCGGTGCGGTCCTGCCGTGCAGCCAGCGTCTGCGCCAGTGACAGGGCAGGGCCATGACAGCAGGCGCTGCGCTTGCCCGTCTGGCGCAATGCCCAGTTCGCAGCCTTTTTCACGAAATTGCGTTCATCGCCTGCATGGGCCTCGACCAGAGGTAGCCAGGCGATGACGGTCTCGTCCGGTTCGTTTTTCAGGTGAATGGCGCCGACAGCGATCATGCTGAAAGCTGTCCGCCGGACGAATTCGCGTTCATCGGCGGCGAATTCCGGGATCAAGAGTGTTTCCAGCCGGGCGTTGACAAACAGATCGGCAACGCTGTCGACGATTTCCCAGGAATTGAAATCGCCCGCCCATTGCCTTGCCATATTGAGCGTCAGCTTTTGCGGTTCCGCAGTCAACGCTGCCAGCAGCCGGGCTTCGCGGATATTGCTTTCCCACAGGGTGAGGGCGCGGCCGTGATCGCGCTTTATCTTTCGGGCAATTTGGTTGAGCGCCGGGTTGGCAATCCCGAGCGCTGTCTGTGTTTCGATGCCGAACCGTGCCATGCCGGCAAGATTGTTCTCCGCCCCCAGTGTTTTCAGATGTGCGATCACGGTATCTGCAGGAGAGGATGGCGCGAGCATTATTTTTCGAGCCGCGCCAGAAGCGACGAGGTGTCCCAGCGGTTGCCACCCATTTCCTGCACATCGGCATAGAACTGATCGACGAGCGCCGTCACCGGCAGCTTGGCGCCATTGCTGCGGGCCTCTGTGAGCACGATGTCGAGATCCTTGCGCATCCAGTCGACGGCGAAGCCGAAATCGTATTTGCCGGCATTCATGGTCTTGTGGCGGTTTTCCATCTGCCAGGAACCGGCGGCACCCTTGGAAATCACCTCGATGACCTTTTCGATATTAAGACCGGCCTTCTTGCCGAAATGGATGCCTTCGGCGAGACCCTGGACGAGACCGGCGATGCAGATCTGGTTGATCATCTTGGTCAGCTGGCCGGACCCGGCCGGACCCATCAGCCCAACCATGCGGGCATAGGCGTCGATGACCGGTTTCGCGCGCTCGAATACCTCTGGATCGCCGCCGCACATCACCGTCAGCACACCGTTTTCAGCACCGGCCTGGCCGCCGGAGACCGGCGCGTCGATGAAGTGGGCACCGCGGGCTGTTGCCGCCGCATCAAGCTCGCGGGCGACCTCGGCGGAGGCGGTGGTGTTGTCGATGAAGATGGCGCCGGCCTTCAGCGTTTCGAAGGCACCGTTCTTGCCTGTCGTCACCGAGCGCAGGTCATCATCATTGCCGACGCAGCAGAAGACGAAGTCGGCGCCGTCGGCTGCTTCCGCCGGCGTTGCCGCAGTGCGTCCGCCAAACTGGACTGCCCATTTTTCGGACTTTGCGGCCGTGCGGTTGTAGACCGTCAGGTCGTGACCGCCCTTGGCCTTCAGGTGCCCGGCCATCGGATACCCCATGACGCCAAGACCAATGAACGCGACTTTTGCCATTCGAAAACTCCTGAAATTCCCTTTCGTCGAGACTTAGCCCAAGCCGTGGGGGCGGGGAAGGCCTGTGATGATCGCATCCAGCCAAAACCGGTTTCGAAACCGTTTTCCTGCCAAGCCGACGTTCACGCGGCAAATTTTGCCGTAATCTCTTCATTTTAGATAATTATAATGTCGATAGAATTTGTGGATTTATCCATCCTTGTTTGCGGAGGCCCTGCTGGACAGCCGGGCAGGCACAATACGAGAGGTGAAGCATATGTTGACCCGCAGACAGACATTGTCACTTTTGGGTGCGGCCACGGCAGTGGCGGTGCTGCCCGCGACACGCAGCGCCTCGGCATCAGAACCGCTGAAGGAACTGCGCCTCGGCTGGCAGAAGAATGGCGTTCTGGCGCTGGCCAAGGGAACCGGCGCGCTGGAAAAGCGCTTTGCCGATCGCGGCATCTCGATCACCTGGGCCGAATTTTCCTCGGGCCCGCCGCTGCTTGAGGCACTCGGCGCCGGTGCCATCGATTTCGGTCCGACCGGCGACGTGCCGCCGCTGTTTGCCCAAGCGGCAGGCGGCAACCTGCTCTATGCCGGAACCTACAGGGGATCCTCGGCAGGTTCGGCCATTCTGGTGCACAAGGATTCACCGTTCCAGACGGTCGCCGACCTCAAGGGAAAGCGCGTCGCCTTCAAGCGCGGATCGAGCGCTCACAATTTTACCGTCAAGGCGCTGCGCAAGGCCGGCCTCGGCATCACCGACATCGAGGCGGCCGACCTGTCGCCATCGGATGCGGCGGCGGCTTTTGCCAGCAACCAGATCGACGCCTGGTCAATCTGGGATCCCTACTTCGCCGTCGCCGAGAAGGAAGCGACCACGCGCGTCCTGACCACCGCCGAGGGGATCGTCGATTCCTGGAGCTACTTCCTCAGCAATGGCGATTTTACCGCAGCACATGGCGACGTGCTGGGAGACATCCTTGACGAGCTGGCGAAGGTCGGGGCCGCAGCGCAAAACGATCTCGACGGCACGGTAGCGGCGCTGTCAAAGATCAACGGTGTTCCGGAAGATATCCAGCGGGTCGCGCTGACGCGCAAGGATTTCAGCCTGGCGGATGTTGCCACCCTCGGGCCGGACGCGGTTGCCTACCAGCAGGCGCTGGCCGACGAGTTCTTCCAGCTGCAAATCATCCCGAAACAATTGACGGTCAGCGACATCGTCTGGAAAGGGCGGGCGAGCTAAGGCGAGCCCCACCTATCGGCAACGGCGCGCAGCCATTCGGGGCTTCAGCGCCGTTTTCCATTCCGGCTTGATGCTCTCCGTATCGAGCCGGCTGCCGGATAGTTCCGCGGCACTGCTTGAAGCACCGGGCTTGCGCTGTATGTCTTGTTCGAGACTGCCGCGCACTGGCCGTCGCAACAGCGTGTTTGCAATCCGGAGGACAATATTCCATGGCCGATAGACTGAACGCTTCGTGCCGCTGTGGCGGCGTCAAATTTTCCTTCCCGGTTGAATCCGCCGGGGTGTTCTGCTGCCATTGCGGTGATTGCCGCAAGGCGCATGGCAACTACATGGCGGTGATTGGCGCCCCCCGCGACGACGTTCGGTTCGAGGCGGATGGTACGTTGCAATGGTATGGCTATTCCGACAAGGCCCGGCGCGGGTTCTGCTCGACCTGCGGCAGCCGCCTGTTCAAGGACAATATCGGCACCGACCTCTTGATGGTCTCAGCCGGCGTCATCGACGGCGACACCGGCAAGCAGATCGTCAAGAACATCCTGACGGAGTTCAAGGGCGACTGGTACGAGCTGCCGGAAGTTCACGACGCCTGAGCGCCGCTGTCAGCGCAGTTTGGCAATCACCAGGTGACCGGCGATCGGCTCGCCTTCTTCCTTGCGCACCGTAATATCCGTCAGCTCGACGACATCGAAGCCGATGGCATCAAGGCGCTCGCGGACATAGGTTTCAGCATGGGCGAAACGCTGGTTCGGACCGACCATGAAGGTCCGGCCGGCAAAGGTTTCCGCAGGCAGGGTTTCGCTGGAGAAGATGAACAGGCCACCGGCATTGATGTTCTCGGCGGCACCGAAAAACAGGGCTTCGAGCGCGCCGAGATAGGGCAGCACGTCGGTCGCGGTGATGAGGTCGAAGGGCTCGTCGTCATTGTCTTCAAGGAAATCGACGACTTCGGCGACGTAGAGTGTTTCGTAGACGTCCTTTTCATGGGCGATCTCGACCATGTTTTCCGACAGGTCGATGCCGGTAATGTCGTCGGCCATATCGCGCAGCGCGCCGCCGGTCAGACCTGTGCCGCAGCCAAGGTCAAGTACGCGGGCAAACGGGCCGAGGTTCAGCGCCTGCAGGCGCTGACGCACGAGCATCGGCACATGGTAATCGAGCTGCTCGACAAGCACATCTTCGAACACATCGGCGTGTTGATCGAAGAGCGTCGCAACATAGGCGTCCGGTGCCTTGTCGGGCGTCTCGCCGCGCCCCATTGACGCAATGCGGACGGAAGCGCCGCCGTGATCGTCGGGATCGATCGCCAGGACTTCTTCATAGGCTTTGACAGCCGCCTCGACGTCGCCGGATTTCTCCAGGGCGAGCGCGCGGTTATAGGCTTCGGCGAGGGCTTCTTCATCGATCTTCTGCATGGCGGCGTGTTTAAGGCGCGGACGAACGTTTGGCAATGCGAAAACCCGCATCCGCAGGCATTTGCGCCCGGAAAGTAACTCATCGCCGCCGGAGTCGATCGCTTGCCTCGCCGGGACAAAACGAAATTGGGAAGAACCGGCGTCAGTTGATGATGAACTCGCCCTTCAGCGCCCGCCAGTCCGTCGCCGAGATCAGCTTGCGGTGGACGTAGCGTACCGAATGCAGCGGACCTTCCAGCGTTTCCTGCCAGAACTTGAGAAAACTCTTCATTTCCGGAAATTCCGGCGCCAGGTCGTAGTGCTGCCAGATATAGGTCTGCAGGAAGGCCGGATGATCGGGCATGCGATAGAGGATCTGGGCCGTGGTCAGGCCGTAACCCTTGAGCTGCAGTTCCATTTCGTTCGTCATGTCGGACCTCATCTTGTTCAATGATGGTCCCTACGATTGAAGCACACGGTTGGTTAATGCGATATTAACAATGTTTCACGGAAAGACAAAATAACGTTCATAAACAAGAGTTTGGCAGCATGTTGCATAGAGTGCTGCCAAACTTGTCTGTACCTCAGCGCTTCAGATGCCGCGTCAGCCGCGTTTCGATCCAGGCCCAGAGATTGCGTAGCATTTCGACCATGATCAGATAGAGCACGGCGGCCCAGAGATACATCTGGAAATCATAGGTGCGCGAGAAGGCGCGGCGTGTTTCGCCCATCAGGTCGAACACCGTGACGATGGCGACGATGGCCGAGCCCTTGATCATCAGGATGATTTCGTTGCCATAAGGGCGAAGGGCGACGATCATTGCCTGCGGCAGGATGATCTTGAAGAAGGCGACACTCTTTGGCAGCCCAAGGGCGGCCGCGCCCTCGTGCTGGCCGCGTGGTACGCTTTCGATGGCGCCGCGCAGGATCTCGGCCTGGTACGCGGCGGTGTTGAGTGTGAACGTGAAGAGCGCGCAGAACCAGGCGTCCTTGAACAGCGACCACAGGCCGACGGCCTCGAGGTAAGGGCGGAAACTGCCCAGCCCGTAATAGACCAGGAAGAGCTGGGTGATCAGCGGCGTGCCACGGAAGAAGTAGACATAGCCATAGGCGATCCAGGAGAGCACCTTGTTCTTGGTCATCCGGCCATAGGCGATCGGCAGGGAAAGAATGCCGCCGAGCACGATCGAAATGGCGACCAGCGTCAGCGTGACGCGCAGGCCGGAGAGGAAGCTCGGGCCGTATTTGGCGAATTTTTCCGGGCTCCAGGAATCGACAACAAACAGGAAGATGCCCACGGATGCAGCCAGCCAGACGCCGAGCAGGGCGCGGCCGAGCAGACGGGAGAACGTGTAGCGCTTCAGCGCCTCTGGCGGTGGCGGCAGCGCGGGCAGCATGGTTTCAGCGTGGCTCATCGGGTGACCTCCGCACGTTTGGTCCAGCGTTCAAGCGCGGAAAAGACCATCGACGACAGCATCGCCAGGATAAGGAACAGCAGGCAGGCGATCGAGAAGAATTCGAAGGCATTCTTGGTGACGCGCGCGGCAATGCCGGTCTGGCGCAGGATATCCGGCAGGCCGATGACCGAGACGAGCGCGGTATCCTTCAGGAGCGCCATCCAGAGATTGCCGAGGCCCGGCAGCGCGATACGCACCAGTTGCGGCAGGACGATCAGCCGCATGGTCTTGCCGCGGTGAAAGCCGAGCGCGTCGCCGGCTTCATATTGGCCGCGCGGAATGGCCTTGAAGGCGGACAGGAGGACTTCGGAACAATAGGCGGAGAAAACGACGCCAAGAGCGATCATGCCGGCGATGAAGGCATTGATCTCGACCGGGCCTTCGTAGCCAACGGCCAACATCACCCGCTGGGCGACAATCTGCAGGCCGTAATAGACGATGAACAGCGTCAGAAGCTCCGGTAGCCCGCGAAAAATGGTGGTGTAGATGTTGGTGGCCAGCCGCAGCGATTTCTCTTCGGATTGTTTCGCCAGCGCGATGAAAAAACCGAGGAAAAGGCCGATGGGCAATGTGCAGATCGCCAGGCTCGTAGTGATCATGAATCCATAGGCGATCTCATCGCCCCAGCCAGTGTCACCGCAGGCTAGAAGCGTACCTTGAGCAAAGAGCCGGAAGACGCCGATCGGGCCGCACATCGGATCAACAATGCTGGCGAACCACGAGACAATGGAAGAGAGGGCAGCAAAAGCAGCCTGCATAAGTCTGATTTCCCCTGTACGGCGTTTTGGCGCGCTTATTGTTATCGTGTGGTTTCAGACGAGAATGGCGGAAGGGCAAGCCTTCCGCCATCGTATTTCAGCAACAGGTAAAGATTAATCGCCGTAAACGTCGAACTCAAAATACTTGTCGTTGATTTCCTTGTACTTGCCGTTGGCGCGGATCGCCGCGATGGCCGTGTTGAACTTGTCCTTCAAGGCCGTATCGCCCTTGCGCACAGCAATGCCGGCGCCGATGCCGTTGATTTCAGGATCGGGCTTCAGGGCCTTCAACAGCTTGCAGCAGGCACCGTCTGCCGTCTTCAGCCAGGTTGTCAAAACGACGACATCATCGATGACGGCATCGACGCGGCCGTTGGCAACGTCAAGCTTGTATTCGTCCGGGGTCGGATAGAGCTTGAGTTCCGATTCCTTGAAGAAGGCTTCGGCATAGTTGGAGTGAGTCGTCGACGATTGCGCGCCGAGCGACTTGCCGGCGAGGCCAGCTTCGGTCGCTTCGGTGATCGGCGAATCCTTCGGAACGACGATGGCCGGGCCGGTGTTGTAATATTTATTGGTGAAATCGACCTTTTCCAGCCGCTCAGGCGTGATCGACATCGACGCGATGATGGCATCGAACTTCTTGGCGGCCAGGGCTGGAATCATGCCGTCCCAATCCTGGGTGACGATGGTGCAGTCAGCCTTCATCTCGACGCAGAGCGCCCTGGCGATGTCGACGTCGAAGCCGGTCAGGGTGCCGTCTGCTTCAAGATTGTTGAAGGGCGGGTAGGCGCCTTCCGTACCGATGACGATTTTTTCGCCATCGGCCATGGCAGTGCCTGCCATCAGCGCGAATACGGCAGCCGAGGCGGCCATGGCGAGACGTCTGGAAATACGCATTGTGATCCTCTCTGTTGGCGGACAGCCGGTTTCTTTTTCTTCGCGGCCGCCGGTATGCCGACCGTCGTTGCGATCGGGCTAGCGTGATACTCCTACGCTTTAAATGGAAAAATCAACAGGAAAGCGGTGGTTGCTTGATGAAAAGTCTGGACATCTTCATGCCTTTACACTGGTTGCCTGCGGAAGCAGGCCTATGTCTGGCGAAGATGAACGCGACATTCATGCTGAGTTAATGCAGGTTTCGATAATCGTCTGTCATTGATTTGGGCCAGTGTGCCTTCTTTTTACCGCTTGGATCTGCCCAAAGGGGACGAAAGCGGAAGGCCGGGCGCGATTCCGGTCGAAAGCAACAAAACGGGACCTCTGAAGGAGGAAATATATGAGTATTCGATCCAAACTTTTCGCGACGGTCGCCATGCCCGTGCTGGCGGCGTCGATGGTCGTTCACCCGGCGATGGCGAAGAATCTCGCCGCCTCTTTCGAAGTGGCGCAGGCCGAGGAAGCGCCGCAGGGTGAGGGGCAGTCGAACGAAGAGGAACTGTTGCGTCAGCAACAGCAGCAGGCCGAGGAGGCAGCAAGGGCTGCCGCCGAGCAGCAGGCAGCAGAGCAGCAGGCAGCGCAGGAAGCTGAACAGCAGCGCCAGTTGCAGGAACAACAGGCGGCCGAGCAGAAAGCTGCCGAAGATGCTGCAGCCGCTGCCGCCGCTGAACAGCAGAAGGCCGCCGAGGACGCTGCCGCTGCAGCCGCTGCCGAACAGCAGGCGGTAGAGCAGAAAGCCGCCGAAGACGCCGCCGCTGAGAAGCAGGCTGCAGAACAGAAGGCAGCCGAGGACGCGGCCGCAGCAGAAGCTGGCAAGCAGGCAGCCGACCAGAAAGCAACCGACGATGCCGCCGCTGCAGCCGAGCAGCAGCGCCTGGCCGACGAGCAAAAAGCAGCCGAGCAGAAGGCAGCTGAAGATGCGCAGAAGGCACAGGAACAGCAGCCTGCTCCTGCCGAACAGCAGCCGGCCACTGCGGAACAGCCAGCGCCGGCTGATCAGCAGCCGGCAACTGCAGAACAGCCCGTGACGGGTGAGCAGCCAGTCGTCGAGGGCCAGCAGCCGCCGGTATCGGGTGAGCAGCCCGCAACGGCAGAACAGCCGCAGACCGATCCTGCCGTAGAGCAGCCGCAGCAGACGACTGAGACGCCGGCTCAGCCCGTTGTCGTGCCCGAGATCGTCGATACGACGACCCCGGAACAGAAGCAGGAAATCGCTGCCGATCCGGCCAAGACGGATGATACGATCGTTTTGCCGATCGAAGGCGGCGCTGCTGTCCTCGACAGCGACAAGGACGCTGACAATGCCGGTGGCCAGACGGCGCGCGAGGAGCGCAAGAAACTGCGTGAAAGCCAGCGTGCCGAGCAGGAAGCCGTCGTGGCTCCGACCAACGATGCCGACGCGCAGGCGAAGATCACCAAGGTCGAATCGGAAGCCATCCAGGCGGGGATCACCGAGGAAGGCCAGAAGCTTGACGCCGCGCCGGTCTTCGTCACGCCCGGTGTTACCAATGTCGAGAACAATACAGTCAACAACAATGTGACCAACAATACGGTCAACAACACCATCACCAACAACAATGTCACAAACAACGTGACCAACAATGTTACCAATGTCGTTGTGCAACAGCAGATCGATAACCGGACTGTTCTGAGCGTCGACAACCAGATCATCATCCGTAACGACGACCGTCCGCGCCTGCGCCGCGATTCCGAAGAAAGCTTCTATGAGGAACTTTCACGTGGCCGCGTTCGCGAAACCATCGTTCGTCCGAATGGCTCGCGGCTGGTGACGGTTTATGACCGTTATGGCGACATCATCCAGCGCTCGCGCATCAATCGCGACGGCGAGGAATATCTGATGGTCTACGCGCCGGAACCGGAAGCGGACCGTCCGCCACGCATCCGCGACATCGGCTACGAATTGCCGCCAATGCGCCTGAGCATTCCGGTTCGCGATTATATCATCGATACATCGAGTGAGCCGGACCGCGACTACTACGACTTCCTGGCCGAACCACCGGTCGAACGGGTTGAGCGTGTCTACTCGATCGATGAGGTCAAGTATTCGGCCCGTCTCCGCGATAAGGTTCGCCGCATCGATCTGGATACGATCACCTTTGCCACGGGCAGTTCGGAAGTACCGCTTGCCCAGGCAAAGACACTGCGCAAGGTGGCCAACGCCATCAGCGAGGTGCTTCAAAAGGACCAGGGCGAGACCTTCCTGATCGAGGGCCATACCGATGCCGTCGGCAATGATCAGCCCAATCTGGTTCTGTCCGATCAGCGCGCCGAGGCCGTCGCCGAGCTTCTGACCGACGTCTACGGGATTCCGCCGGAAAACCTGGTGACGCAGGGCTATGGCGAGCGCTTTCTGAAGGTGAAGACGCAGGTTGCCGAACAGCAGAACCGCCGCGTGACAATCCGTCGCGTAACGCCGCTGGTCCGTCCGGTAGCCCAGAAATAGCCATAGTCCGGTCTCTCTGATGAGACGCCGCTGGAGGACGGCCCGGTGCGCAAGCGCCGGGCCGTTTTGCATGGTCTTTACTTATCCGCCGGTATGACTGCCGGATCGCATTGTGAGTTTCCGATGAAAACCATTCTCGCCGCACTTCTGATCAGCGTTGCAGCCGGTCACGCCTGCCTCGCCGCAACCCGGCTGGTGGAGCCGAAGCTACGGCTTGAAAACCAGGAGAAAGGCGCGCCGCCGCGCGTCGCCCTGACCTTCGATGCCTGCAGCGGCAAGACGGACGAGCGTATTTTATCGACGCTGATCGATAACCGTATCCCTGCGACCATTTTCGTGACGGCCCGCTGGGTGAAACGTAACGCCGCCGCGATGGCTGTCTTCAAAGCGCATCCGGATCTGTTCGAGATCGAGAATCACGGGGCGATGCATGTTCCGGCCGTCGATCGTCCGGTGTCGATCTACGGCATTGCCGCTGCCGGCAGTCCGCAGGCTGTCGAAACGGAAGTGGCGGGAGGTGCTGCCGCGATGGTGGGGCAGGGGTTGCAGCCGCACTGGTTTCGGGGTGCCACGGCGAAATACACCCTGTCATCGATCGGGCAGATCCGGCAGATGGGTTTTCGTGTTGCCGGATATTCGGTGAACGGTGATGGCGGTTCGCTGCTGGGGGCGGGGGCTGCGGAAAAACGGTTTTCGTCCGCCAGGGATGGCGACGTGATCATCGCTCATATCAATCAACCGACCCATGCCGCCGGTTCTGGTGTCGTCAAGGGTATCCTCGACTTGAAGGCCAAAGGTTACGCTTTCGTCCGGCTGAATGATGCGACGGAAGATGGCAGCGACGAAACCACCAACTGATTGCGCAGGTCAGTCCGACTGTTTTGCCAGCCCGGTGATGCGTTCGATGAAATCGGCGATCGCCGTCGTGTCGTTCAGATCGAACAGAACAAGCCCGCTATCTTCGACCGGATGATCGGCGGCAATCGCAACAATGTGCGGATCGGTCGGGGCCAGCGGCTCGCGGTTCTGCGCTTCCAGCCGCCGCGCCTCGATCTTCGGGATCGGTTCGCGCTTGTAACCTTCGATCAGAACGAGATCGCAGGGCGCCAGACGCGAGAGGATTTCCGGGAAAGTCGGCTCCGCTGCGCCGCGCAATTCATGCATGATGGCATAGCGAGTGCCTGAGACGATCGTCACCTCATGGGCGCCGGCCTCGCGATGGCGAAAACTGTCGGCGCCGACCTTGTCGATATCGAAATCATGGTGGGCGTGCTTGATCGTCGAGACGCGATAGCCGCGCTGCGTCAGCTCGGTGACGAGGCGGACGGCTAGGCCGGTCTTGCCGGAATTCTTCCAGCCGGCGATCCCAAAGATTTTCGGGCCGGCGGTTTCTGGCGGTGTCATCTTTCAATTCCCTCTATAAACAGCAGCCAGCGTTCGGCCATTTCAAGATCGGCCGGAGTATTGATGTTGAAGAACGGGTCGATCGGTCCGTCCACCGTTTCGATCATCTCAAAATCGACCCTCGCCACCGGATGACGTTCGATGAAGTCGCGCACCCGGCGCTTGTCGTCGGTCAGCAGCCAATGTTCAAGCTCATCGGCAAGCGCAACCGGCCAGAGGGCGAAGACGGGGTGCATGATGCCGGCCGAATAGGCGACGGCGATCTGGCCGGGCTCTGTGATCGCCGCCTGAAGGCGGGCAACGAGGTCGGCTGGAAAGAACGGCGTGTCGGTGGGGACGGTGGCTATGTGGCTGGCGACAGGAAAATGCCTTGCCGCATGGCGCATCCCCGAGAGCACGCCCGCCATGGGGCCGACATGGCCTGGAACCGTATCACCAAAAACGGCGATTGCCGGAGCAAGGTCCAAACCGGTGCTCATGTTGCTGTTGACGCTGAGGCCGGCCGTCTGGGGGGCGAGGCGCTCGATGACCCGGTGAACCAGCGGTTTGCCGCCAAGCATGACCGCCGCCTTGTCGCTGCCCATGCGCGAAGACAGGCCGCCGGCAAGGACGACGCCGCGCGGGAGATTTGCCAAGGGGCTTGCCGATACGCTCATCGAACTGTCCTGCCTTTCAATCCACTCATTTCGGCGATCCCGGTTCCGATTGCTGTGCCAGCGCCACCCGCCGCTTGTTTTCGCGGGCGAATGTATAAAGCCCGGATGCGATGATGATTGCCACGCCCGTGACCATCCAGACATCCGGTTTTTCGGAAAAGAACAGGATGCCGATGCTGATCGACCAGATCAGGCTGGTATAGCGGAACGGAGCGACAATGGCGATTTCACCGTTGCGCATGGCCAGCACGATACACTGGTAGCCAACGAGAAGCAGTAGGCTGGCGCCCGCCAGAATTCCGATCGAGGTCATCGACATCGGCTGCCAGCCGCCGAGCGGCACGATCATCACCGCACCTGTCAACGTGATTGCCGTAGCGGTAATGACGGAGATGAACAGCGACGGCACGGCCGGATCGATCCGCCGGGTGCACAGGTCGCGGATCGCTGCGAAGACCACAGACGCAACGACGCTCAGCGCAGCACTGGTAAAACCGTCTGGACCGGGTCTGAGAATAATCAGCACGCCGGCAAAGCCGATGAGGATCGCCAGCCAGCGCCGCCAGCCGACCGGTTCACCCAGAAACAGCGCCGCGCCCAGAGTGACGGCCAGCGGCAGGGCTTGCAGGATCGCCGAAGCATTGGCGAGCGGGATCTGGCCGAGCGCATAGATATAGGAGATGGAGGCGCCGACTTCGGCTGATATCCGCAGGGCGATGACCGGCGAGCGGACCAGGCGGAACGAGCGCAGCGCGCCGAAATGGCGGGCGAGCAGCAGCACGAGGACCGATGTGAAGAAGCCGCGCACCAGCATGATCTGGCCGGCATTCATGACGCCCGTGACGGATTTGATCAATGCGTCGTTGCAGGTGAAGCCTGCCATGGCCAGACACATGAAAATGGCGCCGCGGAAATTGGCGGTAGGTTGCATTCTTTTTACAGATCCGTTCTCATCGCTGCCCGGTTTTTACAAATCAGCGATGCGGCGGGCTCGAAGTCTGCGCTGCTGGTCTTGCCTATCTCTAAAGCATCGGCATTTCTTTTATGCAACTGCGATCCTTCACTTGTTTGAATTGATCGCAGAAATGCCAGAATAACCATTTCCGTCAGCGTTGTAGAACCGTGAAATACGGCCTTGCCGATTTTTTAAGCGCAAGATTAAACCCCGGGAATTTTGGCGAAATATTAAGTTTCGCTGCCTATCGTGCCTGAATTCCGCTGCCCTTCGCATGATGCGAATAAGGTTGACGTAACGGCAAGTATTTCCGTTCGCCTCAACCGGATGACATTCCGACAAGCGCCATGGATGCGCCCCGGTTCGTTCGTTCTCAACCAGAGAGCAATCTGGCGGAAATGTCCGATTTGCTCAACATCTGGAGTGCGGAATGTCCCTGATCGATCGTTCTTTGCAGCGTCTGCGCATTGTCACCAAGGTTTTGCTGTTCGTCGTGCCGCTGGTGGCGCTGATCGCCGGCATTGGCCTTGTCGGATACTTCACCGCAAGCACGCTGAACGGGCACATGACCGTGACGCGCGAAACGATCAACAATCTCTCCGATTTCCAATCGCTGCGCAGCGGACTGCAGAATTTTTCCGATAATCCCACCGAAGAGACGCGCGCGACGCTGGCAAGCCGCATCGACGAGCAGGAAAAGGGCATCCGCACGCTGGATGGCCTGCTGACTGCCGGCGAAGACAAGGCGAAGGTTCACCCGGTCGTTTCACTTGGCCAGGCCATGCGCGGTCAAGAGGACAAACTCTGGTCGATCAAGACCGAGCGCGACAATGTCACTGCGTCGCTGGATGCGGCCCTTGCCGACATGACGGCGCAGGGCAACACCGCCTTCAAGCAGATCGATATCTTGCGCAAGGAATCGGGCGAAAAGGAATCCTTTGCCAAGGCACTTTTGTTTGACGCCGCTGCCTATCAGGGGCTTGCCGAACGCATCAAGAAATTCCGCCTGCCCGTCACCATGGCGATTGCGCCGGATGCCAAGGTTCAGCAGGCCACGACCTTGATGCCGCATCTGTTGAAACAGATTGCCGAGGCCGAAAAGATCGCATCCGACAAGGTCCTGAAGAAGATCGCCGAGGTGAAGGCCGATACCAAGACGATCCAGGATATTTTGGCCAACAGCGATCCGAACGACGTCAAGAAGACGCAGTTGAGTTCGGCAATGATCAAGTTTTCGAAATACGAATCCGATTTCGCCAAGGAAGCCGTCACCAATTCGGACACGGCAGCCAAGCGCTTTGTCGGCATGGACAGCGAGATTTCCACCCTGAAGACGCTGATCGGCCTGATGAACGAGACCTTCAAGGGGCTCGACGACACGCGCCTGCATATCAGCGAGCTGCACCGCAAGCTCGATACGGAAAGCCGCGACAATGTGATGACCGATATCGCCGCCGTACGCGAGAGCGTGACGAAGCTATCGGAACTTGGCGGAAAGAATGCGGCACTGCGCGATCTCGCCGGCAAGCTGGCACCGTCGCTGGAGCAGATCGACACCGGTACCGCCCAGCTGATCGATGTCGGCGCCCGCTGGCAGGCGGCGAAGACCGAAGCTGCAGCTCTGGTCGCAGACGCCAGCCAGACGTTGGAGAATTTCGTCTCCAGCGCCCAGGAAGCCGGCAAGAAGGACAGCCAGCGTTCCGCCGATGTCTCGATCATCGCCATGGTTGCCGGCACGCTGCTTGCCATCGTCGGCGGCCTGATGCTGATCGAAACGCTGCGCGGTCCCTTGAAGCGGGTGACCGAGACGATGACCCGGCTTGCCAATGGTGATCTCGAGGTTGCCATCGAAGGCCGCAACCGTGGCGACGAGATCGGCGACATGGTGCGCTCGGTTGCCGTCTTCCGCGACAATGCGGTCGAGAACGTGCGGCTGGGCCAGGAGGCGGAAGCCGCCCGCACGCTGTCTGCCGAAGAAGAAGCCCGCCGCCGCCAGGAGCGCGCCCGCATCGAAGCCGATCAGATGGAAGCGCTGACGGCCCTGTCCGACGTGCTCGCCAAGCTCGCCGACGGCAATCTGGAAGAGGGCATGGCTGAAGATCTTTCCGAAGATTACATCGTCATGGCCCGCACCTATAACAACGCCGTCGAGGCGCTACGTGCGACGCTGATCGATGTCCGCTCCGTGACCGACGAAATCACCAGCGGCACCGGCAACCTTGCATCCTCGGCCGACGACCTTGCCCGCCGCACCGAGCAGCAGGCCGCAGCCCTGGAGCAGAGCTCGCGCGCCCTTGGCCAGCTGACGGAAATCGTCCGCTCGACGGCCGAAAGTGCGCGCAAGACCACCGTTTCGGTCGATCAGACCCACAGCTATGCCAAGCATTCCGGCGAAGTCGTCGCCAAGGCAATCGACGCGATGGCGGCGATCAACAAGTCGTCCGACAAGATTTCGACGATCATCGGCGTCATCGACGAGATCGCCTTCCAGACCAATCTTCTGGCGTTGAATGCTGGCGTTGAAGCGGCCCGTGCCGGCGACGCCGGCCGCGGCTTTGCCGTTGTCGCACAGGAAGTGCGTGAGCTTGCCCAGCGCTGTGCGGGTGCAGCCCGCGAGATCAAGGGGCTGATTTCGGAAAGCTCCGTGCAGGTTCGCGGCGGTGTGGAACTGGTGCAGGAAACCGGCAAGGCGCTGACCGTCATCAACGAGCATATCTCGACCATCCACCAACTGGTGAGCAACATCGAATCGGCCGCCGCCGACCAGTATCGCGGCCTCAACGAGGTCAATGAGGCGGTGCGCGAAGTCGAGCTGATCACCCAGCAGAACGCCGCCATGGTCGAGGAAAACACCGCAGAAATCCACGGCCTTCGCCACCAGGTCGATATCCTCAACGAGAAGATCGAGCGCTTCAAGACAGGCACCAGCCGCTCGGTATCGGGCGGCCGGGTGCAGGGTTATGGTAGAAGTTACGCGGCGTGAGGCAATTGGCCGGTTATTCTCCAAAAGCTAACCGGCCGATCCTTGACCTGACTTTCTACATGGAACGCGGTTTAGGGTGTCGGCCGCAGATAAAGGTGACTGATCTTTCCGTTTGGGGTTAAGGCGAAGCCCCATTCCATGTCGGCATTTTCGAAATAGGCATCGTAGATATCGAGGCCATCCTGTGAAACGCCCTTGAATACCAGGCGCTTGAGTGCTCCGGCCTTGTCCATGTCGTGTCTTATGATCTCCTGCTGTTCTTTCGCCAAGACTGCCAGAGGCGGCGACATTCCGTCAAAATCTGGCTCTCCGCGGGCATGCTCCGCAATGACGCGCTGCAGGATACATTCGCTGTTTGGCATCGCGATCTTCTGACTAATGCGTTGTTGCACCGCCTTCTCTTCGGCGTGGACGCGTTCGGAATTTGCTCTGACAGCATTGTCTTCGAAACCATGCTGGTGATGAACGAGGCTTTGGACAGTTCCGTCCGTTGCGCGGACAAAAGTTATCTGGACTGGAAGGGCCTTCATAAAGAACTGGGTTTCGGTCTCGGGGAAAATCTCGATGTCCGATTGGCCGACGATCCGGTAGAACAACTGACTATCGCGGCAGGACACGATGCAGAACGGTCCCTCTTCAAGCTCGTAAGCGCCGACATAGGCGCCATAAATTGCGGGATCGATCGAGATTTCCTCGCGTGGCCGCATCTGCTCGTAGCGGCGCCATGCGACTGTATCCTTCAGCGGTTCGGTCATGTTGGTGTCCTTTGCCAGTTTCATGAGATCATCGATCGATGCGCTCGCACCGGAGGCGAGCTTCTGTTGCAGTTTCTCGATAACGCGCAATCCCTGTTCGGCGCGGCTTCTTGCTTCCTCAAGCGCGCTATGCTGCAGGGCGAGTGATCGGGTGAGGTCCACAGGGTGACCGCAGAGAATTTTGGCGATGCTGGAAAGGCTCAATCCCAGCGCTTTGAGCGCCAGTATTTCATTCAAGCGCGCGATTTCCCGGCTGCCGTAGAGGCGCCAGCGTTTGGCAGTCCTCAAGGGGGAGATCAGGCCATGCTGCTCGTAGAGGCGCAGCGCACGAACGCTGAGGCCGATGCGTTGGGAGCATTCCAGAGCCGTCAATGAAATCTCGTCTTGCGTGCGTCTATCCATCCGAAACTCCTTTCGAATCTTCAATACGGTATGACGCATGGTCCGGCTCAAGCGAAAATTTCGCTTTGCGGTGGCAAATATTTCGATCTAACCCGATCGCTGCAGGTGGTGTGAGCACGCGACGAGAAGATCGAGCGCTTCACGATGGGCGCTGCTCTGTTTCTGGCGGTCGGGTGCAGCATTGCGGCGGAAGCTATGCTGCTTGAGCAGCAAAAACGCTGGCGAAGTTTCAGGCCGCCCGACTTAAAACGGCCGGCTTTTCGTTGCGACAGGTCAGTCGTTCAATCCGTCCGAATGATCTGCAAGGACTTGCCTGATAGCGTGACGCGATATTTCGACAAGGACCGGGTTTGTATGGAGATAGTAGGGCAAGGCGACGACTGCGACGGACAGTGCCCAACCTCTGGCTCTACCCCATGTTGCGTCGTCCACAGTGAGCCCCCAGCGGAATGTGGCGCGGGCCTCGGCCGTCAGCAGGTTCCAGCCAACCATTAGATCGCATGCGGGATCACCGACGCCGAGACCGCCGAAGTCGATGACGGCGGTGAGGCGGCCTTGCTGGACAAGCAGGTTCCCGGCATGGATGTCGCCATGCAGCCAGACGGGTGGCTTGTCCCACGGCTCGATCTCCAGGGCAGCATTCCAGGCTTGCGTTAGCGGAGCCGTTTCGATGATGCCGTTCAGGCTTTCGATTGCGGCGCGCGTTTGTGCGTCCCTGCTTACCAGCGAAGCACCGCGGGAAAAATTATGCGCGCCGGGTGGTGGGCCGCCGGCGATGTCCATTTTTTGCAGGGCAGAGGTGAATTGCGAAAGACTGACAGCGGCCTCGTGCAGATCGGCGATCGGACTGACAACTGCGTCTTTACCTGCCAGCCAGCGGCAGACGGACCAATGGAAAGGATAACCGGCAGCGGGGATGCCGAGCACCAGTGGAACCGGAACCGCAAGCGGCAGATGTGGGGCAAGGCGAGAGAGCCAGAGGCTTTCCTTCTCCACCTGCAGCGCAGCGCCGCCAAGACGGGGCAGACGCACGGCCATGTCATCTCCCAACCGGTAGATGGCGTTGTCCGTGCCGGAAGACAGGACGGCTTGCAGAGGAAGGCCGGCCCAGGCCGGAAACTGTTCGGCGATCAGGCGGTTTACGAGCGGCTTGTTAACATCAAGCTCGTCGTGATGCATTCTTGTGACCGACATCGATATCCCGCGCCTATCCTGAACACGTTTGTCTTTTAGCCGCCGGTAACGCTCATGTGGCGAGCGACGGCGGGCTTGTTGCGGGTGCGGTCAATGATGAAGTCGTGGCCTTTGGGCTTGCGGGTGATGGCCTCGTCGATGACGCTCGACAGATAGGCATCGTCATCGGAGGCGCGCAGCGCGGTGCGCAGGTCGGCTGCATCGTTCTGGCCGAGGCACATATAGAGCGTACCGGTGCAGGTGAGGCGGACGCGATTGCAGCTCTCGCAGAAATTATGTGTCATCGGCGTGATCAGGCCGAGCCTGCCGCCGGTCTCCGCGACCTGCAGATAACGCGCCGGGCCGCCGGTCTTGTAGGCGATGTCGGAGAAGCTGAACTGTTCGGCAAGCGTGTCGCGCAATTCCGACAGCGGCATGTAATGATCGGTGCGGTCCTCGTCGATCTCGCCCATCGGCATGGTTTCGATCAGCGTCAGGTCCATGCCGCGCCCATGCGCCCAGCGCATCATGGCGGGGATTTCGGCATCGTTGAAACCTTTCAACGCGACGGCGTTGATCTTGACGTGGATGCCGGCGGCCTGCGCGGCATCGATGCCTTCCATGACCTTCGACAATTCGCCCCAGCGGGTGATCTGCTTGAATTTTTCAGGATCGAGCGTGTCGAGCGAGACGTTGATGCGGCGTACGCCGCAATCGGCAAGCTCGGCGGCGAATTTCGACAGTTGCGAGCCGTTGGTGGTCAGCGTCAGTTCGTCAAGCCTGCCGGCATGCACATGCTTGCCGAGTTCGCGCACCAGGAACATGACGTTCTTGCGCACCAAGGGTTCGCCGCCCGTCAGACGCAATTTTCGGACGCCCTTGGCGATGAAGGCGGAACAGAGCCGGTTCAGTTCCTCCAGCGTCAACAGGTCCTTCTTCGGCAGGAAGGTCATGTTTTCCGCCATGCAATAGGTACAGCGGAAGTCACAGCGATCCGTCACCGAAACCCTGAGATAGGTCACGGCCCGTCCGAACGGGTCGATCATCGGTGTTTTGGCATCGACCAGCGTGTGGGCGCCGATCCTGTCGATGGTGACGGTATTCAACACAATTCTCCCTGTTCCTTCAATGTCGTGACCAAAACCGCCTGCGTCAAGGCTAAAGCGGTCAAAAGCATGAGAAAACAGGCGCGAAACACTTTCTTATGATCGAAGGAAGTGCGGGCTTGTGATCAAGGGATGTACGCGCACGCGCGCAAACAATTCCATCTGGCCGGAAACTGCGCTAGTGCTCTCCGCATCAATGGAGACTGCATGGCATGAGCGATATCTGGCCGACTGAACTGCGCGTTTCGAAGGATCGCCACCGGCTGACGGTTGCCTTCAACGACGGCACGTCCTTCGATCTTTCGGCGGAAATGCTGCGGGTTCTGTCGCCTTCGGCAGAAGTCCAAGGCCATGGACCGGGGCAGGGCCTGACCGTGCCCGGCAAGCGTAATGTCGCGATCATCTCGATGACGCCGACCGGAAACTATGCCGTGCGCATCGGCTTTGACGACGGCCACGATACCGGGATTTTTACCTGGAATTATCTGCGCGAACTGGGTGCCACCGGCGAGACGCTGTTTGCGGCTTACGAACAAAATCTGGCCGAAAAGGGCATGACCCGCGACAAGGCGGAAAAGCCGCGTTAATCTCGCTGCCTAATCGAGGTCGACTTCTTCTTTCAAAAGCCGCTGGATCAGCCGCTCCATCGATTGGGCGACCATCAGGCACTCCTCGATCGGTTCGCTTTCCAGCGACTTGTCGATCAGCGCCGTCTGGATCTCCATCGCCTGTTCGGTCAGGAGGCGGCCGCTTGCCGTCAGCGACAGCCGCAGCACGCGCTTGTCCTTCTCGTCGCCGCGCCGCTCGATCAGCCCGCGCTTTTCCAGAAGCGGTAGAAGCATGCTCATATTGGAGCGGCCGACCAGCAGCTTTCGCGCCAGCTCCTGCTGCGAGATGCCGTCGAAACGATAGAGGTTGATCAGGATATCCAGATGCGGCGGCTTGATGTCGAGCTCGGCGAGCTTGCGCGTCAGCGTCTGCTGCATCAGCTGGCAGGCGCGGGCGACGGCGATCCAACTGCGGAAACGCGGATGATCCCAGGGAAAATGGTGCTGTTCGATCGTCTCTTGCTTTTTGTTCATCGTTGTACAATAATGTTCATCATTGAACATTTGAAGGGAATCCCACTATGGCATCCTTTGCGGTCAAGGTCACCCGCCTTGCGCTTAAAACCGTTGCGGCGTTCTCACCGGAGAAGGCCGGCCGGCTGGCGTTTCGCCTGTTCAGCATCACGCCCTCGCGGAAACCGAAGAGCTTCAAGGAAAAAACGGCATTGGCAGCGGCAGAGTCCGTCATGGCGAGCGCGCGGCTGGTCACGCTGTCCTTTGCCGGCGGCTGGGTGATGGCAAAGCATTTCGATGCGCAGTCCACTGGCATCGCGACCAGACGCATCCTGCTGGTGCATGGATGGGGATCGCGCAGCGACTATCTGGCACCCATGATCGACGGATTGACGGCCGGCGGCGCCGAGGTGGTCGCCCTGGATTGGCCGGGACATGGCGCTTCGCCGGGGCGGACCTTGACCATGCCGGCTGCAGTCCGCGCCATTGATGCGGCATGGCGGCAGTTCGGCGGCTTCGACGTTGCCATCGGCCATTCGTTCGGCGGTGCCAGTCTGGCTTGTGCTGCGGGTGGTGTGGTGGACGACGTGCCGTCTCATGTTGCCAGGAGGATGGTACTGATCGGTGCGCCCAGCGAGATGACCTGGCTTTTCAAAGGGTTTGGACGATATCTTCGGCTGTCTGCCAACGCTCAACTAGCGCTAGAGGACATGGTCGCTCGCCTGTCCGGCCGCAGGCTGGAAGAGTTCGATGCAGCCCGCATTCTCGGCATGCTGACATCGCCGGTACTGGTTGTTCATGCTGAGGATGACAAGGAAGTTTCCGCCGATCATGCGCGCCGTTATGCGGCGGCAGGCGACCATATCGAGCTTGATTGGGCAAACGGCCTCGGCCACCGCCGGATCGTCTCCGCCGGCCCGGTGATCGTGCGGATCAATGCCTTCATTCATGCGGGAGCGACGGATCGTAGAAAGGCTGCCTGAGCGAATTTCGTAAGTGCTGTCATAAAGGCGTCATGCTATCGGTCGAAAGGATCGCCACGGCTTCATGAAGAGGGCTGGCGGAGGCGGGGTCGATGGAGAACGGCATGACGATCATTCGCACGGTCGAGGAACTGACGGCACTTTACGGCGGAACGAGCGAGGCATCGCTGGTCAAGGTGACCAGCCGGCTGACACCTGATTATGCCAGCATGATCGAGGCGGCTCCGTTTGCCGCGCTTGCCACGGTCGGACCGGAGGGGCTCGACTGTTCGCCGCGTGGCGACGATGCCTGCGTGGTCCGGATCGCCGACGACAAGACCGTGCTGATGCCGGACTGGCGCGGCAATAACCGGGTCGATTCGCTCGCCAATATCGTCCGCGATCCGCGCGTGGCCCTGATGTTCCTGGTGCCCGGCTCCAACACGACGATGCGGATCAATGGCACGGCCGTGGTCAGTGTCGATCCGGAGCTGACCGGTTCGTTCGAGATCGACGGCAAACATCCGCGCAGCGTCATCGTTGTCACCATCGGCGAAGTCTATTTCCAGTGCGCCCGGGCTTTGATTCGATCGCAGATCTGGAATCCCGAGCGTTTTGTCGATCCGCAGTCCCTGCCGACGCCGGGTACGCTGCTCAAAGCTGCCAAGGCGGATTTCGACAAGGAGACCTATGACCGCGAATGGCCGGAGCGTGCCGCAAAAACCATGTGGTAGAGGCGCAAGAGTGGTCGAATAAAACGCGGCGGCGAAACGTTTTTTCAGCAACGGGCATCCTGTGTTGTTAGATGGATGCGGAGCACATTTGCCGTCTGTTGGGGGACACACATGAAATACAGGACCGCTTTTCTGACAACCGTGATGGCGATCGGCCTTTCGGCAGGTGTTGCCAGGGCTGATAGGCTCATCGAGCAATACAACGCCTATATCGGCGACGAAGACCTCTACAATTCCAATGGCGAGGCACTGACCGAGCCATGGCAGGTCATCCGTCAGGACCGGGCGAACTATCATCGCTACGGCGTCAGCCAGCCCGGCGATGAAGGCGATAGTTTCTTTGCCTCGGCCAAGAACCGCGAAAAGGCCGAACGCATGATCGAATACGGCACGATCGAGAGCCGTGCGGCCCGCGCGCTGTTGCGCGGCGGTTCCGTCATCAACGTGCAGATTTTCCGGGGTGCTGACGGCGACTACATCAATGTCACGGTCGATTGACCGGACGCTCGCCGGCCTGACATTTTCAGCCATGCTGGCTGCAGCGTTTCCATTGGCGGCTGCCGATCTGACGCTTGCTCAGAAGCTGGATTTGCTGGTCTCTGCCTATCCCGGCTCACTTGTAGAGCATGAAGACGGAGCGATCCGTTTTCGCGACGGTCGCTTGCTGCCGGTCGATGACGGCAAGGCCAAGGACCATGCGGAAAAACTGGCGGCGGGCGATATCGAGGACAGTCTGTCTCAGCTTTATCCGGCAGGCCCGTGCGAGACCAAGCCTGCCGTCAATGTCGATCCGGGCCGCATTCGCAGCGATGCGCTGATGATGCGGCTTTATGGACAATCGGCGGTCGAGGTGGAGGCATCGCTGGTGCCGGTCGACTGGTTCGGCAAAACACTGCGCGTCACCAAACGGCAGGGGGCTGCCGCAGCGCTCGAAAAAGTGCGCGATGAGTTGAAGGCCATGCCGGAGATGAAGGCATTTCTGGCGCCGTCGGCCGGTACCTTCAACTGGCGCAAGGTTTCAGGCGCATCGAACATGTCGGTTCACAGTTTTGGCGCGGCGATCGATATCAACACTAAATATGCGGATTACTGGGTCTGGTCAGGCGGCAAGCCGGGCAGGGTGGCGCGATACAGCAACAAATACCCGATTGATATCGTTGATGCCTTCGAGCGGCACGGCTTTATCTGGGGTGGTCGCTGGTATCACTACGACACCATGCATTTCGAATACCGACCTGAATTGATCACCATCGGTAAAGCGGCAGGCATATCGGCCTGCCGGTAGCGTGGCTGCGTCCCGGCGTGGGCAAAAACAGCAAGCGCGCCACTTGGGCGCCCAGTCTAACGATGGGATCGCCGCTTATTTGCGGTAGATCAGCCAGTTCTTGCCGGTATCCTTCTTCATGCCCTCTTCAAACAGGATCGTCCGGTTGCGTCCGGCGTTCTTGGCGCAGTAGAGCGCGATGTCGGCCTTGTTGTAGAGGTCGGTCGGGTCGTCGGCATGCGATGCCTGACAGACGCCGACGGACAGGGTGATCGGGCCGTAGTTGACGCCGGTCTTGGAGTTCTTGAAGGGCGTGGTCGCCAGCGCGTTGCGGATGCGCTCTGCCACCTGCAGGCTTTCCTCCAGGCTGCTGTCCCCCAGAATGATGGCAAACTCCTCGCCGCCGGTGCGCGCCACAAAGGCGTCGCGGCGCAGGTTGGCGCGGATGACCGTGCCGACGGTGGCCAGAATCTTGTCGCCGACCGGGTGTCCGTAGCTGTCATTGACCTTCTTGAAATGGTCGATGTCGGCAATCAAAAGGCCAGTAAAGCTGCGCTGCTGTTCGGAATTGTAGATCGAGGCCAGTTTCTCGTCGAACGCCCGGCGGTTGGCAAGGCGGGTCAGCGAATCCGTATTGGCGATGCGCTTGTATTCGTCGAGTTCCTGGCGGATGACCTCCATCTCGAAGGACTTCATCGACACGTTTTCGGCGCGTTCCTTGCCCTGGTTCATCGTGTCCGCCGTCGCCTCGGTCAAAAGGCTGACACATTGGCGCAGGATTTCGGCGCTGGAACTGCTTTTACCGGTGATGTTCTGGTAGGTCTCGTCAAGCAGCTTGTTGTAGTTCTCGAGCGCGAACTGTTCGTCTCTGAGCAGCTTGAGAAGATCGCCGAGTTCGCTGGCCAGATGATTGTGGGCCCGATCGATGCCGGCGGCGTGATGAAAATGCGCGAAGTAGCGGGCGCCGATCTCGTCCAGTTCTTCCTGGGTTGCACGGCTTCCGAGCGCTGCCAGTTCCTTGGTCAATTTGGGATTGGAGCCGATATAGGCTTCGTAATAAAGCTCATAGTTGCGCGGTAGCGGCGAGATACCCATGATGCGCATCGCATAGGTTACCTGCGCCGCGATATCGGGTATTTGGGCCTTGTTCGAAGCCGCTTGCATGGCAAGCTCCTGTTTTGTTGTCTCCAGCCGCTAGTTTTAGGGGTTAAAGATTTTGGAAGGCTTAACGTTTGACGAATTTGGTCAATTAGATTGCACGTAGATAAAGCCTGCCGGGCTGCCAAATGAAAACGGGCAGCCGAAATGGCTGCCCGAATGATCTACCGTAGATTGCGTCGATGGTGTCTTAGGAGGGGCTGATCATCGTTTCGGGGCGAACCGCCGCGTCGAACTCGGCATCGGTGACGTAACCGCCGCCAACCGCTTCTTCGCGCAGGGTCGTGCCGTTCTTGTGGGCGGTCTTGGCGATCTTGGCGGCATTGTCATAGCCGATCTTCGGGGCAAGGGCGGTGACGAGCATCAGCGAACGGTCGAGTGCCGCCTTGATATTGTCTTCGCGGGCTTCGATGCCGACGACGCAATTGTCGGTGAAGGAGACCACGGCGTCGGACAGAAGCTGTACCGACTGCAGGAAGTTATAGGCCATCAGCGGATTGTAGACGTTGAGTTCGAAATGGCCCTGGCTGCCGGCAAAGGTCAGCGCCGCGTTGTTGCCGAATACCTGGACGCAGACCTGTGTCAGGGCTTCGCACTGGGTCGGATTGACCTTGCCCGGCATGATCGACGAGCCCGGCTCGTTTTCCGGCAGTGACAATTCGCCAAGGCCCGAACGCGGGCCGGAGCCGAGGAAGCGGATGTCGTTGGCAATCTTGAACAGCGCAGCCGCTGTGGAGTTGATGGCGCCATGGCTGAACACCATCGAATCATGAGCGGCCAGCGCCTCGAACTTGTTGGGTGCGGTGACGAAGGCGATGCCGGTGATCTTGGCGATCTCATCGGCAACCTTTTCGGCAAAGCCGATCGGGGCGTTGAGGCCGGTACCGACGGCCGTGCCGCCCTGAGCGAGTTCGCACAGGCCAGGCAGGGTCATTTCGATGCGCTTGATCGAGGAGGCGACCTGGGCGGCGTAACCGGAGAATTCCTGGCCGAGCGTCAGCGGAGTGGCGTCCTGCGTATGCGTGCGGCCGATCTTGATGATGTGGTCGAAGGCCTTCACCTTGGCGACGAGAGCGGCATGCAGGTGCTTCAGCGCCGGCAGGAGGTCGTGGACGACGCGTTCGGCGCAGGCGATGTGCATGGCCGTCGGATAGGTGTCGTTCGACGACTGGCTCATGTTGACGTGGTCGTTCGGATGCACCGGCTTCTTCGAGCCCATGACGCCGCCGAGCATTTCGATGGCCCGGTTGGAGATGACTTCGTTGGCATTCATGTTCGACTGCGTGCCGGAACCGGTCTGCCAGACGACGAGCGGGAAATGATCGTTGAGCTTGCCATCGATGACTTCCTGAGCGGCAGCAATGATCGCGTTGCCCACTGTCGGGTCGAGCCCCTGCAGTTCCATGTTGGCGCGGGCGGCGGCCTGCTTGACGATGCCGAGCGCGCGGACGATCGACAGCGGCTGCTTTTCCCAGCCGATCTTGAAATTGCCGAGCGAGCGCTGTGCCTGTGCGCCCCAGTAGCGGTCGCTGGCGACTTCGATCGGGCCGAACGTATCTGTTTCCGTGCGCGTTGATGTCATCGTAATCCCTGCTTTCGTCATGCGGTGTAGGGCCGGGGCGGTTTCAAGGCCGGGCGGCAACACCGGAAGGTGGATTTGGCCGCCGGGTGGGGCGGTCCGAAGCTGTGATGCGGTTCTCTCTGGCCCAGTTGGCTGGTGCTTGTAAAGAGGTTGCAGGGGCGGGTGCGACGCTACAATCGTTTAAAATACCGTCCGTTCGATGTTTCCTGTGATTGCTCGCTGCGATGACCGTTCGCACGTCCAGGCGCCGCTCAGCATGTGCCTTTTCAGACACAAGCGGGCGGATAGTTTAGCCGGCGTTTTCCGCAGTTTCTGCGTAGCGCGCCGATTTTCTTTCGTCGTGAGGAAATAATGCAGGGAATTCAAATTTTTGGATGTCCTGATGCGTCTTCTTCATGCAGCCGCGCTCACACATTTGTGACGGTCTGCAGAGGCTTTCCAAGGTGCGCGTTTCCTTTTCATTCACCATCCTTTCTTATAAGTACGAAAGCCTGGTGACATGACGGAGCATCAGGCGCGAACCGCTGGTGGCGGCAATGCGATACGGGGACGAGTGAACCTATGAAATTGATGAAGACCGCTGCGATCGTGACACTGATGACCGGGTGCGCGTTCGCCTCTCTCGGTGTCCAGCGCGCCGAGGCATTGAATCTTCTGGATCTCTTCCGGAAGAAAAAGCCCGTTGTCGAAGAGTATCAGCCCCTTCCGGGCGTCGAGCAGATGCAGCCCGTGCAGAAACAGGCCGCGCGTCCTTTGCCAAAGGTGACCTCGCCGCAATACTACACCTACAAGGCCGAGCCGCTGCGCCGGATCGCGACGGCAAAACTCGTCGATCCGGTGGTGACAGGCTCCGTCCGTAGCGACGTCCTGCCGACGGCGCCGACTGCCGCGCTCGCCGATGCCCGCCAGTTTCTTCCCGAAGTCACGGCCTACGCTCCAGCTGACGTCGCCAAGGCAATCGAGACTTTTTATACCGGCCGCGATGGGTTCGTCTGGATTGACGGCGAGGCGCCAAACGCAGCCGCCAAGGCTGCACTGACCGTCTTGGGGCAGGCGGCCAGCGTCGGCCTTGATCCGCAGGATTATGCCGTCACCGTTCCCTCCGATACATTCGACCGCAACGACATGGCGTCGCGCGAAAAGGCGCTGGTCGAGTTCGAGATCCAGCTGTCCGCCGCAACGCTCACCTATATCGCCGACACGGTGCGTGGCCGCATCGATCCGAACAAGATTTCCGGCTATCACGATTTCAAGCGCAAGGACGTCAACCTGAAGGGCAAGCTGGAGAATATCGCCAGAAGCCACGATGTCGCTGCCTACCTCAATTCGCAGACGCCTTCCGGCGTTGAATTCCTGGCGCTGAAGCGGGAATTGGCGGCGCTGCAGGCGCAGAACGGTGATGCACCACGGATCACGATCGCGCCGGGCACTTTGCTGAAGCCGGGTATCAGCAATCCGGAATTGGCCAACGTGGTCGCTGCCATCCGCGTCAAGGGCTCCGATGCGCTGAAGGTCGAACATGCGCTGACGCTGTCGGCCTACCAGGGAACGTCGGACTATACGCCGGAACTGGTGGCGCTGGTCGAGGGCTTCCAGAAGGAACACGGCCTGACGCCGGATGGAGTCGTCGGCAAGGCGTCGATCCGCATTCTGACGGGTGGGGACACGGCCGAAAGCAAGGCCGCGAAAGTTCGGATCGCCATGGAGCAGGCACGCTGGCTGCCCGCCGATCTCGGCAGCCGCTATGTCTTCATCAATCAGCCCGCCTACATGGTCTATTATCACGACCAGGGCGCCGAGCAGTTCTCGATGCGGGTTGTCGTCGGTTCCAAGGCGCACCAGACATTCTTCTTCGAAGACGAAATCCAGACCGTCGAGTTCAACCCCTATTGGGGCGTGCCGCAGTCGATCATCATCAACGAGATGCTGCCCAAGCTGCGCAACGACCCGGGTTATCTCGATCGTCTCGGCTATCAGGTGGAAGTCCGCGGCCAGCCGGTCTCGTCCTATGACGTCAACTGGAACGCTTCGACCGCCGGCGTTGCTGTGCGCCAGCCGCCAAGCAGCGATAATGCGCTGGGCGAACTGAAGATCCTGTTCCCGAACGCCCATGCCATCTACATGCACGACACGCCCTCGAAGAGCTTCTTCAAGAAAGACGACCGGGCGCTGAGCCACGGCTGCGTGCGTCTGGCCGATCCCCGTCGGATGGCGGCAGCCGTTCTCGGCACAACGGTCGAGGATGTCGGCAAGCAGATCGCCGGCGGCCGCAACAAGGGCGTGTCCGTGCCGCAGAAGATCCCGGTCTATGTCGCGTATTTCACCGCATGGCCGAACAAGGACGGTACGGTCGAGTATTTCCACGATGTCTATGATCGCGACATGTATATGGACCGCGCACTCGAAGCGACCCGTCAGGCGCGCCGCGCCGAAGGCTGACAATGGTCCATCGGATCAGTTCATCAAAAAGGCGGCTTCGAGCCGCCTTTTTGATGTCCGGGCGAATTCTACGCCCGGGCGATCAGGCGACCGATCAGGTCGGGGGTCAGTTCATCGAAATGCCGGACGATGATATCCGGCTGCAGGCTTTCGATCGGCACGTCGGAATAGCCAAAGGGAACGCCGATCGAACGAACGGAGGCATTTTTCGCTACAAGAATGTCATTGAGGCTGTCGCCGACCATCACCGATTTTTCAGGCGAACCACCAGCAAGCCGGATTGTCGACAGCAGATGTTCAGCATCGGGCTTGCGCACCGCAAAGGTATCGCCGCCGGTAATGGCCGCGAAGCGGGATGTCAGTCCCAGCCCTTCCAGCAGGCTTTTGGCCAGCATTTCCAGCTTGTTGGTGCAGACTGCAAGCGTGTAGCCGGCGTCAGACAGGCGGTCCATGGCGGTGACAACGCCGGGATAGGGGAAAGAATCGCCTGGCATAGAGCCATGATAGAAGTCGATGAATTCCTTCATCTGCCAGTCGAGGTCCTTGCTGGAGAGCGTTTGACCGCGCAGCGTGAACGTGCGCTCGATCATCGCCCTGGCGCCGTGGCCGACGAGATGCGTCAGGTCGTCATAGGTTACCGGTGCAAGGCCTGCCTGCATCACCGCATGGTTGAGGCTTGCGACCAGATCAGGCGCGGTATCGACGAGGGTTCCATCAAGATCAAAGACGACAACGGATGCGGACAACTGGAACCTCTTGAAATCTGGGGGAAATGTTGCCATCCGGGTAGGGGAAGCGGGCGAGAAAAGCAATCGCAACTTTACGTGACAGCGCCAAGTTTGCTTTTGCATTCTGGCTGCTATTGGGGCTTTTGTTTGCCGTTGCAGCCGTGTAAACGTCTCAGCGGAACGATCGGCACCGCGTTTTTCGGCAGCCCATCGGTGAGTTTTGGGGAGATTGTGGCGCATGGACGCCCGTCAAATGAAGATCAAGGCTGCTGCGGCAGCGCTCGACTATGTCGAAGACGGCATGAGGCTTGGTATCGGCACCGGCTCGACGGCCGAAGAATTCGTCCGTTTGCTGGCCGAAAAAGTAGCAACGGGTTTTC
>UBTA01000152.1 GCA_900468065.1 Hyphomicrobiales bacterium | reverse complement strand
CGCCCCTCATCCGGCCTGCCGGCCACCTTCTCCCCGTGAAACGGGGAGAAGGGACAAGCGGCAAACTCTGTCATCCCCTCTCCCCGCAAGCGGGGAGAGGGCTAGGGTGAGGGGCAGCCTCGTCACCCAGCGCGTCCAATTTATCGAAAGCCCGTTCATGACGAACACGCCCACATCCCAGGCAATGTCCGCAACACTCGCCTCCCCCGCCCCCGGTGGGTTTTGGCGCATGTTCGGCCTGAACAAATCGGCCAGCAAGCCGCCGGAAGAGACGGACGCCAAGCGCGTGCAGTTCAACTCGCGGCTGCTGCCCTATCTCTTTCTCGCGCCGCAGATGGCGATCATCTTCGTGTTCTTCTACTGGCCCTCGGTTCAGGCGATCCATTCGTCCTTCTACCTTGAGGACCCCTTCGGCTTCGGCTCCACCTTCGTCGGCCTGGCCAACTATACCGATGTGCTGAAATCCGGCGAATATCTGGGCATTGCCCGCTTCACAGCCGTGTTCACGGCGCTCCTCACCTTCTTTTCACTGGCGATCGGCCTTTTGCTCGCCGTCAAGGCTGACGGCGTCATCCGCGGCAATGCCACCTACAAGACGCTGCTCATCTGGGTCTATGCCATTGCCCCGCCGGTTGCCGGGCTGATGGGCATGATGATGTTCGACCAGCACATCGGTCCACTGGTGAAGTTTGCCGCCTTCTTTGGATGGGATATCAAGGTCGGGCTGAACTACAACGACACGGCTTTTGCGATGATCGTCGTCTCGGTGTGGAAGCAGATTCCCTATAATTTCATCTTCTTTCTGTCCGGCCTTCAGGGCATTCCGGTCTCGGTGCGCGAGGCAGCGCTGATGGATTGCCGCTCCGGCTTCCGCCGCTTCTGGACCGTCATCCTGCCGCTCCTGGCTCCGACCGCCTTCTTCCTTCTGATCATCAACACGACCTACGCCCTTTCGACACGTTCGGCGTTATCGACGTGATGGTGAAAGACAAGGCCGCCAACAACCCGATCACGCTGGTCTACAAGGTCTACATGGACGGCTTCCGCGGCAACGACCTCGGCGGCTCCTCGGCCCAGTCGGTCATCCTGATGATCATCGTCTTCGTGCTCACCATCTTCCAGTTCCGCTTCATCGAGCGGCGCGTCCACTATAATTGAGCGGGGGCGAGATCATGCATCGCACGAAACTTTTCGACCATGTCATCCTGATGATGGGCGTCTTCTTCATGGTCGGGCCATTGCTCGTCGCCCTGATGACCTCCAGCCACGAGGCTGCCGATATCCATCGCAACGGGTTGCAGATCCTGCCCGGCGGCCATTTCATCGATACCTACACCACCGTGCTGACGAAACAGGGCGGCTTTACCGGCAAGATCACCGGTCTTCGGATGATGATGAACTCGCTCATCCTCGGCATCGGCTTTGCCGCCGGCAAGATCATTCTCTCCATGCTGGCGGCCTATGCGCTGGTCTATTTCCGCTTCCGTTTTGCCACCATCACCTTCTGGATGATCTTCACGACGCTGCTTCTGCCGCTCGAAGTGCGCATCCTGCCGTCCTACGAGGTGATGAACACGCTGAAGCTGACCAATACCTATACGGGCCTGATCGTGCCGCTCCTGGCATCGGCGACCGGCACCTTCTATTTCCGCCAGTTCTTCAAATCGATCCCCGACGAACTCTTGGAAGCCGCCCGCATCGACGGCGCCGGACCGTTCAAGTTCTTCATTGACGTGATCGTGCCGCTGTCAAAGACGATGATCGCCGCGATCTTCATCATCATGTTTGTCTATGGCTGGAACCAGTATCTCTGGCCGACGCTGATGACCACCGATGAGAGCTTCTTCACGCTGGTGCGCGGCATCAAGCAGATCCTGCTGGTCTGGGTCGGCTCCAACATTCCCGACTATAACGAGGCCTTTGCCCTGGCGATCCTTGCCATGGTGCCGCCTGTGATGATCGTCATGATCTTCCAGCGCTGGTTCATCAAAGGCCTCACCGAAAGCGACAAGTAGAGGAACGCCACCATGGCAGCGATCAACATCACCAATGTTTCGAAGATCTACGCAGGCGGCGTCGAGGCTGTCAAATCCGTGTCCATCGACATCGCCGACGGCGAATTCATCGTGCTGGTCGGCCCGTCCGGCTGCGGCAAGTCCACGCTTCTCCGCATGGTGGCGGGCCTTGAGGCTATCTCGAAGGGCACCGTCGAAATCGGCGACCGCGTCATCAATGACGTGGAACCAGCCGAGCGCGATATCGCCATGGTGTTCCAGAACTATGCGCTCTATCCGCATATGACCGTCTACAACAACCTTGCCTATGGCCTGAAAAACCGCGGCACGCCGAAGGCCGAGATCGATGCGCGCGTGGCCGAAGCCGCCCGCATGCTGGAAATCGAGCAATATTTGACCCGCAAGCCCCGCGCGCTTTCCGGCGGCCAGCGCCAGCGCGTCGCCATGGGCCGCGCCATCGTGCGCAAGCCCGCCGCCTTCCTGTTCGACGAGCCGCTGTCCAACCTCGACGCCAAGCTGCGCGTTTCGATGCGCGGCGAGATCAAGCAACTGCAAAAACGTCTCGGCACCACCTCGCTCTACGTCACCCACGACCAGCTGGAAGCCATGACACTGGCCGACCGCCTCGTCGTCCTCAACGGCGGCCAGATCGAGCAGATCGGCCGGCCGCTCGATGTCTACCACACGCCCGCCTCCACCTTTGTTGCCAGCTTCATCGGCTCTCCGGCGATGAACCTTTTGCGCGGTACGCGTGACGGCAATACGCTACATTTCGGCAGCCAGGTGCTCGACCTCGGCCGCGCACCGGCGTTCCCCGGCCCGATCACCGTCGGTATCCGCGCGGAAGACCTGCGGATCGCGTCAGCCGATGAACAATCGCTGACGCTGAAGGTCGAGTACATCGAGGAACTCGGCGCCCAGCGCCTCGTTCACGGCACCGTCGACGGCAAGAAGCTGACCGCATCGCTGTCACCGGAAATCGAGATCGGCGAAACGATGGCGCTGACCATCGCGCCGGAACGGCTGCATTTCTTCGATGCCGACACAGGCAGGCGCCTGGCTCAGCCGTTCGATGTTTCCGCCAGCAAGCGCGACACGGCGCAGACGCTGGAGATGGCTGCCGGTTAAACGCCAGCCACCTTATCTCCCCTTCAAAAAACACTTGACTAATCCATAACTCTTTGGCTATTGATCCGTACAGATAGCCAGCGAGTTATGGATTACCATGCCAGATCAAGCCACACTTTTTAAAGCGCTTGCCGACCCGACGCGGCGCGCCATCTTCGAAGGGCTGTGCCGTGACGGTGATCAGACCGTCGCAACACTGACCGCCCGGGCTGGCATTTCGCAGCCAGGCGTGTCGAAGCATCTGGCCATCCTCAAGGGGGCCGGACTGGTCAGCGACCGCCACGAAGGCCGCCAAACCCAATACAGCGCGCAACTCGAAGCCCTTGCTCCCTTGACCGAGTGGACAGACCAGATGACGGGCTTCTGGCAGGGGCGATTCAACAAGCTCGAAGATTTGCTGAACAGGATGGATCAATGAGCGCGGCATCGGCTCCAACACGCACCGTCATTGTCGAGCGCGCGATCGCGCATCCGCCGGAAAAGCTTTGGCGCGCCCTCACTCAACCGCATCTGATTTCGGAGTGGCTGATGAACAATGACTTCAATCCTTCAGTCGGTCACCGGTTTAATCTTCGCGGCGAATGGGGTGGCGTTCTGGACTGCGAGGTGCTCGTGGTCGAGCCGCACAGAACGCTGTCCTATACCTGGATTTTCAAGCATGACGATCCGGCCTTCGATCTGAACAGCGTCGTCACGTTCACGCTCACTCCCATCGCAACTGGAACCCATCTGCGCATGGAGCAGTCTGGATTCCGGCCGGATCAGAAGCTGGCCTATGGCGGTGCCAAAGCAGGCTGGCGCACGTTTCTTGCAAAACTGGAACAGGTTTTAGCGGGGACCGAGTGAAGGTCTCCAAAGGGTTTTAGCCCTGATAACGACAGGAGTTTTCAATGAATTCGAACACGTGGATTCGCCAGGCTCACCGATGGCTATCGATCCTGTTCACTGTCGCCGTCATTGCCAACTTTGTGGCCATGGCGCCGGGCGAGCCTCCGCCGTGGGTGGTCTACGCGCCGCTGCCACCGCTCTTCCTGCTGCTGTTCACCGGTCTGTACATGTTCGCCTTGCCCTATGCGGCCAGGTGGCGCGGATCCAAAGCGTAGCCGGGCGCAAACCGCTCCTTTGTTTCGCCTGACGTAATCAATCGAGAGAATTCCTACCCATGATGATCACGGACATTGAAGATTACTTCACAAAGGGATGCGGGCGCTGCGAGCGTTTTGCAGGACCAGACTGTTCCACCCGGCAATGGTCGCAGGGCCTGGATGGACTTCGCCGTATTTGCACCGAAGCGGGGCTGGTCGAAATGGTAAAATGGGGCCACCCCTGTTACATGCACCAGGGACGCAACATCGTCATCTTCGGCGCCTTTCGCGGCGATTTCCGCCTGACTTTTTTCAACGCCGCACTGCTGAAAGACCCCGAAAGCGTCCTCGAAAAGCAAGGCCCGAACACACAACATGCCGACATGATCCGCTTCATTGATAATGCGGACGTCGCAAGGATGAAGGACGTTATCCTGTCTTACCTGACGGAGGCGATGGACTATGCAGAGGCCGGCATCAAGCCACCAAGGGACACGAGCGAATTGGAGCTGCAGGATGAACTGGTTGATGCACTGGACTCCGATCCCGAACTTGCAGAAGCCTTTTGGGGCCTGACGCCGGGGCGTCAGAAAAGCTATGTCATCCATCTCGGCTCCACCAGAAATCCCGCCACACGAATGGCACGCATTGAAAAATTGCGGCCAAAGATAATCGCCGGAAAAGGCGCTCTCGATCGGTAGGCACCGCGGCGGGCTTTCCCAGGCCTGATTACCGCCGGCGTTTGGGCAAAGGGGCCAGACGCAGCGACAGGTCTTGTCCCATCAAGGCCTCGCCACAGATGCCCGCCGCCGAGAGGTCCTCATTTTCGGTGTCGTACCCGCAGCTGCAAGGCTTGGATCGAGCGTGAACAATTCCTTGGCTTTTCCAACGCCTTTCAACGCAAATCGCCCGACGGAAACGAGCTTTTCTCTTTCCTCCCCCAGCAGGAGGCCGGCGAACTCCGAGGAGCAGAGCATGTCTCGCCCTGTGGATTGGCACATATCGCTGATGCGGCTTACTTCATTGACTGCCTGGCCAATCACAGTGAAATCGAGCCGGTCGGGTGTGCCGATGTTGCCATAGAACACATCGCCCGCATGCAGACCGAGATGGATGTCGGCGACAGGCAGGTCCTCTGTTTTGCGGCGGCGTGCAAGCTGGCCGAGCCGCAGCCGCAGATCGTTCTCCGCGTCAATGGCCGCTCGGCACGCATGTTCCGGCCGGGAACTCGTAAACATCGCCAGCACACCGTCCCCGATCAGCTTCAGGACATCACCACCGGCCGACCTGACCGCCCCAATCACCGCCTCTGCATAGTCGTTGATCAGAGGGATCAACTGATCGGCCTGCACAGACTCGGAGAGATGGGTGTAGCCGGTGATGTCCGAATACCAAAGCACGGCCCGGATACGCCTCACAGAATCATGCCGAATCGCGCCGCTGAGCACACGCCGGCCGGCATCGCGGCCGAGATAGGCTTCAGCGAGCGTCTTCGTCAGCCGGGTTTGTGCAGCCGACCTGATGGCGAGACCGAGCTGAGGCGTAAGCTGCGCCAGGCAGGCCGCATCACCGTCGCTAAATCCGCCCGGCCGAGCCGTGGTGAAACGCGCATAGAACGCATTGACATCTTCGACGCGGACTGCCTGCCGGATGCGGTAGACGAAAGCCAAATAGTCAGTCTGACCAGCGTCACACAATTCCTGGATCCCTGGATAGCCGTTGGTTTCGCCGTGCTCCAACCGGCAGCGCAGCGAAGTCTCGCGCCGGCGCAGCATTTGCAGGAAGGGGTTACGCGACCACTGACCCGCACTTTCCAGATCACGACTGCCGACATATTCTTGTTCGCGGAAAGGGCTTTCGGGATCCTCGTCCCAAAAAAACGCGCGCGCCTCATACATCGGATGAAGCGTGTCAATCATCACGAAGACTTTGCCGAGCGGCAGTCCGGCCTCGACGCATCGTTCGCAGAATGCCTGCGTCAGCGAGGCCTCGTCTCGAATCCCTAGCAGGCCGGCCTCGGCCAACCAAGCGGCGATCTCGTTGCAATCACGGGTATCCATGACCCGATCATAGCGGCATCATCCGCAGGTAAGAAGCCGAATTGCGCTGCTGGGCTCGTTAATGTTTTCAGGGTCAATGCAGGACGAGAAGTTTCTGTTGCCCGGACGCCGACGGCGGTCCTCGCTTGCCTGCCTTGCGAGTTATCTCATCGAGCGTGGACTGTGCGGCAGCTGACGCAGACATCGCTGAAGGCAGGCAGTGTGATCCAGCCTGCCCTCCTATCGCGGTGGATTTGGTACCGTCGTCTATGCATCGACCTGGTTGTTGCGAACTGACGGAGGCAGAAAAGAGACTTATCGTGACCTTCGCTATGGCTGGCGGGAAAGTCAGAACTGCCGCGGCCGAGACCATCAGCGCATTCACCTCCATATCCGCTTCTGGGTCGAAGCCGACTTTATCTCTATGGCCAAGATAAGGGTGCAGACCTGCCATGGCGTGCCGGCCGCTTGCGGCCGGTCCCCCGCTCTGCTCCGGCACCGCGTCCTTGACGCGGCCTCGACGCTCCAATCCACCATCACCCGTTGACTTCAGCCTTTTTCACCGCGATAGGGTCAAGCCAAACGATCTGGCAAGCGCCAGCCAAACAACAGCAGGAGTGCAAGCGTGAGCGAACTGACCGTAGCGGATGCGACAAACCGCATTTATGAATCGCTCCAGGCNNCATATCGCCAATCTCAAGGCAGCATTGACGCAGGCGGGTTTAAAAGAAGCCGTGTTCGACCCAGCCAGGCTGGTGCAGAACAACCGTTCGGGCCGGAAGCTGATGCAGGCCTATTTTCGCCAGCGCGGCGTGAGCGTAAAATTCTCGGCTTCGTGAAGTCTTGATGCAAATGGTGGGCATCAGCGGAATTTTGAATCCGCTGGCCCATGCTCAGCCCACGCATCACTAGCGGCAGAAGGAATGGCTGCACCTTGCCCGGCCATCACGAGCTCAAAGGCTTGTAGTTCACCCCGATGACAACCGCTGACGCCATCCCCCAAAAAAATCATCCCCGCA
>UBTA01000039.1:22584-27877 GCA_900468065.1 Hyphomicrobiales bacterium | reverse complement strand
GCGCGCGTTTCGCCAAACCATCCGGGCACCGGCCCCACTTCGCCGGCAACGCAAACCGGTGTATCCGTGGTGGGACGGGAAGAAGTATCGCACAGGTTTTAAGGGCGGGGATTTGCGGGGATGATTTTTTTTACGTCCGGTTGATCGAGACGCCGCCATCGACGAGCATGGCGGTGCCGGTTGTGAAGCTTGACGCATCCGAGGCGAGGTAGAGCACGGAGCGGGCGATCTCCTCCGGTTTGGCCATGCGCTTCAGGGCATGCAAGCCTTCGACGAAGGCAAGAACCTCCGGTCCGGCTCCGGGCGCGTTGGTAAAGCTCATCGGCGTATCGGTGCCACCCGGCAGGATCGCGTTGACCCGGATGCCCTTCTGCCCCAGTTCCGCGGCAAGGCTCTGGGTGAGGCCGATCAATCCGGCCTTTGCGGCGGCATAGGCGCTGGTGTTCGGCATGCCTGCGGTATGCCCGACGAAGCTGGAGGTGAAGATCAAGGAGCCGGCACCTCGCGCTGCCATGGCCGGGACCTGATATTTGGCGCCGAAGAAGGCACTTGTCAGGTTGGTGTCGATGGTGTCCTGCCAACCGACGGTCGAAAGGTCGGAGATCGGGGCCATCTCGCCGGTGGTGCCGGCATTGTTGAAGGCGATGTCGAGACCGCCGAATGTTTCCGTTGCAGCATCGACCAGAGCGCGGGCATGAGCCTCGACGCGGACGTCACCGTCGATGGCGACAGCCTTTCCGCCTTCGGCCTCGATCTCCGCGACGAGTTCGTCAAGGGCAGTCCGGCGGCGGCCCGAGACGATCAGGCTTGCACCTTCGCGGGCAAACAGTTTGGCCGTTGCCCGGCCAATGCCGGAACTGGCGCCGGTGATGATGGCGACCTTGTTGGAAAGCGTGGACATGATCGAAACTCCTCTTGGTTGCTGGAGGTTCAATCGCAGCAAGGGCGGAGGGCTGCCACCCGTTTCCTGCGCGGAGGGACATTGCGCAGCCGGCGGGAGGACGTTTCAGAGCTTCATCTTGTCCATGCGGAGCGTCGTTGCCGAAGACAGCCGGTGTGCCAGCGCAGAGGATTGAGATCCGGAAAACTGAATGAGCGGAATGAGGACGATCACCAGGATGAGCATGACGATATAGATCAATCCAAATGGTATCCGGCGCGCTTTCAAACAGCAATCTCCAATGTCTGCGGCCAGCTTGCGGGGCAAAGCTGACAGGAGCCTGAATGCACAGGCAAAACAGCGTTTCTCCTGCATCGGATGGACAGTGCCCGGCGTGCGGGGATTTCCCTGTTATTCCCCGTTCAGGTTCCTGTCAGAAAACCGGCGCAGGTATCCGGTATGGGGACGACGGCGGACGCTGCTGCAGCGGCTGTGGCTGACAGTCCGGGTTTGTGCGTCCATGGTCCGCCGCCGTCTCCATCCGTTCGATATTTGCCGTTCGATATTCCGCAGGAGACCACCGGTGTCATTGGATACTTTTTCGACGACCGTTCCCCGTCTGAAGCGTCCCGTCATCGGCAGCGCATCGCTGAGCGTGATCGTGGCATTTTATCTCGTCTTCCTGACGAACCGGACCTTCTGGGCCAAGGCGATCGACTATCTCGGTGCGCCGAGCTTTGCGCTGGTTCTGCTCGCTATCGGGCTTTTTGCGCTGTTTTCGGCGATCTGTATTTCGGTATCGGTGAAATATCTCACCAAGCCGCTGTTTATTCTGCTCATCATGAGCGCGGCGGCAGCGTCCCGGTTCATGGATTATTTCGGCGTGATCATCGATGTCGATATGATCCGCAATGCCGCCGAGACGACTGGTTCGGAGGCCGGGCATCTGCTGACGGCAGGCTTTATCACCCATATGCTGGTGTTCGGCGTTGTCCCTTCGCTGCTGATCGCGCTGGTGCGGGTCGAGCACCGGCCGTTCTTTCAGAAGTTCAAGTGGAACCTTGCGCTGGTTCTCTCGTGCCTGGCGGTGTTCACGTCGGTCAGCCTTGCCAATGTGCGCACCTTCACGGCGGCGATCCGCGGGCACCGCGATCTTGTTGCGACACTGAATCCGGTGACGCCGATTGTCAGCGCGCTCAGCTATATCCTTGCGAGCGGGGAGGAAAAAGCACTGGCCGTGCAGCCGCTGGGAACCGACGCGCATGTCGTCGCGCCAGCCGCATCCGGTAAGCCGCGCGTGACGATCATTGTCGCGGGCGAAACGGCGCGGGCGGAGAATTTTTCGTTGAATGGCTATGATCGTCCCACCAACCCGAAGCTCGCCACCCAGGATATCAGCTATTTCACCGATACGTCGAGCTGCGGAACCGCGACGGCGGTTTCGCTGCCCTGCATGTTTTCGGTCTATACCCGCAGCAGCTACACGCATACCAAGGGCCTTGCGACCGAAAACGTCCTCGACGTCATGGCGCATGCGGGCATCACATCGGAATGGTGGGATAACAATACCGGCAGCAAGGGCATTGCCAGCCGCATCGGCTACACGTCGTTTTCCGACATCAACGATCCGCGTTTCTGCGTCAACCACGAATGCCAGGACGACGTTCACCTCGACCGGCTCGGGGCATGGCTCGATGCTGTCAAGGGCGACAGCGTGCTGGTGCTGCACCAGATCGGCAGTCATGGGCCGGCCTATTTCCAGCGTTATCCCGAGGCCTTCCGCCGCTTCACGCCGGATTGCCGGACCCCAGAGCTGGGCAATTGCTCACGCGAGGAAATCGTCAACGCCTACGATAATACCGTCCTCTACACCGACTACATGCTGTCTGCTGTCATCGACATGCTGAAGGTCCGCGAGGAGAAGATGGCGGGCTCGATGATCTACATGTCCGACCATGGCGAATCGTTGGGAGAACATGGGCTCTACCTGCACGGCGCACCTTATTTCATCGCGCCCTCGCAGCAGACCCATGTTCCCTTCGTGCTCTGGCTGGGCAAGCAGGCGAAGGCCGGCATCGACCAGGCCTGTCTTGCCAAGGAGGCGAGCGAGCCGAAGTCGCACGACAACCTGTTCCATACGGTGCTCGGCCTGATGAATGTCGCCACCTCGGTTTATGATCCATCGCTCGACGTCCTGTCGGGCTGCCGGGCGAACGCCGCTTCCTGAAGCGGCCGGATGCGTGCTGTGAATTTTACGCCTGCTGCCGCTCGCCGGGAGCGGGCCTGTTGCCGTGGCATCAAAGCCGTTTGACGGCGCAGTGCAAAGAGGGAATAAGAATGCGAAGAAAGCTGACCGTGAAAAGGACCAGCGGCTTGCGCGTTCTGCTCGTCGAGGACAATGAGATACTGGGAGAGGCCGTTCGCGATCATATCGCCGCCGCCGATCATGCAGTCGACTGGATGAAGACGCTTGACGATGCGCGCGCATCCCTTCGAGCCGTGAGCTATGGGCTTATCCTGCTCGATCTTCGCCTGCCGGATGGCAGTGGCATCACGCTTCTGAAAGAGTTGCGGATTGCCGGCAACGCGACCCCGGTGATCATCCTCACGGCGCACGACCAGATATCCGACCGGATCGAGGGCTTGAACAGCGGCGCCGACGATTATCTCGTCAAGCCGTTCGACCTTGGTGAACTGACCGCGCGCATGCTTGCCGTCATCCGCCGCTATGGCGGCAATATTGCACCGGTGATCCGCTTGGGTGACCTGAAGATCAGCCCGGTCGACCGGCGGGTGTTTGCCGGCGAGGCGGAAGTCGGCCTTTCGGGCCGCGAATGGGCGGTGCTCGACACGCTTTTGTCGCGGCCGGGGGCGATCATTTCCAAGGCGCAGATCGAGGAGGCGCTCTATGCCTTCGGCTCGGAAATCGAGAGCAACACCGTGGAGGTCTATGTCAGCCGGTTGCGCAAGAAGCTTGGCCGGGATCATGTCGTGACCGTACGCGGTGTTGGCTACAAGATCGGGGCGCCGGCATGAGGCGGGCAAAGCCTGCCGGGCAAAGCATGACGCGGCGGCTGATCCTGTGGCTGACGGGGGCTGCCACGGCCTTCTGGCTGATAGCCGCCGGACTTGGCGTTTCGGTCATGCATGACGAGTTCGGGGAAATCTTCGACGGATCGCTGCAGGAAACCGCCGAGCGTCTTGTGCCCTTGGTGGTGGGCGATCTCGATCTGCGGGCTGGGTCTGCCTATCCGCACCAGCTGCGTGAGGGCGCCGATGACGGCGACGAGGAATATCTGGTCTACCAGGTGCGCAACGCGGCAGGTGACGTTCTCTTCCGGTCTCACGATGCACCCGAGGCACCTTTCGATGCGCCGCTGAAGCGGGGATTCTGGACGGATAACAGCTACCGTTTTTTCACGGCGACGACGGCCGACAATACGATCTTCGTGCAAGTGGCCGATGCGCTGGCGAACCGGTCGGAGGCGCTGACGGAAGGCGGCATGGCGCTGTTTTTGCCGGTGCTCGTGCTGATCCCGGTCAGCGTGCTTCTGATCTGGCTGATCGTGCGCCGGACGCTGGCGCCGGTTGACGATCTGCGCAAGGCGATCGAGGAAAAGGACGGCGGCAACATGGCGCCGGTCCCAGCTGGAATGCTGCCGAGGGAGCTTCGGCCGATTGCCCGTTCCGTCAATCATCTGCNNGCCTTCGACGCCGAACGCGAATTCACTGCCAACAGCGCCCACGAACTGCGCACCCCAATTGCCGGGGCGTTGGCACAGACGCAGATGCTGATCGCCGAACTGGACGGCCCGAAAAAGCGGCGGGCGCAGCAGATCGAAACCTCGCTGATCAACCTTGGCCATACGGCTGAAAAGCTGCTGCAGCTGGCACGGGCCGAAGCCGGGATCGGCAGTGGCGCCGGTTTTGTCGATCTTGTCCCGGTTCTGCAGCTGGTCGTCACCGATTTCGAGCGCCGCGACCCGGCCGCCGGGCGGCTGCGCTTCCAGCGCGCGGCAGGGGCGGTGCTTGAAGGGAACTACAGCCAGGATGCCTTTGCCATCGTGTTGCGCAACCTGATCGAGAATGCGCTTTTGCACGGTGACCGGGACGAGCCGGTGGACATCCGGCTGGAGACGGGCGGCGTTGTCCGTATCGTCAATGGTGCTGCGGTGCTTTCGCCGGATGAACTGGCGGGAATCCGCAAGCGCTTCGGGCGCGGGGCGACGACATCGCCGGGCTCGGGGCTTGGCCTGTCGATCGCCGAGCGGTTGCTGCAGCAGATGAAGGCCGGTTTCGAGGTGCTTTCGCCGGCGACGGGCCGGGCTGACGGGTTCGAGGTGGTGCTGCGGTTCCAGTCCGTGGACGCTTCTGGATGATCGGGGGCGGCGCCCTTCCTCTTCTCCCCGCAGG
>UBTA01000039.1:0-22515 GCA_900468065.1 Hyphomicrobiales bacterium | reverse complement strand
GAGGGGGCGGTACGCTCCGGGTTTGCGGAAAGACCCCCTCATCGCCTCGCATGCGCTCGGCACTTTTCCCCGTGGGGGAGAAGAGGGCGCCGTCGGCTCCTCAATCCCTGTCCGGCGCTCCCAGCGGAAAGAATGAACGATAGGGGCGGCCTTCGTCGACGGCGCGGGCGAAGGAGGGGCGGGCGAGAAGGCGGGCGCGGTAGGCGCGGACATTCGCAAGTGTCTCTGGGATCGGGTGCACCCAGTCGGCGTAGAACAGCGACGGGCAGGCGGCGCAATCGGCAAGGCTGAACGTATCGCCGGCGGCCCATTCGGTTTTGGCGACGACGCCGTCGAGCCAGCCATAGGCATCGTCCAGCATGGCCTTTGCTTCAGTGACGCCATAGGGATCGCGCTCAGTCTCCGGGCGGATCTGGTTGAACACCACCTTCTGCATCGGCGTCATGACGTAATTGTCGAAGAAGCGGTCCATCATCCGGGTGCGGAGTGCCGCCTGCGGATCGTTCGGGATCAGGCGGACGCTGCCGGGATAATTCAGCATCAGATATTCGATGATGATAGTCGCCTCCATCACCACGTTTTCACCGTCCTTCAGCACCGGAAAACGCTTTATCGGCCAGATAGACTGCCACTCCTCGACAGTGCCTGCCTCCTCCGCGCTCAGCATGCGATAGTCGAATGCCGTGCCGTTTTCGTAGATCGCCACGAGCACCTTCTGGCAATAGGATGAGAAGGGATGGGCAAAGAGCTGCGGTTTCATCATATCCTCCAATAACTGATTTCAATTTGCAACTAGTTGTGTGATAAAATAACTACTCCTATATTGCAAGCAGTTTTGACAGGGGGCGGGCCGTGGATACTGCGCAGCGATCGGGATGTCCGATCAATCTTACACTGGAAATGCTCGGCGATCGCTGGAGCCTGATCATCATCCGAGATTTGATGTTCGGCAACCGCCGGCATTTTCGCGAGCTTTTGACCCATTCGGAAGAGGGGATCGCCTCGAATATCCTGGCCGACCGGCTGAAGCGGCTGACCGAAAGCGGGCTGCTCTCGCGCCGCGACGACCCGAGCCACAAGCAGAAGGGCATCTACAGCCTGACCGAACCGTCGATCCAGCTGGTGCCGCTCCTGGCGCAGATGGGCGCCTGGGGCAGGCGGCACACGCGGGCATCGGAGGAGCTTTCTATCCGCGCCGAGCTGCTGGAGGAGGGCGGGCCAGCGATGTGGGCTGATTTTATGGTGGAGTTGCGGGCGCTGCATCTGAATGCGCCGGTGCCGCAGCGATCGGTGTTTGCGGAACTGCAGGCGGCGTATCTGGCGGTGGTGGCGAAGAATTCGGGTGTTGTGGTTTGAGGGAGGTGGGCTGACACGGCCCCTGGGTTGGTTTCTCGCGATTTGTTCCTCTCCGTCATCCTCGCCCTTGTGGCGGGGATCCAGCCGCCGCGCGTCGGCGCGGCGAGAGAACGGCTTCTCCTTTGGTGTGAAGAGTCTTTTGACCCGACGGACGTCGGGTCACTGGATCCCCGCCACAAGGGCGAGGATGACGGGAGGTGAATGGCGATGCCCCGGAACAAAGACAGGGTCTTCAAGCCGTAAGCCAATAGGCTTCACCCAGCCCATTCCACCGGGTGATCTTCTGCCAATCAATACACTTCCGGCACGTACAGTTCCGGTGGAACCGGGTGGCGTTGGTAGTCGTCGTTGCGGACGCGTTCGGGCAGGACGAGTTCTGGTTTCGGCACGTCTTCGTAAGGGATCTGGGCCAAGAGGTGGGCGATGCAGTTGAGGCGGGCCTTTTTCTTATCGACCGCCTGGACGACCCACCACGGGGCTTCCTCGATGTGGGTTTTCGCCAGCATCTCTTCCTTGGCCTTGGTGTAATCTTCCCAGTGGACGCGGCTTTCCATGTCCATCGGCGACAGTTTCCACTGCTTCAGCGGATCGTGGATGCGCATCTGGAAGCGGAACTCCTGCTCCTCGTTGGTGATCGAAAACCAGTATTTGATCAGGATGATGCCGGAGCGCACCAGCATGCGCTCGAATTCCGGAACCGTGCGGAAGAATTCGTCGAGCTCTTCCGGCGTGCAGAAGCCCATGACGCGCTCGACGCCGGCGCGGTTGTACCAGGAGCGGTCGAATAGCACCATTTCGCCCGCTGTCGGCAGGTGCGGCACATAACGCTGGAAATACCATTGGTTCTTCTCGCGCTCGGTCGGCGCGGGAAGGGCAACGACGCGGCAGACGCGCGGATTGAGCCGCTGGGTGACGCGCTTGATGGCGCCGCCCTTGCCGGCACTGTCGCGGCCTTCGAACAGCACGACGACCTTGAGCTTCTTGTACTGAACCCAATCCTGCAGGCGCACCAACTCATGTTGCAGCCGGAACAGTTCGCGGAAATAGGTCTTGCGTTCGAGCGTCGGTTCGGCCGGTCCTGACATGCCCTCGGCGACCAGCTCGTCGAGCCGGTCCTCCTCCATCTGCATTTCCAGCTCTTCGTCAAAGCTGTCGGCGATCTCCGCCTTGATGCGCTCGAGTTGGTCGATCATTGGTCACACATCCCCGTTTGGTCGCTGGCACAGGAGCAGGGTTTGATGACAGGTATGTGACAGGAGGTGGCATCCAAGCAAAAGGCCCGCCAACGCTGGCGGGTGTCAGACTGCCGCCAAAGTCATTTTCGCGGCATTTTGCCGGTCATTTGGGAATTATGCGATTGCCAAACGCTTCGTCATTCCTGTGCCTGTCACAGGAATCCAGCCAGCTCAAGTCCTTGAGCTGAAAGAGTCTTTTGACCCGACAGACGTCGGGTCACTGGATCTCCGCCACGAGGGCGAGGACGACGGAGAGTGGAGTTCCGCTCCCGTCAAGTCGCCGAATTTCAGGTTTTTCAATCATGTTAGGCCCGCCATCGCTGGCGGGCCGTTGGGGTGTCGTGGGTGCCGACCGGACAGAGTGTCAGGCTGCAGCCAGTGCTTTTTCGATATCCTGGATCGAGTGGCCGGTCAGGTCCTTGTCCAGCTCGCCGACGAGAATGTCGGACAGGGATTTGTGGTAGCTCTTGCGCATCTCGCCCAACGTGCGGGGTGCTGCGATAATGACCAGGCTCTTGATCTTGCCGTCGAGCACCTGCTTGTTGAGCATATTCGCGACGCCGTTGCCAAAGCCGTCTTCTTCCTGCTGGCTGTCATCCGGATTTGCGGCGCTGCTGGAATGGCGGCCGCCGGAGGAGATTTTCGAGGCGTCGATATCTTCCGCCGGCATCGCCTTCAGCTTTACATTGGCCGCATCGCCCTCGTTTTGAAACAGGCTCAGCTTTTCGCCATCGGCCACGGCAATAATCGTATTCTGGGGAAGGTTCATATCTGGTCTCCATGCTGCGCAATGCGTGTTCCACCGGTGGGCGGCAATGCTTGTTTCCAAGCTTGAGTAACCCGCCGGACGGGGTATCGTTCCATGACACCATGGCTGCGGACCAAAAGCCCAGTCCGCCGCCATTGCACGTCGCCAGGACACCGAGGACCGCGCCAGCCCAGCGCAGGCGCCGGTATTTTCGAACCGCCATGATATTTCCTCCGATTCGTACCGGTATCGGAGCTTGCCAACTGATTGGGCGAGACTGCGGATGACGTCCTTCAGGTTGTATGAGAAGCAAGCCGGAGGCGCATGCGGGGGAGGGACCGTTCAAATACGGTTTCATCGGCCATGGCGCGTGCCAGCACCAGGGCACCCTGAATGCCGGCGACGGCGTCTTCAGCCAGCTGTTTGGCGTGACCGGCCGGGACGCCGTCGCATATCAGCGCGGCTTCGAGCGCATTTGTCCAGCGCTCGAAATAGGACCGGATCGGCCTTGCGAACCGGTCGCGGGTTTCATCCAGCGCAAACGCGCCGATCAGGCAGATGCGTTTGCCGGAGCGGAAATAATCGTCCACCGCCGTCCACATCTGCGCGATTGCCGCGCGCGGTTCGGCCGTTTCCAGCGGCACGAAGATTTCCCGCGCGAACCAGGCATCGACATGGGCGAGCACCTCGGCCGCCATCTCTTCCTTCCCGCCCGGAAAGAAATGATAGAGGCTGCCCTTGGACAGCCGGGTGCGCGCGGTGATCGTGCTCATCGATGCGCCTTCATAGCCGCACTCGCGAAACACTTCGGCGACCAGCGCGATGGCATCGGTTTTTTCAAAAACGGTTCGCATTCGGCTCAGAGGCCGAGATCGGAAAGGCCGGGATGATCGTCCGGCCGCCGGCCGAGCGGCCAGTGGAACTTGCGATCGCTCTCGGCAATCGGCAGGTCGTTGATCGAGGCGAAGCGGCGCTGCATCAGGCCATCGGCGGCAAAATCCCAGTTTTCGTTGCCATAACTGCGATACCATTGGCCGCTGTCATCGTGCCATTCATAGGCAAAGCGCACGGCGATGCGGTTTGCCTCGAAGGCCCAGATTTCCTTGATCAGGCGATAATCGAGTTCGCGCTGCCATTTCCGCGTCAGGAACTCGACGATCTGCGAACGGCCGACCGGAAATTCGGCGCGGTTCCGCCAGCGGCAATCCTCGGTATAGACCTTGGAAACGCGGACGGGATCGCGGCTGTTCCAGCCGTCTTCGGCCAGCCGCACCTTGGCGACGGCGGTTTCATGCGTGAAAGGGGGTAGTAAGGCGGTCATTGCAGGCTCCTTCTAAAACGGTAGGTATTTTGTAGACCGATCGGTTTAGAAGGGCAAGCCGGATGTGAAAATCAGGACCTGTGCCGTGGAAGCCCGCAGCGTGCCAAGCATCCGTCATGGATGTCGCAAATGCGGCAGGCGCGGCCATTGCACGTGGGCCGCAATTTCGCTAAGAGACCGGCGACTTGAGACGACACGGGCGCGGGTTTGCGCGCAGCATTTTCGACCGGTAGAGGCACATGGCACGCATCGTGATGAAATTCGGCGGCACGTCCGTCGCAGATATGGATCGCATCAGGAATGTGGCCCGCCATGTGAAACGTGAAGTCGATGCCGGCCACGAGGTTGCGGTGGTGGTTTCGGCAATGTCCGGCAAGACCAATGAACTGGTTGCCTGGACGCGCGATGCTTCACCGATGCACGATGCGCGCGAATATGACGCTGTCGTTGCCTCCGGCGAACAGGTGACGTCCGGTCTTCTGGCGCTGGCGCTGCAGAATATCGGTATCAACGCCCGTTCCTGGCAGGGCTGGCAGATCCCGATCAAGACCGACAACGCCCATGGCGCAGCGCGCATCATGGAAATCGACGGCACCGAACTGATCCGCCGCTTCGGCGAAGGTCAGGTGGCCGTCATTGCCGGCTTCCAGGGGCTTGGACCCGATAACCGGATCGCGACGCTCGGCCGCGGCGGCTCCGACACATCGGCAGTTGCGATCGCGGCTGCGGTCAAGGCGGACCGTTGCGACATCTATACCGATGTGGACGGCGTCTACACCACCGACCCGCGCATCGAGCCGAAGGCCAAGCGCCTGAAGAAGATCGCGTTTGAGGAAATGCTGGAAATGGCGTCGCTCGGCGCCAAGGTCCTGCAGGTTCGCTCGGTCGAGCTTGCCATGGTATTCAAGGTTCGCACCTTCGTGCGCTCCAGTTTCGTAGACCCCGACGCGCCGGGCATGGGCGATTTTCTGAACCCGCCCGGTACGCTGATTTGTGATGAGGATGAGATTTTGGAACAGGAAGTCGTCACCGGCATCGCCTATGCCAAGGATGAAGCGCAGATTTCGCTGCGGCGCCTGGCCGATCGGCCCGGCGTATCCGCCGCCATCTTCGGCCCCCTGGCCGAAGCCCATGTCAATGTCGACATGATCGTTCAGAATATTTCCGAAGACGGTTCGAAGACCGACATGACGTTTACGGTGCCATCCACCGACGTCGACAAGGCCCTGAAGGTGCTGAACGATTCGAGGGACAAGATCGGCTTCGATGTCATCCAGAACGAATCAGGGCTGGTGAAAGTCTCGGTCATCGGTATCGGCATGCGCAGCCATGCGGGCGTGGCCGCGTCCGCTTTCCGCGCACTTGCCGAAAAAGGCATCAACATCAAGGCAATCACCACCTCGGAAATCAAGATTTCCATCCTGATCGATGGTGCTTATGCCGAATTGGCCGTTCGCACTTTGCATTCCGTCTACGGTCTGGATAAGAGTTAAGGCGGGCGGCGGTGACGGCGTTTTCGCTTCTATAAGCGGGAACAAATTACCGCTTGCAGTTGTTGACTTTTATTTTGGAGACGTTGCGCGATGAGAGACCTCTCTGCGGGTCCCCGCGTCCTCCTCAAGCGGTTGCGCGAACTGATGGCGGAACCGCTCGAGCCGCAGGATCGCCTTGACCAGATTGTTCGCCAGATTGCGCAGAACATGGTCGCAGAGGTGTGTTCGGTCTATGTGCTGCGCTCCGACGGCGTGCTCGAACTCTACGCCACCGAAGGCCTGAACAAGGATGCCGTGCATCTGGCGCAATTGAAGATGGGGCAAGGCCTCGTCGGCACCATCGCAGCCAGCGCCAGACCGCTCAATCTCTCCGATGCGCAGGCGCATCCCGCCTTCACCTACCTGCCGGAGACCGGCGAAGAAATCTATCACTCGTTCCTTGGCGTGCCCATCCTGCGCACCGGCCGCTCGCTCGGCGTTCTCGTCGTGCAGAACAAGGCGAGCCGCACCTATCGCGACGACGAGGTCGAGGCGATGGAAACGACGGCGATGGTGCTGGCCGAAATGGTCGCGACCGGAGAATTGAAGAAGCTCACCCGGCCGGGGCTGGAACTTGACCTGTCGCGGCCGGTGACGATCGATGGTTCGAGCTTCAACGACGGCATCGGGCTCGGCTACGTCGTGCTGCACGAGCCGCGCATCGTCGTTACCAATCTTTTGAACGACGATACTGATCACGAGCTTGGCCGGCTGGCGGAAGCGCTGGGTAGCTTACGCATCTCGATCGACGACATGCTGTCGCGCCGTGACGTTTCGATGGAAGGTGAACACCGGGCCGTTCTGGAAGCCTACCGGATGTTTGCGCATGACCGGGGCTGGGTGCGGAAGCTCGAAGAGGCGATCCGCAACGGTTTGACGGCCGAAGCGGCGGTCGAGCGGGTGCAGAGCGAAACCAAGGCGCGGATGATCCGGCTGACGGACCCTTACCTGCGCGAGCGCATGCATGATTTCGACGATCTGGCCAACCGGCTGCTCCGGCAGCTGACCGGCTATGGCGCAAAAATGTCGGCGACGGATTTCCCCACCGATGCGATCGTTGTCGCACGCGCCATGGGCGCGGCCGAGCTGCTCGATTATCCGCGGGAAAACGTGCGCGGGCTGGTGCTCGAAGACGGTGCGGTGACCAGCCATGTGGTGATCGTCGCGCGGGCCATGGGCATTTCGGTGGTTGGCCAGGCGGCGGGCGTGGTGGCGCTGGCCGAAAATGGCGACGCGATCATCGTCGATGGCGACGACGCCAAGGTGCATCTGCGGCCGATGGCCGATCTGCAGCGGGCGTATGAGGAAAAGGTCCGGCTGCGGGCGCGCCGCCAGGAACAATACCGGGCTTTGCGCGACGTCGAGCCGGTGACGCGGGACGGCAAACGGATCAAGCTGCAGATGAATGCCGGGCTTCTGGTCGATCTGCCGCAGCTGGCCGAATCCGGGGCCGAGGGCATCGGCCTGTTCCGCACCGAGCTGCAGTTCATGATCGCCTCGACCATGCCGAAGATGGAAGAGCAGGAGCTGTTCTATCGCAATGTCATGAAGCAGGCGGCCGGCAAGCCGGTGACGTTCCGGACGCTCGATATCGGCGGCGACAAGGTGGTGCCGTATTTCCGCGCGGCGGAAGAGGAAAATCCGGCACTCGGCTGGCGGGCGATCCGCCTGTCGCTCGACCGGCCGGGCCTGCTCCGCACCCAGCTGCGCGCCATGCTGCGGGCGTCCGCAGGCCAGGAGCTGCGCATCATGCTGCCGATGGTTACGGAAGTATCCGAGCTGCGCATCGTGCGTGAGTTGTTGCAGAAGGAAATTCAGCGGCAGTCGAAGATCGGCGAGCAATTGCCGCGCAAGCTGCAATTCGGCGCCATGCTGGAAGTGCCCGCACTGCTCTGGCAGCTGGACGAGCTGATGGACGAGGTCGATTTCGTCTCCGTCGGATCCAACGACCTGTTCCAGTTCTCGATGGCGGTCGATCGCGGCAATGCGCGGGTGGCCGACAGGTTCGACGTGCTCGGCCGGCCGTTCCTGCGCATCCTGCGCGATATTGTCCGGGCGGGCGACCGCAACGAGACCTCGGTAACCCTGTGCGGCGAGATGGCGAGCAAGCCGCTGTCGGCCATGGCGCTGCTTGGCATCGGCTACCGCTCCGTCTCGATGTCGCCGACGGCGGTCGGGCCGGTCAAGGCCATGCTTCTGGCGCTTGATATCGACAAGCTCTCGGCCATGCTGCACACGGCGCTGGACGACAAGCGCAGCCAGACATCGGTGCGCGAGATGCTGGTGGCATTCGCGGCGGAGACTGGGGTTCCGTTGTAGCTACTGAGATTGCTGAGGGTACCCCCCTCTGTCGGCGACGCCGACATCTCCCCCACAAGGGGGGAGATTGACCGCTGGCGTTGTGCCTCCCTTACTCGGATGTCATAGAGAAGAATGATCTCCCCCCTTGTGGGGGAGATGTCACGAAGTGACAGAGGGGGGTAAACTCTCCTCAAGCTCAATTGAATCGGACTGGCGCGTGTTTCGCAGCTGTTCCCCACGGAGTACACATTGGCAACCTTACCTGTTGAAAAAATGCGCGAGCTGGAGCGCCGGTTTTCCGAGATCGAGGCGCGGATGGCCGAGGGGCCGGCGGCGGATGTCTATGTGAAGCTGGCGTCGGAATATTCGGAGCTGCAGCCGGTGGTGACGAAGATCAGGCTGTATGAGAAGGCTCAAGCCGAGCTTGCCGACGTCAACACGCTTTTGACCGCCAAGGATACCGATCGCGAGATGCGCGATCTCGCCGACATGGAAAAGCCTGAGATCGAGGAGCGCATCGAAAAGCTTGAGCAGGAGATGCAGATTCTGCTTCTGCCCAAGGATGCGGCCGACGAAAAGAGCGCCATCCTGGAAATCCGCGCCGGCACCGGCGGCTCGGAAGCGGCTCTTTTTGCCGGCGATCTCTTCCGGATGTATGAGCGCTATGCTTCGGCCAAGGGCTGGAAGGTCGAGGTGCTTTCGGCCAGCGAGGGTGACGCCGGCGGCTACAAGGAAATCATCGCGACGGTGACCGGCCGTGGGGTGTTTTCCAAGCTGAAATTCGAATCCGGCGTGCACCGGGTGCAGCGCGTTCCCGACACGGAAACGCAGGGGCGTATTCACACCTCGGCGGCGACAGTCGCCGTTCTGCCCGAGGCCGAGGATATCGATATCGAAATCCGCCAGGAAGACATCCGCATCGATACGATGCGCTCTTCGGGTGCCGGCGGCCAGCACGTCAACACGACGGACTCGGCTGTTCGTATCACCCATATGCCGTCCGGCATCGTCGTCACCAGTTCGGAAAAATCCCAGCACCAGAACCGCGCCAAGGCGATGCAGGTGCTGCGCTCGCGGCTCTATGATATGGAGCGGCAGAAAGCCGACAGCGAACGGTCCGCCTCGCGCAAGAGCCAGGTCGGTTCGGGCGACCGCTCGGAACGCATCCGCACCTATAATTTTCCGCAGGGGCGCGTCACCGATCACCGCATCAACCTGACGCTCTACAAGATCGACCGGATGATGATGGGCGAAATCGACGAGGTGGTCGACGCGCTTTTGGCCGACTATCAGGCCGATCAGCTGGCGCAGCTCGGCGAGGTCAAGGGATGACCGATACGCTGGACAGCCTGTTTGCCGAGGCAAGATCCCGGTTTCTTCAAGCCCATATCGGCGAGGCGGCGCTCGATGCGCGCGTGCTGATATCCGGCCTGCTCGACCTGCCGGCAGTGGCGTTCATGACGCGCGGCGGCGAGATCGTTTCGGACAAGGATGCCCAGCGCATTCGCGATGCGATTGCGCGGCGTGCGGCGCACGAGCCGGTTCACCGCATTCTCGGGAGCCGCGAATTCTATGGCCTGACGCTCGGCATGTCGGAGGATACGCTGGAGCCGCGTCCGGATTCGGAGATGATCGTCGAGGGGCTCATTCCCTTCGCGCAGAAATTCGTGGCAGCGAAAGGATCCTGCCACCTGATCGATCTTGGCACCGGCACCGGGGCAATCTGCCTGGCGCTGTTGAGTGCGGTGCCGGAAGCAACCGGCGTCGGGTCCGACCTGTCCGCAGGTGCTGTGGAGATGGCGCATGCCAATGCCGTGCGCAACGGTCTCGGTGAGCGCTTCTCGGCCGTGGAAAGCGACTGGTTTTCGGGGATTGTCGGCAAGTTCGACATCATCGTGTCAAATCCGCCCTATATACGGACTGATGTGGTTGCATCCCTGGCACCGGAAGTGCGCGATCATGATCCGGCGCTGGCGCTTGATGGCGGCGCCGACGGTCTGGATGCCTATCGCACCATCGCCGCGCATGCCGCACGCCATCTTGCCGACGACGGCATCGTTGGGGTCGAGATTGGTTACGACCAGCTGCAGGTGGTCGGCCAGCTTTTCGAAGGCGAGGGCTTCCGGGTGATCGACCGGGTTCGCGACCTTGGCGGCAACGACCGGGCCATCCTGTTCTCCTTCGGCAACAAAGCCCTGTAAACCGGCCTATAATGGACTGTTCTTTTTCTGAAACCTGAAGAAAAGGCTTGGAATCACACGGGAAGCGGGCTAGGTTGCGAGCTACGCACTGGGCAGAAGGTCAGAGACCAGAGGTTAGTTCCGGTCAGACCTGCCGCAGGATTGCTCTCACAAAAGAGTTGCTAAGGTTGGACAGTGCCTGGTGCGGGTACCTGTTAATTTGACTTTAACCAGCGACGGTACCGTCAAAAGGCGGTTGGGTCGCGGCGCGTGTCTGCTTGATCCGGAATCCCTTGATAAGGAATTTCTGGCAAGCCGCGAAGCCACAAGATCATCAATATCAAGAGAATCCAGGTGAGTGAACGATGAGGCCAGGACAGCAGAACAAGCGCGGCCGTGGGCGTAACAACAACAATACCAGCAGCAACAACAATAGTGGCGGCGGTGGTAACAACAACAATAACAATCATAACCGGAAGGGTTCCAACCCGCTCACCCGGACCTATGACAGCTCTGGCCCGGACGTGAAGATCCGCGGTACCGCCCAGCACATCGCCGAGAAATACTCGACGCTCGCGCGTGACGCGCAGAGCTCCGGTGACCGTGTCGTGGCTGAAAACTACCTGCAGCACGCCGAGCACTACAACCGCATCATCGCAGCCGCCCAGGCGCAGATGCAGGAACGCTTTCAGCGGGATGACCGTGGCGAATTCAACGATCGCAACGAGTTCCAGGATCGCGACGGCAACGAGCGCGACGACGATATGGACCAGGGCGACAACGACGAGAATTCCGTTGGGCAGGACCAGCAGCTCGAGCAGGAGCGTCATCACCAGCAGGCCGAGCGCCAGCAGCGGCGCCAGCCGGAAGGTGAGCGTCAGCAGCGCCAGCAGCCGGAAGGCGAGCGCCAGCAGCCGCAGCCCGAACAGCAGGACCGCCAGCGCCAGCCCGACCAGGAGCGTCCGCGCCAGGATCGCCAGCGCCAGCAGGACCGTCCGCGTCCGCCGCGCCCCGAGCGCACCGAGCAGCCTCGCGCCGAGCAGGCACAGGCGCGTCCTGATCTCGCTCCGCAGCCCGTCATCGACGGCTCCGGCCCGCAGCCGATCATCGAAGGCACGCCGGTTGAGGTTGCGCTGGAGGAGGAGGCACCCACAGGCCGCGCTCCGACACGCCGCCGCACCGCTCCGCGTCCGCGCCGCCAGCCACGCCGTGGTGAAGCCGGTGGCGACGATGCTGCAGCAGTCGGCGAAGCCGGTGCAGAGCCAGCTGGCGATGCGCCGGCCCTGGAGCCCGCCGCGACGGAATAATCCGCAAAAGGCTGCCGCAACGCGGGTTTTGCAAGACGTTGTTGAAGAACCCGGTTCGCTTTTTGCGGCCGGGTTTTTTGTTGGGGCGATCTGACGCAATGACGGGTATGGCGCGACGGGGATTATGAGAGGACGTTTGAATGGATGGCTGGACTTTGCATTGGCTGGAGGCTTCGGGATATTTGTCCGGCTATCGCGCTGAAATAACCGCCGCGTTCGAGCAGGCTTACCGGACTGTTTCGACGATGATGCCGCCGCCGCGGCTTGATGTAATCGTCCAGCGGCTTGCCGGTGAAACCATCCCTGAAATGGGCCTTGTCGGGCGCGCCTATCGCAGCACGATGTTCTCGATGACGGTCGATCCGGACAATCCGAATTTCATCCGCAGCCTCAGCGACGGCGCGCTTCACCGGCAGATCGCGCATGAAGTGCATCATTGCATGCGCATGGCGGGACCCGGCTATGGTTATACTTTGGGCGAAGCGCTGGTCAGCGAGGGACTTGCCGGTCAGTTCGTGCGGCATCTCATGGGTACGCAACCGGAACCATGGGAATGCGCCGTGACGCCGCAGGTGCTGCAGGCTGCTTTGCCCGGAGCCGAGGAGCTTGCATCGTTTCACTACGACCATGGTGGCTGGTTCTTCGGCACGGGCGCGCGTCCGCGCTGGTTGGGGTATTCGCTGGGTTACCAGATTGCCGGGCGCTGGCTGGCCAGAGCGGGGGATGTCGATGCCGCCCTGTGGGTGAATGTGCCTGCAGAGACCGTGCTGGCCGTAGGGTTGGAGCGGGGCACGCAGGATTCCTAATCTTGCGGCCGTGCAACTGGTGCTCAGGCGGCGATGCCATAGACGATCAGCGCAGCCAGATTGGCAGATGCCGTGTTTTCATCGATGCGGCCGCGGATGAGTTCGCGGGCGATGGTTTCGGCAGCGCCGGCAAGACCGACGCAGCGCAGCCGCAGGTCATCCGGCGACAGGCTCGAGAAACGGGCAAGTGCGGCGGCGATGATGGCGACATAATCGTCGGCGAGCGCCTGCTGGACGGCATCCATCTGCGCATTGCCGCGCAACGCTCCCGACATGGCCAGCCATTCGGGGCCGCTTTCGAGCGCGCAGCCTATATAGGCGGAGCTGATGACATCGGCAATTGCGGGAAGGGTTGGCGGCGCCTTTTCGAGCCCCGCTTTCAGCTTTCCGACATGGCGCGCTTCAATCTCCTCTGATAGGGCGATCAGCAGGCCTTCACGGGTGCCGAAATGCTCATAGGCGATCGGCTTGCTGACGCCTGCACGCTCTGCCAGATGGCCGAGCGTCAGGGCATCGGCGCCGCATTCGCGCAGGATGTCTCTCGCCGTGTCGAGCAGCTGCGTCCGCCGCTCCGGCCTGGGGAGTTTGCGCGTTTCGGGCTTGGCCATCGATCATCATCCCCATTTTCTTTCCATTGAACGATCGGCCCCTTGAAAGCGGCATTTTGCCCATTACCTACCAGTGGTAACCTACTATTGGTAACATCAACAAAGCACTGATGTCATTGTCCTAGGAGATAAGACCATGTCGAGCAAATTAAACCCTGTCCTGATCATCGGCGGCTCCGGCGTCGTCGGAAGCTGGACGGCAAGGACCATTCGCACGCTTCACCCCGATCTGCCGCTTGCCATCGGCGGCCGGGACCTTGCCAAGGCAGATGCGGTTGCCAGGGACATTGGCGGGGCGACGGGCATCAAGGTCGATCTCGACCGGCCGGACCTGGGGCTTTCTGGCGATCAGGCTTTCAGCGCGGTCGCGGTATTCGTCAAGGATGACGCGCTGTCCTCGATGCGCTATGCGCAACATCACCGGGTACCCTATATCAGCGTTTCCAGCGGCACGTTCGAAATCGGACCCGAGGTGGCGCAATATATCCACGCCCCGGACCGGGCGCCGATCCTGCTGGCGAGCCATTGGCTGGCGGGCGCGGCGATCTTCCCGGTGCTGGCGTTTGCCAAAAGTTTTCAACGGATCGACGCGATCCGTATCGGCGTTCTGCTTGATGAACAGGATATGGGTGGACCGGCGGCGCTGGCCGACTACAATCGCATTACCGGTGCTGCCCCCGCCTCGCTGACGGTGAAAGATGGCAGGATGCACTGGGTGAGTGGTGACGAAGCCAAGGCACGGTATGTCAGTATCGATGGCGTCGAACTGGAGGCGCAGGCCTATTCGCCCTTCGACATCATGGCGCTGGCTGCCCGCACCGATGCCAAGGCGATCCGGCTCGACCTCGCCTATAGCCAATCCGCCAGTCGCCGCCGTGGTGAGCCGATCTCGACGGAAATCGCCGTCGAGATCGAGGGGCAGGGGGCAGACGGCAAGCACAGGCTGGACCGGCACGAGATCGTCCATCCGCAGGGACAGGCACCGCTGACGGCTCTGGGCGTTGCGCTTGCCGTGGAACGGCTGCTCGGTCTTGCGGGCGGGAACGCGCCAAAGGCCGGCCTCTACCTGCCGGAGGTGCTGATCGATCCCGCCTATTATGTTGGGCGGATGAAGGAATTCGGAACGTCATTTGAGAACAAAGGGACAGTAGTCTAACGGCGGAAGGGCTGCTGCCGAAGTCATTTTTTGTTATTGAAAGGTTATTGGGAAAACGAAGTGGTTACCAAAACCTCCGTCATCTCTGTGCTTGTCACAGAGATCCAGCCAGCCCAAGTCTTTGGGCTGAGAGAGTCTTGTGACCCGACAGACGTCGGGTCGCTGGATCCCCGCCACAAGGGCGAGGATGACGGAGAGTGGGGGCCGCTTTCATCCAATCATCGGCTTCAGGGTTTGTCAGCAGGCTGCCTTGCCGGAGAACATGGCGAGGGGTTGAATTATGAAGGGGTTTTTTCCGGCCGGGGCAGCCGCTATATCCCCGGCATGGAAACATCTGATACCGGTCATTTTAGCAGCATCATCACCACAACATTTCCGGAGCTTGCATCGTCGCGGTTCGAGCTCGCAACGGCGGGCTGGGATTCGGTGGCCGTCGATGTCGATGACCGGCTGATCTTCAAGTTTCCCCGCCATGCGGTGGCCGAAAAGGCGTTATTGCGCGAGGCGCAGCTTTTGGCCGTGATCCGGCCGCAGATTTCGATGCCGGTTCCCGATCTGCGCATCGTCCGTGGCCCGCCGCTGTTTTCAGTGCATGAGAAGCTGAAGGGCGTGCATCTGGTCACCGCTGACTATGATCGTCTTCCCGAGGTTGCGCGGCAGCGACTGGGCGAGATGCTCGGGCGGTTTTATGCCGAGCTTCAACGGCTGGATCAGGCCGAGATGCTGGCTGCCGGGGCCGGACCGGTGGGACCGTGGCAGACGGCGGATGCGATGCGGGAGAGGGCGCTGCCTTTGCTGACGGCGGACACCCGGCAAAGGGCTGCGGCCGCGATCGATGCCTTTGAGCAGTTGCCGCCGGATCCCTATGGCACCACCTACAGCTTCTTCGATGGCCACGGCTGGAACATGGCATTTGACCACGCAGCTGAACGATTGACCGGCATGTACGACTTCGCCGATTCCGGCTTTGCGCCGGTGCATCAGGAGTTCATCTATGCGCGCTTCGTTTCGCCGGATCTGACCGAACGGATCATCGCATCCTATGAAACACTGACGGGCCGGATGATCGACCGGCAGCGGGTGGATATCCTGACGGCCGCCCATCGTCTGTCCGAGCTGGCGGAACTCACTGACAATTCCGAGCACGTGCGCATCATGATCGACAGCGTCGAAAGCTGGGCGCGGACGACGGTTTTGTGAGGCTTTCGGCGAAATCGGCAACCGGAGCGTTTCATGCTCTTTAATTTCGAAAATTCCGGCCCCATATTCACTGCAGACGGCCGGTCCTGTGCAATGCAGGCCGGTTCATTCGGGCTTGCCTTTTCAGGGAGCCTCATTCCAACTGTCGGCAGTGCCAAATGTGGGCTGACCGATTACCGGAGGGTGACATATGAATATCGAAAAATACTCCGAGCGCGTGCGCGGTTTTCTGCAATCGGCTCAGACCTATGCGCTGGCCCAGGGCCATCCGCAATTCGTTCCCGAGCATGTGCTGAAAGTCCTGCTCGATGACGACCAGGGCATGGCGGCATCGCTGATCGAGCGGGCCGGCGCCAGCGCCAAGGACGCAAAACTTGCCAATGACAGCGCGATTGCCAAGCTGCCGAAAGTATCGGGCGGCAATGGCTCGATCTCGCTTTCGCAGCCGCTTGCCAAGGTGTTCACGACGGCCGAAGAGGCTGCCAAGAAGGCGGGCGACAGTTTTGTCACTGTTGAACGGCTGCTGCAGGCGCTGATCATCGAGACCTCGGCTGCCACGTCCGGCATCCTGTCGAAGGCAGGGCTGACGGCGTCCAAGCTGAACCAGGTGATCAACGAGATCCGCAAGGGCCGTACCGCCGATGGCGCCAATGCCGAAGCCGGTTTTGACGCCTTGAAGAAATATGCGCGCGATCTCACAGCCGATGCCCGTGACGGCAAGCTCGACCCGGTGATCGGCCGCGACGATGAAATTCGCCGCACCATCCAGGTCCTGTCGCGCCGCACCAAGAACAACCCGGTGCTGATCGGTGAGCCCGGCGTCGGCAAGACGGCGATCGCCGAAGGCCTGGCGCTGCGCATCATCAATGGCGACGTGCCGGAAAGCCTCAAAGACAAGAAGCTGATGGCGCTCGACATGGGCTCGCTGATCGCCGGTGCGAAATTCCGTGGTGAATTCGAGGAGCGGCTGAAGGCCATTCTCTCCGAAGTCCAGGCGGAAGCCGGCGAAATCATCCTGTTCATCGACGAGATGCACACGCTGGTCGGTGCCGGCAAGGCGGATGGGGCAATGGATGCGTCCAACCTTTTGAAGCCTGCGCTGGCGCGCGGCGAGCTGCATTGCGTTGGCGCCACCACGCTCGATGAGTATCGCAAGCACGTGGAAAAGGACGCAGCCCTTGCCCGCCGGTTCCAGCCTGTCATGGTCAACGAGCCGAATGTCGAGGACACGATCTCGATCCTGCGCGGCTTGAAGGAAAAGTACGAACAGCATCACAAGGTGCGGATCTCGGATTCGGCGCTTGTTGCGGCTGCGACCTTGTCCAACCGCTACATCACCGACCGGTTCCTGCCGGACAAGGCGATCGACCTGATGGACGAAGCCGCCTCGCGGCTGCGGATGCAGGTGGATTCAAAGCCGGAAGAGCTGGACGAACTCGACCGGCGTATCATGCAGCTGAAGATCGAGCGCGAGGCCTTGAAAAAGGAAACCGACCGTGCCTCGAAGGACCGGCTGGAAAAGCTGGAACTCGACCTCACCGGGCTCGAGGAGCAGGCCGATGCGCTGACGGCGCGCTGGCAGGCGGAAAAATCGAAGCTTGGTCTGGCTGCGGATCTGAAAAAGCAGCTGGAAGAGGCCCGTAACGAACTGGCGGCTGCCCAGCGCAAGGGTGAATTCCAGCGCGCCGGCGAGCTTGCCTATGGCGTGATCCCGAAGCTTGAAAAGGAGCTGGAGGTTTCCGAAAGCCAGGATTCGTCGGCGCTTGACCCGATGGTTCAGGAGGTCGTGACACCCGACAACATCGCCCATGTCGTTTCCCGCTGGACCGGCATTCCGGTGGAGAAGATGCTCGAAGGCCAGCGCGACAAGCTGTTGCGCATGGAAGACGAGCTCGGCAAGTGGGTGGTCGGCCAGGGTGATGCGGTTCAGGCCGTTTCGCGCGCGGTTCGCCGTTCGCGGGCAGGCCTGCAGGATCCCAACCGTCCGATCGGTTCGTTTATCTTCCTTGGGCCCACCGGCGTCGGCAAGACGGAACTGACCAAGGCTTTGGCGCGCTTCCTGTTCGACGACGATACGGCGCTGGTGCGCATGGACATGTCGGAATATATGGAGAAACACTCCGTATCCCGGCTGATCGGTGCACCTCCGGGCTATGTCGGCTACGAGGAAGGCGGCGCTCTGACCGAAGCGGTGCGGCGCAAGCCCTATCAGGTCGTGCTGTTCGACGAGATCGAAAAGGCGCATCCGGACGTCTTCAACGTGCTGTTGCAGGTTCTCGATGATGGCCGTCTTACCGATGGCCAGGGCCGCACCGTCGATTTCCGCAACACGATGATCATCATGACCTCCAACCTCGGGGCGGAATATCTCGTCGGGCTTGGCGAAAACGATGATAGCGACATGGTGCGCGATCAGGTGATGGACGTTGTGCGCGGGCATTTCCGGCCGGAGTTCCTGAACCGGGTCGATGAGATCATCCTGTTCCACCGCCTGAAGCGCGGCGAAATGGGCACGATCGTCGATATCCAGCTGGAGCGGCTGCGCCAGCTTCTGGCCGACCGCAAGATCACCCTCGAACTCGACGACGAGGCGCGCGCCTTCCTCGCCGACCGCGGCTACGATCCGGCCTATGGTGCGCGTCCGCTGAAGCGGGCCGTGCAGAAATATGTCCAGGACCCGCTCGCCGAGCAGATCCTGCAGGGCAATTTCCCGGACGGTTCGACGATCAAGGCCTTTGCCGGCTCCGATCGCCTGAACTTCAAGCTTCGGGACGGGGCTGCAAAGGTCGCTGCCTGATCCAAAGATTAAGAGAAAGGCCGTCCTTCGGGGCGGCCTTTTTCGTTTGGGCTGATAGGTGGGGGAGGAGGGGTGAATGGGAAAACCGACACTGTTCGGCGCTGCCTATAGCGTCTATGTGCGTGCAGCCCGGCTTGCCCTTCATGAAAAGGGCGTCGATTATAATCTGGTGCCGGTCGATGTTTTTGCCGAGGGCGGGCCGCCGCCATCTTATCTTACCCGGCAGCCTTTCGGCCGCATTCCGGCCTTCGCGCATGACGAGTTTGAGCTTTACGAGACTGGCGCGATCACCCGCTATATCGATGAGTCTTTCGACGGACCCGAGCTCCAGCCCGCAGACCCGCGAAGCCGCGCCCGCGTCAACCAGATCATCAGCATTACCGACGGATACGTCTATCCCGTGCTCGTCTGGGGAGTGTATGTTGAGCAGGTATCGAAGCCTGCGCGGGGTGAACCGAGCGATGAGACGCGGCTTGCGGCATCCCTTTCCAGGGCGCCGGTTATCCTGAAAGCGCTTGCCGATCTGACGGGGGATGGTCCCTGGCTTGGCGGCACGGCCCTGACGCTTGCCGATCTGCATGTCGCGCCGATGATCGATTATTTTGCTAAGGCTCCGGAAGGTTTGCCGATACTCGGCGTTTACACCAATCTCATGAGCTGGTGGTCGCGGATGCAGGAGCGGGCGAGCATGCGGCAGACGGAGCCGGGGGAGTAGGGGACGCATATGGTCGATATCGTGCAAACCAAGGCTGGTCTGCGGCCTGCAATCACTGCGCCGGCGAAACTGAAGCCGGGCGACCGTATCCGTTTCGTCTCTCCGGCTAGTACGCCAGATCGTCACGAGATTATCGGCCGTGTACGCTTTCTGGAAGAGCTTGGTTTTCAAGTGGATTTCGGCGTGCACGCCTTTGACCGCCATGGCTTTCTGGCGGGGACGGATGACGAGCGGATCGCAGACTTGAATCTGGCGTTACGTGATCCCGACATTCGCGCAATCTTCGCAACGCGTGGCGGCAAGGGGGCCTACCGGATTGCCGACAGGCTCGATTTCGATGCGGTACGCCGTGATCCAAAGCCCCTGGTCGGATTCAGCGATATCACCATTCTGCATCTGATGCTTTTGCATCAATGCGGTGTGGCGGGAATCCACGGTGCGCTATTTGGCGATGGCGATGGCGGCGCCGACCTTGAAAACCGGGATGCCCTTGCGCGGATGCTGATGGAGACCGGCAGCATGACCGTTGCGTCGCGATCCGCCGAGCCGACGGCGGGTCTGACCACCACGGGCAAGGCAAGAGGTGTCCTTGTCGGGGGCAATCTTGATTTGATTGTCACAGCCGCAGGCTGGTCCCTGCCGGACATGACCGGATCCATCCTGTTGCTGGAGGCGATCGATTGTTATCCGGGGCGTGTCGATCGCGCGCTCACCATGCTGCGCAAAGCCGGCCATCTCGACGGAGTTGCAGGCGTTGCAGTCGGGCAATTCGTGATGGCGGAGCCGTCCCGCGGTCAGGTGATCATTGATCTCGTGCGCGATTATCTCGATGCACTGGGCGTTCCTGTCCTGGGCGGGTTGCCGATCGGTCATGGACAACGCCCGGTAAGCCTGCCGATCGGTACGATGGCGGAGCTGGATGCGGATACTGGAATATTGACAGCCGATTACTGACAAGATGGCTTGGTGCAGTAATCCTACTGCACCGCCGCCACTTCGGCATTGCCATTGTCCTTTGCCAGCAGTTCGTCGATGCGGCCGCGTTCCTTGTCGAACTGGGCGAGCGCCTGGCCGTCCAGCGACTTGCCGCCGGGCAGGCGAATGCGCAGGGGATCGACGCGGTTGCCGTTGACGATCAGTTCGTAGTGCAGATGCGGTCCGGTCGACAGGCCGGTGGTGCCGACCCAGCCGATCACCTGGCCCTGGACGACTTTCGAGCCGGCGGTGACATTCTTGGCAATCGCGCTCTGGTGATTGTAGGACGAGACATAGCCATTGGCATGGCGGATCAGTGTCTGGTTGCCATAACCGCCGGAATCCCAGCCGGCCTTTTCAACGATGCCGTTGCCCGCCGCAATGATCGGCGTGCCGCGGGGTGCTGCCCAATCCACGCCGGTATGCATGCGCGAAAACCCGAGGATCGGATGGCGGCGCATGCCGAAGCCGGAGCGGAACGTGCCGTTCGGAACCGGGTTGCGCAGCAGGAACTGGCGGATGCTCTTGCCCTGCTCGTTGTAATAATCGATCGAATTGTCGTCTGGATCCTGGAACCGGTAGAAACGTGTTTCCGCATCGCCGAATTTGGCATTGACGTAGAGCAGTTCTGAATCGTCGGTTGCCTTGCCGCTGTTGTCGGCGACCGAAAAGAACGCCTCGAGACGGTCGGTCGGCTTCAACTGTGCCTGGAAATCGACATTGCTGGCCAGAAGCTTGATGATCTGGGCGATCATCGTCGAATTCATTCCGTAGGAGAGGGCGGCGCGATAGACACCGTCATAGACGCGCGGCAGGTCACGGCCGGCGTTGATCACCGGGGTTCCGTTGTCGTCAAAGGCGCTGGCAACGGCTGCCAGTTGCGGAGGCTCATAAGCCTTGACGAAATTGCCCTTGTCGTCCAGCGCCATGGTAAAGACATGGGCGCCGCGCGTATAGACGGTGGCACGTACGACCTTGGCCTCCTCGTTCTCGCCCTTCTGGATAATGCCGATGCGAAGCACGTCGCCGTCCTGCAGATCCGTCGCGTTCAGTGCCGGCCGCAGATAGCCGGCGAGATCCTCGGCCTGGGCTTTTCCATATCCGGCATTGATCAGAACGGCGGCGATCGGCGTTGCCCGGCGCACCGGAATGACATCGTCGGCATATTCGGTTGTCTGGTCGGTGATCGTCTCGAAGGCCGAGACCGTCATGTTCTCCTCGACCACCCGGGCCGACAGGCCCTGGATCAGGTCGAGATCGGAGGCATCGGAGGCAAAGCGGCGCGGATCGACATAGAAGAGCGAGGCAAGCTGGGTATTGCCATCGGTCAGGACCGAACCGTTGGTGCGGACATTTTCCTCGACTTCATCCATCGACATCGAGGGCGCGAATGTCAACGTCGATCCCTTCAGCGGAAAATCCACCGTCTTCAGCGCCACTTCGGATTCAACATCGGAACCATAGAGCGTTCCGGTCCGGCTGACCGGCGGCGGCGCATCTGCGTCGTCGCTGGAAAAGATCGCCAGCGGATCGAAGGCGGGATATTTTTCCGCCGGCTGATGGTTGGCGGCCAGCGTCATCTTCACATGCGCGAAAGGCTGGCGGCGAACCACTTCCTTCTCGCCATCATGGGTCATGGTCGAGACTTCCATGATGGTGCGGTCGGACGGCTTGGCGACAATGCTGGGGCTTAAGATACGGTCGCCGCGCTTGGCAGCGGCTGTCGGCTGCGAGCCGCGGACGGACGGGTCCATCGCGGCATAGGCTTCCGCCGGAATGGCCAGCTGCTGGCGCCCGTCAAGGGCAGCAAACAAAGCCACGCCCATCAGTAGGCTGGAGGTAATGCCGGTCAGAAAGGTGCCCGAAAGCCAGCGAAGGGAAATCTCGCGCCGGTCGGGGGCCCTGCGTCCATCCGCAAGGATCGGCGGCTCGTTGCCGAGCGACCGTATCATGGTCTTGTCCGTGATCATGCCAATCGAGCGGGGTCCCTGGTTACGCGCCGTTTCTTATTATGGTCCGGGTATGTTGTGCGAAGATGTGCATCTTTCATGCCTCCAAGTCAAACAGAACGGCCATCACTCTCTAAGGGCTCCTCTATAGACAGAGAGAGCCGCAAAAACGCAGTTGCGAAATGCTGATTAGAGCGCCAATTGTGAAGAAGTGAGGGCGGGATTGTGTTTTCGCTTCTATACAAAGGGTTATCCCGATTGTCGCAATGCAGCAAAGCCTTACGCTGCAGGGCTTTGTCAAAAAACTGTTATTTTTTTCAAAAACGGTG